>NZ_PUEC01000005.1 GCF_003024805.1 Duncaniella muris
TGACAGGCTTCGGTGGCGATTGTTATGCCGGTGCTGAACGAATAGGCAGAGACGATATCCGGGCTTCGCCCGTTTTCCTGAACGGTGCCGCGCTCGGCTTTGCCGTCAATGCAGATTATTTCAATGACCCGGCAGGCATTAAGCAGCCTGTCAAGGAATATTTGAGCGAACTGCTGCATCCTGTCGGCCATGCCTGTATCGTTGATGCCGTTCTCCACACGGCAAAGCGTGGCCTCGGATGGCACCCCGTTCTTCAACATGCCCATTTTGTGTAATTTGTTGAGGTTGTATCTGCCGAACTCCAATATCTCGGCACGTCCGATACATCCGGCTATGCGTCCGAGTATCATCAGCATGATGATATCGTCGAGCCTATGGCGGATATTGCCTTTGTCTAATCTGCGGAAATCCGGCACGGATGAGGCAAACGATCTAAGTTCTTCTAAAATACTGCGTCTTGTGTCAAATTTATTGTGTACTTTTGCAGTGTGATCAGGCGCATAAGCGCCAGTCGAACGGACTTGGTCAAGTGGCTTCATTTTTTAGCGTAACTATTTGATTATCACCTACAAGTTACGAAAAAGCTGCCACTTGACCAATTTTTAAAGTATTTATTTTATTGAAAATCAGAGGTTAAAGCATCCCTGCGTCCATACAGCTACCACTATAAAATAACACATTTTCCGGGAATGAGACCAAATCTTAAATGAAAGAGCCGTGAGGCAGCAAGAAGTATTTTCGAAAATATGTTGTTATTAATGAAATATTTCTGTAATTTTGCACCGTCTCTGAAATGGACGTAAAAACCCTTTAAAATACACATATTCAATGACTATCGACCAGTACAATTTCAACGGCAAAAAGGCCATTGTCCGCGTGGATTTCAACGTTCCCCTGGACGAAAACGGTAAAATCACTGACGATACCCGTATCCGCGGCGCTCTTCCCACTCTGAAAAAAATTCTTGCTGACGGTGGCAGCCTCATCATCATGAGCCACATGGGCAAACCCAAAGGTAAGGTGAACCCCAAAATGTCACTCAGCCAGATCAAAGATACAGTTGGCAAATATCTCGGCACTGAAGTAGAGTTTGCTGAAGACTGCGCCAAGGCAGCTGAAAAGGCCGCCGCTCTGAAGCCCGGTCAGGTGCTCCTGCTTGAAAACCTCCGCTTCCACCCTGAAGAAGAAGGCAAGCCCGTAGGCATTGACAAGGAAGATCCTGCATATGACGCAGCCAAGAAAGAAATGAAGGAACGCCAGAAAGAATTCGCAAAGACTCTTGCATCTTATGCTGACGTATATGTGAACGATGCCTTCGGTACCGCTCACCGTCGTCATGCCTCTACCGCAGTGATCGCCGATTACTTCGACAAGGATTCGAAGATGCTCGGCTATCTGATGGAAAAGGAAGTTACAGCTGTTGACAACATTCTCAAAGACATCAAGCGTCCCTTCACCGCTATCATGGGTGGCTCAAAGGTGTCAACCAAGATCGGCATCATCGAAAACCTCATGGACAAGGTTGACAACCTCATCCTCTGCGGCGGTATGACCTATACTTTCGCAAAGGCTCTCGGCGGAAATGTCGGAAAGTCTATCTGCGAGAATGACAAGCTCGATCTCGCTCTTCAGATCATCGAAAAGGCCAAGCAGAAAGGTGTTAACCTTGTACTCGGAACTGATTGCGTGGCAGCTGACGATTTCAGCAACGATGCCAACACTATGGTTGTTTCATGCAAGGAAATCCCTGCAGAATGGGAAGGCCTTGATGCCGGTCCCGAAACCCGCAAGGCTTTTGCCGATGCTATCAAAGGTGCCAAGACAATCCTTTGGAACGGTCCTGCCGGTGTGTTTGAATTCGACAATTTCACTGCCGGTTCACGTGCCATCGCCGATGCCATTGTAGAGGCTACTGAAAACGGTGCATTCTCTCTTGTAGGCGGCGGTGACTCTGTTGCCTGCGTCAACAAGTTCGGTCTGGCCGACAAGGTAAGCTACGTTTCAACCGGTGGCGGCGCTCTTCTCGAAGCCATCGAAGGCAAGATCCTCCCCGGCATCGCAGCTATCCGCGGCGAAGAATAAAAAAGCTATTGCCGGAGTCTGATCTCCGATAAAATTCACGGCTCCGCTATCATAGGTGATAGCGGGGCCGTTTTTTGTCGGACCGACTTTTATTCGCCGATGATTGTGGCTACGATTTTGCGCGGACCTCCGTAGTCGCGGAATTCACAGAGATATATTCCCTGCCATGTTCCGAGATTCAGGTGATGACGGCTGACTGGCAGTGACAGCGACGGACCGACAAGGATGGATTTGGCATGTGACGGCATATCGTCAGGGCCTTCGTCGGTGTGGAGATAGAATGGGGCGTTTTCCGGCACGAGGCGGTCGAAAATAACATTCAGGTCGTGGCGCACATCCGGATCTGCATTCTCGTTGACAGCGAGTGCGGCAGATGTATGTTTGATAAGAAGATGCAGAAGCCCTTTTTCAGGCAGTTCAGGCAATTGGCGCATTACTTCGCCGGTGACCAGATGGATGCCACGCGGGTAGGCGCGGAGTGTGAATTCGATCTGTTGTATCATAGTAGTGCAAAGTTAAGCAAAAAGCAGAACATTTTTAACAATTGGCTCGTTCTATAATAGCTATCGAATCTTTCATTAGCCGGATGGAGGAAAAAGATCCGCATGATTGTTTACTTTGCAAAACAATTTAAACATCAGAACAATCATGGTTACGCTTAACATTCCGCTTTTTACCTGGTGCGTGATAGCATTCGCGATGGTAGCACTGATAATCATCAGAGTCTGCTACAAAAACTACTCCCAGATACATCATCAGAGGCATCTGATCGAGTTTGGTAAGGAGAGTGAGGAAATCTTCATCCCCGGTGACAGACTTGAAGGCCAGGAAGTTTATGATGACGAAGATTGAGCAGCCTATGGCGCCTGTGACAGCAGGCATCCGAATGACAAGAGAGGGTGAGACCGTAAAAAAATACTGCCTTTTCCTCTCTGAATATGCCGCATGGCTTTTAGGAGCCGGGGCCACATGCATACGCCTTGAGCGAAATGTCAAACGCATGGCGGAGGCTTTTGATCATGAAGTGGTGATGACGATAATGCCACGCCATATCCACATGACTGTCTGTAACCGTGACCGTTCCGACAGCTATACCTATATAACTGCATTGCGGACATCGATGATAAGTTTCGACATCAACACCCGTCTGAGCGAACTGAGCTGGGCAGTGGCTGACGGCCGGCTTGATTTCAGACAGGCCGAAGCAGAGTTCAACCGCATCGTCAAGACTCGTCCGGCTGACAAACGGCTGGTGCTCTTACTTGCATCATGTGCCAACGCATCGTTTTGCCGCCTTTTCGGAGGCGATCTGCCGGCGATGGCAATCGTTTTTATAGCAACTCTTGCCGGCTACTATCTGAAGCAGGTGCTCTGTGAGCAGAAAGTAGACATGCGTATTGTTTTCATTATGTGTGCTTTCGTTTCGTCTGTGCTCGGAGCTACGGATGCCTTGTTTCATCTCGGCCAGACTCCGGAAATAGCCATCGGAACCAGTGTGCTCTACCTTGTGCCGGGCATTCCGTTTCTGAATTCATTCAGCGATATGCTTGCCGGCCACTATATCTGTTCGTTCAGCCGCTTCATGCATGCAATGATTCTTACCGCTTGCCTTTCGATAGGCCTTTGTGGCGGAATGATGATGATGAACATCGGTATGTTTTGACAGCGCCATTACAGAATGTTGATTTGAAAAAAGCAGTTTATCCGTTATGTTGATCGAATTTTTGCAGGATGCGTTTTTCGCAGCGATAGCAGCTATCGGTTTTGCCGCTATCAGCAATCCCCCGCGCAGGGCCTATCTGTATTGTGCGCTTATTGCCGCCGCCGGCCATTCGACCCGTTTTCTTCTGATGAATGAATCTCTGACAGGAATGCACATTGTGCCGGCCACTTCGATAGCGGCGCTGATTGTCGGGGTGCTCGCGGTTCTGTTTTCTCCTTTGGTCCGTACTCCCGCAGAGACCTGTCTGTTTCCTTCGCTCTTGCCGATGATCCCCGGCATATATGCCTATCGGACATTCGGAGGACTTGTGATGTGTCTTTATCAGGGGCATGAATTGGGATTCAACCATTATTTCTATCTGTTTGCAAGTAATGGCCTTACCTGCCTTTTTATACTCCTCGGAATGGTCATCGGTGCGACAATACCGATCTTCCTTTTGAAAAATATATCTTTCCAGGCCACACGATGAACTATACCTGCCACGTTAATATAATACTACTCACGTTTTCATTTTCATTCCCTGAATCATGGAATTGCGCCAGTTGAAATATTTTGTCAAGGTTGCGGAGACGTTGAACTTTTCAGAGGCCTCACGGACATTGTTTATAACCCAGAGCACCTTGTCACAGCAGATCAAACAGCTCGAACAGGAGATCGGGTCACCGCTTTTTCAGCGAGACAGCCATCGGGTGTGTCTGACGGAAGCCGGCAGCGAACTGCTCCCGTATGCCGTCAGAACCCTACAGGCCTCACAACTCTGTCTTGAGCGCATGAATGATCTGCGCGAACTGCTTGCAGGCACTCTCAACATCGGGGTGACATATTCTTTCAGCCCCATACTGACAGAGACGCTGCTTGATTTCATGAAACTTTATCCGGGAGTGAAGCTCAATATTTTTTATAAGCCGATGGCCGAGCTGATGGACATGCTTGTTGAACGTGAAGTTGACTTTGTGCTTGCATTCAAACCGAAGGAGCCTTTGGCCTGTGTCGAATCCCACAGTCTGTTTCAGAATTTTCTTACAGTGGTGGTCAATAGTAACCATCCCTTGGCATCGAAGCAAAAAGTCACGCTTGCCGAGCTTTCGGAATATGATCTTGCACTGCCGGCCCGCGGCTTGCAGGCGCGAAACTATTTTGATGCAGTGATTGCTCCTAAAGGCATTGATATGCGTGTGCGTATCGAACTCAATGAAGTCAACATTCTGCTGAAACTGATCAGCTGCAGCAGTCTGGCCACTGTACTGGCCGAAGCCACAACACACAATGTGCGCGGAGTCAAGGCTGTGCCGCTTGACATTCCGGCGAACGAGATGACCGGCTGTGTCCACACTCTGCGTGACAGTTACCACAAGCGTTCCATGTGCGAGTTCATTAAAATGCTGAGCGAATCAGCGGCCATTCGTGAACGTGTCAACGCATGGCTCTGATTCGCTCAGATCTTCTTTTTTTGCCGGTCGTGATCCGGCGTTTCAAAGTGACTTCTTAGGATACATGGCTTCCCACCATGACGGATCATCCTGTAGATATTTGGCAAACCATGCAAATATGGTTTCCTGCCACTGTTTGCGCTTGTTGAATTCGGTCACCTGGTGGTTGGCGCCTCTGACTGCCACAAAAGCCGTCTCGCGGCCAAGGCGTTTCAGGGCCGTGTACATCTGGATACTTTCTCCGAATGGCACGTTGGTGTCAGAATCGCCGTGGAGGAACAGCAGGGGAGTGTGGATCTTGTCGGCATTGAAGAGCGGGCTGCGGTCCACGAACAGATCCTTCCGTGTCCAGGGATAACTGTTGGCCATGCAGACTTCGCTATATGAATATCCCCAATAGCCTTCACCCCAATAGCTTGTGTGGTCGCTGATACCTGCGTGAGATATTCCGGCAGCAAATATGTCGGTCTTTGTCTGCAGATATTGGGTCATGAATCCGCCATATGAAGCACCGATACAGCCGATCTTCTTGCTGTCTACCCAGGAATGACTGTCGGTAAAGGCCTTTACGGCTTCGATTATGTCGTCAGCTACACCTTCACCGGCCGTGTTGACATGGTGAGCGGCATATTCCTGCCCGAATCCGGCACTGCCTCGCGGTATGATGACCAGAACCACATAGCCGTGGGCGGCATAGACGTGATGTGGGTAGCGGCTTTCGAATGTGCGGCTGGTCGGACTGCATCCGCCGTAATAATTTACGATCATCGGATATTTTTCGGATGGATCGAAATCGGGCGGAAGGATGTAGCGCACACTGATGCTGTCGCCGCGCGATGTCACAAACGGCCATCCCTTGCACTCTCCGAGGCGCACACCCTCAAGGCGTTTGGCGCTGAGGTCTTCGATCAGATTCTGGCGTCCGTTTTTCAGACTGACAGAATAGAGTCTGTCGGAATTAGACGCTCCCTGACCGGTGTAGACGAGTACCGGAGCTGTGGCTGAAAGGTCGAATGACATTACATATTCCTCAAGTGCTTTCAGATTGTCAATTTGTCCGTTGGTCGGATTGACGCGGTAGAGCGATTTGAGATCGCGGTCTTCAGCCGTGAAATAAATATTTCCGTCAGCCTTGCTCCAGGCGAAACTTTCAACAGACGGGTTGAAGTCGCGGGTCAGGGGGGTGACTTTCTTCGTTGCGACATCCATGACATAGAGCTGGTTGTCATACATGTTCGGGGTCATTCCATCTGGCAGATTCTTGCCGATGGAGCCAAGCCCTTCGGGAGAGGCTGTAAGCGCGACCGTTTTTCCGTCGGGCGAGAGGGATGCGCCACCGATGAATCCTTCATTTTCAAGCAGCGTCATGCAGGCACCTGATTTCAGATCGAGAAGATAGAGAGACACAACCGAGCTCGGACGCTGTTCTACTTTAGTGTCATAAGCCATGAAAAGGAGTTTGCTGCCGTCTGCTGATATTCCGGCCGGAGTGACATTTCGGTAGCCGAATGTCAGCGGGCTGCTGAGTCCGCTTGCCAGATCGAATTTCATCAACGATGCGCGTGAGCGCCATCCAGGCTGACGGTCTTCCGGATTGACGATCTCATAAAGGTCTGCGTTCTTCTCCTTGGGTTCATCCTGATTCTTCAGGTAGACAAAGAAATCAGCTGTAGGCGACAGCATGAATGAATGTGTGGGAATGTCATCTGCAATCACTTGTTCTTCATGGGTCAGAGGATTGAGGGTGATAAACCGGAGCTTTTTATTGACATTGCGTGTGAGATAGAGCTGATCACAGTCTGGCATCCACCGTAGAGTTTCTGTGCTTGACAATAGCACTCGGCCTGACGAGAGTTCGCTGATCTGGGTATTGAACGTATTGTCGCCTCCTTCATGGGTAAAACTGTATGTGGTGAGCAGATATTTACCGCTTGGAGATAGGGCTGCCGATAGGATACGTTGACCTGTCATCACATCCTGAAGAGTGTAGCGGCGTCCTTGTTCCTTATTGATTGTGACTTGTGTTTTGCCGTCGGATTCAATGGAGATTCTGACTGAGTCGGGTTGATTGCCCGGTAGCGTGAGACATTTGACAGTTATGGAGTGTGTTGCCGGAGCCAGAGCGAGTTTTTCGTCTGTGATGAGTTTGCCGTCAAGATAGATCTCCCGATTCTTAAGGCCGCTGACTTTGAGCGATCCGTTGAAATAACGTCCGTTGTCAAGAGTGAAATTCAGAAGGTGGAGTGCCGGTGTCCGGCTTGCCGGAAGAACCTGATTTGTGAATTTACTGCCTTTTTCAGCAGCATTCATGGAAATCGGGGTTTTCAGAATGGCCAAAGTGTCAAACTTGGCAGAATTGGCATCGATGCTGTCAAGCATGAACGGAGTGGCCACTTCAAAAGGACCGGAATAGTTCAATGACTTGATGTCGATAGTCTCTCCGAAAGAACTAAGAGACAGTGCGGCACCGCATGCCGCGCAAATTACTTTTTTATACATGATAAAAGATTGGAACTCTAAATTGCACAAAGATAATAATAAAAATGTGACAAATCCGTAAATTTGCAGTCGTAAAATCGAATGAAAATGAATCTGACTGATTTTCTGATAGTCTTTCTGGGCAGCGGGCTTGGCGGTGTATGCCGTTATGGGCTAAGCCATGTCATACAGACCAATGCAGGCGCTGCGGCTTTCCCCTGGGGTACTTTCGCGGTCAATATGGCGGGATGCCTGCTGATTGGTCTGATCTATGGCTTTGCTGAAAAGTCTGATCTTTTGAGCCCGGAGTTGCGTTTGCTTGCCACTGTCGGTTTTTGCGGCGGGTTTACCACATTTTCGACTTTTGTAAATGAAAACTATCTTCTGCTTGGTATGTCAGAAGGCATTGTAGCCATAGCCTATGCTCTTGCAAGTCTGGCAGTCGGGCTTGGATGTGTGTATGCCGGCCATTTGCTGGTGCGTTAGACAGATGACCGGCATAACTCTGGCTGTATCAGGCAGTGAATATACTTTCAGTCATCTATAGTTCTGCGACATATATCTGAGCGTTTTCATACTTCCTGACTTTCACCCTTGCTCCGGCATGGATGAATCCTTGGATAGCAACCGCATCGAGCACATCTCCGTTGATCTCTACTTTTCCTGCCGGGCGCATGTCAGTGACAGCCGTGCCGTCAAGGCCGATATATGCAGCCGGAGTCATGTCCACTCCGATATAGCCTTCATCCACCTGCTGAGTCAGCATAAGTTCTGTGTGGCGGCGCACCCACTTGGGACCATAGGACGATGTAAGATACCAGATGGCAAGCACCGCCAGACCGAGGCCGACGAGGAAGATGACCATTGAGCTCCAGATGGCGTCGGCGTTCATATGGGAGAGAGAGAAGGTGTAGTGCTCTATGAGGCCGAGGATAACAGCCGCGCAGACACACGAAATTCCGGCTATGCCTGTGATTCCGAAACCTGGCACCACAAAAACTTCAAGAATTATCAGCATTATGCCCAAAACGAACAGCAGGATTATCCAAGAACTCGCTATGCCGCTTATATATAATGGCAGGAAGTAAAGTATAGCGGCGATTATGGCTGCCGCCGAGGGGAAGCCTACACCGGGCGAGTGGAGTTCCATATAGATCCCGCCTATAATGAGCATGATCAGCACCGCCTGCACTGCAGGATTTGTGAGAAAGCCGATTAAGATGTCGAGCCATGTAGGGTGATACTCCTTGATGGCATATGAAGCCGGATGATATCCGAGCTGCTGCATTATCTCGTCAACTGATTCTGCATTGCCGTCGGCATAGTTCCATTTTACGGCCTCGTCAGCCGTGAAGGTCAGCACTCTTGTAGAGTCGATAAGGCCGCCCACACTGACCCGCGGATCGACCATAGCTTCTGCCACGAGCGGATTGCGGCGCCATTCCGACTTTCCGTCCGGGCTAATGGTTTTCCCATGCCGCTCGGCGGTGGCGCGCATCATGGCCCGCATGTATGACTGATATTTGTCAGGCATGGCCATGCCGTCGGTGCCATTAACCACTGTGACGGCTCCCATCGAGGCTCCGCTTCTCATAAACACAGAGTCGCAGGCCAGTGCGACGAGTGCTCCTGCCGAGGCTGCGTTGTTGTCAACGAACGCCACTGTTGGGCGAGGGAAGTTGAGCAGCGCGGTGCGGATTGAGTCGGCGTGGACCACGGATCCGCCGTAAGTGTTGAGGTGCACAATCAGCAGTTCGGCATCAAGGCGCGAGGCTTCGTCAAGAGCCTGCCGGGTGTAGCGCCAGGTTGAAGAGCCTATCTCGTCATCAAGGCGGAGCATATAGACACCATGTACTTCATCGGCATTGATTGTGACCGGATATATCAGGGCTATGACGGGGAGGACCCATAGCCATAGGCGGAATTGTAGATGTGATCGGTTCATTGCGGTTTGGTTGTCATTAGAGGTTGTTTCGGGGTGATTTTCTAAAGCTGTCGCGGATCCAGGAGGGGAGTATGCATGCTCCGACAAGCAGATAGATATAGTAGCTTATGATGCGCCAGAACAGAGCGATTATCAGAGCGATGCCGGCGCTGTGGATCAGGTCGCCGTAGTAGGTGGTGAACAGCCATTCGCTGATGCCGGCGCTGCCGGGGGTGGGGCTTATCATCAGACATATCCACACCACGAACTGGCGGGCGAAAACAATCAGCTGATCGGCATGAGGGGCAAAGCCAAGGAAAAGAGCGTTGACAACAAGGTAGCGTGAGGACCATGAGAGAGCTGTGGCGCCGAATGTCTCAAGCCACCATCTAAGGGGGCGTTTGCGGAGATCGCGTCCGGTTGCTTCCATGTTTTGTCCGAGCTGATCTACTTTCGGCGCCCATTTCCGGAGCAGTCTGAAGTTGAACAGCCAGTTCAGAAACCTGTGGATGCCGTGGGGTCTTATGATGATTCCGAAAAACAGAATAGAGGTCCAGAGGAATACTATCGCATAGACACCCCAGAACACAGACTGTAGGCCCACGGTAAAACTGCCGTGTCCGAAATCGAAAAGTTCGCTGTAGGGCACAAGCAGCATGATTACCGGTATGGAGAGTACGAAGAAGAATTCGTCGAGGAAGAGGGTGGTCATCATCAGCGTGGTGGCGCGTCCGAATTCTATGCCTTCACGGTTGAGATAGACCATGCCAAGGGCACTTCCGCCGACTGCCGATGGAGTCACGCAGGATGTGAATTCACAGAGCATGTCGACTTTCAGGGCCTTGCGCCACGAGAGCTGATGGTCAGTCAAGGCTCTGAAACGCCATGTCAGACCGAAGTCCCGGCCTATCATAAACAGCCATGCGAGAAGAATGCAGGCTATGACACGGGCGTCAAAATGAATCGAGTCCCACACCTCCGGATTGAATTCTCGGTGAAACAGCCACATTACGACTCCGATACCTATGGCCATAGGTAGGAATATTTTCCATAATAGTCCGAGCACCTGCCTGCGCTCAGATGGAGTGTTGTTTTTATTTTTTGTGACAGTTGTGCTCATATCGGTCGGTTATTTCGGCATAGCGGATTAATACTTCATCCATGACATCGCGCCATGAACGTGCAAGAGTGGCGCGGGCTCCGTGTCCGGCTTTTTCTTTCATAATAGGGTCAGATGCGATGGCGCGTATGGCGGCTGCATAAGCTTCGGGAGTGCGTCGGGTCAGAAAGCCGTTATCTCCGTCTCTGACAAGTTCGGCGGCTGTAGAGCCTTCGAGCAGAAGGGAGGGGGTGGACATAGCTGCCGCCTCTCTGACCACGAGCGGAGCATTGTCATAGAACGAAGGGAAAAGAAATAGATCGGATGCGGCGTAGAAGCGGCGCAGCTCTTCACGGTTGTCAATCACACCGTGGAATGCCACATGGGCTGAAAGACCCAGCTCACGTGTGAGTTCCTGCATGTCGTGAAGGGCATAGCCGGTGCCTATGAAATTCATGTGAAATTTCAGACCAGCAAGACCGGCGAGTGCGCGGACTATGATCTCGATCCCTTTTTCGAGAATGTGTTGTCCCACGAATAGAAGCCCGAATTCATCATCTGCGAGGCCTATATGCCTGCGCGCTTCTTTCCGGTAGGCAGACAGATCTGAAATTCCTTCGCTGAAATCATTGCCGTTCTCCACCACTTTGACATCTCCGGTGTAACCGTACTCTCTGAGAGTCTCTTCAACGGCGCTCTGTGGAATCCAGACTTCAGTGGCGGAGTTGTAGAATTCGAGCAGACGTTTCATCTGGTATCTTACCATCGGACCGGGGAGCGAGCGTTCGAGATCGGTCCGGTATTTGGAGTGGAATGTGGCAACGAGCGGTATGTCATGCTTTCTTGCCGCATAGGCTGCAAGTCTGCCGGACGAAAAAGGACAGTGGGCATGGACGAGTCTGAATGGTGTAGACCGCAGTTTGCGCCAGATGAAAGGGTCGAATCTTGGATAACCGTAGCGATAGGGGTGGCGGTTATAGATGGGGAGCGAGAGATAACGATACATGGTGAAGTCACCTTCGGGACACGAACCGGGAGTCCAGGGGGTGACTACACAGACTTTGTGGCCTGCCGCGGCAAGCCATTGGCAATAGTTTTCGACTGTCAGAGTGACGCCGTCAAGGACAGGAGGGAAGCTGTCATTGAAAAGTCCATAGAGATTGGGGCCTGTTTCCGGAGTCATAAAACGATAGTTGAAAGTGAGTTTCTTCCAGACCGGAAGATGAAAACGGAGTAATTACAAAGATAACACTTATCAACCGATTCAGGATTATTAAGAGGCCTAAAATTTTCTCCGGATGATTTTTTTTGATGAAGTCCGCTGTATGTCCGGATCGAAAATCAGTGCTTTCGGTGCGCGGAGATGCCCGACCTCGGTTTCTATCAGATTTATCAGATTGTCGGCCGGTTCCCGGAGATCGGTGACAAGGACCGCTTCTTCGCCCCAGCGCTCGCTTCGGCGTGATGCTATGTAGAAATTCGTACCGTCAGGAAACAGATGTGCTATCTTTTTTTCAATTTCCTCAGGGCTTATTTTCAGGCCTCCGGAGTTGATGACATTGTCAAAGCGTCCTCTCCAGCGGAATGCCTGCGGACTGTCAAGCTCTACAATATCGTTTGTGACGAGCTGTCCGAATGACATTGTCTCACTGTTTATGACAAGGCATCCTCTTGGATCTGCCGAAAATCTGAAACGGGGGAGAGCCGAGAAGCATTCCGAACCGAGTCGGCGCAGCGCCACATGGCTGCATGTCTCGGTCATGCCGTAAGTGGCAAAAGAGGGTATGCCGGAGTCGATGATGCGCTGTTCGTCTGCAGGGGCAAGCGGTGCTCCTCCTATGATCATGTTGTCGATGCGGTCTGTGAACCCGGATGACAGCACTCCGCAGACTTGCGAAGGCACCACAGGCAACAATGAGATCCGTCGGCCGGTGTTCAGGCTGAGTCCGGACAGCGGACGGTTGGTCGCGTCCTCCACTGTCAGTGTGGCTCCGGATTCCAGTGCGCGGACAATCTGCATTTTTCCTGCTATGTAATCCGGCGAGAGGGGCAGGTGGAGCCATGATCTGGAGTGGAGGCCGAAAAATTTTATAGTAGCTTTGGCCGAGGCCCGCATATCTGTTTTCAGAAGGCGGATTTCTTTAGGCGTGCCGGTAGAGCCTGAAGTGCGGGCAGTGACGTAGGGAGTCGGACTATTCCACTCTTCAATAAATTTTTTTGCTTCAGGTGTCAGAATTGTTTCCATGCCAGTTGAGGAATTTCCCACTTTCCGGCAGGGTTGTAGGATAACCTGTCGCCGCTGACTGACAGCGGTGAGGGAATGTTGTTGTCATACAATTGGCCTGTACCCAGTCCCTGCGGCATGTCTGATCCGAGTGTCGCTGTCCACTGTGCTATGGCATTCAGCCCTATGTCTGATTCGAGGGCTGAAGTGATCCACCATCCGGCACCGATTGTCCCGGCAAGTCTGATCCACTCTTCCGAGCCTCCTATGCCACCGCAGAGGGTGGGTTTCAGTACGATGTATTGCGGGCGGATCGTTTCAAGCATCCGGCGCTTCTCTTCAGAATCGTTAAGGCCGATAAGTTCTTCGTCAAGGGCGATCGGGATGGGGGAGGTGCGGCATAGACGCTGCATTTCCTGCCATTGGCCTGCTCTTACCGGCTGTTCGATTGAATGGATGTCAAATTCGGTAAGCCGCCTGAGTTTTTCATCTGCTTCCTGAGGGGTGAAAGCGCCGTTGGCATCAAGCCGGAGTGTGATTTCAGGAGCTTGCGAACGGATGTAGCGCAGCAGATCTATCTCTTCATCAAATTCAATTCCGCCGATTTTGACTTTCACACATCCGCAGCGGTCAGCCAGTTTACGGGCTATCCGTTCGCGCATGGTTTCGCGGTCACCCATCCATACGAGGCCGTTGATCGTGATGGGTTCTCGACCTTCGGTCCAGGCAGAGGGGTAAAGGATGCGGTGCCCGTTGTTTCTGAGATCAAGTGCGGCAGTCTCGACGGCAAACCTGATTGACGGCCAGTCGGCAAGCAGGTCCGGATTTTCGAGGTAGGTGTCGATGGCGCGGCAGACTGTGTCAAGCATTTCTTCATAGCCCGGCCGGTCGTCACAGCTCAGACCGCGGAAAAGTCCGGCCTCGCCGATGCCATAAACCGCAGGGTCGGCCTGATCGGATATTTTTATATAATATGTATCCTTCCGGTTCATGCGTTCACGTGAGGTTATGGCAGTGAACCGGAAGAATAATTCATATTTACACCAAGTGGCCTGCATACGTTCCGATTGTGTTTTAGCCCGGAAATTTAGGGAATTTGTCGAAGTCGGGGTCGCGTTTTTCAAGGAATGCGTTTTTACCTTCCTGTGCTTCCTCCATGAGATAGTACATCAGGGTGGCGTCACCTGCGAATTCCATCATGCCGCGCTGGCCGTCAAGTTCGGCATTAAGTGCGCGCTTGATCATGCGGATGGCCATCGGAGAGCGGCTCAGAATAGTTTCACACCATTCCACGGTTTCGTCTTCCAGACGGTCGAAAGGCACGACTTTGTTCACCATACCCATTCGTTCGGCATCCTCGGCGCTGTACTGGCGGCAGAGAAACCAGATTTCGCGCGCTTTTTTCTGACCTACACAGCGGGCCAGATAGCTTGAGCCGAAACCGGCATCGAAACTGCCTACTTTCGGGCCTGTCTGGCCGAAGCGGGCATTGTCAGAGGCTATGGTAAGGTCACAGACCACGTGGAGCACATGGCCGCCGCCGATAGCATAGCCGTTTACCATAGCGATGACGGGCTTGGGAATCGAGCGGATTGCCTTATGGAGGTCAAGGACATTGAGGCGGGGCACTCCCTGCTCGTCGATATATCCGCCTATGCCTTTGACTTTCTGATCGCCGCCAGAGCAAAAAGCCTTGTCACCGGCTCCTGTCAGTATGATCACTCCAATGTCAGACGCTTCACGGCAATAAGCCATAGCTTCAAGCATTTCACGGTTAGTCTGCGGGCGGAATGCGTTGTAGACCTGCGGACGGTTGATGGTTATTTTGGCAATGCGGCCATATTGTTCGAAAAGTATGTCTTCATACTTTTTAATCTCTTTCCATTCTCGTGCCATATATTTGCGATTGTTAAATTACACATGCAAAATTACCAAAAAATCAGAGATAACTTCGTATCTTTGTTATCCAAAATCCAATTATTTCTCATATATAGATATGGAAACGCCTCAGCTTGAACTAATTCTTATCAATATATCCGGTCAGGACCATCCGGGTGTGACATCGGCTCTCTCTGAAATTCTTGCCCGCTACAATGCCGGCATTCTTGATATCGGTCAGGCCGACATACATCATACCCTTTCACTGGGTATTCTGATAAAGACCGATTCGGCAGTGTCAGGCAACATTATGAAAGAATTGCTTTTCAAAGCTACCGAACTTAATGTGAATGTGCGTTTCTCGCCGGTAAGTATTGAAGAATATGAGAACTGGGTCGGTATGCAGGGCAAAGACCGCTGGATAATAACTATTCTCGGCCGGCGGCTGACGGCCCGGCAGATTGCCAACGTGACGGCCGAAATCTCTGAGCAGGGCATGAATATCGACTCCATACAGCGTCTGACCGGACGAATGCCTTTGGGAGAGGAAGAGCAGCCGCTGTCAAAATCGTGTGTCGAATTTTCAGTGCGCGGCATGCCGAGAGATACGGCTGCGATGCAGGCGCGCTTCATGCAGCTTTCACAGGAAGAAGAGTTTGACATTTCAATGCAGGAAGACACTCTTTTCCGCCGTTGCCGCAGACTGATTTGCTTTGACATGGACTCTACTCTTATTGAGACTGAGGTTATTGACGAACTGGCTATCAGAGCCGGTGTCGGTGACCAGGTCAAGGCTATAACCGAACGGGCCATGAGGGGTGAGATTGATTTCTGCGAAAGTTTCCGCGAACGTGTGGCGCTGCTCAAAGGACTTGATGAAAGCGTGATGCAGGAGATAGCTGAGAATCTGCCTATAACCGAAGGACTTGACCGAATGATGCAGGTGCTTAAGCGTGTGGGCTACAAGACAGCCATTCTGTCAGGCGGTTTCACCTATTTCGGAAATTATCTCAAGCAGAAATATGGTTTTGACTATGTCTATGCCAATGAACTTGAAATCGTTGACGGAAAGCTGACCGGGCGCTATCTCGGAGAGATTGTCGACGGCCGCAGGAAAGCCGAACTGCTTAAACTGATAGCTCAGGTGGAGAATGTGAACATTGCGCAGACTATTGCGGTCGGTGACGGAGCTAACGATCTGCCGATGCTCTCCACCGCAGGACTTGGTATAGCATTCCATGCCAAACCTAAGGTCAAAGCCAATGCCGAACAGTCAATTTCGACCATCGGACTTGACGGAGTTCTTTATTTCCTTGGCTTTAAAGATTCGTTTATTTCAGAGAAGTAAGACTCTTTTTGAAATTGCCATCTAAATACATGTGAAAAGGTTGTAACGTTACAACCTTTTTCGTGGTTTATTACTATCTGTTACACTAATTAAACACAGACTCAATGAAGTATTTCAGATACAATAAAATCGGGCCAGTCAATTGCGAGAGTTCACCTACGTAAAAATTTATGATAGAGAAAATAGTAGTTTTAGGTTTGGTCCTGGTCTGTGCAACGGTGACAGTTTCGGCTGAGGAGCCAAGTGACAGCATAATGGGTACGGAACTTAATGAGGTTGTTGTCACCGGCAACTCCGCCCGCCAGCGAATCAGTAACCCAAGGCTTGGAGCTGAACGGCTTGAATTGTCAAAGATGATACAGGTTCCGGCCTTTGGCGGCGAAGCCGATATCATAAAGTCGATCACACTGCTTCCCGGTGTCCGCAGCGAGGGTGAAGGCGGTGGCGGATTTGAGGTCAGGGGCGGTAACGCCTATCAGAACCTTGTTCTGGTCGATGGCATATCGTTATATAATCCCAGCCATGTGATGGGGATCTTCTCGACTTTCAACGACAATGCTCTCGGAAGCGCTACCCTCTACAAAGGTGCTATCCCGGCCATGTATGGAGATGCGACATCTTCGGTACTTGAAACTACTCTCGCTGCCGGGGATATGGAAAATTATCACGGGTCAGCCTCAATCGGAATACTTGCCGCCAAGATCAAGGCCGAAGGCCCGATTGTGAAAGATAAACTTTCGTTTGCCGTGGCCGCACGACGTTCTTACGTGGATGCATTTCTGAAAATAGTTCCCCAATACCGCAGCACAGTGATGAATTTCTATGATGTGTCGGCCAAGTTGCGCTATTGTCCTTCGCCAAGTCATCTGATCGACGGTTCGTTCTTTATCAGCCACGACAATATGGCGGTTGCCGACCTTATGGGATTATACTGGGGCAATCTCGGAGGATCGGTCAACTGGGTGGCCCGTGCCAATGACCGGCTTACGTTCACTACAACTGCGGCATTGACTCATTTCAGTCCTGAAATGTCAATGGACATGATGGATGTCAATGAAGCCATGTGGACCTACATACATAATTACTCCCTCAACGAGAGGCTGCGCTGGCAAATATCCGAATGGCACGGACTGGAGTTCGGATTGCGGTCAGAACTTCTTAAGGTAAAGTCGGCGGAATGGATGCTTAACGCTTCGCGCGAGCGTGAAATCAGGTCACTTTGGGAAAACTCTGCCTGGGCGGAATATTCCGGATCGTTTGCCGAAAAGCTTGATGTCACCGCCGGCCTGCGCCTCAATGTGGCATCAGTGTTGTCTCAGAATCGCTTTCATGAATTCCAAAGCGCCTATGACATCCCTAATCAGTTTGACGGCAAAACCTACATAGAGGTCGAGCCTCGGATCAATCTGAAATATAATCTCACGCATCTGCATAACGTAAAGGCAGGATTCGGCATATCAACCCAGAATCTTCACGCTATCCGCGCCAACGCCACATCTTTCCCATTTGACCGCTACGCTCTTACTTCGGCAATCGTAAAGCCTGAACGTTCGCTGCAATACGGGATAGGCTACAGCGGCATGACTGGGAACGGCGCGTTTGACTGGTCGGCCGAAGGATATTACCGAAGCATGGATAATGTCTACGACTTCAAGGATGGCCGCAGTACATTCTCTGACATCGCAATCGAAAGTATTATATTTGGAGGATGTGGCAGGAGCTACGGTGCGGAGTTCATGTTTCGCAAGAATACAGGACGTCTCACAGGCTGGCTGTCTTACACGATTTCGCACACAGAAACCAAGATTCCAGGCATCAATGACGGCCAGTGGTATAATGCTACCAATGACCGCCGCCATGATTTTACCGTCACTGCCATATATAAACTGTCTGACAGATGGAATCTTTCCGGCTCATGGATTTTTATGTCCGGCCAGCCGTTGACGGCTCCTGATGTGAAGTATGAAATCAGCGGCGAGACGTGTTACTACTATTCCAGGAGAAACGCTTATATGACACCTCCTACCCATCGCCTCGATCTTTCCGCCAAATATATCCACACCGGGAAGAAACTTACATATGAATGGGCATTCGGAATCTACAACGCCTATTGCCGCTACAATCCGTTCTTGGTCTACTTCGAGGATGATGCGTCCAAACCATCCGGAACACGTGCAGTGCTGCATGCAATGTATGGTCTTGTTCCATCAGTATCATATACTCTTAAATTCTGATGATTATGAAACTATATAGCATTCCGGCAATGATGTGCATGCTGCTTCTGCTCGCATCGTGCGAAAAGGAACTTGATTTCAAGTATCACGATATAGAACCGTTGACCGTTATTGAGGCGGAGCTTACTCCTGACGGGGCGAAGGTAGCCATCACCAGCACGACTCCTATGGATGAGCCTATGGACCGTACACATCTCACGGATGCAGTGGTGACACTGACCGATCTGACAGATGGGTCTGTATATGGTCTCCATACGGATTCGGAGGGTTTCTACACTGACCTGACACCAGGCGTTGCGGGTCATGACTATCGCTTGACAGTGGAAAGAGCCGGTTGCCGTTATGAGGCTACCGCCACTATGTATCCGCCGACCGAGATAGAAAGTCTTGAATTCAACTGGATCAAAATGCCCTACGATCAGGTGGCTGTCTTTCAGGGACGGTTCTACGATGATGAAGCCACGGAAGGGGACTGCTACTGGATAAAACTTTATCGCAATGGAAAGATTTATCAGTGGGGAGAGATGGATGACCGCAGTGCAGCAGACGGCATAAACACTTTTATCACTATGACCACCCGCAAGGACACGGATGAAGAGGATGATGATACGGTGCTTTTTGATGGTGATGTACTTACCTGCACTGTTTTGCCGGTTTCACGCGCCATGCACGATTATCTCGAAGCGTTACAGAATGACAGCAATGGCCCTGCTATGTTCAGCGGTGACAAATGTCTCGGATACTTTGTGGCTACTTCTCCTGTATCAGCTTCCATCGTATTTCGCCCTGATGAAATTCCCGAATACAAATGAACCGCACGTCAAAAGCATTTTCTGACTTCTGAGGTGCGGTTCGGGATAGAATCTGTTTCCGGTATTGCCGTGGTGGAGACGGATTTCGGATGTTTTATCGGGCCGGTGTCACAGTGAGCTGAGAGCCGGCTGAATGGGCCGATAGCTGCGGGGCATATTGGCTCTGGACTGTGGCCAGGCCGCTGGCAAACTGTCCGGCATTGTTTACCCACATGTCGTAGCTCAGCACATAGGTGCCTTTGGGCAGATGGTCAATGAAGATTCTCGTTGAAGAGTCGCGGTTCTCGCGGTAGAAGTAGATGCCTTCTGCAAAGATCGGCTCCGGTAACTGCTCAACCGGTTCGAAGCAGGCCGGACGCTCATCGATTATGGTGACGTAATCCATGTCGCGGTCTACTTTAAGTGTGAGTGTCACACTGATCCGCTGTCCTACTCTCAGGGTGTCAGCGAAAGATGTGTTGTTTTCGCCGGCATTGCCTTTGAGCACAAGATTCTTTTCTACAGAAAGCGCCTGGCAGGAGGCCGCCTTGACAGATGTCATGGAGTCAGTATAGAGATAGAAGACCGAGCCCCATGCCGGGGAGTTGCCGCTGCGGCTCACTTTCAGATCAGATGGCTTTCCTGCTTTCAGTGACAGTTGCGCACGGAATGAGCCTGTCAGACGTTCGATGTCAGACGGTTCAACTGTCTTGCCTCCGACCGAGACTTTGGTGCGGCCGGCCGGGGTGATCCAGTTGCGCGACGTAGAGAGGACAGATGCTATCACTGAGGATGTAGTGACGGATGTGCCCCAGTCTTTCGCTTCTTTCTGGAGTATCAGCCACTGGCGGATCAGGTCTATTTCCTTGCATGACGGATCAATCGCTGCATACGCATCGAGAATCAGGGCTGTAGTGCCGGTTTTGCCCATTGACCAGATGGTCATGTTGTCGAGCGACGGCCACCACATCCCTTTTTCAGGCGATGACTCCGCATATTCGCTCAGAGAGGCAAGTACGTTTCGGGCGACGGACTGATAGGAGTTCCGGTTGAGGATCATTGCATAGACAGCTTTGTCGAAGACGGATGAAGTCTTCCAGCCTGACAATATGCGCTGCACTGTCTGGCCGACAATCTTTGAATCAGCCGCCGGTGCGCCTGAAAGATTGCGGTAGAATCCGCGCATATAGACATATGAGGTGTAATCTCCGTCAGGATGCTTGTTGTAATCACGTCTTGTTTCCTTGTCCATCCATTTCAGCGCTGAAATGATCATGGAATTAAGTTCGCGTGAATCCGGTAGGAATCCGAGCTCAAGCAGACGGCCAAAGAGCAGGAGTGCATTTTCGGTTGCCCAGGCAGATGCTTCCTTGCCTGACGAATACCAAGCCCATCCGCCTCCGTTGCGCTGGAGCTTACGGAGGGTAGCGATGTTGGCAGCGATTGTCTGTCTGACTGTTTTTCCGTCGAACAGCAGTGCCAGCCGGCTCATTCGTTCGGTGTCGTTCTTGGCATCTGTCATCCAGGGAGTGGCTGCGAGCAGAATCTGCTTCAGATCTTCGTTGCGCTGGAGCATGGATGTCAGCATGCCCTCTGATTTATTGCTTGAGTTCCATTCTTTGAGTGCTGCGGCAAGATCCGGATTGTCTCGCAGGAGACCTGAGGCTATGGCTGCGGAGAAAATGGAGGCTGCGGCTTCATTGGCGGTCGAGGCTTCAAGTTCGAGCAGACCGGGGAGAGCTGTGACCACATACCATGTCGGATTGTCGCAGTATTGCAGCGTAATCCGGGCGTTGTCGGGTGTGACGGGGAGGGTCATGGTGAATTTTCTCTGATCCGGTGCTATATAGAACGGATAGGTGTCAATGACCGGGGTTACAGCCGGGAGGATGGGCAACAGGGTCTGCTCGCCGTCAGCAAAGCGGTCAGATGCTGATTTGATGCGATAACCGGCAAGGGGCATGTCAGACGGTGCGATGAATTCTATGCCGACAGTGGTTGCGCTGCCGGGATTTATCGAATCCGGACGGCTATAGGTGACAAGCTTACTGCCGTCTGCCGGATCGAACAGCTCGACCGTGGTGCTGACCGACAGCCTTTCATCACTGCCGTTCATGACTGAGGCTTCGATAATGACCTTGTCGCCAACGCGCAGGAAGCGTGGAAGGTTGGGCTGGACCATAACCGGCTTGGAGGCTGTGACCTCAGACATGAAAGTCGTTGAAAGCAACGAGTCGGTGAATGCTACGGCCCGGAGTCCCCAAGTTGTATTGGCGTTGGGAACGGTAAATGTCAGTGACAGACGTCCGTCAGCGGCAGTTTCAAGCATCGGTTTGAAGAAGGCGAGCGGGACTTCCCGGTCTCTGAATGTGAAAGGTGCCTCTCCTGCTGATTTTTGCTCAGCTCCAGACCCGCTTTCGGCAACGCGTTCGTCATCATAGGCTGTGTTGTCAGCCATTTTTGCTGCGGCCATATAATTTGTGGCTGATGTCACGGCGGCTCCGCAGTCCATAGCTGCTTCTTCAACAACAACCTCTTCGGAGTGTTCTCTGACTATATTTAATTCATCA
This sequence comes from Duncaniella muris, assembly GCF_003024805.1. GTDB lineage: Bacteria > Bacteroidota > Bacteroidia > Bacteroidales > Muribaculaceae > Duncaniella > Duncaniella muris. Next base: position 21,782 of record NZ_PUEC01000005.1, read on the forward strand.
ACGGCTTTAATGCTACGGGAGCCATAGAGACTTGCGCCGCGGATGCGGATGCCGCTTGTGAATGCGAATCTGTTGAATACAGGGAGCCCATAGGTGTCAAAGGATGGTGCTGTGATTCTGTTTTCGGTCAAAAGTTTGCCTGGGCGGTAGTAGACTCTTTGATATTCTTTGGCGTTAAGATCCGGCTGAGACCACCTGAATGAATAGCCTCCGCCCCAGGATGTAGACGGTGTGAAATCCCAGTCTGTTTTTGCAAGTGCGTCAAGCGCGGTGTTATACATGTCCATAATGACAGCTGACTGTCGGCCTTGGCCTGACCGGTCGGTGACACGGAATGTCCAGGTCTCTTCCGAGCCGGGGATGGTGCGGTCGCGGAAAGATTCTGCAACGAAGTGTATGGACTTGGCTCTGACATCGCGTCTGAGAGTAAGAGAGGCCGATTCATTCCGGTAGTTGCCGGTGAGGGCTATCCTTATAGTTGCCGATTCAAGTCTGTCGGGCAGATGCAGTTTCAGTATGTTCATTCCGGCATTGGCTTTTATCCATGACTGTGATAGTATGGAGTCAGGAGTGTGGAGCGTGACGAGCAGGTTGGTCGGGCAGTTGACGGCATATAGCCATTCGCCTTCACCTGAAGTCTCCGAGGCTTTCACATCTGCTGACGGATACCATAGCAGCTTGGAAGGTGTGGGCGTTTCTTTGTCTGAGGGACGGTAGAGAACAGCGTCTTGTGAAACCGGAGCAGCCAAAGTTGAATCAGCTATGGAGAATTCCAGTCTGTAGCTGCCTGATTTCACTCCGGTGAGATCTATGACTGGCTTGCCGGGCATGATGGAGCCATTGAATACTTTTGCATTATCACGTATGACTGTGAAGTCAACCGGCATCTTTACGATAGAGTCTCGATAGTCCGTGATTTCTACTTTTATGGCTGTGGTCGGAGCTGAGATGTCAATATCGGCAGGCACAGATGCCCTGATGGCATAACGCATCCCGGTTGAAAATACTGTTGTGGCAATCTGGCTTTCACCTGTATTTGACATGGCTGATACCTCGGCGTTGAACAGGCCGCCGGGAATCGGGCTGAGTGCGAGTGTGGATTTCGGAATCACGATGTCGAATTCGCCTGATCCATCAGAACTTGCTTCCAACGTCTGGAATGCGACAGGTGCAGAGCGATTCCACCACCGCAGCGGCTGCATGGCGGCAAGGGTCACAGAAATTTTTGCGTCTGCGAGCGGGAAGCCGGCGTAGGTCTGAATGCGTCCGCGGAGGCTGACGTCACCGGCAGCCGGATAGTCTTTTTCTACAGGATCAAGTATGATTTTGAATGTAGGAAGCTTGTAGTCGCTCACCATGAAGCGGACCGGGTCATTGTTATTGTCTATTGAAATGCAGAAATTTCCGCTCAAAATTTCTTTAGGCAGAGTGAACTGTCCGTTCACGCGCCCGTAAGAATCGGAGGTTATTTTCGCAGTGTCAATGCCTTGGTATTTTGAATCGCGGAGAATTGCTGTAACCTCTTTATTGATTAGGGGCCTATGCTCTTGACCTTTATATTCATAGCATATAGCCATCCATTCCACACTATCGCCGGGGTGATAGAGCGGAAGAGAGGGGTAGCCTGACGATGTCTGTCGCCATTCGGGAGAATTGCGGCGATTGTTGTCGTTATAGATCCAGAGTGGCAGTGCAAAGCGGTCACCGTCTTTAGACATCACAGCATAGCCGTTTTGCGGGAAACTGGCAGAGCCGTCAGCTGCGGTGGTGCCGATCAGACGGGGAGTTCCTGTTTTGCGTGATGATTCCGGTATGACTGATATTTTCGCCCCCTCTACTGGAGCTCCGTCTGAAGCACGAAGTGCCCAGACTTCGGTCTTGTCAAAGAATGAAGCGGCTATGGAGTAATCGGAAATGTGGATTTTATGATACCAGTTACGGCTTTTCTGCGGAGCTCCGTCAATAGTCGCGATAGCCACATACTGACCGGGACTGCTGAACCTGTAACCGATAGTCAGTTCTTCATTAAACGGAATAGCGGCAGAGGCCGATGCGCTGAACGGAATTACAGCCAATGGTTTCAGTGATGGAAGACCAATGCAATTATAACTTTGTTCGGCGATGGGAGAGGACGATACATTATATATATATAGCTTGCCTGACTTGACGTTTGAAACGGAAAGTCTGAACGTAACTTCCGAATCAGGCGCTGAGACAGTAGGGTAGGAGAGTTCTATCCCTTGCATTTCGATCTCTGAAAGGGTGTTCTTGAGATTGTTGTTGCGGCGGAATGCCGGAAATGCTTTAAGATTGTGGCGAATAGCTTCAGCCAACCATTTTTTTATTTCTGAGTCATTGCAGCTGACTGCGAGAAGAATGTCTCCGGAATATTCAGATGTGCTGTATTCTTCATATAGAGATCTGAGCAGTTCTGACTTGCGCTCTGTCGGCGAAGACGACAGATTGTCTCCGCTCCATACGTGTGAAGTGATGAAGTCCAGACGGTTGATATCAGTAATGATGAATGGAGCTGAGACCGAGTCATGGAATCTTAGCAGAGATGCATATATGTCGAGGATTCTGCTTGCTGTCGGGTCGAAGCGGTTGAATGGCACTTTGAGATATAGGTCATGACGTGTGAGCAGTCCCCATGAAAGGATATTGCTCATGCGTCCGGTCTCGTTAAGCAGTCTTATGGCCTTGTTGGCTATGAAGTCAAAGATGGAAGGATAGTAGATCTGAGTCTCATTGCGGGCGCTGAGATTCTTTCCGAGTGATAGGGCAGTGGCATAGGTTTTGATCGGAGTGGCTTTAAGCTCTGACTCCGGAAGAAGGGCAGTGTCGATTAGCGAGTTGATTTTCATCCGGAACTGTTCACCGCTCCATTCCTGATAATTTTCGGGCAACGGAGTCAGCGGAAGATCGCGGCTGTCATATTTCCAGCGGGCCGCTGAATAGGTCGAGGCGTAGATGTCGGCTTCGAGCATGATAAGCATCGAGCGTAACACCGGATCGGATGCCAGGGCTGCGACGGAATCAATTTTGCTGATGGCATTGGCGCTCCTAAGGGCGTCAATCCGTGATTCAGCGAGATAATAGTCAATGAGCGCCCGCACAGTTGCCGGGCCATCATGCTTTTCCAAAGCAGACGAAAGATCTTTTTCAGCTTGCCGACTGACAGTTTTGGGATAGGCAAAATCCGGTCTGGTGGCTGTCTGTGCATTCAAGTCTATCGGTTTGCAGAGAGAAAGGAATGCGAAAACAGACAGCAGAAAGAATATTCTACTGGCATACATAAATAAAAGGAATAGAGAAGTGGGGGGGTGAAAAAGAGGTTTAGTAAAAGGGTTTATCTTTTTTGTTGGCGGCGATGCTGGCGCATCAGCTGGCGGGTGAAATCACGTTCGGCATCCTTGAGCTTAAAGAGTTGTTGTGGCGTAAGGATGGATTTGAAATCCTTGAAGTATTTCATCTCGATCTCATTTTCGCGGCCTTTAAGTTCATAGGCTGCTTCAGCAGCTTTTTCATATTCCAGATCTGTAGCTTTGTCTCCTTTGCGCATAGTCTGCTGGTAGAGTTGTCCGGCTTCCTCCTGAACTTTTCTGACTTCATCTTCCATTGAATTGTAAAGAGGCAGAAAAGACGTTTTCTGTTCATCATTAAGCGCGAGCTTTTTGATGAGGAAATCGTTCTTGTATTGCTGAATTTCTTTCATCCATGTCACCCGTTCACGCTCTGACGGGCGCTGAGCCTGGATTGACAGTGGTGAAACTGTAGCGGCGGCTATAGAGAAGACAATGGAAAAGATGATCTGTTTCATGAAGGTGCGGTGGTTTGATAAAGACGAGATATGGGTCAGATGTCAGAAATGGGGAATTCCGGATTTTCCGGAATCACGGTCGAGTCGGTGAATTCATCTGTCAGTTCTTCTTCACAGACAGATGGGTCAAATCCGGTTTCATAGAGATCCTGCATCAGCTGATATTCGCTGATATCTCCCTCGTTTATAAAATATTCGTTGATAAAGTGATCGTTGTTCAAAGCAGCAGTCATGACAGGATTGTTGTCAATTGAGAGCCCGGAAGAGTCGGTGCGCATCAGGTCAAACATTTTCATCATGCACCATACACCCATGAACATTGCGGCAAGATACAGATATGGTCTCACCCGCTGCCATGCAGTGTGTGGCATGACCTTAGGCTGAGGCTTTTCCCATTCCATTTCAGGAAGCGAAGCGGCCATGCGTGCGGCAAAATCATCGAAATAACCGTCTGGCACGGTCATTCCGTCGTTTCGAGCTGCCTTTGTCAATATATCTTTCATCGTGTCTCTTGTTTTTTGAAGCTTAAAATTGATTACAATTTTATGATTAGACTCTCCGGACAGAATTTAGTTTAATCAGAGTCTGCAAAAAATTGTTCGATTTTTTTTACAGCGAGATGATATGATGCCTTCAAGGCTCCGACAGATGTTCCCATGATTTCTGACATCTGTTCGTATTTCATGTCATCATAGTAGCGCATGTTGAAAACAAGGCGCTGCTTTTCAGGGAGTGTGGCTATGGCGTTGCGGAGTTTTAGCGCAAGCTCGTCGCCGTCAATGTTAGTGTCTGCCTGAATGAGAGCTATGAGTTGAGATTCATCGTCATCGAGTGAGATCCCTCGTCTTTTTTTCTCACGCTCAAGATAGGAGATGCTTTCGTTTACTGCGATTTTATACAGCCATGTTGAAAGTTTGGCATCTCCACGGAAATTTTCTATGTTCTGCCAGGCTTTTAAGAATGTGTTCTGGAGGATATCATCGGCATCGTCATGAAGCTGGACAGTGCGACGGATCAGGCGATAAAGCGGCTCGGAATACAGACGGATGAGGTCATTGAACGCCGCGCGGCATGTCGAGGGGTCTCTCAGACGTGCCACGAGAGTCGAGTCGTCAGGCTTAAGATCTTTTTCCATCTGTAAAGTGATGATGTTATTTTTACAAAAATAGGAATAAATTGTTAATCAGTTCGCAAAAATAGTCATAATTGATGTTAATCTTAGATCTCAGATTGCCATTGTCTCCCGTTGCGGCAATACAGTGTAAGCAGACAGTCTCAGCCGAAATTTTAATTTTCAGGGCCGGGGCTGTCTGATTATAGAACCATAATAATATATATGTAATGGTCTCTGATATTATTGACGGGCATATGACCGTATGGTCGGGCTTTCGATGTCTACTCCGTAGTCCTGGGCGCGTTGGAGTATGGCACGGGCCAGTTTCGGTTTTAGATCTTCGGGGCAATATCGGAAGTAGGCTTCGGCAGCACGTACATGGGCTGCGTCAGGCATAGGATATTCCCGGCGTTCAGGAAGACCGAACACGGAATCCGGCATATCTTTGCGCTCTTCGTAGGAAATCTTATCACTCATGACTGTTATTCATTAGCGGGTTAAGCGCCATAGATTTCAGCTTACAGGTTGAAGCGGACACCAACCTGAAGCAGACCTTGCGCTCCAAAACCAAGTTCGCCGAAAATGCTGGTGACACGGGTAAGATTTACTTCAGCTCCGAGTGGAGAGGCCTGGAATGCGAAGTAGGCTTTGTTTTTAGACCAGTCGTCACCGGCCATGTGGGTGATGTCAACACCGATGCCGAGATGTCCGTAAAGTGTTGCTACCCGGTTTCTCCAATAGTCGTAGCGGCCGTTGAGCATGATCACGTGGTAATAGGCATTCGCATCATCTGAGTGCTTGTAGCTCGCCGATGAGAAAGTGTATGAGATGCCAAGGTATGTCTTGGGCATTACCTTGAAATTTACAGCTGTGGTCAGGGCTCCCCATGCACTGTTGACGGATCCTCCGTCGTGCATGTCTGTGGCATCCATCTGTGTGTAGCCGCCGTAACCGATCTGGAGCTGTGCTTTCTGTGCGTGTGCTCCGAAGGCCATCCCTAAAACAGCACACATGATAAGTAGAATTTTTTTCATCTCTTGGTGTTATTAAGTAGTGATAAATAATAGTTTCCGGTGATCGTATCCGGTAATTTGCGATTGGATGCAAATGCGGATTCGGTTTAATAACACTAAATGGAGATGAAAAGTTTATTGCAATGCCATATATTCATTGTCAGGATATCAATATCCGGGGCCAATGTAATGAGGTATCAATACCATTGCACGCCGTTGGAGTATGATGAGCGTTTGTCATACTTGAGGTCTTGCAGGAGCGAGGATTTGACTGATATGTGGAAATTGTAGCTCTTGTATGGTCCTACCGGCACGAAGCTTGCGCGCATGGTGAAGCAGTGCATGTCACGCGAGATATTGCAGTTCATGTAGGCGAGTTTACGGGTGTCGAAGTTGTAGCTGGCCGAAAAACCGAAATTCCAGTTGGCCGTTGGTCTGATATTGCCTGAAAAAGAAAGGTTTTGAGTTATCTTGCCTTTGTATTCCAGTTTTTTGTAGTCGAATTCTCCATAGCCGTAATTGACGGAGTAGTTGAAAGTGAGATTCCAGGGCACACTCCATTTCATGTAGCCGTCATCGTCAAATTCCATGCCGGAATTTTTCTTGCTGCTTTTTCGGGTGGGGCTTTCGTAGTCAGATGTTGTTTCGGCAAATTCCTGATCCATGCTTTGGGCTTTGCCGTTGTCTTTTTTGTCTTTTTTATCCTTGTCTTTGCCGAACAGCTTTTTGAAAGTGTCGTTGTTGAAGGTGTAGCTGAACGAAGTGCCTGTGCTTGAAAGCTTGCCCCAGCCTTTGCCTTGAGATATGCGGAGCTTGTTGACACGCACGGGGTTGCCGGCTGAGTTGAGCGCATAGGTATAGACATCCCAGGTTGCCGAGAGGTTAAGGTTGAAGTTCTTGACCAGACGGAGCATTATTGAGGTGTTGAGATTTGACCAGCGCATTGAGTCGGCGGCAAAGTTGTAACTTTGTGACAGCGAAAGGTTTTCGATCAATGAAATTTTCTTCTCCCCGATCGAGTCTTTGTCTGACTTGACTTTCATTTCCAGATTGTTGGCAAGCGAGATGCTTATGGCGCCTGTTTTGCCTTGGCCGGGGACTCCGAACAGTGAGTTCGGGAAGTAGGAGTAGGTGCGTGTCTGCATCTCTCCTTTGGCGTCAGGATACTGGTAGGATCCGTAATAGCCGAAAAATTTCGATGCAAAGTCCGGTGATCCGGTAAAAGAGATTGTGGGGGTGAGCACGTGGCGGATCATCTTGACCTTGTCGCCCAGAAATGGCAGCGGCTGGAAGAAGCCGTAGATTTTGGTGTCAAGCGATACTGCGGCACTGAAGTCCCAGACGTTATAGAAATTATAGGTGGTGTCAAGGACCTCGGCGGAGGCATTCGGATCCCACTGCCGGCGGACTTTGGTTGAATACATTCGGTCGGTCAGGTTGATCGACGGGGTGAGGTTGAGGTATTTGAACAGGTTAAAGGTGGCGCTGATGGGGATGCTGTGACGCATGCCGTTGCGCCAATCCTTGATGAGGCTTTTCTTGAAAAATTCATCCTGCTTTGCAGTCAGGGAGTTGTTGAACTGACCTGAATAGGAGAGTTTGATTTTTTCATACCATTTCTCTTCACCCACAGCGCGTTTACGCTTGAAGGGATAGAGCTGAGACATGGTTATGGTGAAGTTGGGGAAAGAGACGGCAAGAGTTGAGTCCTGGGAGCGCTGGGAGATGTTGGCTGTTGTCGAGACGGACCATTTTGAGTTGGGAAAACGGTAGGTCATGTTGATCGTACTGCTCTTTGTGTTTTCGGTGAAAGCGTTTGAGTAGTATGAGTTCAGGTCGTTTCGCGTATAGCCGCTGGTGGTGAAGTTCACGCTTGCCGAGAGACTCATGTTGGGGTTGGCTTTTGAGTCCTGGCTGTGGTTCCAGAGCACCTGGAAGTTGGTCGACTTAGTATAGTCGGGCATTCCTTTGTCGCCGGTGATGGTCTTGAGATACGAGATGTTGAATCCTCCGGAATATTTGTATCGTTTGACATAGCGCGATTCAGCGCGCAGGCCCCAGGAGCCGAGGGTGTAGATCTCGCCGGTGAGGGCAAGGTCAATGTTGTCGCTGAGTGCGAGGTAGTAACCGCCGTTACTGAGATAGTAGCCGCGGTTGTAGTCATCGCCAAAGGTGGGGAATATGATACCGGATGAATATTTTTCAGAGAATGGAAAGTATCCGAAAGGCACAGCTAACGGGAGTGGCAGTCCGGCAAGCACCATATAGGCCGGTCCGCTGACCACGTCTTTGCCTGGCCGGACTTTGGCTTTTGTCAGTTGAAGATAGAAGTGGGGGTCATCGTGGTTGTCGCAGGTGGTGTAGCGGCCGTTCTGTACATAGAAAGTGTTTTCGTCTATTTTCTTTGTCTGTCCGCCTGTCAGATAGCCTTCGCCCTGCTGGGTGATTACATCGGTGATGTAGCCGTATTCCGTCTTGAAGTTGTAGTGCATTGTTTTTGCCTCATAAGATGTCCCGTTGTCTTCGAATACGGGAGTGCCGAAGAGGTCGCCGACGGAGTCTACGCCGCCCATTGCATAGACGGTGTTGTTGTCGAGATTCATCTCGATCTGTTCGGCATCAAGTTTGATGTTGCCATAGCTGACTTTGCTGTCGCCATACATGAATGCGGTGTTGCGCCCGATGAGCACCATTGAGTCTTGGGCCGAAAAGTCGACAGCATTGTCAAGGTCTACCTTTGTGCGCACGATGTTCGATCCCTTTTCCGGCGGAGTGATGCGACGGCGGCTCAGCTGTGACCGGCGGGTGCTGTCAGGGGTATAGGTGTGGCGTGTTATCTGGCCGGCAAGGCTGTCAGCGGCTATGCCGGCAGAGTCAGTGCTGAGGATAACCGAATCTGGTGATGCGATTTGCTCAGGCGCAGGCGCTGACCGGCGGTTAGCTGTGGCATCAAAGAGGGTGGCTGGTTTCTGGTATATGATTTCGTCGGAATCCAATGTCTCGGTTGTGTCAGGACTGAGGCTGTCAGCGACGGATATTGGCAGAGGTTCAATTTCTGTAGGCTGGGCCTGTGGCGACGGAATGGATTCCGGTTGCATGACATCAACACCCCCGGCAATTGAACCGGGGTTTACGGAGCGCGAGAATGCACCTACGGAGAGGGCACACAGCAGCACTATTGTGATGATATATAGTTGAGAATATCTCAAAACTGCACCTTAATAGTAAGATAGACGTAGTTCCTTTGGGAAAATGGAAGATCTCGGAATGGAGGTGAAATCTCAGGACCTGTCAGGAAAATCTCTGCAAAGATATAACATTATCCGAAAATAGACAAAGAGCATATGGGATATACAGCATTAATTATTGTAAAAACAGTCATTCGCGCGGTGTTTAGAGTTTGGATTTCAGGCGTGAAGATTGAAATTTATAATTAAAACCCAAGATTTGTATTAATAATTGTGATTTTTTGGCTAATTTTGCATTGTAAAACGGGCTGTGGCCCGATTGATACAAATGCATTTTTAATAAACCATTATAGAGCAAATTTTAAAACTAATGGCAAGACAACATTTTGACATGCTGGATTTCAAGATTCTCAAAATGCTTTCCAGCAATGCTCGCAAGCCGTTTCTTGAGATAGCACGTGAGACTAATGTATCAGGCGCAGCCATACATCAGCGCATACAGAAACTGACTTCGTCCGGCATCATAAAGGGCTTTGAGACAATAATCGACCCCGCATCTGTCGGTTACGAGACTTGTGCATATATAGGCTTTATCCTGCAGGACTCTTCAAAATTCAATGAGGTTGTCCAGTTGCTTAAGGATATACCTGAAGTGGTCGACTGTCACTTCACTACAGGCAGCTATGATATTTTCGCCAAGATCTTCGCCCGCAACAACGAGCATCTTCTTGAAGTGATACATCAGATCAGCCTTGGCGCCGTCGGACGCACCGAAACTCTTATCTCATTTAAAGAGGTGCTCAAGCGTCCGATTCCTATCCAGGCCGAAAACTTCGACTGAAAAAGGAGCCCTGATTAAACAACCTCTAATTTATTCTTCAAAGAGACATACCTTGATTGATAAGGAGACTTTTGGAAATCAGACTGCACTGTTTCATACTTTTGGATGCAAACTGAATTTCGCCGAGACTTCCACGGTGGCGCGCATCTTTGCCTCCCGTGGGATTCAGCGTGTCCATGAGGGTGACAGGCCTGATTTTATAGTGGTCAATTCATGCAGTGTCACCGAGATCGCCGACAAGAAATGCCGTCAGGCGATACGGTCGTTCGCACGCCGCTATCCTGAGGCTAAGATCGTGGTGACCGGGTGCTATGCCCAGCTCAAGCCGGGCGAGGTCGCGTCGCTTCCCGGTGTGGCTGTTGTGGCCGGTACGGATCGCAAACTCGAACTGGCTGATTATCTCGACCGGGTCACCGGCGCTTCTTCGGCTGAAGAGGCCGCCACATTTGTCACGCCGACAAAAGAGATACGCTCTTTCAGTCCTTCATGCTCGCGTGGCGACCGCACACGTTATTTTCTGAAGGTGCAGGACGGTTGTGACTACTGGTGTTCCTACTGTACCATCCCTATGGCCCGTGGGCGCAGCCGCTCAGGATCGATTGAGGAGATAGTCGCCCAGGCCCGCGATGTGGCAGCCGAGGGTGGCAAGGAAATTGTCATCACCGGTGTTAATATCGGCGACTTCGGGCGTGGCTCCGGTGAGACTTTCTTTGATCTGTGCAAGGCTCTTGATGAAGTCGAAGGAATAGAGCGCTATCGCATTTCCTCGATCGAACCGAATCTGCTTACTGATGAACTGATTGACTTCGTGAGCCGATCAAAGCGCTTCATGCCTCATTTTCATATCCCATTGCAAAACGGCAGCGACGAGGTGTTGCGCCTGATGCGCCGACGCTACGACACGGCGCTTTTCCGCAGCAAGATCGAGCATATACGCCGGGTGATGCCTGATGCGTTTATAGGTGTCGACCTGATTGTGGGCGCGCGCGGAGAGACCGAGGAGCTCTTTGAGGAGTCGAAGGCTTTTGTAGAGTCGCTTGACATATCTCGCCTACATGTGTTCACCTACAGCGAGCGTCCCGGCACACGGGCGCTGGAGATAGCCCATGCCGTCAGTCAGGAAGAGAAGCACCGGCGCACTCGTCTGATGCTCGCCGTCTCTGAAAAGAAACTGAAGAATTTCACATCGCGTTTCGTCGGGACAACGCGTCCACTTCTGATAGAGCATCCGCGCCATGACGGCTCGATGGCCGGATTTACTGATAATTATCTGCGTGTCAACATTGCTCCGGCTCCGGAATTGTCAAACACTGTGGCTCCAGTGACGATTCTCGCCATGAACCCGGAAGGAGAAGAGTCGGAAGGAGAGGTTGTGAGATGACAGAAATGACGGTTGCGGCTGAATCAGTCCCGGCCCGTGTGGCCGTTATAATTCTCAACTGGAACGGCGAGAAATTTCTGCGCGCCTATCTTCCGTCGGTGGTGCGCCACACTCCGTCTGCCATAGCGGATGTCTTCGTGGCCGACAACGGATCGACCGATGGCTCCGTTGACTTGCTCAAACGTGATTTCCCGAATGTTCGCACCATTCTCTTCAGCGAGAACCACGGTTTTGCCGAAGGTTATAATCTCGCCATAAAGGAAGTGGCGCCACATTATAAATATAGTGTGCTTCTGAACTCTGATGTCGAGGTCAAGGATGACTGGCTTACACCTATGTTCAACTTCATGGAGTCGCATCCGGAGGCGGGAGCTGTTCAGCCGAAAATTCTGTCACTGACAGAGCCTGAAAAATTTGAATATGCCGGGGCCGCCGGCGGTTTTCTTGACCGCAACGGTTATCCATATTGTCGCGGACGCATATTCGGAACTGTCGAGACCGACTGCGGGCAGTATGACAGCCCTATTCAGGTCGATTGGGCAAGCGGTGCCGCGCTGATGGTTGACAACAGTTTTTATCTTTCGGTAGGAGGGCTTGACAAGGCGTTCTTTGCCCATATGGAAGAGATTGATCTCTGCTGGCGCATGAGGCTTGCCGGCCGACAGTTGTGGGCGGTTCCGTCAGGGGCTGTCTATCATCTGGGAGGCGGGAGTCTGCCGGCTTCTAATCCGCGCAAAACCTATCTGAATTTCCGCAACAATCTGCTGATGCTCCGCAAGAACCTTCCGCGCAACGGGCGCACGCGCCGTCTGGTGTGGCGCCGCCTGCTTGATACTCTGGCATGGGCCAAGTTCATGGCATGTCTTGATTTCGGCAATGCGCGGGCTGTGGTCAGGGCCCATCGTGATTTCTCACGTATGCAGGCAGTTTATGATACGGATCCACGTGTCGATCTGCTGTCCGGCCGTCCGAACATCCTTCTTGAATATTATCTGCTTCGTCACGACCGCTTTTCAGATTTCTGAAAAGATATCCCTTACACGGATTATCATATCTGTGGCTGTCTGATCCGGGCGGATCGGGACAATCGTGCCATACTGCTGTTTCAGCCAGTATTCATCTGTCTCCAGATTGTCAGGCTCGTCATTGTGGAACTTGCCCGTCAGCCAGTAGAACGGAGTGCCGTGGGGAGTGGCGTAGGTGGCATATTCCTCAGTCCACCGTCCTTTGGCCGCGCGCACAACTTTGATGCCTTTCGGAGTGCAGCGGGTGGGGAAGTTCACGTTCAGGCAAATCCCCTCAGGCAGTCCTTCGGCAAGTACTTTGGCGGTTATCTCTTTAATGAAAGGTGTCAGCGGATCGAAATCGGCTCCGGGCGAATGGTCAAGCAGCGAATAGCCTATCGAGGGTATTCCAAGCAGACAACCTTCCATTGCGGCTCCCATTGTTCCGGAATATATATTGTTGACAGCGGCGTTTGATCCGTGGTTGATACCGGAAAGAATCAGATCGGGCCTGCGGTCAAGCACAGCAAACATGGCGAGCTTCACGCAGTCAACCGGTGTGCCGTTGGCGCTCATCATGCGGGCGCATTCAAGCGGCTGATGTTCGTTGATGAAGAGAGGCGTGTTTACGCTGATAGCTGATGACTTGCCTGACTGCGCGCTGTCAGGGGCTACGACCACAACATCGCCTAATGTCACCGCTATGCGTGTGAGATGGGCTATTCCGCGTGACCCGATTCCGTCATCATTGGTTATGAGTATAAGGGGGCGTTCTGCTTTCATGAATCAGTGATTTTTGGACAAAATTACAGAAAAATGCCAACTAATCATGCGCTCAATTGTTAAAATTTTAGTACTTTTGACCTCCCGAAGGTCATGGTGGCCTTTGTTGAATGAAATCATCAATTCAAAAAAATAAACGTTATGCAGATACAACGCATCCAGACCGTCTATATCTTCCTCGCGCTTGTAGCGATGATGATATTTGTGATTGTGCCCTATGGGGAAGTAGATTATCTTTCCGGTCAGCCGGTTGTCACTGAGAAACTCTACACCATGTATGAGTATGGGCTTCTGATACCGGCAGCCGCAGCCGTAATACTGCTTATTGTAGACATATTTCTTTTCCGCAATCTGCCGCTGCAGCGGACGGTGCTTACCATCAGCCTGCTTCTGACTCTATGCTGCATCGCAGTGGTCTGCTTCATACTCTTCAAGCAGGCGGGAGCCGAGGAAATGGATGCCCATTTCTCAGTCTGGGATATTCTTCTTCCTGTAGCCGTCATATTCGAGATTCTCGGTCTCGGCGGAATATCAAAAGATGTCAAACTGCTCAATTCCTACAACCGTCTTCGTTGATTGGCGCTATAATGCTCTTGTAGAGAAGAGTATTCAGTCTTTGGGGACCGCATAGACAATTCGTCTCCGCAAAGAAGCGGAGGCGAATTTTTTTGTCGTAGAAATTTGTATCTGGAAAAATTAAATACTATCTTTGCCGAAGAATCAATTGATATTAATCGGTATTTTCTAACCCTTTAGCCTTATTTGGCAATCCTTTTATCTCCGTAATTCAAACTGACTGACGGCTTGCATCTTGGCCGCTCTGAATGTTGATTCTGTCTGTAAAATTGCAACACATTTCTATTGTTTGTTTAATGAGAAAATTGTTTGTATGCTACGTCTTGCTACTGCTGGCTCCGGTGATGGCCGCGAGTAGTGCCGGGTCGCTCCCATCTACAGAAGAGGGGCTGCTTGATCTGCTTGACCGTGAGTTGATAAGACGTGACGGCTATATAAGAAAACGCATCGCTTCAGCCGATTCGCTTAATAAACTGATCGCCTCACAATCGGAGAGAAGAACGGAACTTTATCTGGACCTTGGCACTATGGTGGCTCCTATCAACTGCGACTCGGCGATTTCGGTTTTCAACCGTGGTCTTGAAGTGGCCCGTAATGTCGGCGATTCGGTCAGCGCGCAGCGTTTTTTGATTCTCAGCGCTTCTGAATTGCGCAAATTCGGCGCTACCCCTGATGCTCTTAATGCTCTTAAAAATGTCAATGAAAACGGCATTTTCCCGGAAAACCGTTTGCTCTATTATGAAACCGCCCGTGATCTTAATCTTTACATAGCTGAAATACTTGAAAGCAGCGAGGTTGCCAGATCTTATCTTAAAGAAGGCATGAATTTTGCCGAAAAGCAGCTTGAGCTATTGCCGCCAGACACTCCGTCAGCACAGATTGCCCAGTCTATCATATATTATGCCAAAGGTCAGCGTCCGCTGTCAGCAGGTTCTCTTCACAACCTTGCCACAGATCTTGATATGTCAGATCCGGATTTCTCATTGGCTATGACGATGCTTGGCGGTCAGTATTACTATCTCGGTTCATTACATGAAGCTGTACGCTACTGGTCGCTTGCGGCTATCTCCGAGGTGCGTAACGGCGATCTCAAAGGTTCGGCGATGGCTCGCCTCGGACGTGCGCTATATGATCTCGGTGATCTTGAAAGGGCCTATAAATATCTGTCTATATCGCTCGAAAATTCTGTCAGGGCAGGTGATATGTCAAACACTGTGTTCGTCTCTGAGTCCATGATACCGGTATCTCAGGCTTTGAGTTCGCTCTCTCACAGGCGTATGCTGATGATGTTCGGGCTGATCGTGACGCTTTCGGTGGTTATATTGCTTTTAGGTAACTTCTATCGGCACAGAAAACGGCGAGTAAAAGAGCTTGAGCAGGTCAAGCGCCAGCTTGCTAACGCCAATATGATAAAGGAAGCCTATATATCGGAGTTTATCAATCTCTGTTCGAGCTATATGGGTAGTCTTGAGGACTTCACCCGCATGTGCCGGCGCAAGATTACTGCCGGTCAGACTGACGACCTTCTGAAATATATGAAAGAAGGCCGGTTCATGGACGAACAGCGTGAAAAGTTTGATGAGATTTTCGATGAGACCTTCCTTGCCATCTATCCCGACTTTATCACAGGTCTCAATCATCTGTTGCTCCCCGATAAACAGATAGTGCTGAGTTCGCCTAATGTGCTATCTACGGAACTGCGTGTGTTGGCCTTCATGCGCTTGGGGGTCGATGACACCGCAAGAATAGCGCACTTTCTCGGTGTGTCAACAAACACCATATATACCTATCGCAATAAATTCAGGAATATGGCCGTCGAGCGAGAGACTTTTGACTCTGATGTTATGCAGATCGGGGTCATGAAGTAGGCCTGAAAAATGGGGAGTTCTGGCTCTTTGCCGTTTAGATCGAATTTAGATTTATCAATCAATGCTTTATATTTAAAGCATTGATTGATAAATTATTATTGCTTATATTCTGTTTTGATAATTTAGATTTTGCACCGATACTATTGACTGCGGGTGAAAAACACCCTATCTTTGCGTTATACTTATGACAACCGGGTGATTCCGGTTAAGAATATTGGATTATAGATTATATCAATAGAGATCATACTTACGAATGAAGAAAATGATTTAGGTAATAAAAGATTTGTTTTACGTTAGGTTTTTAGAATTATTTTACACTACGTTAGATTCTGTAGAGAGAGCGGTCTTCGTGAAGAAGACAGCTCTTTTTTTGTGCCCTTGCCTGATGCCTTCGGCCGTATCCGGGATGGTAAATCGGTGTCCTCAGCCGGACACCATATTGGGGGGATGTCTTTTATCCCCCCGACACCTACGCGCTGTGCGCTGCGGTGTCGGGGGCTACGAGTAAATCGGTGTCCTGCGGACACCCGCTGCCCGCTTGGCTGTTCGTGGCGGAAAATCGGTGCCCTCATCCGGATACTCGCTGCCTGCGTTGCCGTCCGGGATGGTGTTGGATGCCTGCTGCCCGTGGGGCTGTTCGTGGTGGGTTCTGTCGGATACCGGCTGTTACGGCGGTGCTGAATGGGCGTCCGGAGGACGCTGATTTACTCGTAGCCCGTGACACCGTAACGCACGTGAAGGTGTCACGGGCTATTGCGTTTCCCGCAGCATGGTGTCCGGTTGAGGACACCGATTTACCATCACGCCACGTGAGGCATTGACCGGATACTTGCCGTCTGTGTTTTGTGCAAAGGTGATGTTTTGTTATATCCGGGCGTTTAAATGTTATTTTGCAGTTTAGATCAGAATATTTGTTAGTGGGATATAAATGACTTATAGTCAGATTTGTTTGGATAATTCGATTAAGATCGAATTTTGATTATTACATAGCGGTATATAGGAGGGACGCATGATGCGCTATCTTTGCAATGTGTAAAATTTAATCAGTTTATGGATTGCAGGAAATGGTTTCTGCGACATAAAATATTCCAATAGATATAGAGTCAATCGACAGACAGAAAAACAAGAAAGCCGCTTCGTGATGAAGCGGCTTTCTGCTTGATATGAAATGGGGAATCTGTAGAATCACATCCAATTTACTTCACGAGCACCTTGCTGACCTGGCTGCCCTGACGGCGAACATAGATGCCTGGGGTCAGATTGTCAGCATTCACGCGCACACCCTGGAGGTTGTAGAATTCAACGGGAGCGTTTGAATTGTCAACAGTGATATCGGTGATGCCGCTGGTTACGGGATTTGTTGTGAATGTCACGTAGATCGGGGTTCCTTCTTCGTTGAGCGGAGAGTTAGTCCAGATAACATCAATAGTCATGTCTGCAACATCTCCGGTGATTGTGCCTTTGATTGTTACATCTGCGAAGATCATGTCACTCATCAGTTTCAGATCTTTTGTTACGCCTGAAAAAGTCTTGACGCCATCTTTCTCGGTTACGGTAACATTTTCTACAACAATATCGCCTAACTGCATTGCGCCATCGCCATCGCCGAGCGCGAAGTTGGGAAGTTTGAAGGTACAAGTATTTTCGCCGGTGGGGATAATTTCGATTGTCGCAGCAGAGTTTTTGGCTAATGTGCCCTCAGGGTCATCAGGATTCAGGTCTTTACAGTAAATATTAAGATAACCTGCATATGTTTCTGATTTTACCTCCTCATTGTCATAAACAAGGCGAACATCATCAACCACGAGGCTGTTCCCTTCACCTACAGCATCTGCACCACCGAAGTAGTCACCTGCTGAGATTATTACATTGATATATTCAGGAGTTTCTTCAGAGAAGTATTCGAAATCAGCTGAAAATTTTGTCCATTCGTCAGTGTTTTCTGTAATATAAGCTTCAATCTTTCCAATGAGTAAGCCATCTTCAGAAGTGACATTTCCTCCTTGGCATCCATCCATTGACATTCCTAATACACAACGATCGCGGTCTGTCATTGTTACGGTGGTAGGAGTGCCCATTATTATATTTCCTGGAACATCGGCCTGAGTCCAATGGCCTTTCCATAGATAGGCTACAATAGTAGTTTTTTCGTTTGGTTTTGCTGTTCCGCGGCTGCGCTGGTACATAAATTCAAGGCTCTTCGGACGGTCTGTGAATTCTAAGCCTTTGAATGAGCCACCATCGCTGTTTGTGACTGTTATTCCCGTCCAACCGAATTTAGGTACTGCAGTAGACCAGCTTGTACCTAAATTAAGATATGCAGGGATGATTTGTGATTTCATATACTGATTAGCCGTGTTGGTCAGCTTTACTGCAGTCTCTGAGTTGTATCCTTCAACTTTTGATCCTACTGTGGTTGCACCCAATCCGCCCATGCCGATTACATTTGAAACGCACCAGCCTTCAGGTTCTGTGCCTTGTACTGTTGTATTATCGAGGCTTGTCCAAGGAACGCAGTTAACCCACTCACCTTCGAATCCGACACTCGGCAGTTGCTGCTGGGCTGTGGCGTTTAGCCCCATAGCTCCCATCAGCAGGGCGCTATACATTGATTTGTAAAGAAATTTCATAATTTAAGTTTATGTAAATGATTGGTTAGTTACCGTTATTGTAATCACAACAATGTCTGCGGTTCCTTTTTTTTGTGTATAAGGAAACTCATGGTGATTTTTACTATTTGGTTTGACAGATTCAGACAGACATAGCCAATGTCTATAAAATCGCAAAATTTCGTGGCAAAGTTACGGATAATTTGCGGTTTTTAGGCAAATAGAAGCTAAAAATGTTGCTGAAAATTATCTAATTGTTGCAGATTGAGTATAATAGAGCAATTTTAGCGCCGATGTGGAGAATTGCGGTATTCTTTGGCTCTGGGAAAAATAGATCAAAAATCGCCCGAATTTACGGTGAGGTTATAGTGGAGATGAAAAAAATGTCGGCAAAGCCATCGGATTTCTGCTGATTTGCGTAATTTTGTAACTTGAAAGCAAATATAGTAATTGAATCACAATATGAAAATTTTTCGCCTGATGCAGGTGATGACAGTGTTCTTTTCCACAGTGTGGCTGTCATCATGTATCGAGAACGAACCGCTCAATGCCGAGTGTGACATTGTGTCAGCTTCCCTGCCGGAAGAACTGCTTGTGCGCCCGGCTGAGATTGTAGACCGCAAGGATGTACATTCGGTCACCTTTATAGTAAAGAATTTTGTAGATGTGACGGCGCTTGCGCCTGAATTTGAGATCACTCCGGGTGCGACTATCGCCCCTGCGAGCGGCACGATGCGCGACTTCTCCGATCCGCAGGAGTATACAGTCACATCCGAAGACGGCCAGTGGTCAAAGACTTATACGGTTATTGCCAAGCATGACGATCCGATAGCGCTGAAATATAGTTTCGAGAATGCGCGCGTGGTTCCGGCCAACTCCCAGGGTGGTATGTGTGATGAATTTGTGGAACTTTCTCCGACTGATCCCAATGTGCCGAATATGGTGTGGGCGAGCGGAAATCAAGGCTTCGGACTGACCAACGGCAAGAAAGGGCCGGAGACATATCCGACATTTCAGGCTGACAACGGTGTGGTTGGCCGTTGTGCCGGACTGGTGACCCGCTCTACAGGAACGTTTGGCGCTATGGTGGGTATGCCTCTGGCTGCAGGCAATCTGTTTATAGGCAAGTTCGATATGACCAATGCTGTCAACAAGCCCTTGGAGGCAACCCAGTTCGGTACCTCGTTCTATTATGTGCCTATAGGTCTGCGTGGCTACTACTGCTACACTCCCGGCGAGAAGTTCATGGAGCTTGTCAACCGCAAGCTTGTGGAAGTGCCGGGCCGCACTGACGAATGTGATATCTATGCGGTGTTCTACGAACGCACGGCTGATATGGAGTATCTTGACGGCAATAATGTGCTGTCTGATGACAATCCCAACATCATAGCTGTGGCCCGTCTTGACGAAACCCAGCGTAAGGGTGCTGCTGACTGGACTCATTTTGATGTAGAATTCAAATATCGTCCTGACAAGAGTCTTGATCCTGAAAAACTTGAAAACGGGGTCTATGCACTGGCTGTGGTGATGACATCGAGCATCGAGGGTGCGAAATTCTCAGGAGCTATAGGCAGCGCTCTGTTTGTAGATGAGCTTGAAGTAGTCTGCCTCTAATCTATAAAATGAAAATAGGATAATGAATGTCAAACGTTATATAATAGGAGTCTTGGCGATGGCTTTCGGCTTTGTTGGCGCTACGGCTCAGGTTGACCGTTCGCTGGCAGTCATCAAGGCGATGCTCCACGGGTTTGAATATGAGGTCTATGCAGGAACAAACATCGGGGGAGCTTCTCCTCTGCCTCTCCCTGCCGAAATCCGTGAAATTAATTCATACAGTCCGGAACTTAATCTGCAAATAGGTGCCACTGTTACAAAGTGGATGGATGTGCAGAAGAAGTGGGGTCTCTCTCTGGGTGTGCGTCTTGAAACCAAAGGTATGGAAACCAAGGCTGCGGTGAAGAACTATGGTATGGCCATCATTCAGGACGGCGCTACTGTCAGCGGCCGCTGGACCGGCATGGTGCAGACCCGCTATCACTCGCAGCAGTTAGTGTTTCCGCTGACAGCCGTATTCAAGGCCCACAAGCGCCTTAAGGTTCACGCCGGGCCATATGTGGCCTTTGCGTTCAGCAATGATTTTGACGGATATGTCTATGACGGCTATCTCCGTGAAGGCGATCCGACCGGCCCGAAGATCTCGTTTGAGGGCGACTCGCGTGCCAACTATGATTTCGGTGACAATCTGCGCCATTTCCAGTGGGGTATGCAGGGCGGCGTGACATGGACTGCCTATAAGCATCTGCTTGTCAATGCCAATCTCGCCTGGGGTTGCAATGACATTTTCGAATCGTCGTTCAAGACGGTGACATTCAATCTCTATCCGATATATCTCAATGTAGGTTTCGGTTATCTCTTCTGATAGCCGAAACTTCGAGGTTTTAAGCAACCTCTTAAACTGACTATAACAGACAGCGCCTGCAAGGCTGCGATACAGATTTTTTTCTGTCCGCGCATCTTGCAGGCGCTGTCTGTTCGGGTTTATGCGGAAGCCTGGCGGCTCAGGGCTTTAGGACTACGCCGGTACCTTTCAGTCCGTTGACGCCGATGGCGAGCGGGGTGTCGAAGGTGACTATGCGTATGAAGTCGCTTTCGTAGACCGCAGGCTGAGAGTTGAGAAAGTCAACGTCGTAGAGCGCGGTGACCGGTTCGCCTTCCTTGCGCCGGGCATTGGTGTCTATAGTGAAATAAGCCACGCCGAAAGAAGTGAGGTTCTGGAAGAAGTGTGTGCCCTGGCTGGGCTCTATGCGGTAGCTCGGCAGTGATGACTCCACTATCAGGCGGGCTGCCGAGATTGCCGGCCATTTCACCGGAATGCCGAGCGAAGTGTCTGACGAGCCCCATCGGCCGGGCCCGATGAGCACGTAGCGCTCTTCGCGGTTGAGGAAGTCGCGGTTTATCTTCTCGATCTCGCGGGCAATGAGCGAGTTGTTGGATGACGAAAACTTCTCCGGGCGGACATAGACCACCGTCTTCACGCCTTCGATGTTGCCATGACCGAGAGCTGTGCCTGACTTCAGCAGAAGTCTTTCATCAGGAGTGGCCATAAGGGCTTCGTCAACGGTTTCCTTGCGGTCGACTATCGGGCGGATCTGGAGCCAGTAGAGGCGGCCCTTGTTTTTGGCTCCCGGACCGATCATCTTAGAGTCGGGCCCGATGATGCCCGCGAACTCTATCTCGACCGGACGTTGCATTTCTTTCTGTCCGGTGGTGAGCATGAAGTCTACGGCTTCGGCAAGCGGGTAGACCTTGTGCTTGAGCACATTGTTGAAGGTCACAACCTTGCGGCCTTCTCCTGAGTCGGAGTCGCGGATCACGTTGTCGCGGAAGTCGAAAGTCGACACCATGTATCTTAGAGCCCCCTTTTCGGCGAGGTCCTGAACGCGGACTTTGGCCACGTTGTAGCCGTCGTCGACAATGAGGTTGCTGTCAGACTGGGCCGATTTCATGTCGAGGGCATACATGCGTGTCTGTGTGTCGCGCAGGGCGAGGGAGAGTTCGGAGGTCTGGAGCACGTTGTCGGGGTGGCGCGGGGAGAAGCGCAGAGAGAGACCGCCGTCAACGATGTATTTCCCCAGGCCGACGGCAATTTCGGCCACTCCGTCTTCGGGCTTTTCATCGTTGAGAGGGTAGTAGTTGAGAGAGCGGCCCACGCCGGAGAATGACGGGAAGTAGTAGCCGTCGACCTCTTTGCCGACCACTTCCTGAAGGATCACGGCCATCTTTTCCTGGTCGATGATGTTGGAGGTGGCTGTCATGTAAGCCTTGGAGTCGGCGTAGAACACCGAGGCATAGACACCCTTGATGGCGTCGGTGACCATTTTGAGCATACGCTGCGGGTCGGAGCTTTTGGGCACCATGTAGGTGGAGTAGATTCCGGCGAAGGGCTGGTAGTGGGAGTCTTCGAGAAGGCTGGAACTTCGGACCGCTATCGGGGTGTCGACCACCTCGAAGAGTGCGAGAAGATCGTCTTTGATTCTGCGCGGAAGCTTGCCTTCGAGGAAGTGGCGGAGGATTTCTTCGTCAGGCGCATCGCTGAGGGCTATGGGGTAGAGGCGGTTCGACTCCATGAACTCATCGAAAATGTCGGTGCAGAGCACAACGGTGCGCGGAATGGTTATTGATATGCCGTCGAAATTGTCGCAGATCGGATTTTTTTTGATGATCGAGTCGATAAAGGCCAGGCCACGGCCTTTTCCTCCGAGCGAACCCTGGCCGATGCGGGCGAAGTTGGAGTAGTGGTCGAAGCGGTCTTTCTGGAAGATGGCCACGACTCCGCGGTTTTTCATCTTGCGATATTTTACAATCAGGTCGAAGAACAGCTGGCGCACCTGCGGGGCATCTTTCAGGTCGCGGAAGCGGTGGTGTTTGATCACCTCTGCAATCGGGAACATGGCGCGCGAGTAGAGCCAGCGCGAGATGTCGTTGAACGAGGCATGCCAATAGAGGGCCTCGGCGGGGATGTTGAAGATGTTTTTCTGCAGGTCTTTCAGCGATTTGATGCGGAAGATCTCTTCGCCAGTTTCGGGATTGCGGATCACGAAGTCGCCGAAGCCGAAGTTGTTGATGATGGCCTTGCCGAGGTCTACGGGAAATTTTTTTGAGTTCTTGTCGATGAACGTGCCGCCGAGCTCGATTACGTCATGGGCGTTTTCGTTTTCGGAACTTTCGATGATCATCGGCAGGTAGGGGTCGCGTGAGCGTAGCTCTTTGGCAAGGCGTATTCCGGCTTTCGGGTCTTTTTTTCCCTCGCGCATGAAAGAGACGTCGCTGATCACTCCGAGTATATGGTTGCTGTAACGCTCGTAGAGAGTGATGGCTTCCTCGTAGTCACGGGCGAGCATCACTTTTGGGCGTCCGCGCATACGCAGCATCTGTTCGTGTTCGTTCAGAGCCTCGGTGGAGAATTCGCGTGACTGTTTGAGGATGAATTTATAGACGATGGGGAGAACCGACGAGTAGAATCTGACGGAGTCTTCCACCAGGAGTATCATCTGCACGCCCACACCGTTGATGTCGGCATCGGCGTTCATCTTGTCTTCGAGCAGTTTTATGATGGCCAGGAGCAGATCGACATTGCCGAGCCATGAAAAGACATAGTCAATGCCTGAGAAATCTTCGTTGGCCAGACGGCGTGACACCTCTTTGGAGAACGGTGTCAGCACGATTATCGGCATGTCGGGGTAGGCCTCGCGTATGCGTCGCGCTCCGGAGAAAGTCTCACTGACATCGTTGCCGGGCATCATGATCACAAGATCGAAACTTTTGACCTTCATGATCTCCATTGCTTCAGTGGAGTTGAGTGCGCGCGTGACTCGCGGGGGAGAGGAAAGGTTGAGGGCTGTGTATTCAAAATAGAGCTGTTCTTCGACGCGTCCGTCTTCTTCCATCATGAAAGCATCGTAGGCCGAAGCAATCAGGAGCACGTTGAAAATGCGCTTCTGCATCAGATTCTGAAAGGCGGTGTCTTTAAAATAGAGCTGGCTCAGAGCGTCGTCGGTCATCGTCGGTATAAATAAGGGAGGTTATGTGTAGTATATAATATATAATGTAATATATAATAAGGTGGTGTATCCATTCGCAAAGATAGTAAAAAATGGCGACCTGCATCATGTATTGTGTAAGAAAGTGAAAAATAAGACAAGTAATGGCCTAAAAGGAGCTATTTAAAATAAAAATATGGTTTTAGCATAAAAAATGTGTGAAAAAAGCTTGCGTTTGTAGCAAAATGCTTACCTTTGCATTGATTTCTCAATTTAACTTGGGATAGTAGTTTGAATTATGACCTCACGCTCAAAGAAAGACAGAGAGTTGATAAGCTTCACTAAGATGCATGGCATCGGCAACGACTACATCTACATCAACTGCATGGAGTCGGTGCCTGACCGGCTCCCCGAACTTGCCGAGGAAATGAGTGATCGCCATTTCGGTGTAGGTGGAGATGGAATAGTTTTGATCTGCCCCTCTGACAAAGCCGACTTCAGAATGAGGATGTTTAACAACGACGGATCGGAGGCCCGCATGTGTGGGAATGCCTCCCGTTGCATCGCCAAGTACGTCCACGATCACAAACTCACAGATAAAACCTGCATAAGCCTTGAAACCCTTTCCGGGATCAAGGTTTTGTCGCTTAATATGAGCCCCTCCGGAGAGGTTGAGAGTGTGACCGTCGATATGGGGGAGCCGGAACTCAATGCCGGGCTTGTGCCGGTGAGAAGCACTACCGAAAAGATGGTCGAGGAGCCTGTAGCCACTTCGTGTGGCGAGGTCAGAGTGACGGCTGTCTCTATGGGCAACCCCCACGGAGTCGTTTTTGTAGACCGTATTGAAGATGTCCCCTTTGAAACTCTTGGCCCTGAGCTTGAGAAGCATTCCATGTGGCCTGACCGCGCAAATATAGAATTCCTGCAGATAATCTCTCCGTCAGAGGCCCGTATGCGGGTGTGGGAGAGAGGTACAGGCGAGACTCTTGCCTGCGGAACCGGGGCATGTGCCTCGGCAGTGGCTGCGGCTCTTACCGGACGCTGTGGCCGTGAAGTCACAATTCACCTGCGTGGCGGCGATCTGCACATCAGGTGGGCAAACAACGGACATGTCATGATGACCGGCGGTGCCACTGAAGTATTCGAAGGAAATTATTACCGACAACGTTGACAAAAAGCTGACTGTACGCTGTGACGTGAACGTGTTTCCGCGGATGCAGTGGATATCAGGAGAAGAACCGAAAATCTTTTCCGGGTACTTTCGTTTTTTTGATGAAAAATTATAGGTAGATACAATATAAAGTAAAACAGATGTTTAGAATCAACGATAATTTCACCAAACTTCCTGCGTCATATCTTTTCAGTGAGGTGGCCCGCAGGGTAAATGCTTATTCCGAAAGCCATCCCGGCGCAGACATAATACGCATGGGCATCGGTGATGTGACCCGTCCGCTGTGTCAGGCAGCTGTCGAGGCGCTCCATAAAGCGGTGGACGATGAGGCGGCAGGCGAAACTTTTCACGGATATGGTCCTGAGCAGGGCTATTCGTTTCTTGCCGAAAAAATCGCACGTTATGATTATCGCGAACGAGGCATAGAAATAGACACCGATGAGATCTTTGTCAGTGACGGAGCCAAAAGCGACACCGGAAATATTGGCGATATCCTCTCGACGGCCAATCGTGTGGCTGTAACCGATCCTGTCTATCCTGTTTATGTTGATACGAACGTAATGGGAGGCCGCGCCGGGGATCTTGGAGCCGACGGCCGCTGGACTGAGATCGAATATCTGCCCTGTACGGCTGAAAACGGTTTTGTGCCCGCCCTCCCGGTCAACAATCCCGATGTGATATATCTCTGCTATCCGAACAATCCTACCGGAACCACTCTGACCCGCCGCCAGCTGAAAGCGTGGGTTGATTATTGCCGTGAACATGGCGCTCTGCTGCTGTTCGACGCAGCCTATGAGGCTTTCATTCGCGAAGAAGATGTGGCGCATTCAATATATGAAATAGAAGGAGCCAGAGAGGTGGCCATCGAATTCCGCAGTTTTTCCAAGACCGCGGGCTTTACCGGTATCCGTCTCGGTTACACCGTGGTGCCGAAAGAGCTCATGGGGCTGGATGAGAAAGGAAACAAGATCGCGCTTAACGGTCTCTGGCGTCGCCGTCAGACCACCAAATTCAACGGTGCAAGTTACCTTACCCAGCGCGCAGCTGAAGCGCTCTATACAGAAGAGGGGCAGCGTCAGGTCAAAGAAACCATTGACTACTATCTCGAAAATGCCCGCATGCTCCGCGAAGGGCTCGCAGAGGCCGGCTATGAGGCGGTAGGAGGAATCAATTCGCCATATATATGGCTCAAAACGCCCGGAACAATGACTTCATGGGAGTTTTTTGATTACCTGCTCAACCGTTACCACATTGTCGGGACTCCCGGCAGCGGATTCGGACCTTCAGGCGAGGGCTATTTCAGGCTGACCGCTTTCAACACTCACGAGAATACACGCCGGTGCATCGAACGCCTCGGCGCGACCGATAGAAAATAAAGATCACGATTTATAAATACTTAACACAACGTGCAACTATGTCAAGTTTAAGATTCAAGGTAGTTGAAGAAGCTTCAAACCGCAAAGCAGTTGAGGTTGACATTCCAAAGGAACGTCCGCAGGAATACTATGCCAGCAAAGTGTTCAACCGCGCAAAAATGTATGAGTATCTTCCTCTGGATACCTACAAGGCGCTGATCAATGCGATTGACAACAAAGAGCCTATCTCACTGGAAGTGGCCGACAGTGTGGCCGAAGGCATGAAGCGCTGGGCGACTGACAACGGTGTGCGCCACTACACACACTGGTTTCAGCCGCTGACAGAGACCACAGCCGAAAAGCATGACGGATTTATCGAGCATGACGGCAAGGGCGGAATCGTAGAGGAATTCTCAGGCAAACTGCTTGTGCAGCAGGAACCTGATGCCTCAAGTTTTCCCAACGGCGGAATCCGTAACACATTCGAGGCCCGCGGTTATTCCGCATGGGACATCTCCTCGCCGGTGTTTATCCTTGACAACACTCTCTGTATTCCGACAATTTTTATCTCCTATACCGGAGAGTCGCTTGACTATAAGACACCGCTTCTGCGCGCGCTTTCAGCCGTAGACAAAGCCGGTACAGGCGTAGCACGTTATTTTGATCCCAACGTGCAGCATGTGATCTCGAATCTCGGCTGGGAACAGGAGTATTTCCTCGTTGACGAAGCACTCTATGCCGCCCGTCCGGACCTCGTGATGACCGGCCGCACACTGATGGGCCATGAATCGGCAAAGAATCAGCAGCTTGAAGACCATTATTTCGGAGCTATACCTTCGCGTGTGCAGGCATTCATGCTTGATCTTGAAATCGAAGCTCACAAGCTCGGAATTCCGGCCAAGACCCGCCACAATGAAGTTGCGCCTAACCAGTTCGAGCTTGCTCCCATTTTCGAAGAAACAAACCTGGCCAATGACCACAATATGCTGATCATGTCGGTGATGGCCGAAGTGGCCCGCCGCCATAATTTCCGCATCCTGCTTCACGAAAAGCCGTTTGCCGGAATCAACGGATCAGGCAAACATAACAACTGGAGTCTCGGAACCGATACCGGCACACTGCTTTTCGCTCCCGGAAAGACTCCGATGGAGAACCTCCAGTTCATAACATTCGTGGCTAATGTCATGGCAGCCGTGCACCGTCACAACGCTCTGCTCAAGGCATCTATCATGTCGGCCACAAACTGCCACCGTCTCGGAGCCAATGAAGCGCCACCTGCAATCATCTCGATTTTCACCGGCAGCCAGCTTGCAGAGATACTCAGCAAGATCAAGAATTCAGACAAAGACGAACTGATCGCACTTGCCGGTAAAGAGAAACTTGACCTCGGTGTGGCTCAGATTCCGGAACTTATGATTGACAATACCGACCGCAACCGCACATCACCATTCGCGTTTACCGGAAACCGTTTCGAGTTCCGTGCCGTAGGGTCAAGCGCCAACTGTGCGTCTGCCATGATCGCCCTGAATGCAGCGGTGGCCGAACAGCTTGCCGATTTCAAGCAGAAGGTTGACTCGCGTCTTGCGGCAGGCGAAGGTCTGCAGCATGCGCTCCTTGCCGAGATCAAGGCACTTCTTCTGTATTCCGAAGCCATCCATTTCGATGGCAACGGCTATTCAGACGAATGGAAAGAAGAGGCAGCCCGTCGCGGACTTGACTGCGAGACCAATCCGGCTCTTATCTTCGATGCCTACCTGCGTCCGTCGTCAATCGAAATGTTCCGCAAGACCGGCGTCATGAACCACGTCGAACTTGAGGCTCGCAATGAAGTGAAGTGGGAAATGTACACCAAGAAGATCCAGATTGAAGCCCGTGTGCTCGGAGATCTTGCCATCAACCACATCATACCTGTGGCCACACGCTATCTCTCGATTCTGCTTGACAATATGGTCAAGATCCGCACACTCTTCCCCGGAAACAAGGGCGAGGAACTGTCTTCGCAGGATGCGGCTACTGTAGAGAAGATCATGCACCACTGCTCGATAATCAAAGAAGAGGTTGCAAAGATGGTCAATGCCCGCAAGGATGCCAATCGTATTTCTGAAGAGCGTGAGAAAGCTTTGGCCTATTCGCTTCACGTGGCTCCCTCGCTTGAAGTTATCCGATACCACATCGACAAACTCGAACTTATGGTCGATAATGAAATGTGGCCTCTGCCTAAATACCGCGAACTTCTGTTTATCCGTTGATAAGGTGAGACAAGTATAGAATTACACATTATATCCCTGCGAAATAAAGCTTCTGACACAGCCCTTTCGCAGGGGTATTTCTGTTTGAAATGTGATGTCAAATCATTATCTTTGCAACTTATAAAAATCAATCATATCTCGTCCGGCAAAATGGAGATTCTCAAACATGAGTGTGGCATAGCGATGGTGCGCCTGCTCAAACCATTGGAATATTATAAAGAAAAGTATGGCACCTACGCCTACGGTCTGAACAAGCTCTATCTTCTTATGGAGAAACAGCACAACCGCGGGCAGGAGGGTGCGGGCATCGGGGTTGTCAAGATGCACGCATATCCCGGCAATGAATATGTTTTCCGTGAGAGAGCCCTCGGTAAGGATGCCATTCAGGAGATATTCGAAACTGTCAAGACCAAGATTTCCGCAGTAGGTCTTTCGGGGCATGATCCGGAGTGGGTGGACAGCTACGCTCCTTTTATCGGAGAGATCTACATGGGACATCTGCGGTATTCGACCACAGGCAAAAGCGGTCTTTCGTATTGTCATCCCTTTCTGCGCAGAAACAACTGGCGCTCGCGCAATCTGCTGATGTGCGGAAACTTCAATATGACCAATGTCGATTCCATTTTCAATGGAGTGGTGGCCTGCGGTCAGCATCCGAGAATCTACAGCGACACTGTGGTGCTTCTCGAACAGCTAGGCGATGCGCTTGACAAGGAAAATCACCGGATCTACCGTCAGTATCGCGATTCTCTGTCAGGCCAGAAACTCAGCGTTACCATCGAGGACAATCTTGATATGACCCGCGTTCTGGCTCCTACAGCCCCGCAGTGGGATGGGGGATTCGTTATCTGTGGTGCCACCGGCTCAGGAGATATGTTCGTGTTGCGTGACCGCCACGGCATTCGTCCGGCATTCTACTATCGCGATGACGAAGTGGTGGTAGTGGCATCTGAACGCCCTGTTATCCAGACGGTGTTTGATGTGCCGCGCCGTGCGGTGAGCGAACTGACTCCCGGAAGCGCTATTATTGTCAGCAAAGCCGGGCAGGTTTCGGTGACGGATGTGCTTGGCGAGGCAGAGAACCAGCGTTGCTCGTTTGAGCGCATCTACTTCTCGCGAGGCAGTGACGCAGACATCTATCGTGAGCGCAAGCAGCTTGGCCGAAATGTGGTGCCTGCCATAATGGAAAGCATAGACAATGATCTTGTTCATTCTGTATTCTCGTTTATCCCAAACACGGCTGAAGTTGCTTTCCTCGGTATGGTTGATCAGCTTGACAAGGAGCTGAACATCATTAAAGAGAGGGAGATTCTTGCTGCGCAGGCCGACGGCACTCTTGATCCGAAGCGCCTGAGTGAGATCATGGAGCGAAACCTGCGAGTGGAGAAGGTGGCTATCAAGGATATAAAGCTCCGTACTTTCATTGCCGAAGGCGAAGCCCGTAATGATCTTGCCGCACATGTCTATGATGTGACATATGGAATAGTCGAGAACGGCGTAGACAATCTGGTGGTTATTGATGACAGTATTGTCAGAGGCACAACCCTCAAACAGTCTATTCTTAAGATGCTTGACAGGCTGCATCCACGCAAGATTGTGGTTGTGTCATCCTCGCCACAGGTCCGCTATCCTGACTACTATGGTATCGATATGTCACGTATGGGCGAATTTATCGCATTCCGTGCCGCTGTAGAGCTGCTCAAAGACCGGGGGATGGAAAACGTGCTCCATGAGACCTATGAAAAATGCCGGCAGCAGGAAAAACTTCTGGATATAGAGATGCGCAACTGTGTGAAAGACATCTATGCACCTTTCACTCAAGAAGAGATCTCGCGCAAGATCGTAGAGATGCTGACTGCCGACGGTTCGATAAACGCCGAGGTGGATATTATCTATCAGACGCTCGAAGGACAGCGGGAGGCAATACCGACATGTCCTGGCGACTGGTATTTCTCAGGCGATTATCCCACTCCCGGCGGTGTGCGTCTTGTCAACCGTGCATATGTCAATTTCTATGAAGGCAATGCTGACAAGCGCTGATCTTCAATATCATTCATAGGTCAGGCTCCCTGACATAACACATTAGAATATAATGGCTACTCCAATCTCTCTCCTCAGGGGAGTCATGTTTGCAACTCTGGTATCGATAACCCTCATGCACCCGGCTGTCATTTGCGGACGGCCGGGTGCCGAGAGGGTGTATGCCGACACACCTTTTCTACTGACGGATTCCTCCAGCCGGATGCTGCTTCCGCCGGAAGCAGATACATATCTGATTGATGTGCGTGGAGCGATGGCCGGAATAGGCGAGAGGGTAGGGATGGCCCCGAACTATTGGGGGATGAAGGTGATTTTCCCGAATGACACAATCGGATTGATGTTGCGTCACGGCAATACTTCCTTCGGGGATATCTTTGATAAGCGTCAGAGCATTTTGACTCTGACAATTGGCGGTGAGGTGGTCTGGAGTGAGGATATAGGCGCGTTTGACAATGCTTCAGGCTGCTATAATACGCTGCAGTTGTTTGTTGACCGCGGACAGCGACGGCTGGAACTGCGTGGCGGAGGCAAGAAGATGACAGATATATTCCTGACTGATCTTGACATGACGGGATCTCCGGAGTGTGTAAGCATATGGAGCAAAGGACAGCTGACAGTGTCATCATATTCGGTAGAGACGACTTTCAGCCCTTCCGGAAGTCTGGCCACCGGCTGGGACAGCAAGGCGCTTGAAGAATATCTGAAGGCTTCGGCTGACCCGCTTGAAGGCTATTGGCAATATCTTGACAGGGAAAATAATCCTCAATATGCCCGCTTGGGTGGACGCTATCTGCTTGCAGTCGTCAGAAATGAATCTGGCGAGGCATATGACATAATCTACGTAGGGGGAGCCGAGACATATGCTTCCGAATGGCAGCCCATGATGCGAAAGGGGTGTCTCAGGCCTACAATTTTTTTGGATCACTATGATCTTGAGTGGATCGACTCTACATTCGAGCCGATAACGAGAGATGTTCATGCGCAGGTGACCGACGATGCGATACTCTCGCTCTCGTTTCCGCTGCTTAAAACAACAGTGAGATTTTCAAAAATGCGGTTGAAATAGCGACAGACCCGGACTTTCAAAACGCTCTAAAGGCTTCCTATTACAAGGAAGGTCAGACCTACAAGCAGGAGGGTGAGGTCGATAATCTTAAGTCTGATGTTCTTTTCATGGAGTGCTATAACACCATAGAAGAATGACACTATCACACTTCCGCGGCGAATCATGGAGACAACAGCAATCATCGACCCATCGAGCGACAAGCTATAGAAATAAGCTATATCGGCCACGGTCAGAAAGAGGGAGATCAAAGGGATGGTCCATCGCCATTGCAGTCTGGTGACGCTGCCTTTGCCTCGCAGTATCAGTCCGATTGTGATGCCCATGATCACCATCTGATAGAGCGAATACCAGGCCTGCACTTCCAGCGGTTCATAGCGGGTGAGAAGATATTTGTCGTAGAGAGCGCTTACAGCCCCCATGACGGTGGCTCCGATCGCCATCCATACCCATTTGTCTGACTTCATCGAAATCCCCTCTTTACCACCCACGCGGCTTATGAAATAGAGCGAACAGAATCCCAGGATTACACCGGCCCATTGCCAGGCATTGAGTCTCTCGCCGAAAAGCAGCAGTGCGCCTACAAGCACCATCACCGGACGAGAGGCGTTGACAGGACCCGCTATTGTCAGTGGCAGGTGTTTGATACTTGCATATCCGAGAAGCCATGAACTCAGTACGATTCCTGATTTTATCAATATGGCGCCATGTCCGGCCAGAGTGTTGCCGAGTCCGTAATTGCCATGACTGACACCGATGATTATCACCGGAAGCATGAAAAGCGAGCCGAACAGGGTGTTGAGAAAAAGAACGCCGAGCACGTTGTTGCCGTCAACTGACAGCTTCTTCATAATATCATAAAAGCCGAGACATACGGCCGATACCATTGCAAGGATTACCCACATGATAGACAGTGTTAGTTGAACGCTATTTCAAAAATTCGTGCAAAGTTACGAATTTAATTTTTTGCCGGTTGCTAATTGCGAAATTTTGTGCTAACTTTGTGGGATAAAAACTCAAACAAAAACGATATGAAATTTACCGTTCCAAGTAAGACACTTCATAATTTCGCTTCATCGGTAAGCAAGGTGATCAATGCGAAAAATGCGTTGACTATTCTTAATAACTTCCTCTTTTCGATAGAAGGCAGTGTGCTGACAATCACCGCATGTGACGGTGAAAACATGCTTTGCGGACGAATTCCTATCATGGATGTCGAAGGAGAGGGCGAGTTCTGTATTGACGCGCGCCGCATTGTGGAACTCCTCCGTGTGATGCCTGAACAGGAACTCAATTTCGTTATTGACGAAGACACTCTTGCTGTAGAGATGTCTCATCCGAACGGATCTTATAAATTCATGGGACTCAAAGGCTCTGAATATCCGCATTTCGACCGCAGCAAGCAGTCGGAAAACCTTCTGGTGTTCAAGGCTCCGGGTTCGGCTCTTCTCAGAGGTCTGGAATACACTTCTTTTGCGGCCGGTACAGATATGCTTCGTCCGCAGATGATGGGTGTGTATTGGGACATCAAGCCTGATAAACTCGTTTTTGTCGCTACTGACACTCACAAGCTTGTGCGTTTCGAAGACTGCAGCCTTTCACCTGAGATCGAGGGCTCATTCATCCTGCCCAACAAGTCGACTAACGTGTTCCGCAGCGTTTTCACCCGTGATGAGGAAGTCACAGTGAAACTTGACCAGCAGACCGGTGTTACGTTTGAAACAGACACTTTCACCTTTGAAAGCCGTCTGGTCAAAGGCCGCTATCCCGATTATACAAGAGTTATTCCTGAAAACAATCCTTTCACACTCACAGTCAACCGCCACTCGTTCACCACTGCCGTGCGCCGGGTGAGCCTTTTTGTGGATGAAGGTCATGGCCTGATCAAGTTCAACGTCACCCCAGAACGTGTAACCATCAAGGCGTCTGACAACGAGTACAACACATCAGGCGTGGAAACTCTGTCGGCTGATTTCACCGGCAGCAATATGGTTATCGGTTTCAGCTCTTCATATCTGTCGGAACTCGCAGGAGTGCTTTGGACAGAAGATATCATTTTCAAACTTGCCGATCCCTCAAAACCGGCAGTGATTCTTCCGACTGAAGACAAAGCAGACACTCGTCTGACCATGCTCCTCATGCCGATGAATGTAACAGACTTTTAAAAGTATCTTGAGATCATGCAGCTTAATCTGAAAAAGCCCATAGTATTTTTTGATCTTGAGACCACCGGAGTGGATATTCTCCATGACCGTATAGTCGAAATTTCGCTGATAAAGATAATGCCTGACGGACAGGAGATCGAGAAGACACGCAGAGTCAATCCTGAAATGCCTATTCCGGCCGAAGCCACAGCTGTCCATCATATCACAGACGAGGATGTGGCCGGAGAACCGACATTTAGGCAGATTGCGCGGTCACTGGCCAATGAATTGACCGGGTGTGACATAGCCGGTTTCAATTCAAACCGTTTCGATGTCCCGATGCTTGATCAGGAATTCCAGCGTTCAGGGGTCAAATTCGACTTCTCGAAAGCCCGTTTTATCGACGTGCAGACAATTTTCCATAAAAAAGAACAGCGCACGCTTGTGGCTGCCTATAAATTCTATTGCGGCAAGGATCTTGACGGCGCGCATTCAGCCAATGCCGACACTCGCGCTACTTACGAGGTGCTTAAGGCGCAGCTTGACCGCTATGACGATCTGCCTAATGACATGGAAGAGCTCAGCAAGTATTCCAGAGTCAACCGCAATGTCGATTTCATGGGCCGTATCATTCTCGATGACAATGATCGCGAACTTGTGAACTTCGGCAAATACAAAGGCCAGCCCGTTACGGAAGTGCTGCGTAAGGATCCTTCGTATTACGACTGGATCATGAAAGGTGACTTTGCACAGAACACAAAAGATTGTTTCACCCGCATTAAACTCGCAATGAAATGAGTGCGCTTGCAGGCAAGCATATCATCCTTGGTATTTGCGGGGGGATCGCAGCTTACAAATCTGTCTCTTTGCTCCGCCTCTTTGTCAAGGCCGGAGCAGAGGTGCAGGTGGTGATCACTCCGGCCGGAAAACAGTTTATCACTCCCGTGACACTGTCTTCGCTGAGCCAGAAGCCGGTTGTCAGCGAATTTTTCACCGCCAATACCGGAGAATGGCATTCGCATGTGAATCTCGGACTCTGGGCCGACTGCATGGTGATCGCTCCGGCCACAGCTTCGACTATAGGCAAGATGGCCCACGGCATTGCTGACAATATGCTTGTGACGACCTATCTTTCAGCCAAGTCCAAAGTGTTTGTCGCTCCGGCAATGGACCTTGATATGATGGCCCATCCCTCTACCACGGCAAACATAGATCTCCTGCGCAGTTACGGCAATATAATCATAGAACCTGAGAGCGGAGAGCTTGCCAGCGGACTGGTAGGCAAGGGCCGCATGGAAGAACCTGAAAACATTTTCAGAACTGTCGAAGCCTATTTTGCCGCAGAAGGAGATTTTAAAGGTAAAAAGGTACTTGTGACGGCCGGCCCGACATATGAGCGCATTGACCCGGTCAGGTTTATAGGCAATTTTTCATCCGGCAAAATGGGCTATGCCATTGCTGAGGAATTTGCCTCGCGTGGTGCAGAAGTCACACTTGTGAGCGGGCCTGTCTCACTCTCGGTGAAAAGCCCTGCAATCAGGCTTGTAAAAGTGGAATCGGCCCGTCAGATGCTGCAGGCCTGTGAAGAAGCGTTTCCACAGAGCGATATATCTGTTATGTGTGCTGCTGTGGCTGATTATGCCCCGGCCGATGTCGCGGACAGGAAAATAAAGCGTGAGCGCGATGAAGTACCGGTCATAAATCTGGTAAAGAATCCGGACATCGCCAAAACGCTTGGCTCTGAAAAGCGCTATGGTCAGATTCTCGTTGGCTTTGCCTTGGAGACTGACCATGAATTTGAAAACGCTGTCGGTAAGATGCAAGCCAAGAATCTTGATATGATCGTGCTTAATTCATTGCGTGACTCCGGTGCCGGTTTCGGAACAGATACAAATAAAGTGACTGTGATGACTGCCAACGGTGGACGCACTGAATTCGGACTTAAATCGAAGCAGGCTGTCGCTGCCGATGTGGTTGATTCGATAGCCGGGCTTCTTCAGAAACAGACAGTTTCCTAATTTTACGATCACAGATGTTGATGAGAACTCTTGTTTCTATCCTTTTTGCAATTCTGCTTTCTGCCTCTGCTGTGGGACAGGAACTCAATTGTCGTGTTGAAATCAACACTTCTCAGCTTGAGGGAACAAACAAGGGCGTTTTTGAAACCTTGCAGAATGCGGTCAATGAGTATGTTAACACCAATCAGTGGACTAATGCCCAGTTTTCGCCTAACGAGAAAATTGAGTGCACCCTGTTTTTCACGATCACGAAATATGATGAATCGTCAGGAGCAATGGAAGGTTCGCTTCAGGTGCAGTCGATCAGACCGGTCTACAATTCGTCATACACAACAACTCTGATCAACTTCAAGGACAACAAGATTGAATTTTCATATCAGGAAAACGAACCTCTGATCCATTCCGAAACCAGCATGGAGAGCCAGCTGACACAGATCCTGAATTTCTATATCTATCTGATTCTCGCTGTGGATTTTGATTCGTTTTCTCCGCGTGGAGGCGATCAGTTCTTTGAACGTCTTGAAGCGATTGTACATCAGGGCCAGTCATCGGGCGAAAGCGGATGGAAAGCGTTTGAAGATACTAAGAACAGAGCAGCCGTGCTTGCGGCTTTCACTGATCCGTCAATGCGCAAGATGCGCGATCTGTATTACAGCTACCATCTGCAGGGGCTTGACCAGATGTCGGTCAGTCCGGATAAAGGGCGTAAGACCATTGACGAGTCATTGGACATACTGACTGAAATCTATAAGGTAGCGCCAATGTCCGTCGGGCTTTCGATGTTCAAGGATGCCAAACTTGACGAACTTGTAAATATATATTCAAAGGGCACTGCAGAAGAGCGTCAGCATGCCTATGACGTGCTTTCGGCGATATTTCCCACTGAGCAGCAGCGTCTCGAAAAAATCAGACGTGGCGATCAGTGATAACCTCCGTGCTAAGATTATATACATATTATATACGGTATAAAGCCTACTCTCTCACTGAAACTCTCACTCATAAAATATTCAAGATTTGTTAGAATCACTCCACATATCGAACTATGCGTTGATTGACCTGATTGACATTGACTTCCATCCCGGATTCAATGTTATCACCGGCGAAACCGGAGCCGGCAAGTCAATCATTCTTGGTGCTCTCTCACTCCTGCTTGGCGCGAGGGCTGATACCCGTGTGGTGACAGACCCTGAGACCAAAAGCGTTATTGAAGCAGTGTTTTCAGTCAAAGACTATCCCTTGCTTAAGGAATTCTGTCTGCAGGAAGACATCGAGTGGGATGATGACCGCTGCATTCTGCGGCGTGAGATTTCTCCCGCAGGGCGTTCGCGCGCTTTTGTAAATGACTCCCCGGTTCCTCTTGCGAAGCTGAGAGAGGTCAGTCTCCATTTGATCGACATACATTCCCAGCATCAGAATCAGCTGCTTTCAACCCCCGCTTTTCAGCTTGACGTGATTGACACTCTTGCCGGTAATTCCAGTCGGCTTAAGGCATATCAGGTAAGGTTCAATGCCTTGCGTGAGGCAATCAAGCGACTGAAAACCGCGCGGGCGAGAATAGAACGTTCGCGTGAGGACGAAGAGTTTACCCGCTATCAGCTTGAACAGATCGAAGAACTCGGATTGCAGCGTGGCGAACAGGCCGAACTTGAACGTGAGCGCGATGTGATGACAAATCTTGCATCCATAAAGGAGGCCTTGGCCAAAGCTACGGGTGCGCTCGACGGAGATAATGGCGGAGCTTTGCGTCTGGTGGATAGGGCAATCGAGGCATGTAATGAACTTGGAGACCTGCTTGATGCCTCAGATGCAATTCCGGAACGTCTGGAGTCTGCGAAAATAGAACTGGCAGACATAGCCTCGACTTTCTGTGTGCTTGACGAAAGCCTTGGAGCTGATCCGGCTGCATTGGCCTCGATTGAAGAGCGGCTGGGGGCCATCTATTCTCTCTGCCACAAGCATCATGTGGCTGATGCCGATGGCCTGATTGATCTGCGTGATTCTCTGAGAGAGAAACTCAGGGCTCTTGACAGTTCTGACGAGACTCTCGAAGAACTTGAACGTGACGCGCGCAGGGCAAAGGCGCTTGCCAGAGAGGCCGCTCAGGAAATATCCAATGCCAGAAAGGAAGAGGCCGAGCGTTTTGGCCGGCGGCTGACAGAAATAGCAATGCCTTTGGGTATGAAAAATCTGCGTTGTGAAATCAGCGTGACTCCGGCAGATATGACCGCTACCGGATGTGACAATGTTGAATTCATGGTGGCATTCAACAAGAATCAACCTCTGATGCCGGTTGGAGCCACTGCATCCGGCGGTGAAATTTCCCGGCTGATGCTTTCAATAAAGTCGATCATCGCTTCGCGTATGCAGTTGCCAAGCATTATATTTGATGAAATTGACACCGGAGTGTCAGGTGATGTCGCTAACCGTATGGGGCAGATGATGAAGGATATTTCAGAAAATATTCAGGTCACTACGATTACGCACCTTCCTCAGGTGGCATCAAAAGGCGCACATCAGTATCGGGTCTATAAAGAGGATGACGAGCAGTCGACCCACACCCGCATATCGCTTCTGAGCGATGAAGAGCGAGTACGATCGATAGCTGCTATGCTTGGAGGAGCAGACATTGATGAAACGGCCATTGCGGCGGCAAGAAGCCTGCTGGCCCAGAGATAATAAGAAGGAATAAGTTACAAATATAATAGAAAATAGAATAAAGACGTGGATCGCAACGATTATATCTATGGCCTCAGGGCTGTTATGGAGGCTATCGAAGCCGGCAAAGAAATTGACAAAATCTTTATAGCTAAAGATCTGCAGGGAGACCTTGCGTCGGAGCTGATTGCGTTGGCTCGTGCCAACAGAGTTGTGATGCAGCGTGTGCCCGTGGAACGCATCAACCGTATCACCCGTAAGAATCATCAGGGCGTGTTGGCAATGATGTCGGCTGTGACATATCATAGGCTTGATCATCTTGTGCCTGAATTGTATGAGGCCGGAATATTGCCGTTTATCGTGCTGCTTGACGGTATGACAGATGTCAGAAATTTCGGAGCTATAGCCCGTACATGTGAATGTGCCGGGGTTGATGCTATTGTTATTCCGGAACATGGCAGTGTGTCGGTGGGTGGAGATGCGATAAAGACATCAGCGGGAGCCTTGCATCATATTCCGGTGTGTCGTGTCTCTTCGATCGCGTGGGCTGCTAAGTTTTTGCGTGAGAACGGATATAATGTTGTTGCCGTGACAGAGAAATCTGATATTAACTATACGGAAGGGAAGTATTCCGATCCGGTGGCCATCGTAATGGGGGCTGAGGATGTTGGCATCTCTCCGGAGGCCATGAAGCAGTGCGAGACACGCGTAGGTATTCCGATGTTTGGAAACATCGGATCGCTTAATGTTTCGGTGGCAGCCGGGGTAATGATCTACGAGGTGGTACGCCAGCGCCTGGAAGCCAACCTTGAAATTATCTGATACTGAACGATTCCTTAAAGCAAAAAAATGCAGGGGCCGAAGTTTTCCCGAACTTCGGCCCTAATTTTTTTGCCCGCAGGGCAGACCCATCGATGTGACGACCAGAAGTTTTTGGCCGTCAGGGCCTGTCGTGCCGAATGCCATGCAGTTTCCTCCTTCCCTTATTTTCAGTTTTGCAGCAAGCTGTGGTGCGCTCAGAGGAAAATTCCTGACCGCTACATTTATATGTGGGTAATTGGCGGAGAAACGTTTCACTGTCTTTTTGTCGAATGGCAGTACCTCAAGTATGCTGAAATATTCACCGGGAAAGGATGTCGGCAGTGACCGAGTGGTAAATAGATTAGTGTTAGGGTGCAGCCTGTCCACATCGTAACGTGCTGACAGCAGTTTCATGCCGCCTCCTTTCATCACGGCGGGATATGGTTCAAGCAGAAAACCTCCTTTTTCTGGCAGAGCGTAGGCCGGTACTGCCTGAAGTTCCTCTTCAGGAGTAAACCGGAACGGCTCCTGGCCGACTGTCAGGCAGGATGTTGACAATCTTGACGGCTGATTCTCAGCGTAGCCTTCGTGATTGTCAATCACAAGCACAAGTTCCTTGCATTCCTTTACGGTGCCTATGGTCATGATGTCGCAGCTGATACCTGATTCTTCAATAGTCTTTTTGATGTCAAGCATCGGCGAGGCCTTGACGATCAGCCTCCGGCAGCGTGACAGGAGCAGAGGCATGATGGGGATTATGTCTGGCTGGCAGTCTTTAAGGGCAAAGTGTCGTCCGGCATTGTCTCGACGGGCAGGATCGATGAAAATAATTTCGAAACATCGGTTGTTATCCTTCAGCCAGCTGATGCTGTCACCTTCAATAAGGGATAGATTCTGGATACCGAGTGCCTGGATGTTGGCTTTGCCGGTCGTGTAGGTGTCATGGTTATATTCCAGCGCTGTCACATGTGCGGCCTTTGATGCGAAGTGGAATGCGTCGATTCCAAGACCGAATGTCATGTCAAGCACATTGCTTCCGGCTGCTATCAGATCAGTGTGGAGCCGGGCGATGGCATCGGAGGTAGCCATTTCGGCCACTGCGAGAGACGGAAAGCTGAAATTTTCGCATCGAAGGGTCTCAGGAAGCTTTGACGCCGTTTTGCTGCGGCATTCAAGCTGCAGGATATGGTGCATCATGGTGGGATCTCCATGATGTTTTAGCCGTAGTCTGTTGAAGTCCTCTTTCACTCCAATACGTTTTTCCGGGGTGTCGAAGCCTGAAAGTCTTTGATGTAGTTGGGGACACTGTAGGCGATGTCTATGAATTCCTTGCGGGAGTAAGCGCGTTCGGCAAGAGCTATCATGTCTATAGCCAGCGGATGGATGTCAGGGATGAAAGTTACATTAGGTGCTGAGATCACTTCGCGGGCCTTGTCGCTGCCGTTGCCGAACATAAGTATGCGCGGATAGCGGGTTATGAGATCCTGGTAGCTGTCAGGGTCAAGGATAAGGGCTTGCTGTTCCATTACCGGTTCGAGGGCGAAGTTGAAAGCGGCGGTATAGACCTCCATGCGTCGGGCATCGACCATCGGGACGAAAATTTCATCGCCTTCAAGTTCCTGTGTGAACATTACGTTGCAGGCCATGATTCTTAACGTGTCTATTCCGATCAGGGGAATGCCAAGTGCGTAGGCAAGCCCTTTGGCTTCAGACAGACCGATGCGCAATCCGGTGTAGCTTCCCGGACCTAAAGAAACAGCGACAGCTTCAAGCCGTAGGTCCTTTTCGCGGGCAAAATCGAGGCAATATTTGATATAGTCGCTGAGAAGGGCGGCATGATTTCTGCCACCGCCTTCTTCCTGATGGGCAAGGACCATTCCTTCGGCGGTAAGAGCCACCGAACAGTGGTCGACAGAGGTTTCGATGTTTAGGATTACGGCCATTGTGATGCAGTAAGTTATGGATTGCAGACCCGGAGAAAAGGCCTGATAGTGAAAATTTAAAACAAAGTTACTTGTTTCTCCCGATAAATTACTAATTTTGTGAGAAAATATTGCTCTAATAAAACCTCATATCATGTTATACTCAATGACGGGATTCGGAAAAGCTGTGGCCGAGCTTCCCGGAAAGAAAATCACGGTTGAACTTAAGTCACTTAACAGCAAGCAGATTGATATAGCAGCCAGAGTGCCGTCTTCTTTGCGGGCTGAAGAACTTGCAATGCGCAACCTGATTGCGGCGTCATTGGAACGTGGTAAAGTCGATCTTACGATATACGTTGAAAATGTCGCATCTGAAGCCACTGTGCGTCTGAATGTATCCGCTCTCAGAGCCTATAAGGCAGATGTGGAGCAAGCTGCGGCTGAACTTGGCATACCATCGCCTGCCGACTGGTACACGGTGCTGATGCGTTTTCCTGATGTCATAAAAAGTGAGACTCCGGCCCAGGCTGACGATAATGAAGTGGAGGCTGTGATGACAGCCCTTTCAAAAGCCATAGAAGCTCTGATGGCTTACCGCCGGACTGAGGGCGAAAAGCTGGAAACGTTTTTTGCGGAACGCATAGACCGTATAAGCGAATTGCTCGCTCAGGTGCCGCAGTATGAGACTGAACGTGTGGAGCGCATACGCACACGCATGGAAGAGGGCTTGGCCAAGATTCATAATGTTGATTATGACCGCAGCCGTCTGGAGCAGGAACTTTTCTTCTATATTGAGAAGCTTGATGTCAATGAGGAAAAGCAGCGCCTGACCCAGCATCTGAATTATTTCACAGAAACCCTTGCGACAGCAGGAGGCCAGGGTAAGAAACTCGGATTCATTGCTCAGGAAATGGGGCGAGAGATCAATACTCTCGGATCAAAAAGCAATCATGCACAGATGCAGCGTCTGGTAGTGCAGATGAAAGATGTGCTGGAGCAGATAAAGGAACAGGTGCTTAATGTGATGTAAAAAAAATCTGGCTAAACCGATTTTTACAGATGAAAGGTAAGATTATCATAATTTCAGCCCCTTCCGGAACCGGCAAGTCGACTATCATCAATGCTCTGCTTGATCGAGGTGAGATTGACATGAAGTTTTCAATCTCGGCTACAAACCGTCAGCCTCGCGGAGAGGAAGTGCATGGAGTCAATTATTATTTCCTTTCCGATGATGAATTCCGCAGCGCTATAGCCCAGGATGCTTTTGTAGAATATGAAGAGGTATATCCCGGCCGCTTCTATGGCACTCTCAAAAGCGAGGTGGAAAGAATAACAGCCGAGGGGCATAATGTCATACTTGATATTGAT
This sequence comes from Duncaniella muris, assembly GCF_003024805.1. Taxonomy (GTDB): domain Bacteria; phylum Bacteroidota; class Bacteroidia; order Bacteroidales; family Muribaculaceae; genus Duncaniella; species Duncaniella muris. Next base: position 64,305 of record NZ_PUEC01000005.1, read on the forward strand.
GTCAAGGGCGGAGTCAATGTCAAGAAACTTTACGGAGAAGATGCTCTCAGCATATTCATACAGCCACCGGGGCTTGAGGTGTTGCGTCAACGACTGACCTCACGAGCGACTGACAGTGCCGAAGCTATCGAGCAGCGTCTTGCCAAGGCTGAATATGAGCTTTCGTTTGCTCCGGAATTTGACCGGGTCGTGGTCAATGACTCTTTGGACCGTGCGGTTGCGGAAGTTGATACAGTGATTAAAAATTTTCTTTCAGTTTGTGTGGAAGAGTGTTGAGATCCACCATCTTACAGATAAGGAGAAATAAATGATCATAGGTGTATTAGGCGGCTCGTTTAATCCGGTGCATATCGGACATATGATGCTTGCCAGCTATATCCAGCAGTTTACAGATCTTGATGAAGTGTGGCTCTCGCTTTCACCTCTGAATCCACTGAAGGCCGGATCAGATGAGCTGATACCGGATCTGATACGGCTGAAAATGCTTGAGCTGGCCATTGGAAATACCTCAGGACTGAATATCTGCGACTATGAACTGTCGATGCCGCGGCCGTCATACACAATAAATACGTTGCACTACCTTGCGAAGCGTTATCCGCGTCATAACTTCAAGCTGATCATAGGCAGTGACAATTGGAAAATCTTTGACCAATGGAAAGACCATGAGGCAATAATATCGGAATTCGGAGTAATTGTATATCCGCGTCCGGGTTATCCGGTTGGAACGATATATGACGATGGTGTGGATGTGGTCAACGCTCCGATGGCTGATATCTCCAGCACGTTCATCCGTAAGGCGCTGGCGCGCGGATGGAGCATGAACTATTTTTTGCCTCAGGGCGTATATGATTATATAATTAAAAATAATCTTTATGGAACTGGCTCCTAATTCACTCGCTTTTATAGCGTTGTGCAATGAATATTGCTGTGCGGTTGAAAACTGCCGAGAATCGGATCCGTCTGATTTTGTATCGTCGATGCTTCGGTTGCTTCCGAGAATCTATATCGTAGCTTCGGATCTCAGGCCGACACCTCTGATGGAGGATGTAGACCCCTATATCGAAAGTTATCTTGAAGAAGACTATTATGAATCTCTCAGACGGGAGATGGAGAATATGTTAGGCCCTGATGATGTCTATCTTGAAGTGTTCGAGGAAGATATGAAGTATTCCGATACTCCGATCGGAATGAGTGTGGCCGAAGGCCTGAGCGATATATTTCAGGTGCTTTACAATTTCATCGCTATGGTGAAAGATGCGCCGGAGGAGGTTGTCAACGTGGCTCTGCATGCTGTGAAGGCGGATTTCCAGGCTTACTGGAGCCAGCGTTTATGCAATCTGCTCAGACCGCTAAACCACATCCACTATTCATCAGACGCAGAAGATGATGATGAAACTGATGACTGAATCCGGCCTGACGGCGATATTTTAATATTGAATAAGAAAAACAATATATTTTTACAGATTATGTCAATTCTGAAGGAAAATTGTCCTGTAGGGTTCTGTAGCGATCATGCGGGCTATGAAATGAAAATGGTGCTTGAAGGCTATTTTGATTCAATGGGTATCGAATATAAGGATTTTGGCACCAATTCAACTGAGAGTTGTGATTATGCTGACTTTGCGCATCCGTGTGCAGCGGCTGTCGAAAACGGAGAATGTTATCCGGGTATAGCACTATGTGGTTCCGGCAATGGCATCGGCATGACTCTTAACAAACATCAGGGCATACGTGCCGCTCTCTGCTGGAATGTGGAGCTTGCCGAACTGGCACGCCGTCATAACAATGCCAATGTGCTTGTGCTTCCCGCACGTTTTATTGATAACGTTACCGCAATAAATATTGTCGAGACTTTCCTCAACACTCCCTTTGATGGCGGACGTCATGAACGTCGCATCGAAAAAATCCCCGTATCGGGATGCGGATGCAAGCCGGGGGAATAAGATCATCAAACAGTTGTTCGCAGGATGTTTCTGTGACAAAAAAATAAAAAGATGCGGCCGGAGGGGGCTGCATCTTTTTATTTTTTGCGCTGTAATGTTTTTTAGCGCGATGATTTGCAGTGGGAAAATCAGTCACCCATCGTGCGGAGGAGTTCGTCATTGTCGGAAGTGCGTTCCATGCGGTCCTTGATGAATTCCATAGCTTCGATTGAGTTGCGATCGCTGAGGAAGCGGCGTAGAATCCACATGCGGTTAAGGGTTTCATTGCGCAGGAGCAGGTCGTCGCGACGGGTTGAGGATGCCATGATGTCGACTGCCGGGAAGATGCGCTTGTTGGAGAGCTTGCGGTCAAGCTGGAGTTCCATATTGCCGGTTCCCTTGAATTCCTCGAAGATCACCTCGTCCATTTTTGAACTGGTTTCTGTGAGAGCTGTTGCGATAATGGTGAGCGAGCCTCCGTTTTCGATGTTTCGTGCTGCGCCGAAGAAGCGTTTGGGTTTCTGGAGGGCATTTGCATCGACACCGCCGGAGAGGATTTTGCCTGAGGCCGGTGCGCAGGTGTTGTAGGCGCGGGCCAGACGGGTGATGGAGTCGAGCAGGATTACCACATCATGGCCACATTCAACCATTCGTTTTGCTTTTTCAAGTACAATGGAGGCGATTTTGACATGACGCTCTGCCGGTTCATCGAATGTAGATGCGATTACTTCCGCATTGACGCTGCGGCTCATGTCGGTTACTTCTTCCGGGCGTTCGTCAATAAGGAGAATCATGATGTAGGTTTCGGGGTGATTCTCGGCAATTGCGTTGGCGATGTCTTTCAGAAGTATGGTCTTACCTGTCTTCGGAGGTGCTACTATCAGACCTCGCTGTCCTTTTCCGATGGGGGAGAACATGTCGACCACACGTGTGGAAATGTTGCTTGAACGGCCTGAGGTCAGGTCGAATTTTTCGTTAGGGAAAAGCGGGGTGAGGTGCTCGAATGCCACGCGGTCGCGGATGTATTCGACAGAACGTCCGTTGACGCTTTTCACAGAGCTGAGCGGGAAGTATTTGTCGCCTTCGCGTGGGGCTCGTAACGTGGCATCGACAACGTCGCCTGAGCGAAGGGCATATTGCTTGATCTGTTCTTTAGTGACGAGTACATCGTCAGGAGAAGCAAGGTAATTGTAATCGCTTGATCGGAGAAATCCGTGTCCTTCGGGCATGATTTCAAGCACTCCGGTTGTTTCGATTATTCCGTCAAAGTTATAGGCCTGTTGTTGCTGGCGCTGTTCGAACTGCTGGTTTTTGTTGCGGTTCTTTTTGTTCTTTTTGCCTTGGGGCTGCTGTTTTTCCATGCCCGGTTCGCCGAGGACTATAGGAGCCTGTGGTATCTGGGGCTGTGGCTGCTGCGGCTGAACAGGCTGCTGTTCTTTTTCCTGCTGCGAACGGGGTGCGAACGTGCGTCCGCCAGAACGGGGAAAGAAAGAGCCGAAAGAACTGTCTTTAGGGCGAAAATCGCGTTTAGGCTGTGGCTGCTGGTTGTCGACGTTGGAAATGGCGGTCTGTTCGTTGGTTTGGCCTGGGCGGATAAACACGCCGTGGCGTGGGCGTTCATCCTGGGCAGATTCCTGGTTTGAAAAAGCCGGTGCCGGCAGCTGTTTGGGCATGGGCCCAGTGATGCCTGCGGTTTCAGCATTGCTTCCTTCGGTTTTGTTTTCTTCTTTTGGGGATGAAACCTCAGCGTTGTTTTCATGCGGTGCGGAGTTTTCTGAATCAACGGTTGCTGGGGGGGTGTCCTGTTCAGGCTGCGGATTGCGCGGCGGGCGACCGCGACGACGTTTTGGCTGTTGTTCGCCTTGTGTCTGTTGGCCTTCGGTAATTGTTGCTGGGGTGTTGTCTGTGGCCGGAGGTGTCGGTTCAGCAGCTTCAACAGCTGTTTCAGCGGCAGGTGCGGATTCCATTTGGCTGTCGGCGGCTGCTGCCGCACGCGGTTTGCGGCCACGTTTCTTCTGCTGCTGAGGCTGTTCGGTGGCCTGAGGCGCGTCTTGTTCAGAGGTTTCCGGTGCCGGTTCTTCTTTCTTTTTTCGTGTCTGTTTCTGCTGATTCTCGTCTTTTACGTCTTTGGATTCTTTTTTGCCGCGACGGTTTTTTTGAGGGGTGTTAGCGGTCGAGCTGGCTGCGACATCACGCGCCTGCTTGTCAAGAATCTCGTAGACGAGATTTTCTTTATCGTCAAGGTTGATTTTCTTTATGCCGTTGGTTTGTGCGACTTCCCGCAGTTGCGAGTCGTCCATGGCTTCGAGTTCGGAGTAATTATACATATATAATAATATATAATGTCAGTTGGAAAGCAAGTGCGTCACCACACTTGGTTTGCCTTAAAGTATTATTTTAAATGCAAAAAAATGATTGTCTTGGGGGGAGTTGGATCAAGATTCCGTATATCCGCAGTAATCACATTGAATAAAATGGAGTTTAAAACGGAAAAATAAATAGAAGAAGTTGATTTTGTGACTCTCTTGTTTTTGGCAGCTTCCCATTTCAGAGATTCCGTGAAAACGGATCATAGGTGGATACATTGTGGCCAATGTGAGATGGTGGAATAGCGGTGCCGGAGATTGGTGGCTGACCTGTGAGGTCTCAAAGCCAATGCAAAGATACAATCATTTTTATGATTTAACAAATTAAATTCAAAAAATGTTTTGTGCTTCGATTTGGAATCTTCGGGAATTTTAATTCAGAATATCATCGGTAAACATAGAAAAGGTTTTGAAGTGAACTTTAACTTTTTGCATTGATGAATTTTCAGATAGTTGAGTTGCTGCTGTCAGATTAGTTCGTAACTTTGCACCCTCGAAGTGGAGTGCGTCTGACAAGCACTCTCAATAACACATATTTGAGATTATGATACTACAATGTGCTGTGCTATTCTCGTTTTTAGCATTAGGAGAATTGGTTGTGTGGCTTACGGGCATACCGATTCCGTCAAGCATTATCGGCATGCTGTTGCTTACAGCGGCACTGAAGATGAAAATCGTTCGCGTTTTCTGGGTTGATAAGGTGGCAGACTTTCTGTTGAAGAATCTTGGTTTCTTCTTTGTCCCCGCCGGCGTAGGCCTGATGAATTGTCTTGGGCTGCTGAGTGATCAGTGGCTTCCGATAGTCGGGTCATGTGTGATAAGTACATTTTTGGTAATTGCGGTGACCGGCTGGGTTCATCAGTATGTGCGCCGCGCAGCATCTTCACATCGTCATGAACTTTATAGAGAATAAATTTTTCCTGATAGCACTGACTTTTGTAGTCTATCTTGCATCGCAGCTTCTGCAGAAGCGTACCGGCATATCATTTCTCAATCCGATTTTGCTGACAATAATTGTGCTGATCTGCATACTTCTCGGCTGTGGGGTCGATTATGAGTCATATGCCGAAGGCGGACAGTATATAGAATTCTGGCTTAAGCCTGCGGTGGTGGCTCTCGGTGTGCCTCTTTACAGACAGCTTGAGTCTATCCGCAAGCAGTTATTGCCTATTTTGGCTGCAGAACTGGCCGGATGTGTTATCGGCACTGTCTCGGTGGTTGTTGTTGCCAAACTTCTGGGCGCGACTTCAGACGTGGTCATTTCTCTTGCGCCGAAATCAGTCACTACTCCCATTGCGATGGAAATTGCATCGACTCTTGGTGGTATTCCGGCTCTGACTGCCGCAGTGGTGGTGTGTACAGGAATCTTCGGCGGGATCGCGGGTTTTAAAATGATGAAACTCTCACATGTGAAGAGTCCGATTGCCCAGGGGCTGTCGATGGGAACTGCGGCACATGCTGTCGGGACTTCCGTGGCAATGGAAAGCGGCTATCGATATGGCGCTTTTTCATCGCTTGGGCTGACCCTCAACGGGCTGTTCACAGCTCTGCTTACCCCTTTTATACTTTCGGCTCTCGGTTATACTCTCTGAAAACTGTGGTTAGGCTATAGTTATAGTGAGCAGAGTGTATAATATAAATGTACAATATATTAAGGTGGTGAAGCCTGATGGTGGTCCCGGTTGTGTCCGGATTGATAAAGTGGCAGATAAAAATCATAAAAAACAGTCTGTATAGGCAGGTTGATTTAAGAAAAATTTGTAAATTTGCAGCGTTAAAAACATTAACGACGAAAAAAAATAGGTCTTTAAAAGTATGATAAATCGAGTTTTGATCCGAATCAAAGTGGTCCAGCTGCTCTACTCTTATCTGTTGTCACAGAGTGAATTCAAAATAGAGCCTCAGGTTGAAAATCTTTCACGCGACAAGAAATATGGTCATGAACTTTACCTCGATTTATTGTTGATGATTCTTGAATTGTCGGGTTTCGATGTTTCAGGTGGTCGTCGCCAGTCGCCGTTACGGGGTATTGCCTTGAACAAGCATATTGAACGCAATGCCTTGGGCCGTTCATTGAACAGCATAGATGAGATCCGCACACTGATTCTCCGTGACCGTTCCGGAGTGGCTCTGTTTGATTCCGTTATTCCGTCAATTTACGATGCTATTCCGTCACTGCCTGCCTACAAAAGCTATATCCGCTTGAAAAAGGCTGAGCTGAAGGATGATGTGGCTCTGTGGGTGTCAATTATCAACAATCTGATAGCTGACAATCCTGAGTTCATCACAGCCGCCCGTAAGAATCCTGATTTCACAGTGGCCGGCTTTAATCGTGGTATCAGCTCGTTGCTCCACACATTGAACGAGTATAACGACAACCGTTCTCTGTTCAACCATGCCCGCCATGCGCTTGACTATTCGCTTGACAAGGCATATGAGCTTTATCACAATCTGCTTCTGCTTTCGGTTGAGATCACACGTATGCAGGACCAGCGGTTGGATGCTGCCAAGCATAAGTATCTGCCAACGGATGAGGATCTTCATCCGAACATGCGCTTTGTTGACAATAAGTTCATCAAGGCTCTCTGTGAAAATGAAGATTTCAACGCCTACATGGATGAGCACAAGCTTTCGTGGGATGCGGATTCCATCATGGTCAGAGGTCTTCTTGACAAAATAATGGAGAGTGATCTCTACAAGGAATATATGGCGCGCCGCGAGGAAAGCACCTATGAAGAAGATTGTGATTTCTGGCGTCAGGTCTATAAAAATATCATCCTTCCGGGTGATGACCTTGCCGAGGTCCTTGAGTCGAAGTCTGTGTATTGGAACGATGACCTCCATGTTGTCGGTACGTTTGTACTGAAAACAATCCGCAAATTCGGCCAAAGCAAGACTGAAGGTGCTGACATCAGGCTCCTTCCGCAGTTCAAGGATGATGAAGACAGCCGCTTCGGTGCACGTCTGTTTGAAATCGCTGTTAAGAACTGTCAGGAGTATCGCGAACTGATTGATTCATTCGTGAATGAACATAGATGGGACTCAGAGCGTCTTGCATTTATGGACATCGTTGTCATGGTGACAGCCATCACCGAGCTTCTGAATTTCCCGGCTATTCCGATCGCAGTTACACTCAATGAGTATATAGAGATCGCAAATGCCTACAGCACACCGCGCAGCGGCGCGTTTATCAACGGTATTCTCTACTCAGTGATAAATCATCTCAAGTCAGAGGGCAAGCTCATCAAGGCCTGAATCCTTCCGGCTCAATAAAAATGAATTCATAATTATAAAACAAAAGATTTATGCTTAACACAATTCTCCTCCAGTCAATGAACAGCAGCTGGGCAAATATTCTTATGATCGTGGCGCTCATCGCAGTGTTCTATTTCATGATGATCCGCCCCCAGCAGAAGCGTCAGAATGAAATCAAGAAATTCCGCGAAGGTCTCAAAGTCGGCGATGCTGTAGTTACAGCCGGCGGTATTTACGGTAAGGTGAAAGGAATCGATGACACTACTTTCACAATCGAGATCGCACGTGACGTACGCATCACCGTTGACAAAGGATCGGTATATCCTTCAGCTCAGCAGGCTGCAAATGACGCTGCTGAAAAGGGTAAGTAAAGACGATCGGTAGATTGGCATCCTAACTACTACGTCAACGGCTCAGGCCATGAACGAAAAGGCAAAAAAACTAAACGAAAAAGTGACCGCGGCTCTGCATTCGAGCCGCGGCCAAAATGTTTTGCTCTATCTGCTGTTTGTGGCTGTGGCTTTTGTGTTCTGGGTGTTTCTGTCGCTTGACGCAGAGGTGCAGCGTGATTTCGATGTGCCGGTAGAGATTCAGGAAGTGCCTGACAGTGTCACGATGATAGGGCTGGCTCCAGCTTCGATCGGAGTCAGTGTCAAAGGCAAGGATTCGCAACTGCTCCGTTTTTTCTGGGGCAAGATGTCGCCCGTCAAATTCAAATGGGAAGAAAATATCGAAGGATATTCGTTTGTGCTCGGTCGTCCGAAACTTGAAGCTAAACTGCGGGACTATTTCGGCAATGCCGTGCAGGTACTTTCATGCCGTCCTGATTCATTACGCCTGCCGTTTACTACCCAGTCGGGCGTCAGAGTCAAACTGAATGTTCAGGCTGATGTCCATCCGAATCTTCAGTATATAATTTCAGGTCCGGTTTATGCAGATGTGGACTCTGTGACTCTTTATTCAGTGGAAGATTTGCCACATACGCTCAAATTTGTGTCGACAGAGCCTATCGTCAAGTCTGATCTGCGTGACACGATGCGCTATGAAGTCCGTGTAAAGCCCATAGCCGGAGTCAGAATTATTCCGGATGTTGTTACAGTGACAGTGCCCGTCGAACCGCTGATTTCCAAGAAGCGCAAAATCTCCATTGAGGTGACCAACCGTCCGGATGACAGGAATCTGATCACATTCCCGTCAAAAATAGAGATCAGTTATCTTGTGCCGATGAGTGCTTATAATGACGACTATCCGGTCAAAGCTTATGTGGACTATCGACAGGCGCGTTCCAGTGTCAAAAAACTGCCGGTTACTCTTTCGGCTCTTCCAAGTGTGTATCACAATCTCAGTTTCGCTCCTGACAGTGTGGAATATATTATCGAGAGTGTGAAGTAAAAATCATAAACGAATGCTGACAGCGATAACAGGTGGAATAGGGAGCGGGAAAAGCATCGTGAGCAAAATTCTTGCCGCGATGGGCTATCCGGTGTATGACTGTGACAGCCGGGCAAAGTTGCTGATGGATCAAGATGATCAGATAAAAAAGGCTCTATGCAGCGAAATCCATGCAGATTGCGTCAGAACCGACGGCAGTATAAACCGAGAACGGCTGAGTGAGATTGTATTCGGAGATGCCGGAGCCCTTTGCAGGCTAAATGCGATTGTGCATGCTGCCGTGAGGTTGGATCTGAAAAGGTGGTGCGGGGCAAACATCGGCTCAGGGCGGCTGTTTGTGGAAACTGCAATCCTGTATCAGAGCGGACTTGATGTAATGGTTGATGATGTGTGGAGTGTCGATGCGCCGGCAGAATTGCGCATAGAACGTGTGATGGCCCGCAATTCGTTCAGCCGACAGCAGGTTGAGGCAAGAATCGCATCGCAGGATTCGTATGTTCCTACCATATTACATCCGAGGGTGTTTTCAATAATTAACGATGGATGCATCCCGCTGTTGCCTCAGATTGAAAATTTGCTCGGCCAGGAGATGTACTGAGTCTCGTTTGTTTTTTCTCATTTTTTCGTTTTTTTCTCGTTTTTTTGCCGGGCGGTTAATTTGGCTCTGTGTGAAACAATATTTCATGTCATGGGGCGTTATTCATAAAGGCCATGTCTGCTTGCTGCAGAGCAGGGTCAATATATTCACATTGTGTAAATACGCTGTGTGAGAACATTCACAGTTAGTTTTCGGTAACCTTAGAATCAAAAATATAATGAAGGCTCAGTTCGCAATTATCGGCATAGCCATGCTCCTTGCTGCCACATCGTGCAGAACATCAAAAGATTCGTTGAATTATTTTGAAGATACACGGGCAACCAATGATATAGAGTTTAATCTTCAGGATTGTAAAATAAAACTTGAACCGCATGACGAGCTTTTCATTTCGGTTACGTCACTCATGCCAGAGGCTACGGCGCAATATAATCTTCCTCTGGCAAATCCGGCAAAATTAGGATCTCTTCAGGAATCAAGCCAGATGCGTCAGCAGACATATGTTGTAGATTCCAACGGAGATATCAAATTTCCGATGCTTGGCCAGATTCATGTTGAAGGCATGACTACCGAGCAGCTTGCCGGATATCTTACTGAGGAAATATCGAAAGAGGTAAAGGACCCGATAGTAAAAGTGGAACTGGTAAATTTCAAAGTCAGCGTTCTTGGTGAAGTCAGGATGCCCGGCACGATAACAATTCCGGGAGAGAGAGTCTCGATTCTTGATGCCCTTGGCCAGGCTCAGGATATGACAGAATATGGTGATCGATCAAACGTATTGGTCATACGCGAGGAAAACGGCAAGGCCACATATCACTATATCAATCTGAACAAAAGCGATGTGATGACATCTCCGTATTATTTCCTCCGGCAGAATGATGTTGTGGTAGTCTCTCCGAATAAGGTGCGCCAGGACAATTCGAAATACAACAACAACAATGCGTATAAGCTTCAGGTGACATCTACTATTGTCAGTGCCTGCTCTGTTATTGCGTCTTTGGTTATAGCTCTTACAGTTAAATAAGATATTGATTTTTAGAATTATGGATTTGACCAACGATAATATAACTGAAAAATTCGATTTTCGTTATTATATCCGGTTGTGCCGCCGTTATTGGTACTGGTTTGTGATCTCGGTAGTGCTCTGTGGCGGAATCGGCGTCTTCTATGCTCTGTCTACAGTGCCTGTTTATCAGGTCGTGGCCAATATTCTTATTTCGGATGAAGACAGCAGCCGCCCGTCCAATGCCATGAGTGAGCTTGCCAGCCAGTTTTCTGCAGGAAACATGATGGGAGGAACCAACTCTGTGGACGATGAAATCAATGTGGTCCGCTCTCACTCCAATCTGCGCCAGACAGTAAAGGATCTTGGATTGAATACCGGTTATACAGTAACGAGATTCCGCGTTTTTGATCGTGATGTTGCTGACAAGACTCCGGTTGTCATGACCTGTGATCCGGCTATAGCCGACACACTTGGCTGTTATATCGGTTTCAAGGTTGTAGTCAATAAGGAGCATAAGGTCAGTATAAAAGCCAAAGCTAATGACAAGACTGTAATAGCAGATGTAAAGGATAAGCCTTTCCCGGTCACGCTGTCTACGCCCTATGGCGATTTCGTTTTTGACAAGACCAAGTATCTGAAAAAAGGGAAAGGGGTCAAAATGACGGTCGGTTTCAGTAGCTATGACGCTTCGGCTGAGGGACTTGCCGAAAGTGTATCAATATATATACCGAGCAAAAGGGCGAATATAATATCGTTTGCTGTCCATAGCCCACATTCGCAGTATGCACAGCGGATTCTGAATACTATAATTGATAACTACAACATTTCCGGTATAAATGAAAAGCGTAAAAAGGATCAGAAAACAGCCGATTTTGTTGCAGAACGTCTCGCTTCGATAAGTAAAGACCTGAATCTTTCGGAAGAGGATATCGAGCACTATAAGCGAAGCAATAAGCTGACTGATGTAGGTGCGGATGCAAGCAAATGGATGTCTCGTTCAACCACTCTGGAGTCACAGATAATGAATGCCGAGACTGAGCTCCATCTTCTTGAGATGACACGTGATTTCATTAACGAACCGGGAAATGAATGGCAGCTTATACCGGCTCTTAATGTGAATGCGGCTGTACCGGTAGATGCTTATAACGGGCTGCTTCTTCAGAGAATGCAGTTGCAGAACACGGCACGTGGCGAAAATGCGATTCTGAAAAAATTGGATGAACAGATCTCCGCATTGAGAGATAATCTGAAAAAATCACTTCATAAGGCCTATGAGAATGCCTCAGTGAGACTGCATGATCTTCGGGTACAGGCTGGAGAATCAAAAGCACAGCTGAGCAAATTTCCTGAATATGAACGTCAGTTCGGGAATATAAAACGCCAGCAGGCAATAAAAGAGGAATTGTATCTTTACCTTTTGAAAAAGCAGGAAGAAACCAGCATCGCATTGGCTAATTCAATGCCGAGAGCCAAGATTGTAGATGAGGCTTACGCGCTGTCTGAGCCGGTCAATCTGTCGAAAAAGAAACTCGTTGCGATCGCTCTGTCCATAGGGCTGATAATTCCGGTAGTTCTCATCTTCTTGTTTGACAAGTTGAAAAATAAGTTTGATACCATCGGCGAACTTGAGCGCCTCACTCCGGTTCCTGTCCTGGGTGAAGTATGCAAGAAGACAGATGCCGGTTCTCCGCTGGTTGTGAAATCAGTTGGTGGAAGCACATCTGTGGCGGAACTGTTCAGACTTATCAGATCGAACCTTCAGTTTATACTTGGCAATACCGGCTCTAAGGTAGTATTGCTGACATCTACCATTTCAGGTGAGGGCAAGTCGTTCATCTCCATAAATCTTGCGTCCTCGTTTGCGGTGCTTGGCAAGAAAGTGCTGCTGATGGGTCTTGATATCCGCAATCCGAAGCTGGCAGAATATCTTGAACTGTCTTTAACAGACGGATTCACATCATATATCGCCAATGAAAATATCACATTGGATTCGATAATACAGCATGATGTGCTGGAAAAAAATCTCGACATAATTGTCGCCGGCCCGATTCCTCCGAATCCGTCTGAACTTTTGCAGTCTGAAAGGGTTGATGACCTGTTTGCCAGACTCCGGACAGTCTATGATTACATCATCATAGACTCCGCTCCGGTCGGAATGGTAAGCGACACATTCTCACTGGTGCGTGTAGCCGATGCGACTGTCTATGTCACCCGCGCTAACTATACCACGACCAAGGAGATCGGCTTCCTTAACAAACTTTATGCAGGAAAACGTCTGCCGAAACTGTCGGTTGTGCTCAATGGCACTAAGACAGCTGCCGGTTATGGCTACGGCTATGGCGAGAAATCCGGCAAATAAATCAATCAAGTGTCGGGAATGAAAAAGGCTCTGTTTGTCCTGACTCTGTTTTCAAGCATCGGATTTTTTAATCCGATGCAGATTTTTTCGCCTCAGTTGACGAAGCTGATGTTCTATCTGTGTATCTGCATGTGTGCTTTGCTGGCTGTGACTGACGGCCGCTCACTCCGGGGGATTGATTATCCTAGGAAGAGCTATTGGCTGTTTATGCTGATGATTGCGGTTTCAACTGTTTCAGCAACAGCTTTTCATCCGCAGTCTTATTCGGTAACACTGATGTCGACTCTGCCGTATTTCTTAGGATATTTCTTTTTCTGGATAATGTTGAAGCTGGCTTTGCCGGAAAGGTTTATTCTGAAATGGATGTTTATCGGTTGTCTGTTGGCCGTGCCGGTATATTTCATAAATCTTTTCAGTTTCCCTAATGTGGTTTTCGGGGAGGAATTTAACCTTGATACTTCAAGAGGCATGCTGCGTGTCCCGGTGTTTTTCTTGGAGATAATGGCCTTTTTTCTGTTCTATGGTATCAATCAGCTACTGCTTGGCCGCGGGCGCAAGAATTTATGGATAATGATCTGTGGAGTTTGTACACTGATGATTTTCATGTCTGTGGTCCGTCAGGTTATTTTGTATTCAATGGTGCTCTGCATTCTGTTCCTGCTGAAAAGATCATCCTGGACAAAAAAACTTATGGTTGTTGCGGCCGGTATTATTGTTGTTGTATATGTCCTGCCGATGATTCCGGCTTATAATACAATGCTGGAACTTTCAGGTGATCAGCTTGAGGAGAATGAAGAAAAAGAGAATGTCAGAATTGGAGCCTGGCGTTATTATACGTTTGAAAATCAGACAAACGGGCTTACTCCGATTATCGGTAATGGCTCTCCGTCATTTGGCAATAGTGTCTGGGGAAATGTATTTGATGACGCGATCGAGGACAATGGATATTTATATGCCGATGTGGCTTGGGCCGGTATCATTTATCTTTTCGGATGGACAGGATTTGCCGCTTTGCTGATACTGATACTCAAAGCCGTGTTTAAACGGAAAATTCCTGAGCAAGAGTACCTTACTTACTGGTTCGTTTTTATCTTCCTTTGTGGCATCGGATCAGGCGTGTTTATCTATTATAACTCGATCATCAGTATAATGATCGGCCTTTATTTAGTTTTTGGGACGAATGAAAAAAACAGCGATAATAATCCTCAACTACAACAACCCGTCTGATACCATTGCCTGCATAAAGAGCGTGGAGCGGTATAATACAGCTCCTGTAAAGTATGTCATAGTAGACAACGGATCAACAGACGGCGTTTCTGTCCCTGAAATAGACGCATTCCTGTCAGGCGCTTTCGCCGGAGGGTATAAGTGTGTACAGGAGACCGATGCAGTGTCCGGCATTCTTCCGTATGTTACATTTCTGACAAGTCTGTCGAATGACGGTTACGCGCGAGGCAATAACAAGGGAATAGCATTGACCGCAGATGATGACGAAATTGACCGTCTGATGATCCTGAATAATGATATTCTTTTTATCGAGGATATAATACCTGCGTTGAAGGAGGCTCAGGACAATCTTCCGGCCTGTGCGATCATAAGTCCGTTACTTATGAACGGCAAAGGTTCCGGCATCGACTGGAATTGTGCCCGAAAAGATACAACCATTGGTTCATGGGTTAAAAATAATTTCCTGGCTCCGTATTACTGGTTGTGCAAAAAGAGTGTCTACGAAATTTATCGGGAGTCACTTTTGCTTTATAAGAAGGAAGAGCCTTATCCTGAATTCATGCCTATCGAACTTCCGTCTGGATCCTGTATGCTTGTAAAGAAAGACGTCTTTGCGGCGATAGGTAATTTTGATCCGGCGACATTCCTTTATTATGAGGAAAATATACTTTACCGGAAACTATTGAAACTTAAGCTTGGTAACTATATAGCCACCGGCTTGCGCTGTGTCCATCTGGGTGCTGCTACAATGGCTAAATCGCCGTCAAAAATTGTAGCCCAGGCAGCAAAGGCGAGCCGCTCATACTATGTAAGGACTTATCTCGATTCTCCGTGGTGGCAGCGGGCCTTGTTGAGTGTGAGTGATGCCTGGCTTCAAGGGTTCGTCTTTTTTAAAAGTATAGTAAAAAAATGATTGCATAATGAAATTGTCTGTAATCACCCCCGTCTATAATAGAGCCGATTGTGTTCTCCGGTGTCTGGAGAGCGTCGCTTTACAGATTGGCTGTGGAAGAAATATCGAACATGTGGTTGTTGATGACGGCTCAAAAGACAATACCGCAGAGTTGATCAGGACTTTCGCTGATGGCAAACCACATGTGAAGACCGTGTTTTTTGATCAGAACCGAGGCACAAATGCGGCCCGTAACGCAGCGGTCAGCCAAGCGACGGGTGATTATTGTGTAATACTTGACAGTGACGATTATTTTACACCAGATGCCTGCGATGTCATACTGAATGCGATAGAATCGTTTCATGATGCACGGTATTTTATGTTCACGCGCGATGATCGCACAGAGGAGTTCGACAGCCGCTATGGACAGGGTGCTATTGTTAGATACGGCTATAGCGATGTGCTTAATGGTGAAGTGGCAGGAGACTACATACATGTCATTCCTCGAAATTTACTTGAAAAATATCCGTTTGACGAGGGACTGAAGATATATGAATCACTTATCATCCAGCAGATTTATCGAGAGGTAGGGGAGATGGTATTCATGAACAAGACCATTGTGATAGCAGAGAGAAACCGCTCTGATAGTGTCACCTGGAACACGTTGCGGACAAATGAAAAGGCTATCTCCAGAAAACTTCAGGCGGCTATGATGGAACTGAAATTATTTGGCGATGACTATCTTGGCATAGGCAATCGGAAATATGTCGACAGCCTATATTTTAATATTGTGGACAATGCCGTTTTGATGAACGATTACCGATTGGCAAAAAAATATATTCCGTCACTGGCCGGTTGGCGTAAATTCCTGATGCGCGTGATAGTCATAGGCCGTCTGGGGACGATATACGGTAGATGTCTCAATAGATATCTGAATTTTAAATATCGCTCATATGGCATCGAGGTGAAAAAATGACCGTTGAAAAGCGTGAACTGTAAAATATCTATTGACCGTGAAAACTATGGATAAAGAAAAATCAGTGCTTTATAATCTGGCCGCAACTCAACCTATGAGTGGCACAATGCGTCATGGCGGCGGCATATATGGTGAGATCGTATTGCGGAAGATTATAGAACTCAGACGGAATGTGACGGTTGCATATGATTCGCGGTGTTGGCTCAATCCGGAAATGATAGCCCTTTGTGAAAACAATTCTGTTGAGCTTGTCGATATATCTCAATGCGGTTTTCAGTCTGTGATTGACAGCCGTCGGATTGATATTTTTTATTCGCCACAGCCTTTGGATGAATTGTATAGGCTGGAAAACTGCGAACTGGTTGTGACCATCCATGATCTTCGCTCTATAGAATTGACATTGGACCGAAAAATGTTCTGGCGATATAAGATGCAGCTCTCCATGCAGTTGAAAAATTTGCTTGAGATATTGTCTCCATCATTTATTCGCCGTCATCGTTATCGTAAAAACGAAAATTTCATACGCAAGCCTAATTTGCGTTTTGCGGTTGTCTCTAATCACTCATTAGGATCTGTAAATCTGTTTTTCCCTGAATCGGTCGAGAAGGATATTCCGGTGTTCTATTCTCCGTCAACATCGCTTGATTTAGTAGACAGCCGTAAAGAAGCTCCCGATTTTTATCTCCTTGTAAGTGCCAACCGATGGGAAAAAAATTGTCTTAGAGCCATTATGGCTTTGGATCAGCTTTTTTCAGAAGGGCGCCTGCCTGGAAAGCGTGTGGTCATTACCGGCGTCAAATCTGCTGATTACTTTAGATATAAAATCAAAAATGCGGGATTCTTTGATTTTAGAGGCTATGTCAGTGATGAGGAGTTGAACCAGCTCTATCACGATGCCTACTGTTTCATTTATCCTTCGCTGAATGAAGGATTCGGCTATCCTCCGTTGGAAGCCATGCGCTATGGAGTTCCCGTCCTGGCATCTCCATTTTCATCAATAAGCGAGGTTTGTGGTGATGCGGTGTTGTATTTCAATCCTTTCAGCCTTGATGAAATCAAAATCCGCATTATCCAGCTTGAAAATAAGGTGCTTTATGAACGCCAAAGGGCAAAAAGCCTGGAACGATATGATTTTATCACCGCATGTCAGAAAGAGGATCTGGAGAAATTTGTGAGATTCATATATAATGGCCCTCTTATATAGGTGTTATACATTCAAGCCTGTTTTGTGCTTGTTTAACAGCAATAAAAAAGCGTTGGGATCAATTTCCCAACGCTTTTAATGCTTTCTTGTTAAGCTTCACCTTGTATTTCTTTCTCAGAGCCTTGATCCATTCGCTTTCGAGTAGCTGCTGATAGTCTGAGGCTACAGTTCCGCGGACATCATTGGCTTCTTCGGGAGCGTCGATCACGCGGCCGGCATATCCGAACCAGGCAGTCCATTTGCCGGGTGCTTCCGGCCGTTCGCCATTGAAAGCCACATTATCGACGATCGCATTTTCGCCTTTTCCGGTGACCACTTTTTCAATCTTGATGCTTCTGCCGTAGTTGGCGCGCATGACGGATACAAGTGAGTCATTTTCTACCTTATTTGCGGCAAGATATTTCTGCGCTTCGCCGGCGATGGAGTCATTTGTCGTAAAGATGACATAACCTTTGTAGTGAGGTTTGTCCCAGGTATATTTCGCACGGTTGGCTGAGAAAAATTTCTGAAGACCTTCGGTGTCGGAAGCTGAGCGCTCCCATACATTACGGTTGCTGATTTCAAACAGCAATATGCCATCGCGATACTCATTTGTGAGATTGCGGTATTCACTGTTGTTTTCCGCAAGGTTCTTTCGTGTTTCCTCTACAACTGTCTCGTTGATCTTGTTTTCAAGACCTGAGTTTAACACTGTGAATGCGTCATTTGCTCCTTCCAGTACGTTTGAGGGGATATAGTTTATGACATCTCCAATGCTTATGACGCGTTTTCCAACAGTGGCGATCAATGAGTTGTCAGCCTGAAGTGATCTCAGTTGCTCGGCAGGTGAGTCGCCAGTCATTCTGGATCTTGCCTGCATGAGGCCTGTAGAGTCAATCTTGACTCCAAGTTCGGCTTTCAGCTGCGTCAGCCGTTCGGTTTCAGGCATCACTGAGCGCATGTCACGGCTGATTGCTGCCTTTATGCGTTCTGATTCTTCGGCCAGAGAGCCGATGCCGCGATGGGCTAAAGTCTGCACGATGTGATAGCCATATGCGGTTTTGAATGGAGCGGATATGCCTCCGTCTTTAAGACCGAACGCTGCGTCTTCAAACTCTTTTACCATTTCGCCGGGACCAAACCATCCGAGTCGGCCGCCATTGGCTGCCGATCCGGGGTCTTCGCTCTCAGCACGAGCGATCGCATCAAAATCACCTCCGCTGGCCAGCAGATTGTAAATCGAATCAATCTGTGCTTTTTTTGCAGCTCCTTCTTCCTCCGAGAGGCCATTGGTCAGTTTAAGGATATGGCGTGCCTCGACTTTTCCCGGATTGGGGCGTTCATCTTCAACGCGGATGATATGGAATCCGAAAGGAGCATCTTCTATCACAGGCGATATTTCACCTACCGGAGTTTCCCAGGCGGTTTTTTCAAATGGATAAGGATAGCTGTTGACATTGATGTAGCCCATTGATCCATTGTTTACACGGGCAGAGCGATCTGATGAATATCTGACAGCCATTTCTCCGAAATCAGCCGAACCGTTTACGATCGCTGTGCGGATGCTGTCGAGTTTCATCCTGTTTGCCTCTTTTTCATCGTAAGTCGAGCCAAGGGGGAGCATGATGTGGCTGACTTTACGAGATGTGGCCATACGGGCATAAGCTTCTTCGATAAGACGTTTTTCAACAATAGAGTCACGAAGATACGGACGCGACAACTCCGCGCAATAACCGTTGAATTCTTTGGTGAAAGCATCGGTCTGATGCAGGCCCGCGGCTTCTGCATCGGCAACCTTAAGCTTGTAGACGATAAACATTTCAATGTATTCGTCAATGCTCTGAGGGGCCAGTTGCTGGAGATTATTCTTATGGTACAGATATTCGAATTCGCTTTGCCGGACATCTTTCCCGTTAATCGTCATGAGCACGGGATCTGCGTTTTTGCTCGCTGAGGCCGACAGTATCGCAGCACAAGCCAGAGCTGAAATTA
This sequence comes from Duncaniella muris, assembly GCF_003024805.1. GTDB lineage: Bacteria > Bacteroidota > Bacteroidia > Bacteroidales > Muribaculaceae > Duncaniella > Duncaniella muris. The sequence continues at coordinate 83,470 of NZ_PUEC01000005.1, forward strand.
TGAATGGCTTTTTTTTCATTGCGTTTGATTATAGGTCAGATACTATGTAGTATGCACCGGTTATATTGTATAGTACTTTTAAGTAACGGATATCAGGCGTGATTATTGCATATCCGGAGGTTGGCCTGGCCTAAAAAAACTCCGGCAAAAGGATCTATAAACCTAATGCCGGAGTGCTGTTTTTGCAAGGATGATGTCGTTTATCTTGCCGATGCGCTATAGTTGGGGGCTTCGGATGTTATAGCCACATCGTGGGGATGGCTTTCTGCCACACCTGCATTTGTGATGCGGGTGAATTTGGCTTCGTGGAGACGTTCGATGTCAGGCGCTCCGCAATAACCCATACCTGCACGCAGACCTCCGAGCATCTGATAGACAACTTCGTAGAGCAGGCCTTTGTATGGCACACGTGCTGCAATGCCTTCCGGCACGAGCTTCTTTGCATCTGTTTCGTTTGCTTGGAAGTAACGGTCTTTCGAGCCCTTTTCCATAGCTTCGAGCGAGCCCATGCCGCGATATGATTTGTATTTACGGCCGTTGTATATGATCGTGTCGCCGGGCGATTCCTCAACGCCGGCAAGCATTCCGCCAAGCATTACGCTATAGGCGCCTGCGGCCAATGCTTTTACAATATCGCCTGAGTAGCGGATGCCGCCGTCGGCGATCAGGGGAACGCCTGTGCCCTTGAGAGCTTTCGCTACATCATAAACAGCGCTGAGCTGAGGCACACCTACACCGGCTATTACGCGGGTGGTGCAGATAGAGCCCGGACCGATGCCTACTTTCACGCCATCGGCGCCATTCTCTACAAGATATTTGGCGGCATCGCCTGTTGCGATATTGCCTACAACTACATCAATGTGCGGATATTTCTCTTTGACAGCTTTAAGTACTCCTACTACTCCGCGGCTGTGGCCGTGGGCTGTGTCAATGACGATAGCATCTACTCCGGCCTCAACAAGAGCATCAACACGGTCCATAGAGTCACCGGTCACGCCTACACCTGCGGCAACGCGCAGACGGCCGAGTTTGTCTTTGCAGGCATTGGGCTTGTCTTTGGCTTTGGTAATGTCTTTATAGGTAACAAGACCGACAAGGCGGTTGTCTGAGTCGACCACCGGGAGTTTTTCGATCTTATGCTGCTGAAGTATGCGGGCAGCTTCTTCAAGGTTGGTTGACTGGTTGGTCACAACCAGATCGTCTTTAGTCATGACCTCGTCTATCGGGCGAAGAGGATTCTGCTCGAAGCGGAGATCGCGGTTGGTGACAATGCCGACAAGTTTGCGGTCTTCGTCGACAACAGGAATTCCGCCGATATGATACTCTTTCATCATGTTGAGGGCATCAGCGACAGTGCTGCCTCGACGAATGGTAACAGGGTCGTAGATCATGCCGTTTTCAGCACGTTTGACAGCGTGGACCTGACGAGCCTGCTCGGCGATCGACATATTCTTGTGGATGACACCGATGCCGCCTTCACGTGCGATGGCAATAGCCAAGGCTGCCTCGGTGACGGTGTCCATAGCGGCCGACACAAGGGGTACGTTCAGCGTAATGTTGCGGGAAAATCGGGTGGAAAGGTTCACTTCGCGCGGAAGCACTTCCGAATAAGCCGGAATAAGGAGGACATCATCGAATGTCAGTCCGTCCATTTTTACTCGATCAGCAATAAATGACATATAACGATTAGAATTTATTGCGTGCAAAGTTAATCAAAATTTTCCATTCAACTGATAATGTCCGGCCAAAAATATTTGTGCTTTCACCAATATTATTTACTTTTGCATTATGGATGTGCCGGTCAGTGGCATGTCTTGATTGTCGAGATACGACCTCGTCGGATCTGCTCCAGAGTCCTTAACGTTAAAGGTTGTTTTTTACAACTTCTAAAAATACATTTCAATATGAAAATCGCTGTAATAGGTGCCGGTGCAATGGGTGGAGCTGTAGCTTCTGGACTATGTGCCGCCGGATGTGATTATAAAATTACGGTGTCAAACCCTTCGGCCGGTCATCTGAAACCGTTAAAGGAAATGGGCATTGCGGTTACGTCAGACAACACAGTGGCTGTGCGCGATGCGGATATTGTGATCCTTGCGGTAAAGCCGTGGATAATTGAGTCGGTCATCGCAGAAATCAGACCTGTTCTTGATTATAGCCGTCAGACTGTAGCGGCAATTGTGGCAGGTGTGCCAGGGCGGCAATTGTGTGAATGGTTTTTGAAAGATTCCGAATTGCCTCAACTTATGATTGTCATGCCGAATACTGCAATGGAAGTTGGATCGTCAATGACCTTTATAGTTCCGGTTAATGCCGGTGAAGCATCGGTAAGCGCAGTGGAAGGCATATTCAATAGTCTTGGCACTTCAATGGTGATTGACGAGGCTCATCTGCCTGCGGCGACAGCTTTGGCTTCATGCGGCATCGCTTATGCCATGCGCTATGTCAGAGCGTCTGTTGAAGGCGGGGTAGAACTCGGTTTTAAAGCTTCACAGGCGCAGCAGATTGTCCTTGAGACACTCAAGGGGGCGGTGGCCTTGCTCCAGCGCCCCGGTTCACATCCGGAGAGTGAGATTGACAAAGTCACCACTCCCGGTGGACTGACAATCCGCGGACTGAATGAAATGGAACATGCCGGATTCACATCTTCTGTGGTCAGAGGGCTGAAAGCCTGCGTGAAGTGAAAAAAGAAAAGCATCAGATTCAATGAATAACGATATTGCAGATTCGCGCCGGATTGTGGTCAAGGTTGGAAGCAACGTGCTGACCCGCTCAGACGGCAAACCGAATGTCACAAACCTCTCGTCGCTCGTTGACCAGATCGCGGCCTTGCGTGGTCTCGGCCATGAGGTCATACTCGTTTCGAGTGGAGCAGTGGCCTGTGGCCGCGGGGTTCTGAAACCGCAGCGACAACTCGATGCTGTGGCCCAGCGTCAGCTTTATTCCTCGATAGGGCAGATACGTTTGATAAATCTTTACAACAGCCTTTTTTCGGAATATGGCTATGTGGTGGGGCAGGTGCTCACGCAAAAGGAAAATTTCGGCTCGCGTGAGTCATATCTCAACCAGCGCGCATGTATGCAGACAATGTTGGAAAACGGAGTCATACCGATTGTCAATGAAAATGACACGGCTTCTCTGACAGAACTGATGTTTACAGACAATGACGAACTTTCGGGGCTGATTGCGGCGATGATGGGTGCTGACGTGTTGATAATTTTATCTAATGTTGATGGCATCTATGACGGCTCACCTTCAGATCCTGCATCCAGACTAATTGAAAAGGTTGCTGCCGGAACAGATCTAAGTTCCTGTGTCGTATCCTCTAAAAGTGGTTTTGGCCGTGGCGGCATGGGGACAAAGTGTGGCATAGCCCGTAAACTTTCCGAAGAGGGTGTCACGGTTTATATAGCACGTGGAGACAGAGCGGATGTGCTTGTGGATCTGATCTGCCGTCCGCAGACTGTTCCCCACACCGAGTTTGAAGCTTGCCCGCAGACCGTCAGCAATATCAAGCGCTGGATAGCCCATAGCGGAAGTTTTGCCAAAGGTGTTATCCGGGTTGATGACAAGGCTGCCTCAATTCTTCGGAGCGACAAGGCTGTCAGCCTGCTTCCTGTCGGAGCTGTGTCGGCTGACGGTGACTGGGAGGAGGGCGACATTGTGACCTTGCTGACTGAAGCCGGTGAAACAATAGGCTATGGACGTGCCGCCGTTTCAGGTGCCGATGCAAAGAAAATGGCAGGCCGCCGTGGTGGCAGACCGCTTGTGCATTATGACTATCTTTTTATTGAATGAGCGGACTGATATCCGGATTCCGTCTCATAGTTTACATAATAGGTGCTTATGACAGAAGATTATAATGAAATATTCCGCCGGGTGAAAGATGCATCGCGGACAATTCCGTCACTGACTGACTGGGAACGGTCTGAAATCCTATGCAAGATTGCAGGTGAGATCGAAGAGTGTCAGGAACTGCTTCTTGCCGCCAATCAGAAAGACCTTGACCGTATGGACAGAACAAATCCTCTCTATGACCGCCTGCAGCTTAGTCCTGAAAGACTCGGTTCCATAGCGTCAGATATGCGGAATGTTGCGTCACTCTCATCTCCGCTTGGCGAGGAAATCGAGAGACGTACCCTACCGAACGGGTTGCTGATACGGCGTGTGCGTGTGCCGTTCGGAGTGATAGGCGTGATCTATGAAGCCAGGCCAAATGTCACATTTGACGTGTTCTCTCTGTGTTTTAAAAGTGGGAATGCCTGTGTGCTTAAAGGGGGGCGTGATGCAGAAAATTCAAATGAAGCAATAGTCTCACTGATCCGTCGGGTGCTTTCTGGCAATAACATTTCCCCCGATATAATCTCGCTTCTTCCTTCTACTCATGATGCTACCGGCGTGTTGCTGAATGCTGTCGGCTATGTGGATGTCTGTATTCCACGCGGAGGCCGCCGGCTTATAGATTTTGTCCGTGACAACGCGCGTGTGCCTGTGATTGAGACCGGAGCAGGGGTGGTCAGTGCGTATTTTGATAAATCCGGTGACCTGAAAATGGGATGTGATATAATAGCCAACGCCAAGACGCGCCGTGTGAGCGTGTGCAATGCGCTTGACACTTTGATTATCCACCGAGACCGTCTTTCAGATCTTCCGGTTTTGTGTGAGCGCCTTGCATTGAAGAATGTGCATATATATGCCGATGCCGAATCAATGTCTGTTTTGCGCGGATCCTATCCCGAATCCTTGCTGTCTCCGGCCGGCTGTGATACTTATGCGACCGAGTGGATGGATTATAAAATGGGTGTGAAAACTGTTGCTGATCTCAATGAGGCGATCAGGCATATTGCCGTCTATGGGTCCGGGCATAGTGAATGTATAATAACGGATGACGGCTCTGTGGCCGACAGATTTCAGCAGGAGGTCGATGCAGCATGTGTCTACGTCAATGCCCCGACCAGTTTTACTGACGGCGCGCAGTTCGGGCTTGGGGCTGAAATCGGCATCAGTACCCAGAAACTCGGACCGCGCGGACCTATGGGATTGCGGGAAATCACAACTTATCGTTATATGATCAACGGTAACGGTCAAGTGCGCCCCTGAGGGAGTAAAGAGGGCGTTGAAATGTGCAATTCCCTAAAATGCGGTTATTTCCGGCAGATCTGAAATAAACAGACGGCTGCGTTCCCAAATCGGAATACGCAGCCGTCTGTACTATCAGTTATTTATCGAAATTTTGCTTTGTCAGATCATTGAAGCGATTACATCTTTGATCTTCTGTGCAAGAGCGTCTGCCTCAGCCATTGTGGCAGCTTCACTATAGATGCGGATGATAGGTTCGGTATTGGACTTGCGAAGGTGAACCCACGAATCCTCAAAGTCGATCTTCACGCCGTCAATATCAGTGATCTGCTCGCCTGCGAATTTTTCCTTGACAGCTGCAAGGATTGCATCGACGTTGATTTCCGGCGTGAGTTCCATTTTGTTTTTGGCGATCTCATAAGCCGGGTAAGTCTTCTTAAGTTCGCTCACCTTCTTGCCGCTTTTGGCAAGGAGGGTAAGGAAGAGGGCTACGCCTACCAATGCGTCACGGCCATAGTGTGCTGCGGGATAGATGACACCGCCGTTGCCTTCGCCGCCGATGACAGCGCCTGTCTCTTTCATCTTTGTAGTTACATTGACCTCTCCGACTGCCGCTGCGGAATATTCACATCCGTGACGGTGTGTGACATCGCGTAATGCTCTTGAAGAACTGAGATTGGAGACTGTTGAACCCGGCGTGTGGGCGAGCACATAGTCAGCTATCGAGACAAGAGTGTATTCTTCGACAAACATTTCTCCGTTCTCCATGACAATTGCAAGACGGTCCACGTCAGGATCGACAACGAAACCTACGTCAGCCACACCTTTGGCCATCAGTCCTGAGATCTCAGTCAGATTCTGAGGTATGGGTTCCGGTGTGTGGGCAAATTTGCCGTTGGGCTCACAGTTGAGTTCAACAATGTTTTTCACTCCGAGTGCGCGGAGTAGCTGGGGAATAACCACACCACCTACGGAGTTGACAGCGTCAACAGCCACTGTAAAGTTAGCTTTGCGGATAGCCTCCACATCAACAAGATCAAGTGCAAGCACCTGCTCTATATGGCGAAGATTATATGTATTGTTGGTGTATTCATGGCCGAGGTCATCGACTTCCGCGAAAGTATAGGCTTCCTCTTCAGCTATGCGGAGCACCTCTTTGCCTTGCGCGTCATTCAGAAATTCTCCGTTTTCATTGAGAAGTTTCAGCGCGTTCCACTGTTTGGGATTGTGGCTTGCGGTAAGAATTATTCCGCCGCAGGCTTTTTCTGCGACAACCGCGATTTCAGTTGTCGGGGTGGAGGCCGGACCGATGTTGATCACATCGAAACCCATTGCGGTCAGAGTGCCGACAACTATGTCATTGACCATTTTGCCACTGAGGCGGGCGTCGCGGCCGACTACGATAGTGCGGTTTGTGCGGCTTGTGTTTGCTGCGATGAATGTTGCGTAAGCGGCGGTGAATTTTACAATGTCAAGTGGAGAGAGGCCGGTGCCGGGAGCTCCTCCGATTGTACCGCGGATTCCTGAAATGCTCTTGATGAGTGACATGAGTGCTATTAGATCATTGATTTATAATAAGTGATAGTGTAGAGGTAAGGGACAACGTATGACATATCGGTTTCCGGACCGGCTTGCGATTTGATTACGATGTTCACCTTTGAGTTGTAGCCAAGGAAATAGAGCGGGCGCTGGATGCCTGTTCCGTATTGGGTAGACTCGCTCACACTTGTATTTTCGAAAAGGAAAAATGTCGACTGGGAATTCATCGAGTCCGCATTGCCGGAGCCGATTAGTGTGTTGTCAGCTCCGACCACATAGTAGAACAGATTGTATCTGGTAAAGCGGAAGTAGACGCGGTCGTTTTTCTTTGGTTTTTCATCGGTACCGACAGAAATGACCTGCATGTAGACGTTTGAGTCATCGTCGATCCGATAATAAGGAGCGTCTTTTGACGGATCTTTTTCAAGAGAAGCCATTATCTCTACGATGGCCTGTTCGTAAGCGGCTTCGTCAGCTGCTGTCTGGCCTGATTCCTCATACATTTTTTCTGCGATGTCACGGCGGGAAATGAAAACTGAATCAGAAGGAACGTAATTGACCACGTGGTGACGTACCAGAAAGTCGTTGACTACATAATTTTCATCAGCGAGAAGTTCTGCATAACTTTTTGAATCATCGCAGGAACTTGTCAGAAATGCAAGTGCGATAATGGCGAATATGGGGAAAATTAACTTTTTCATTGAAGATATTTGTCGTAAGTTGGAATAATTTCAAGTAGTTTCTGAAGTGCCTTGTCAAGAGGTCCGTTAAATTCGCCTCCGGCGGCATTTGTGTGCCCTCCGCCTCCGAAATGCTCTTCGCAGATGCGGCTGACTGAAAACTCACCTTTGCTGCGCATTGAAACTTTCACGCAATTTTTTGCATCTTCGCGCAGAAACACGGAGTAGGTGACCTCAGGCATTGAAAGCGGGATATTTACAAGTCCTTCGGTATCTCCTTTTGAATAGCCGAATTCTTTCAACTCATCCTCGCTGAGCATGATTACAGCGGCCCGGTGTGGCTGGAGAATCTGCATGCGGTATTGTGCAAACCCCATGATCCTGATCCTTGATTCGGATGATGTGTTCATCACAAGTTTATAGAGATTGTCTTTGTCAATCCCTTTGCGCATCAGGTCATGGATGATGAGATATAGATCGGGATCATTTGAATTGTAGGAGAAATTGCCGGTATCGGTCATCATGCCGGTATAGATGCAAGCGGCCGAGTTTCTGGTGAGATGACGTGTCCAGCCTGCTTGCCACATGAAGATATAAAGCAGGGCTGAAGTCGAAGATATTTCAGGGCGTGAAATTACTATCTCACCTTCTATCCGGGGATCAAGATGGTGGTCGATCACAACCTTTTTTGCCGGAGATTTGCTTATGGCATCAGACAATCGGTCGACCCGTGTAATGTCATTGAAGTCAAGACAGAATATGAGGTCGGCATCGGCAATCAGGTCATGGACGCGGTCACCGTTGCGGGTAGCGGCAACTATTTCGCGTACGCCGGGCAGGAATTGCAGGCTTCGCGGAGCGCAGTCAGCTGTGACTACAGTTGCGTTTTTCCCAAGGGCCTTTAGGATGAACCAAAGTGCGCATGACGAGCCTAAGGCATCTCCATCAGGGCTTACGTGACAGGTGATGACAATGTTGCGAGTGGCCAATACGAATTGTTTGACCCGGTCGACAACCGCCGGATCAAGTTCTGTGAGAAAACGTGAATGTCTCTTGAATTCTGCCATAATGGTTGCAAAATTACAAAAAAATGACGGATTTTCAGTCTTGCGAAACGCTAAATATCATTTATTGTATTTTCAGGATTTTATTTTTTGGTAAAATCAGCAGGAAGCGGGCGCCTTTGGTGTAAGTTGTGTCCAGAATGACGTCACCTCCAAGTATTCTTGCAAGCAAGCGCGAGATGGTCAGGCCAAGCCCTGCTCCTTGTGTCTCTTTGTCGAGTTTTACGAAGCGTTCGAAGATCAAATCTTTCTTATCGGCCTTTATGCCTATTCCGGTATCCGTTACGCTGAATGTCACTGTCTCTTTCTCGCTGTCAACGCTGTAAGCGAGCGTGATGCTTCCTTTCGGAGTGAATTTTGCAGCGTTAGTGAGCAGGTTCAGTAATATCTGGTGGACGCGTTGAGGGTCGGTAAACAGACATATGTAAGGCGAAGCTGTGTCAAACATGAGGGCTACGTCCGGACTGAGGCGGTGGCGCACGCCGTCAAGCACCATCGTACAGAGCGGACGCAGTTCGACCGGGCGGTTATGGACTGGTACGGACTCGCTGTCTATTTCAGAGATATGTAGCACATCATTTATGATTGTTGACAATAGTTCGCTGTTGAGTTCCACCAGTGAAGAGAAGCGTTCAAGATATTTCTTGTTTGAGGCATCAGAGCAATCTGTGATTAATTTGCAGTATTCATTGATGGCTTTGAGCGGAGCTTTGACTTCATAACTCATGTTTTTGATGAAGTCGGTTTTCATATAATTGGCTTTCTGAGCTTCATCACGGGCTTTGAGCAGATCTGATTTTGACTTTTCAAGATGGCTGCTTTCTGCTCTCAGTGCGCGGTTGCTCTTGTCAAGCGTGCGGGCGAGTTTCCGATTGTTGCGATAGAGTCTGAAAAGAATCACTACGGAGATCAGCAATATGAATATTGCGACAGCTGCAATCGCAACTATCATATACATGCTTTCAGCTTCGGCATTCTGCTTTTCAAGTTGGAGTTTGTCATAACTGTTGCGCATTTCGTATGAGTCATAAATAACCTGTAGCTCTTTATATTTCTCGTCGAGGCGTTCGCTCAGATATGATTCGAGCTTCTTGTTGTAGCGGCGCGAGGCTTCAAGCAGTGTCTCTTTGTCATTGACAGCTTCGGCGCACTCGATTTCATTTCGCAGGAGCTGCATGAGTCTGTAAGAACTGTTAGTCACATAGGGTGTATTGATGCAGTGCTTTATGTGTTCCAAGGCTTGCGCATAGTTCTTGATCGCCATGTTGTAGAAAATCTGTGGGCCGGGGTAATTTCTGTTTGTTTCTGCAACCTCCGGATTTTTAGCCACAAGCTGCATGGCGAGCTTATAGTACTTTTCTAATTCGGGCTGACTCAGTTTTGTGTGGTTTGACAGTATCCGCTGATAGATGACATAGCGAGAAGAGTCATAGTTGCGGAAATACCGCCCGCGGTCTTTATATTGTTTTTCCAATTGGCGGATTGCCTCCAGTGTCTTTCTGTCACATTGATATGCTTTTTCAAACTGGTTGGCCTGACTGTAGATAAGTGCGGCATGTACGTAATAGGCGTTATGAAGTGATATCGCTGATGCCGGCAACTGCTGGATCAGGGTGTCAAGCTTATCGACATAGCGGGTCAGCATGGCATCGGAACCGGTGCGCGAGAGCATGGTGCAGATGGAGTGTAGCAATACAGCCTGATCGTATATATCTGTAGGTTGGTTAAGTGTATGCGTATTGATCAACTCCTGAAGCAATTCACGCCGTTTGGCTTCTGACGCGTGATTGGCCCGATGTATGTTTCGGGCAAAGCGCAGGAAAGTGCGGGTCTCTTTCAACTCGTCAGATGATGCGCGGTAGGGGCTGTCAACAGTCGGAGTGGGACCGTCATGATAGCTGAGGGTTTTGTTATATAGCTCCATCAGCATGGAGTCGTTAGCCAAATAGCGGTTGGCGAGTTGGCGGAGTATGTTGAGAGCGGCGCTGCTGTTGCCTGCACGGTTGGCGACATCGAATAGTTCCAGACCAAGCAGATTGCCATTGGCTCGTGGAAGCACGTCATATAGATTTTCCATGATCCAGAGAGAGTCTGCCGGGGTTTCGGCCTTAGACAGGCAAATGTAGAGAGAGTCGGCTATTTGTTTCTGAGTCTCCTCGGTGGTCGCGGTGCTGCGGACGGACAGAAGAAGAAACAGGCATGCAAGAAATATGTATTTTGTGCTCATGACGGTAGGAATGGTCGAGTGGTGGCGGTTTGTTGATTTTGATAGCTGCCGTGCCTGTCAGCTGTCAAGTCCCAGACCTGGGCGCTTGACAACAGTAATTATTTCATCCGGAGTGTTGACAATGTTGTCGGCGTGGTGGTCGCGCAGTTCTTTCACCGACCGGAATCCCCAGCTTACTCCGCATGAATCCACGCAGGCCCTGCGTGCGGTCTCCATATCGACTCCGGAATCACCCACGTATAATACTTTCGACTTTCGGGTCGGACATTTGGCCAGGATCTCAAAAACAATCGAAGGATCTGGCTTTGTCGGCACGCCTTCTTTCTGGCCTTCTACAGCACACCAGTTGATATCAGGGAAATAGTGACGGATCAGAGACACGACTGCTGCCTGGTATTTGTTTGATGCAACGGCTAATTTAAGCCCCATTGATTCGAGTTCTTTAAGCAGTTCAGGGATGCCGGGATAGGGTTTGGTCAGATCGGTTTTGTGCTCGTTGTAATATTCAGTGAATTTCTCAAGGACCTTGGCCACGGTTTCCGGTGTCTTGTCGTCTTCCGGCAGTGAGCGCTCAATCAGGCGCGTGATTCCATTGCCGACAAATTTTGTGTATGAACTGAGATTGTGTTCTGGGTAGCCGAAAGATCTGAGCGCATAATTGGTTGCGGCACCAAGATCGGATATGGTGTCAAGCAGAGTTCCGTCGAGATCGAAAATGACGAGCTGTTTCATGCTGTTTAGTGATATGTTGATATTGACCGGGATTATCCGGTTTGTAATTGTCTGTTGAATGAGATGTCAGAATGGATAGCCTACGGCAAAATGGAATGTGGCGTCACGGTGCCAGTTCGGGTGGACTATGGGCCATCGTTCCTGGCCGGTTGCGGGGTTGTGGGCTTTCATGCCGAGGTCAAGGCGCAAGAGGAAGTAAGTGAAGTCGAAGCGCAGGCCTAAGCCATAAGCGGCAGCGATCTGTTTCCAGAATGTGTCGAGATGGAACATGCCTCCCGGCTGGTTTTCGTAGTTGCGTATTGTCCATATGTTTCCGGCATCTACAAAGACTCCACCTTCAATTACCCAGAAAAGTTTGGAACGGTATTCGAGACTCAGATCAAGGCGGATGTCACCACACTGGTTGATGAAGTCAGTCACTGAATTGCGTGAGTCATAACTTCCGGGACCGAGTGTGCGGACTCCCCATCCTCTGACGCCGTTGGCTCCTCCTGCATAGAAGCGTTTTTCGAATGGCAGGACTGTCGAATTGCCGTAAGGCACACCAATGCCGGCTCCGGCGTGGAATGCGAGTGAGTGGCGCTGGTTGAAGTTGCGGGTGATAGCATAGTCCACCTCTCCTTTTACATATTGGGAATAGTTTATGCCGAACACATTGTAGGAACCGTTGTCTTTCCTTGCGTTTGAGAGTGATGAGATGGCATAAAGGAGGTTGCCGGCGGTTTCTACAGAAGCACGGAGGGTGTAGACTCTCGGCTGGAGAGTGTATTTTCGCAGCAGAGACGACGGTATCCTCTTGTTGGTGTAATAATAGCGGTATGCCATGCTCATGATGAAATGGTCCTCATAGCTGTAGCGCAGCAGTGGATTGTCAGGGGCTATCTGGTCAAGAAAGTCAAGAGTGCTTTCAGGCAGATAGACGTAATTGATGTCTATCAGGTCGAAATTGTGGCGTCGCGTGTTGTTGCGGTTTACCCATTTGTATTTCCATGCTGCGCCGGCTATTATTCGGGTGTATTCCGGCCGTTCCTGATAATTGAATGAGAGGGCGAACTCTGTGTCGACATTGAGTTTGTGTTTGACGCTCTGAGAGGCGAAGGGGAATTCAAATTTCGGGAAGGTAATGCCGATTTCTCCTGCATATTCTGTGTAACGGTCGTTGATCAGGCCGTTGAACTTGCCTGAAAGGCTTTCGTAATTCATGCGCAGGCGGGCTGTCAGAAGCTGAGATCCCTTGGCGAGATTGCGGTGCTGGTATGTGGCTCCAAGCCCGAAGCCGAAATCACCTTCCGAGTTTGTGCCTTCGACGTCGAATGTGACTGACTGTTTTTTGTTTCGTGCAAGCAGGATGTAGGCATCCAGTTCATGCCGCCCGTTTTCGCTCCCGGTCGGAACTAATTCGATGTTTATTGATTTCAGTATGCCTAGCCTGGCGAGGGCTTCGTATGTACGGTCTACATCCGAGGCCCGGTAGAGGCTGCCGGGAGTTATAAAGCATTTTTGCTGTAGGATTCCCGGTTTCAGATAATGGTCTTTGCCGTAGATGACAGTGATGTCTTTATAGACAACAGTGTCACCTGCGATATCTGATGATGAGTTGTAGCCGGAATTGCTTGTGACGAAATATACCTTGTTTATATAATATATATTGTGATTTGTCGTGCTGTCGGCTGGCTGTGGTTTGTTGGCTGAGTTTCTGGGAGCCCGGACTGTAAGGGTGAGATCTACATCCTTATTGAATTCAGATGTATCGGCATAGAAAGTGATATATTCCTTGTTGAAGGAATAATATCCGTGCTCGCGGAGCCTTTGGGTGATAAGTGCGCGTTCGGAATCAAGATTGTCGCGGTCAAAGCGATCGCCGGGATGGATTGAGAACTGGGCGGAGTCGGCAAGAATCAGTTTTCTGACTGCTGAATCGGGAATTTCATGGCGAATAATCGCAATGCGTCTGGGCTCACCGGTGTTAATTTTATAGGCGACCTTGATTTTCTTTTCAGCCGGCATCATCATGGTGTCAGCAGTTACTTCTGCTTCAAGATAGCCACGGTTCACAAGAGCGAGCCTGAGTTGCCTTACAGATGCGTCGGTAAGCGATTGAGAATATATGACCGGAGCCTGCCCCATGCGACGCACCCAGCGGTTATACCATTTTGTCGAGTCTTTGCCTGACAGGTTATAGGTGCCTAACTGGAGTTTCCAGAAGCCTAACACCTCATGGTTCGGCGACTGTTTCAAATAGTTTATCAGATCATGGCTACTTACGGATTTATCGCCGGAAATCTCAATGCTGACATCGTCAAGCATGTATTTGCCGCGTGGCACATGACGGGTCGCACTGCAACTCCACAAGGTAGTGAGAGCACACAGCGAGACAATGGTCATCAGGATTTGCGATTTTCTACGCATATTAGTGTACAAAATTACATTTCCCTGCTCAAATAACCAAGCCGAAGGCTTAAAATCGCAGTCAGCGCAGGCTGCTTAACCCGCCGGGAGCGATAAAAACATACAGTTTAATATTTAATTGCGAAAAATATTGTTGGGTATTGTGAAAATTTGTATTTTTGCACCACTTTTCCGATAATTCACACACAATATAATATCCGGCAAAGTCCAAGTGACTGATTTAACTGATTTTTTTGTTGACTTTACTCCGATTGCAGAGTGGATTCTTTATCTGATATTATTGCATCGGCCTGATAACCGGTTAAACACAAGATTTTGCATGGATGTCATATATGGATTTAAATGACACCAATCATTATTTTAGACATATGTACAAATCCCTTTCACGACTGTCATTGACTGCCGTTGCCGTGGCATCTATGCCATTGACCGCATGTATTGATGACAATTACGACCTCTCGGACATTGACACAACCGCCGAGATCAAGGTGAACAATCTTGTTGTTCCTGTCAATCTTGACGAGATAACTCTGTCAAATGTGTTTGATCTTGATGACGAAAGTGTGGTCAAGGAAGTCGACGGCATATATGCAGTGCTTGTCGATGGAGAATTCAAATCTGAAGACCTCAAGGTCAATCCTGTCTCGCTTGCCCGTCCGTTCATCCCTGACGCATCAACCACAATTTCTCTTGTCAACGGAAATACCGACATCGTTATCCCTCCGCTGGGCATCGGGGAGCAGAGTTTTACTTATAGTATAGAAGGCTTCAATACATCGTTTACCTATACGTCAGCAACTGTCGACAAAAGCATCCGTTCGTTGTCAAAGATCGCTGTCGACTGGACCATTGATATCACCCTTAGTGTGCTTAATAGTGGAAAAGCATTCAAATCAGTGGCATTCCGCAATCTATATCTGAAACTTCCTGTCGGTCTTCATACGCCGGACTACGTTTCAGATAACGGAATCATACATCTGTCTGACATCAACCTCAGTTCAGGTGTCATGAGCCATAAGGTAACCATCCGGGTGGATGAAATTGACTTTGCAAAACTTGCTGGTCAGGGTCTCTATTCTTTTGTCCCGGATACTTCCGGTAAGAATCCCGGAACTCTCACCATCCGCGGAAGCATCGGGGTTGAGGACGGATATGTGGTTGCCGTGACAAACAATAACATATCTTCAGTCCCGACTCAGACCACTCTGACTCTTTCTTCTGTCGGATCTGACATAACAGTGAATGCTGTTGACGGTGAGATCTGTTATAGCATCAGCGATTTCAACGTCGATCCCGTAGCGCTCAATGATCTGCCTGATCTTCTGCGTCAGGACGAGACCAATATCACTATGGCCAACCCTCAGCTCTATCTTTCGATCAACAACCCCCTTGCAGGCTACAGCCTAGATGCAAGCAGCGGCCTTACCCTTACCGCATGTCGTGAAGACGGTAGCCGCAAGCTTTATTCTCTTGATGCAGGCGAGTTGATCAATATAGGCCATAATGCGGGCATTGCCGGACCTTACAAATTCTGTCTTGCACCCGATCCCTCGGCCGCAGGTTCGTTCGAAGGTTTTGCCAATGCTGTTCCGGTGCGCTATCAAGGGCTTGGCAATGTGCTCAGCGGCAACGGTCTTCCTTCAACTATCGAAGTGTCGTTTGATGATCCGAAAGTGGGCCCTGGCAAGGTTTCCAACTTTGCTGTTCCCCAGACACTTCAGAAGCTTGAGGGTGTTTATAAGTTCTATGCGCCGCTAAATCTTGGCGTAAATTCAAAAATCGTTTATGACGAAGTGACTGACGGCTGGAGTGACGAGACTCTTGACAAGGTTACAATTGAGAAACTCAAGTTAGGTGCCACAGTGTCAAACTCTCTGCCATTCGATATTGTTCTGTCCGGATATCCGGTTGATGAGCAGGGAAATCAGTGTAAGGATCTCGCCACTGGCAAACCTGTGGGCCTCGGCAGTATTACAGTGAGAGCCGGCGAGACATCCTCCATAGAACTCGAAAGCACAGGAACGATAACTGGCCTTGACGGTGTCCGCTATTTCGCTACAGCCGTAGTGACAAAAGACGGTGTCACTCTCCGTCCGGATGACACTATAAAGCTGACAGGCATCAAAGCAACTGTTTCAGGCTTCTATATTGACGAACTTTAACCTCAACCATACCCTTAAAAACATAGTAAGAAATGAAATCCAATATAAAAAATCTGGCCGGATGGGGGATGGCTGCGGTTATAGCCCTGTTTCCCGCAGGCCTTTATGCCCAGAATCTTCAGTCGGGATATTTTGATGACAATTACCTCTATCGTTTCCAGTCAAACCCGGCGTTCGGCAATGAGGGTCACGGTTTTGTGGCTATGCCCGGAATCGGCAACCTTAATGTAGCCACTAACGGAACAATCGGTATCAACCACATACTCTATAACGTCAACGGTCAGACCACCACTTTCCTTAACCCGGAAGTGAGCGCCTCGAAAGTGCTTGACGGGCTCAAAGACAAGAGCCGCCTTGGTGTAAGTCTGCGTGAGACTGTAATTGCGTTCGGATTCAGCGGCCTCGGTGGCTACAACACAGTGAGCGTGAATGCCCGTGCCGATGTAGGCGTGGCTCTGCCGAAAGATATATTCCGTCTGGCAAAACAAGGTGTCGAAAACTCCACCTATGATCTTTCAGATCTCAATGTGCGCGGAGCCGGATGGGCTGAAATCGCACTCGGTCACTCTCGTCAGATCAATGAAAAACTCCGCGTAGGAGCTACTCTCAAACTTCTTGTGGGCGTCGGCTCTGTAGAGACCAATATCAATTCTGCCAAACTTCAGTTGCGCGAGGATACCTGGGTGGCCAATGTCGATGCCGAACTGCATGGAAGCCTCAAGAATCTGAAATATAAGACAAAATACAATGAAGATACTCACCGCGATTATGTCAACGGCGTTGAGGTCGAGGATTTCTCGCCTGTCAGCGGCTATGGTGCGGCTGTAGACCTCGGTGCCGTCTATCGGCTCAACGATGACTGGGAGTTCTCGGCATCGCTTCTTGATCTCGGCTTCATCTCCTGGAACAACAACCATGTGGCCTCGACCAATGGCAATCAGCAGGTAGTCACAGACGAATACACATTCAATGTCGACAACAATGACTCATGGGACGAGTTCAAGGATAATCTTTCTATGCTTTATCAGCTCGAAGACCTTGGCGACACTGGCAGTCGTACTTCTGGCATTGGTGCTACGATGAATATCGGCGCCCAGTACACTCTTCCGGTCTACCGTCGTGCAAAGTTCGGATTTCTGAACACAACCCGTGTCAACGGTCCGTTCACCTGGACTGACTTCCGTCTGTCAGCAAATGTAGAGCCGGTAAAATATCTTTCAGCAGGTGTCAATTTCGGTGTTGGTACTTTCGGCGCGTCATTCGGCTGGATAGTCAACCTGAAAGTTCCGGGCTTTAATCTGTTTGTCGCTTCTGACCGCACTCCCTGCAAACTTGCAAAGCAGGGTGTTCCCCTCAATTCAAACGCTAACGTTAATTTGGGCATGAATATTCCGTTCTGACAGGCTGATCACAAACTCATATTGTCCCTGGCATGTGTGGCTTTGGCTGCATATGCCGGGGATTTCGTTTTGGCAGACTGTCTGGCGGCCACCATTTTAGATGCGGGTTGGAATTTGGATTTGTTTTTTTAGCAAGGGTTTAGTAATTTTGCAAAATTTCAAAGGAGAACCTCTTAAAAACAAGTATAAAAATTTTATAGACAGCAATATGAAAGGTAAGATGTCGCCGATGATCATTCTGATCATAGTCCTGGCAGTTCTTTTGCTTATCGCCGTAGGGTTTGGGGTCACACAGGTGGCTTCTCTCAAATCAGAAGTGAATGAAGCCCGTCTTCAGAATGAAGAACTGCAGCTTCAGAACGAGCAGCTTCAGCTCTCCAGTGAGTTTGATATGCTTAATGCCGAGTTTCAGCAGTATGAAGACCAGGCCCAGCGTCTGGCCAACGATACCATTCTTGCTAAATATACCGCAGCCAAAGCCAAGGTTGAAGAGCTCATGAAAGAGCTTAAGAGCGAGAAAGTAAAGTCTCAGGCCCGTATCAATGAACTTCAGAACGAGATCTCAACACTCAAGGGGCTTCTCCGTCACTACATAGCTCAGATTGACTCACTGAATAAGGAAAACGCCGGTCTGCGCGCTGAAAATCAGGAGATCAAGGATCAGAACCAGCGCCTGTCATCGCAGGTGCAGGAGGTCACTCGCAACAATGAGACTCTCAGCGAGCGTATGACACTCGCCGAAAAGCTCAATGTCACGGGTGTGACTCTTACGGCACTTAAGAAAAACGGCAAAGTTGAGAAAAACGTGACCAAGGCCAAGCAGCTGATGGTGACATTTACTATACCCCAGAACAACTCCACTCCTGTAGGGGAGAAAGTTATCTATCTGCGCATCGTGAATCCGGAAGGTCAGTTGCTCGGTGGTGCCGGTTCGTTCTCGTTCGAAGGCAAATCAGTGCCGTGCAGTGCACGCAAGAGCATCGAATATGCCGGCGATGAGATTGCCGGAATCAAGATTTACTGGGATGTGAACACAACTCTGACCCCCGGAGACTATACCGTGGAACTGTTCACTGACGGCTATCGTCTCAGCTCACGCCACTTCACATTGAAAAAATAATAGGGGAGATGGAGCATTTCTGGCAATCGATAGACAATGTAGAACTGACCCCTCTGACAGCGATTCTTCGCATAGTGGCCAGTCTGCTACTTGGCAGCCTGATCGGGATCGAGCGTAAGCGCAAAGGGCAGATGGCCGGGGTGCGCACATTCTCGCTCATCTCGATGGGAGCCTGTATTGCCATGATGCTTTCAATTTACGTCTGCCAGGAAACGGTCGGACTGCTGCGTGGCGATCCGAGCCGCATCGCGGCTCAGGTTTTGTCAGGTATCGGTTTCCTTGGCGCCGGCACAATAATCCAGATGAAAGGCTCGGTCCGCGGTCTGACCACCGCCGCCGGCATATGGATTATCGCCACGATAGGCATGGCTGTAGGGTGTGGCCTTTACCTGATCGCATTCGTGGCTACGCTGCTGGTGCTTTTCGTGCTGACGATTCTCGAACAGATCGAACATCGGGTCAACGTTGGGAATGAAGCGCGAACAATCCGGCTGAAAGTCAAAGGAATCGTGAAATCAATAGAGCCGTATCGCGATGTGCTTGCACGTTACAATATCCATCTCTCACGTGTGTATGTGGAATATGACTACGAATCATCTACAACGCGGCTTAATCTGCTGATCCTTATCCGTGAGCACTCTGATTTTATCGAGGTCTTCTCGGCTCTCCATGACCTGCGCCCCACAATCTCCATATCTCTGTCAAATCAGGCTGATCTGAGCTGACACCAGTCAATACGACAATTCGCCTCTTACGCATGTTACTGAATCTTATTCTTGCCAATGCCACACAGGTGACTGAGGCTTTCAATGTAGAGGGCCTGATCCGCGATCTGGCCTTTCTGCTTATACTCGGTGCTGTAACCACCCTTCTGTTCAAGTGGCTTAAACAGCCGGTGGTTCTCGGTTATATAGTAGCGGGATTTCTTGCCAGCCCGAATTTTGAATATCTGCCGTCTGTAACCACAGAGGATAATATCGAATTCTGGGCCCAGTTGGGCATTGTGGTGCTGCTTTTCTCGCTCGGTCTGGAATTCAGCTTCAAAAAGCTTGTGAATGCCGGAGGGTCGGCTGTGGTGACGGCTCTGTTTATTGTCTGCGGCATGATGGGCGCGGGCTTTGCCGTAGGGCATATGCTCGGTTTTTCTCATATTAACAGTCTGTTTCTTGGAGGCATGCTGTCAATGTCTTCCACCACTATTATAATAAAGGCGTTCACAGACCTGAATCTGCGTCACCGCAAATTTGCCTCGCTGGTATTTGCCGTGCTTATTGTGGAAGATCTTTTTGCCGTGCTGATGATGGTGGTGCTCTCGTCAATAGCTATTAACAGCAGCGTAGAGGGCGGAGAAATGCTCTACAGCGTCAGCAAACTTGCATTCTTCCTGATCATCTGGTTTGTTGTCGGAGTCTTCGCGTTGCCGTCTCTGCTCAATTCCCAGCGCCGATTTCTGAATTCCGAAACCTTGTTGATCATATCAATGGGGTTGTGTCTTGGCATGGCTGTATTCTCGGTTGCCTGCGGTTTTTCCCTGGCACTCGGAGCTTTTGTGATGGGGTCGATTCTCGCCGGCACAAGTTTTGCCGAGCGCATCGAACGTGTCACCATTCCGGTCAAAGACCTTTTCGGCTCGATATTCTTTATTTCAGTGGGCATGATGGTTGATCCGGCTATCATCGCACATTATTGGCTTCCGATCCTGATTCTGTCGGCTGTGGTTATCTGCGGTATGATCTTTTTCGGTACAACCGGCATGTTGCTGACCGGTCAGTCATTGCGGGTGGCCATTGAATCCGGATTCTCGCTTACTCAGATCGGTGAATTCGCCTTCATCATCGCATCTCTCGGCATGTCACTTGGAGTCCTTGATGCGCAGATCTATCCTATTGTAGTAGCCGTTTCGGTGGTCACAACCTTTACCACTCCTTATTTTATCCGTATGGCCGATCCGACCGCCAATTTTGTGGAAGCGCATCTGCCAAGACGCCTGCACTTCCTCATTAACCGCTACACAGAGGAGGCTACAACTTCAGCCAGTGCCACCCGTCAGCTCTGGCATTCACTTTTCAAGCGTTATCTCTGGCGCGTGGTCCTGTATTCGATAGTGCTCATAGCCATGTCGCTGATTTCGCTTGATTATATAGTGCCTACATTCACCGGACTCTTCCCGAACTGGGGGCGCCTGTTTGCTACCGTGGTTTCACTGCTTTTCATGGCTCCCTTCTTGCTGGCCATGACCTATCCGGCATCAAAGAAGACCGAGCGCGAGCGCCTGATCGCGGCCAATGCCCGGTATGACGTGCCTTTGATCGTCATGACCATAGTGCGTCTGCTTATAGCCATGACAATTCTCGTTTATCTTCTCAGCTCGATCTACTCGATGAAGGTGGGATGGACCATAGGGGTAGGGCTGTTCTTCATACTCGTTTTATCGTTTTCCAAATCAGCCCACAAGCGCATGGTCCGCATCGAATCGCGTTTCATCGACAATCTCAACGAGCGTGAGCTGCGGCGTAGCGGAGCCAAGAACCGCCTGGTGCCCAATATGCACCTTGCCTATATGACAGTCGGCTATAAATGTCCATTTGTCGGCGAACAGTTGAAAAACTCTGGGTTGCGCAGCCGTTTCGGCGTTTCGGTAGCCTCGATTCAGCGAGGTGGTGATCTGATAATGGTTCCCGGTGCTGAGGAACGGGTTTTCCCCGGTGACGTGCTTGGCGTGATAGGTACGGATGACGAGATTCAGAAACTGCTGCCGGTTGTGGAGGTTGCTGACGATGAAGCTCCTGAAGTCTCGGCAGATGACATCCGGCTTACAGGAGTCCGCCTGAAAGCCTCTTCGCCCCTGATAGGAAAGACGATAGTCAGCTCGAATTTCCGAAACGTCTGGGAGTCACTGCTTGTGTCAGTCCAGCGTGACGGCGATTACCTTCAGCCAGATCCATCAATCGTTTTTTCAGAGGGTGACACGATCTGGGCTGTAGGCTCTGTAAAGCGTCTTGCCGATATTGAGGGCTGATAATTTGCAAACTCGGTGGAAACATTGTAACTTAGAGGCGTAAAAATGATTGCAGACATGAAAATTATCAGACCCACCGGTGAACCATCCGGCCTGACGGTTGTTTAAAAATTGTAAATCGAAACATAACCCCTCAAATAGATAAAAGAAATGAAAGCATTAAACATTGTTCTCGCAGTTATCGGCGGCGCTGTTGCCGGCGCTACAGTTGGTCTTCTCCTTGCTCCTGAAAAGGGCGAAAAGACTCGTCGCAACATAGTGAAGTATCTTGAAAGCAAAGGCATCAAGCTTCAGAAGAGCAAACTTGAAGAACTGGCTGACGAAATCGCTGAAGAGATCGAAAAGTAAATCAATAATATTCAGTACAAAACTCTGTTAACACCCAATAGAAGAATTATGTCAAATCTGTCATTGCTCTACGCATTTATCGGAGGCGCTATCGTCGGTGCCGGAGCCGCTGTGCTTTTTGCTCCTGAAAAGGGTGAGGATATCCGTGCGCGTATCGCCGATCTTCTCCGCAAAAAAGGTATCATCTGCTCTGACAATGAGATTGATGCTCTTGTCGAACAGCTCACCACCGAGATTGACGACTGATCCGTCTATCGAATTTTCATTGCCGCTGCATCATGGCAGCATAAACGCGTAGCTTTGTCGCCCCGCTGACTTCCGCTGAGACTGTGGGGCGACCAAGTGTCGCGAGTTCATCACTCTCTTACACTGTGCGTTATTTCGCACATTTATCATCTATGCCCGACAAACAACAGAATCAGTTCAGTGTGCTGTGGGCTGAATTGCGCTCCGCACTGAAGTTAAACATAGACTATGCCAGACTGACGGCAGCCGAAAAGCTTACCATGCTTCTTACAATGCTGTCATTCTCCCTGTTGGCATTTGTCCTCATTTCTCTGATCATGTTTTTCCTATCGCTCGCAGTGGTGCGTTGTATCGCTACCGGGGTAGGCATGATCTGGGCTTATTTTATAATGTGTGGCTTCTATGTGCTTCTGCTTGCTGTGGCTCTCGCATTCAGAAAGCAGCTGATCATAAATCCGATTGCCCGCTTTGTTTCACGTCTTTTCTTCAATCCCTGACATCACAGTTATGAGCACAGCAAAGGAACTTCCTCACGAAAAAGCCGAATGGAAGGGCTATACACTTGATGAACTTCGCTATATGCGGGCCTATACAGCAGCACGCATCGAAATCAGTCGCGACCGTTTGAAACGCAACTTCACCGGTCTGAAAAAAGCTAATCCTGTGAAATCAGGAGGCATGCTTGGCAAGGTGCTTGGCACTCTCAGCTATCTTGACATAGCTCTTGTTACTTTCCGCCTCGGAAGCAAGGCATTCAAGATAATGCGTTGGTTCAAACGAAAATAAACTATCATAATAAACAAACAGAATAAACAAAGAACACTCTGAAGTGAACGATTACATAGAACTGCGTCTCGATGCAACCCCGTGTGACGAGACCCGTACCGATATTCTTGCCGCCCTGCTTGCCCAAGCAGGGTTTGAAAGTTTTGTGCCGGATGAAACCGGACTGACCGCATATATAAAGGCCGAACTTTTTGACCACAGAGAAATTGATTCCCTTTTGGCTGATTTCCCTATGGAGACCGCGTTTACAGTCAGCCGGAAACTTGTAGAGGGCCAGGACTGGAACAAGGAATGGGAGAAAAACTACTTTCAGCCGATCGTGATTGATGACCAGTGTGTCATCCACAGCTCTTTCCACAAAGACATTCCCGAATGCCGTTATGACATTGTCATAGACCCAAAAATGGCTTTCGGAACCGGCCACCATGCCACAACTTCGCTTGTCATCCGCCAGTTGCTTGCCATGAACCTCCAGGGGCTCAATGTGGTTGACATGGGCACAGGCACCGGAATTCTTGCCATCCTCGCAACCATGCGAGGCGCCCGCCGGGTAGATGCGGTGGAGATTGATGAATTCGCCTTTACAAACGCGGTGGAAAACATGCGTCTGAATTCAACTGAAACCGTTGAGCTTCATCTCGGAGATGTTGCAGAACTTGCAAAGGTAAGGAATGTGAACCTGTTCATTGCCAATATCAACCGCAATATTATTACTGCAGACATTGCAGCCTATGCGGCCACTCTTGCCTCCGGAGCTACAATGCTGCTGAGCGGATTCTATGAAGAGGATATTCCAGTCATCATGTCAGCCGCCGAACCCCTCGGTCTTACCTATAAATCACACACTACCCTCAACCGCTGGTGCTGCCTGAAACTTTGCACAGCTTGAGCCAATCATTGCTAAATTATAAGTCTCGCCAATTATTGAGGCTATTAGGAGGAAATATTTTGTCTATTTTAGTGAATTTTGGCGGAAATTAAGTAATTTTGCACCCTCAAACGGGGGGACATTGGGGACCGTTGCCTTTATGCTTTCTTCCGATTGAAATGTTTCCAATAAAGAAAAATCGACACTGAGATGTGTCGGCATAACAGTATATATAGTAACTAAGGAAGTTTTCTAATGAATTTTGCAGCTTCTCTTGATTTCAAGCCGAAATTGGTTTCGACTCTGAAAAATTATTCCTTTGACAAGTTTAAAAACGACCTTGTGGCCGGTATAGTGGTAGGCATTGTGGCTCTCCCGCTTGCAATCGCCTTCGGTATAGCCAGTGGTGTCAGCCCCACAGTCGGTCTCATCACAGCCATAATAGGCGGCTTCATTGTTTCGGCAGCCGGCGGCTGCACGGTGCAGATCGGTGGCCCTACAGGCGCGTTCATCGTGATAGTCTACAATATCATTGCCAATTTCGGTCTTGAAGGACTGGCGGTAGCAACACTGATGGCCGGACTTATCCTTGTGGCTCTCGGCATATTCCGCCTCGGAACAGTCATCAAGTTCATTCCTTATCCGATTGTGGTGGGTTTTACGGCAGGTATCGCGCTGACAATCTTCTCCACACAGATCAACGACTTCTTCGGACTTGGATTGAAAAACGTGCCGAGCGAGTTCATCCCGAAGTGGGGCATGTATCTTTCAAATTTCGGCAATGTCGACTGGATCACTCTCGGAGTCGGACTTGCAGCACTGGCAATTATCATTGTCACACCCAAAATTTCCCGACGTCTGCCCGGTGCGCTGATCGCCATTATACTCGTGACACTTGTGGTGTCACTTGTGCCCGGTCTTCATGTCGAGACTATCGGCGATCGTTTCGGCTCACTATCCACTGACATACCAGAACCTCACGGATTTGAGCTGAGCATGGCCACGATCAACCGCCTGCTCCCCTCGGCATTCACAATCGCGATTCTCGGAGCTATCGAATCACTGCTGTCAGCAACCGTGGCTGACGGTGTGACAGGAACACGCACCAACAGCAACACCGAACTTATCGGCCAGGGCATGGCCAACATCATCGTGCCTTTCTTCGGTGGCATCCCCGTCACCGGAGCGATTGCCCGCACAATGACCAACATCACCAACGGCGGACGCACTCCAGTGGCCGGCCTTGTCCATGCCATTGTCCTCTTCATGATCTTCCTCTTCCTCATGCCGCTGATCAACCTGATCCCGATGGCCTGCCTTGCTGCAGTCCTGATTGTTGTCAGCTACAACATGAGCGGCTGGCGCACAATCCGTGCCATCTTCCACAATCCGAAGAGCGACATCTCAGTGCTTGTCCTTACCTTCCTTCTGACCGTCATCTTCGATCTGACCATCGCAATCGAGATGGGGCTCCTTCTTGCTGTAATCCTCTTCCTGCGCCGTGTGATGGAAAACACTGAGATCAAAGTTTACTCCGAGCAGCTTGACATTGCCGAAGGTTCTGAAACCACACATCACGAGATGCTCAACGTCAATCCCGGCGTGGAGGTCTATGAGATTGACGGCCCGTTCTTCTTCGGTGTCGCCACAAAGTTTGATGAGCTGATGCGCACCACCATCGGCGAGAAGCCCAAAGTCCGCATCATCCGTATGCGCAAAGTGCCGTTCATCGACTCTACGGGCATACATAATCTTGAAGTGCTCATCAAGTCATCGCATGACGAGAATATCCAGGTGGTTCTTTCCGGCGTGCGTGAGAATGTGCGCGCAGCGCTTGTCAACGCCGGTGTCAATACGCTCCTCGGCGATGACCATATCTGCGACCATATCACAAAGGCTGTTGAAATGGCCAATAGGCTGGCTCCTGCCTCAGCTACGGCTGCAGCTGCAGCCACAGTCTGATAAGAGCCTCTGAATAACGAAAAAGCCTGACACTCGCGTCATGTCCGCGGGCTGTCAGGCTTTTTTGTCACCGGTCGCTGTCAGCCGGCAGTGTGTTAAGAAGCTTTTGGTGTGTGTTATCTGGCGTATCTCTGTAATTCTTTGAGTGTCAGGTGGCCTTCATATATAGCTTTGCCTGTAATGACTCGCCGCAGGCCGAGTGCGTCAAGGCGCTCGATGTCACGGATTGAGCTGATGCCGCCGGAGACGGTGAACACAACATCCGGAAACGCTTCCTGAAGACGTGTGTACATACCGAAAGCCGGACCTTCAAGCATTCCGTCTTTTGATATGTCGGTGCAGATGGCCTGGGAAAGACCCGACGGGATAAAACGGGCAAGCAGATCGTCAATCGTATCGGCTGTTTCCTCCAGCCATCCGCTGACGGCAACTTTGCCGTTGCGCACATCGGCTCCGAGTATCAGCTTCTCGCCGCCATAGGTCTGTAGCCATTCAGTCATCAGTTGAGGTTCGCGGGCTGCTATGCTGCCGATGATCGCATAGGTTGCTCCTGCGTTGAACACATCTTTCAGCGCCTGTCCGGTTTTTATGCCTCCTCCCCATTCAGCCGTCACTCCGTTGATGCGGGCAATCTGTTCGAGGGTGTGGAGATTACGCGGAGAACTTGCCTTGGCACCGTCAAGGTCAACGACGTGTATGCGTGTCAGCCCGTGGTCGGCAAAACGTTTCGCCATGTCTTCAGGCGAGAGATTATAGTCGGTGCAACGGTCATAGTCGCCTTGAGAGAGCCTGACGCACTTTCCGTCGATCAGGTCAATGGCAGGGATTACTTCGATCATCGTTTTTTATCTGTTGGTGTATCTGGGGGATAGACTTGGCAGTGAACCGTATATGTTTTTTGTGGCATGCATGGCCTACAGTTTCAGGAAATTGGCGAGAATCTGCTCGCCGATGTCGCCGCTTTTTTCGGGATGGAACTGAGTACCGTAGAAATTTTCATATTTGAGCGCCGCGCTGAAAAGAGTGGTGCCATAGCGGGTGGTCGCGATGGTGTCAGGACAGAGATTGGCATAATATGAATGCACATAGTAGACATAGCTTCCCCGGCCGATATCTTTGAGCAGTTTCGATTCCAGATTGTTGATTCGGTTCCAGCCTACATGGGGCACCTTAAGACCTTCTTCTTCAGGGAAACGGCGGATATGGGCATCGAAGATCCCCAGGCAGTCAACATCTCCTTCCTCCGAGTGGCGGCACATAACCTGCATGCCTACGCAGATGCCGAGCACCGGATGGCGTAGATTGCGGATCACTTCACAAAGTCCGCGTTCCCGCAGACGTTCCATAGCCTCGGCATCGTTTCCGACCCCCGGCAGGAGAACCCGCGAGGCACTGCGTATCTCTTCCGGATCCGAGGTCAGTTTCCACTCGGCTCCGAGGCGGCTGAGGGCATTTTCTACCGAACGCAGATTGCCCATTTCGTAATCTATTATGGCTATCATATGATTCCTTTGCTTGATGGCAGGTTATAGCTGAACACGTCACGTCGGACGGCCATGCGTAGCGCACGGGCGAAGGCTTTGAACACACCTTCGATCAGGTGGTGGTTGTTTTCGCCGCGCGCGCTGATGTGGAGATTGCAGCGCATGGCGGAGCAGAGCGATTTGAAGAAGTGGCTGTACATCTCTGTAGGGGTGTCGCCTACATATTCGCGTGTGAACTCCACGTCCCATACAAAATCAGCCCTGCCTCCGAAGTCGATCAGTACAAGGGCTTTGCACTCGTCCATCGGCAGCACGAATCCATAGCGGTCAATGCCGGTTTTCGATCCGAGAGCCTTGTCTATCGCCTGGCCGAGCACAATGGCGATATCTTCCATCGAGTGATGTTCGTCTACTTCAAGATCGCCGTCACATTTCAGATCGATCGAAATTCCGGCATGGTGCGGGATCTGCCAGAGCATATGGTCGAAGAATTTCAAGCCGCTGTCTATCGCCGAGGGCAGATGCCCGTCAAGGTCGAGCGTCAGGCTGATGCGTGTTTCAGACGTGTCTCGTACTATTGAAACCATGCGGTCTGCCGAGAGAATATGGCGGGCAATCTCATCCCAGCTGTCGCTGACGAGTTCGCATCCGTCGATGTTTTCGGTGTTGCCGGCGTGGCCTATGAGTATGCCGCGGGCACCTAAATTGCGCGCGAGTTCGATGTCGGTCATCCTGTCGCCGATAACGAAACTTGTTGCCAGGTCATAGTCACCGCCGAGATAGGCGGTGAGCATTCCGGTGCGCGGTTTGCGGGTCGGAGCGTTGTCAGCCGGAAACGAACGGTCTATCAGTATATCGTCAAACCTCAC
This sequence comes from Duncaniella muris, assembly GCF_003024805.1. GTDB lineage: Bacteria > Bacteroidota > Bacteroidia > Bacteroidales > Muribaculaceae > Duncaniella > Duncaniella muris. The sequence goes on from NZ_PUEC01000005.1 coordinate 111,464, forward strand.
GCCTTCTCCTTCAAGAGTGGAGAGCATGCGGTTGTGGGCCGGCCAGAAGGTCTTTTCCGGGAATGAGGCTGTTCCGAGGCCGTCCTGATTCGAAACCATGACCAGTTCATAGCCGCGGTTCATCAGTGAGCGGAGCCCGAAGATTGCGCCGGGTACGAATTCGAGCTTCTCAAGCGAGTCGATCTGCTCGTCGGCCGGCTCTTTTATGATTGTGCCGTCGCGGTCAATGAAAATAGCTTTCTTTGCCATAGCTGAGTTGGTTTTGCATGAGTAAAGTCGGTTCGTGGATATCAGAATTTTTCAAGAAGAGCCACCACGCGGGCATTTTCTTCGGGTGTGCCTACGGTGAAACGCAGGCAGTTGCCGCAGCCTGTTACCTTGTTGCGGTTTCTTACGATTACTCCGTGTTCTGTCAGATAGCTGTACATCGCATCGGCATCATCGACTTTGACGAGCAGGAAGTTGGCATCCGAAGGATAGACTTTTCTGACTTTAGGAAGGGCGGCCAGAGTCTTGGCGAGATAATCGCGTTGCTGTCTGATTTCCTCCACCTGGGGGCTGATGTCAGTTTCGGCGATGCGTCTGAGCAGTCCGGCCTGTGTCGGACCGTTGACATTGTAGGGATACTTCACCCTGCCATACAGTTCGGCTATTTCAGGCACGGCAAATGCCATGCCCATACGCAGCGAGGCCATGCCCCAGGCTTTCGAGAATGTCTGCATCACTATCAGATTGTGATGTGTGGCTATATCTGCAAGAAGCGATGGTTCAGCCGAGAAGTCTATGTAGGCTTCATCAACCACCACCATGCCGTTGAAACTGTCGGCCAAACGAAGAATGTCGGCACGGCTGAATGAATTTCCGGTCGGGTTGTTGGGCGAACAGATCCACATCAGTCTGCTGTTTTCATCTGCGGCCGCGAGGAGCGCCTCTACCGGCAGAGAAAAGTCCTCGTTCAGTGCCACGCTGCGCAGTTCTACATCATTGATATAGGCGCTTACGGCGTAGACCCCGTAGCTCGGAGCTATTGCAATGGCATTGTCAATTCCGGGGCGGCAGAAGATGCGATAGGTGAGGTCGATGGCCTCGTCACTGCCTGCGCCACCTATAAATATATTATCGGCCGCTATGCCTTTCAACGTGGAAATCGCTTTTTTCAGCTCCTTCTGATGGGGATCGGGGTAGCGGTTGAGTCCGGAGGGATAGGGGCTTTCATTGGCGTCGAGCCACACGGAGATGTCGCCACCTTTGAATTCATCACGGGCGGTCGAGTATGGCTCCAGAGAGAGTATGTTGGGGCGTACAAAGCTCAGAGGATTCATTGCGGTAGAGGTGTTTAGGTGTCGGATTGGGTGCGTACGCTGACGGCAAGCGCATGAGCGTCAAGCCCTTCGGCTTCGGCCATTGCGGTGATAGCAGGCGCGAGCAGTCCGAGGCCTTCGCGCGTGAGTTCCTGGTAGGTGATCTTGCGCATGAAACTGTCGAGGTTCACGCCGCTGTAGGCCCGCGCCCAGGCAGAGGTGGGAAGTGTGTGGTTTGTGCCTGACGCATAGTCTCCTGCGCTTTCCGGAGAGTAATTGCCTATGAACACACTGCCTGCCGCGCGTATCTCCTGGGCCACTGTCCAGGGTGATTTCATAGAGATGATCAGGTGTTCCGGCGCATAGGCATTGACAAAATCGATCATGTCATCGCGCCCGTCCATTACAATCAGACGGCTGTGGGAGAGCGATCCGGCCACAGAGTCCTCGCGGCTGAGTTTTTTTGACAGGCGGCTGATTTCAGCCTGCGTCTCTGACGCGATGCGCTCGGAGGTGCAGACGAGTATCGCCTGGCTGTCAGGCCCGTGTTCAGCTTGCGAGAGGAGGTCTGCGGCGATGAATGTCGGGTTGGCACTGTCATCGGCCATTACGAGAACCTCGCTCGGACCTGCGGGCATGTCAATAGCCACAGTTGCTGAAAGCTGCTGCTTGGCTTTGGTGACATAGCGGTTGCCCGGCCCGAAGATCTTGTCGACTTTCGGAATGCTTTCGGTGCCGAGAGCCATTGCTGCGATGGCCTGCGCGCCGCCTATTCTGTAGATCCTGTCTATGCCGCAGACAGCGGCTGCATAGAGTATCTCAGGTGCTATCGGACGGTTGCCGCTCTGCGGTGTGCAGAGTATTATCTCTTTGCATCCGGCTATTCGGGCAGGGCAGGCGAGCATGAGCACTGTGGAGAAGAGCGGGGCACGACCGCCTGGTATGTAAAGCCCTACGCGGTCAATGGCCACAGGCTTCTGCACGCAGCGGACGCCGGGCATTGTCATTACATCGACATCGGTCGGGCGCTGGGCCGAGTGAAAGCGTGTTATGTTTTCCTTGGCCAGGCTGATGGCGGCTTTGACTCCATCGCTGACCTTGGCGCATCCTTCGGCTATTTCAGCTTCCGAGACTTCGAAACAGCTGATTTCAGTGTGGTCGAAGCGCAGGGCCATATTGCGCAGAGCTTCGTCTCCACGCAGTCTGACGTCAGCGATGATTCCGCTGACGGCTTTGTCGACCGCCGGATCATCAGGAATGTTGCGCTCGGTAAGCCGCGGCCACTCGGCGCGCGGCGGATTTATATAGGTATCCATTGTTGTGTCTGATTAAGTGCCCTCTTATTTGACAATGTTTTCAAGCACGAGCACGAGTATGTCTTCGGCTCCGATGCCTTTCAGCTGCTCGATTTTTTCCCAAAGCTGCGATTCAGGGATCACAGCATGGAGTGAAAGCCATTCCGGATCAGCCAGATGCAGGATTGTAGGGCTTTTCATTCCGGGAAGAATCTTCAGGGCTTCGTCAAGCGATGATTTCGGAAGGTTCATGAGCACATATTTCATGCCACGGCTTTCGATTATAGAGCGGAAGCGGAAACAGAGCTTGTCAAGTTCCTCCTGCTTTTCGGCCGGAAGATCCGGTGTGGCTATCAGTACAGATTGAGATTCGAGCACAGACTCCACTTCCACGAGGCCGTTCTGTATAAGAGTGCCTCCGGAAGAAACAATGTCAAAGATTGCATCGGCCATGCCGATTGCCGGAGCTATCTCCACCGAACCGGTTATGGTGTGGATCTCGGCGCTGATCTCTTTTTCTTTAAGAAAGCGCGAGAGTATGGCGGGATAAGATGTGGCTATACGGCGGCCGTTGAACCATTCGAGCCCTTTGTAATCGGCCTCGCGTGGCACTGCGAGACTCAGACGGCAACCGCCGAATCCGAGCGGTATTATCCGATGGACATCCACGCCTTTTTCTTCCACTTCGTTGAGCCCGACAATTCCGAGATCGGCTGTGCCCATTGCGACAGCCTGTGGAATATCATCGTCACGGAGTAGCAAAAGATCTACTGGGAAGCCCTTGGCATGGGCGATGAGGGAGCGGCTCCCTACTGACGCCGAGATTCCCGCATCGGCAAGCAAAGCCATTGTTTTTTCGTTGAGGCGACCTTTGGCCTGGATGGCAATTCGTAACATATATTGTAATAATCCTTAGAAATTGATGCGCAAAGATACGGTTTTTATTCTAAAATGCAATCAAAGAGATCGCTTTTACTCATGAAATCTTTCAAGTCGGAGAAATCCGCTGGCTGGCAACTTTCAGAAAGTTTGCATAGCTCGGAATAAGTTGTTACCTTTGTGAAGTACTCCTCGCGCTTTGATTAAAGAATACCATAAGAATGATAAACACAAACGGAGACAATGAAAAGACACGTGTAATCGTGTCATTGACATCTTTTCCTGCTGCGATACGATTTGTATTGCCGACCGTGAAATCAATTCTTGCAGGGTCTGTGCTTCCTGACAAAATTGTGCTTTATCTGACATATTCCCAGTTTGAAAATTGCGGAATTCCGCAAGATCTGCTTGACCTTGCCGATAAGAATCCGATTTTTGAAATCAGGGACTATGCCAGTGAAATAAGGTCGTATCGCAAACTGATTCCGGCGCTTAAGGATTTTCCGGAGGATGTCATTGTGACCATAGATGATGATACAGACTATCATCCAGACATGCTCGATAGCCTGCTCCGTCTTCATAAACGTTTTCCTGGCCATATTCTGGCTCACAGAGCAAAACGGATAGTGCCTGACAAACCATATCGAAAATGGCCAAAACTCAGGTGGTATCATTTTATCGGTAGTAAAATCAAAATCAGCCCGAATATAATTCAGACAGGAGTCGGAGGTGTGCTCTATCCGCCTCATTCGCTCAAAGCCGATATGCTTGACGAAAAAATGTTCACTACATTGGCTCCGACCACTGATGACATATGGTTCTGGGCGGCGGCGGTAGCTAATGGGCGAACAGTAATACCGGTGCCTTTCGGCCCTCACAATAAGCCTAAAGGACTTGGTAAGCCTCGCGAACTTGCTCTGAAGACAGTAAACTTTAAGTCCGGAACTGATCGTAACGACATCGCATTCAAAACTATTATACAAAGATATCCGGAAGTTAATAATCAACTTGAGAAATAAACGAAAAAGCAAGATATGGAAATAGATCTGGTTTATCTGTGGGTTAATGGTAATGATCCGCAGTGGCAGGCCAAACGCCAATCTGTAACAGGGGATATAGGCCATACTTCGGTAAACTGCAGAGGACGCTATATGGATAATGGAGAATTAAAATACAGTCTGCGTTCTATAGGGCTATATGCCCCTTGGGTCCGTAAGATTTTTATAGTCACGGATAATCAGGTGCCGGAATGGCTTGATACAGCTCATCCCAAAATTCAGATAGTAGATCATTCTGAAATTCTGCCTGAAGAAAGCCGTCCTTGTTTCAATTCTGTCATAATTGAAAATTTCCTTTATAAAATTCCAGGCTTGTCAGAATATTTTCTATATGGGAATGATGATATGCTCATCAATCGTCCCGTCACTCCAGAGACGTTTTTTGCAGCAGACGGTTTCCCGATTGTACGTATGAACCGTCGTCTATTCAGAAAAAGCTATGTGTGGTTTCGGCAGAAAATATTAAAAAAGAAATTGAGTGGATATAATCGTCAGATTGCCAATGCAGCCAATCTTGTAAACAGTAAATTGGGAATCTATTTTGGAGATAGGACTCATCACAATATCGATTCTTACCGCAAGAGCGATTATGAGCATGTCTATAATATGTTTAAGAATGTGATCAAGCCAACACTGGTTCATCATATACGGGATAATGAAGATATTAACCGTCACATATATTCTTATGTCCCACTGGCGGAAAAGCGTGCTCATGCTCAGTATGTAAATAAGAAGACATCGTTCCGTCTCCAGATCCATGAAGTTGAGCAATATCAGAAACTGGAAGAATATAATCCGATATTTTTCTGCATGAATGATTCTCAGTTTGCAACGGACGAGGATAGAAGGCGCTCAAGTGAATATCTGGAAAGACGTTTTCCGAATAAGTCGGAATTTGAAAAATAATATGAAGTCAATGAAAGCTATGGAAGTGGATCTGGTTTATCTGTGGGTCAACGGCAATGATCCGCAGTGGCGCGCAAAGCGTAATGCGACAATAGGGCGGACCGAAGACGGTTCGGCTGTAAATTGCGAGGGGCGCTATGCCGACAATGATGAACTTAAGTTCAGTCTGCGGGCTGTGGAGATGTATGCTCCCTGGATCCGAAGGATTTTCATTGTGACAGACAATCAGGTGCCACGGTGGCTTGATGTCAGCAATCCGAAGATCAGGATTGTTGACCACACGGAAATCATACCGGCTGAATATCTTCCGACTTTCAATTCGCCTGTGATCGAACATTTACTTTACCGGATTCCGGGGCTTGGAGAGCATTTTCTGTATGCCAATGATGACATGTTTATAAACAGGCCTGTCACTCCTGCCGATTTTTTCGGATCTGACGGTCTCCCGATACTCAGACTTAACCGCAGACCGTTCAGGAAATTGACCTTATTCTTGAAGAGCAAGCTGCTTAAACGCAAAATAAGCAACTATAACCTTACCATTCAGAATTCGGCCAGAATGGTAGAAAGACGTTACGGAGTCTATTATGGCGGCAAGACACACCACAATATAGATGCTTACAATAAGAGTTTCTGCCGCCATGTGTTTGAAGATGTGTTCAAGGATGAGATCGAACCGACGCTGACTAATCATGTTCGCAGTGACAACGATGTCCAGCGCAACATTTATTCCTATGCGGCTATAGCCGAGAAGCAGGGCCATCTGCAATATGTGTCGCAGAAGACGTCATTCAGATTTCATATTGACAATCATTCGCACTATGAGAAACTTGAGAAATACAATCCGCTGCTTTTCTGCATGAACGACTCGCAGTATGCCGATCAGAATGACCGCGAGCGCGTTACAGAGTATCTCAAGAGCCGTTTCCCAAAAAAATCAGGGTTCGAGAAATAACCACGGTTTCCAGTTATAACAATCCGGCTCGCACACTGACAGCAGAATCTGTATGTGTGCGGGCCGGTCGGTGTTTATTCGGCTATGTCGTTTAGGTCATAGTTGTAAAAATAGTCCATCGGTATGGTGCGTTGCGTTCCGCTTGCCCGTCCGCGGTTCTGCTTTTCAATAAATTCTTCTTTTGATCTTACGGCGTAGTGGTTTACGCGGATCACGTCTTGCTGCGGTTCGCGTTCGCGGAAATTTCGTGTGATAGGATCGCCGTGCGAATCCGCAGCTATTCCGTCGATGCGCGCCGCTTCGTGGCATCCGGTCATGACGAACACTCGCCGCGGATCAACAATACTTTTCACGTGGCGGTTGAGTCTGTGGCCGGGGAGAGAGTGGTGTCTGAACCGCTGCATTACCGGATCAGGCGATTTCTTTTCCGCGCCACCGCTGCCATAGATCAGCCAGTTGATCTCGACGGCAGGCGAGTCTTCGAAACGCTTGAGAAATTCCGGAATGGAACTGTCGGCTATCGGAACTATGAATTCGTCAAGGTCAATGAATGCGAGCCAGCGGGTGTCGAAGCGGTGACGGTCCATGCAGTCGTCATAGGCTGCTATCTGACGGCGATAGCCGGGATAGTAACAGTATTCCACCACACCGGACTCAATGTAGGGCCGGAGCACTTCGCGGGTGCAGTCGGTGCTTTCGTTGTCATAGATGTAGAACTTCTCCACGCCTTGGCTGATATGCCAGTCAAGCCATTCTTTGAAATACGGGCCTTCGTCTTTGGCTATGGCACAGACTGCAAGCCGACAGTCTGGCTTACGGTGGTCGCGTTTCAGACGGAATTTCAGTTTCAAGGCCTTGATGACACCGTAGCGCAGTATTCCGCGCCAGCGGTTCCTTGCCATTTTGCGGGGAATCAGCCCCGCGATTATTTCTGCAGCTACCTTGTTCATGCCGGGTGATTTTTTTGAAAGGTGGTTAGAATAACGTCTGGCATCAGTGTTCTTCGAAAAAGGCTATCTTGGCTTTGGCGTCTGTCTAAAGCTCAAAGCTCGACTTTTCGGGGAGAATGCTTTCAAAGGCATCGCGCACTTCTGCCATGACCTGGTTGTAGTTGCGGATATGAATGTTGTCATTGAGGCAGATGAGCGAATAAGATTGTTCGCGGATGGCTTTTATGGCTTTCTTCGATTTGATCATCAGCGGAAACATTTTGGTGTCGCTGTAGGTGTTGTAAGGCTCGAAGTTGCCTTTGCATATCTGCCATGTGCGGAAAAGTTCGGGAGTGTAGTCATCAGACGCGCGGAAACGGTTGACGGATGTGGCCGTGAGTTCCTTTCCTGCGGCCTGCCAGACTTCCTCGAAAGTGCTTTTGAGGTAGGGCTGGGCGTTGTGGGGGGTCCTGAGGGTGATGAACTTGTCGTAATATCTAAGCAGATAGTTCCAGCGGGCTCGCGATCCGTAGCTTTTGTCAAACCATTTGTCATGGAAGCGGGCCATGACTTCAGGCTTGCTGAAGTTGGCGTTGATGATACGGATGTTGTTTTTGATGCGGCGGTACCACTGAGACCAGGAGGGGTTGTATTGGAACGCGGCGATGTCGCATGGCAGTCCGTTGCGGAAGAAGCGTTCGGGGGTAATGCTGTTGATGATATAGAAATCGTCGTTGAAGTAGACAAAGTGGTCGGCGAGGCCGGGGATTTTGTGGATGTAGCGTTCGATCACCACCGAGTTGTAGGTCGGCAGGAACTGCTGCGGTATGTAGTCCTTGTGGCTGACGAGATTGATTTTCGGGTTTTCCGCATCGAGCCAGTCGGGCTTCTGCCCGCTTGTTATGAAATGTATTTTCCGCACCCAGGGGGCGAATTTCTCCACGCCGCGGAACCAGTATTTAAGGAAGCCGTAGTCGCGGAAGCGGGCATCGGTGACGCTGTTTTTCTCCGTCACGGTTTTCCCGGAGTATTTTGCAAATTCCTTCTGCCATTCGGGGTCATCCATGTTGACCCATGTTATTACAAAATCTATTTCCATAGTTTCCGGGGGTGTTATAGGGTGTTGGCGTTTGTGGGTTCTGACAGCTCGGCGTGTTTGAATCGGTTGTGGGTCCACAAGTAGAGTTCGGGGGTTTCGCGGATGGCTTGTTCGAGCATTTCGTAATAGATTTGTGTCAGCCCGAAGTCGTGGACAGATTTCGGATTGTCGTGCATGTGGATGAATTCAGCTTCATAATATCCACGGCCTACTTTCCGGATGCGCACGAACCAAGGGTCGAAGCCGTAGTGTTTCGTGATCTTCTCTGTGCCGGTAAGGACCGGAGTCTTGTGATGGAGAAACTGAAGGAAGTGGCGCACCTCGCGCTTTTTGGGCGACTGGTCTGCGATGAATCCGATGATGCTTGTCTGATGGCGTGCCGATAGTTCGGTGATGTAGCGGGCGGTTTTGTACATGTCTACGTTGATGGCGCCGTGGGAGCCTCGGTGTTCGAGCATGATCCGGTCCATTGCCTTGTTGCGCAGCTTGTGATAGATCTGGGCGGCGATTGCGCTCTTTTCAAGGTGGAGTGGCATCGAGGAGACCCACTCCCAGTTGCCGTAATGGCCGAGGTAGAGTGCTACTGATGTGCCCTGACGCAGCACGGTGTTGACGGATTCGACATTGGTGAAGCGCATGCGCCGCCCCATCTCTTCAGGTGACATGGCTGACATTTTGAAACTTTCGGCTATATTGTCGGCGAAGTAGCGGTAGAATTTTTTTTCGATGCCGAGTATTTCGTTGCTATTTTTCTCAGGAAATGATTCAGTGAGGTTTTTGCGGACAATCTTCCGACGGTAGCGGATGACGTAGTATAAAAGCAGATACATCACACCTGACAATGCATAGAGTACACTGAATGGCAGACGTGACATAATTCTGAAGAAAAAGCGAAGCAAATGATAGCTCATCCGGAGAAGGCGCTTATAGGGTTTGGTGGTTGACAGTTGGCATATAGCAGCCCGGCAGAGTGTGTCAGGCTGTACATTTTTCAATTAAGGACAAAATTATCTAATTTTTCCAAGATTGGCAAATCAATGGTTAAAATATTTAAATCAGAGCCTTGCAGTGATGTTTTGTGATGACGATGCAGGTCGATATTTCGTTTTTTTTAGTAACTTTGTCGAATTGGAAGCTGATTGTCCGGCTTTCATTGCCGGAGGGTGCCAATCAACCCTCGATGTTTCTGATATTATCACATTCCAAGACCTTCTTTTGATACACTCTTCACGGATTATTATGGAATACTCTTTGTTAGATCCAGCTATGTGGAAAGAATTTGAGCAGTCGATATTGTTTGCCATAAACGGAGCGCATAGTCCCGTCTTTAACCATATTATGTGGTTTGTAAGCGGGAAAGCGACTTGGATACCGTTTTACGTTATGTTGACGGCATTTATCGGCTATCGTTTCGGCTGGCGGAAGATGGTGCTTGTGCTGTTGAGCATCGGGGCCATCATAGCCCTTGCCGACCAGACGTGCGCCACACTGATACGCCCTGCCTTTGAACGTCTGCGTCCTTCGCATCCCGACAATCCAGACAGCGCTTTCATTCAGCTTGTCAACGGATATCGCGGAGGCAGATACGGGTTTCCGTCATGTCATGCGGCCAATACCGTGGCTTTGGCTGTGTTCATGATTCTGCTGACAAGGCTGAAATGGATGACAGCGCTGATGATCACATGGTCAGCGGCTGTATGCTATTCAAGAATGTATCTTGGTGTCCATTATCCGTCTGATATTCTTGTGGGTGGCGCTGTCGGGGCTATCTATGCGGTGTTGGTCTACAGGTGTTATTTCATCATCACAAACCGCTGGGATTTATCATCAATCATCTTGCATCGACTGCGCCCGGCAGCCGATTAGCGATATTTTTGTATATCATAAAAAACATTGACAGATATAGATATGAGGACTTTACGAATGTATCCCAGTAGCATCAACGAGCGATATCTCGATGAGGTGGCAGACTGCCTGCGGGCTGGTGGAATTATCATCTATCCGACAGATACGCTCTATGCCGTGGGCTGCGATGCACTTAACAACGGTGCGATTGAACGGCTCTGCAGGATCAAAGGTGTGAATCCTCAGAAACAGACTCTGTCAGTGGTTTGCGACGGCATTTCTATGGCCAGCGAGTATGCCCGTATCGACAACGAGGCTTTCAGAATTCTGCGCAGGAACCTGCCGGGTGCGTTTACGTTCATACTGCCTGCGGCGACTTCTCTGCCTAAAGTTTTCAAAGGGAGAAAAGAGGTGGGAATCCGTGTGCCTGACAATCAGATAGCTATGGCGATAGCGGCCCGGCTCGGACATCCGATACTTTCATCGTCGCTGAAGGTCGATGACGAAGTGCCTGAATTTGATGCCCAGGAATTGGCCCTGGCTTTCGAGGGGCAGGCAGAGCTGCTGATTGATGACGGCGGAGACGGTGAGAGCCTCTCAGGCGGCATGCCCTTGCCGTCTACGGTGGTCGATCTGACTGACAGTCGCTCACCTGAGATTATCCGTGAGGGTAAGGGAGAACTGCAATAGCAATTTGAGTTTAACTGTTTTTTGAATTTTGAGTTTTTCACGTGCAACTTAAGCGAATTACCCCCGATGAATATGCTGCACTTTTTAAGTCGGTATCACATACATTCAATTCTGTGGAGTTCAGTCAGCTGAACCGTAGCAAATGTGACGATGTGCACTATCTTGCCTTTGCAGATGACAAGGGGAAGATCCGTCTGGGGATCATACTTGGAGAGCGTGGCGGTCTGTTGCGTTCTCCGTTTTCCGCTCCGTTCGGCGGGATGGAGGAGCGTGGGCCACAGCGCCTGTCATACTATCTTGACGCAGCTGTGGAGCTTAAGGCATATGGACGGGCATGTGGAAAGCCGGTGGCGGTCACTTTGCCTCCGGCCTGTTATGACGGCGACTGTTCCCGTTTCAGCCGTCAGGCTCTCTGCCTGCTGTCGGGCGGCGGGCGGCAGCTTTATGCCGATTTCAATTATCATTATTCGCTCAGTGATTTTTCATTGTTCGATGAGCGTCTGTGGGCCAGCGCGCGGCGCAATCTCTCGGCATCCGTTCGCCGTGGGCTTGAATTCGAGTGTTGCGTTGATCCGACTGATGCCGAGATCGAGGAGATCTACAGCATTATCCGCGTGAATCACGAAAGTCACGGCTATCCTGTGCATATGACTCTGGATGACATTGTGGCGACATCGAAGATCATCAGTATGGATTTCTTTATCGTCAGGAAAGAGGGTAAGGGCATAGCCTCGGCGATTATCTATCATACTTCGCCGGAAACGGTTCAGCTGATCTATTGGGGCGATCTGCCGGGAGGTCGTGATTTCCGGCCCATGAACTTCCTGTCATACAATATAATCAGGCACTATGCCGAAAGCATCCCGGCAAGCGGTGTGCGCTTCTTTGATCTGGGACCGGCTTCATCTGACGGCATTCCAGCCGTAGGACTGTGTGATTTTAAAGAAAGCATCGGCTGCCGGCTGACTCCAAAGATTTCCATAGAGATATAAGCTGGCTTCTGAACAGAAAGTATTTATAAATAACATCCGGCAGTCCTGTATGCAAGCAGGCTGCCGGATGTTGTTACACTTATAGATTCTGTAGGAGTTTTTTTAGTAGGAGAGGTGAGAGGTGACGGATTATTCGTCGAATGTCATTTCGTCAAATCCGGCTGCGTCAAATTCGTCTTCATTGAATTCGGTAGACCCGTAGAATTCATCGTCAAGATCTGTCGAGGCTGCGGCCTGAGCGGCTTTTGCGTCAATCTTCGCGTCGAAGTCATCGAGGTCGACAAACTGCGAGGGCGCCTCACCCATAGAGATGGTGCACAGCGGGTCTTTAAGACTCTTTCCGGGGATAGATTTTTTCATTTCAATGAAGAAAGAACGGTCAGTCATGTAGTCAAACACCCACACCATTCTCTGGCCGTCGTCTTCGATAAAGTCGCTGAGCGGGGTGTCTTCCATCAGATATACGTCTTCGGAAGAGTCGGAGCCCATGTCTTCAAGGCATATTTCCTGGTTGCGTTCCCATCCGTCATCGCAGAGAAAGAACGAACTGAACTGGCCTTTGTCATAGCCGACAGAGTCACAGATCGCATTGCGGAGGTCGAGGAATGTCGCGTCTGCATCAATTTGGATTTCGCGTTTGAAGTTGTCTGCTTCGTCAGACACAATGCGGAAATTGAATATCATATTGCGGAAGGTATTTTTTTTATTTTTTTCAGTTTGAGTTACGGGCCGTGAGTGGCAGTCTGAGCTTCTATGCTGCGAAAGTAGTAACTTTTTTTTAAACCGAAAAAAAGTTTGGCGAAAAAAATCTGCGCAGTTTTATTTTGCCGGCTTTTCAGGCGTGTTGGCAGGCGGTTGATGAGTCAGCGCCTGCAGCCGGACGCTGTTGTCGGCCGAGGATTGAGCCGTGACAGAAGCTGGTCATGGATAGCCTGAGGACCGCAGACGAGTGAAATATTGCGGTCTTCGCGGAAACGTGTGCACTTCCCTCCGGCTTCTTCAAGGATCAGTGTAGCGGCATTGACATCCCATTCATGCAGGTTCAGCTCCCAGTATCCGTTAAGAAAGCCGGCGGCTACATAACAGATATCGGACGCTGCCGATCCGAGGCGGCGTATATCTCTGACAAGAGGCATTATGACGGCAAGATTGTCGAGGTTGTTGTCAGGATTTGTATCCTTGTCAACTGGAAAGCCGGTCGAGATCACACAGCGTGAAAGGTGTGATTCGGGAGAGGTGTGGATCGGAATGTCATTTAGGAAAGCACCCTGACCTCTGATTGCATGGAAGAGCTCGCCGGTTGCGGGCAGATATACAACGCCGATTTCAGTCTGTCCGTTATGTTCCACACCGATACTTATAGCCCAGAATGGAATCCCGGCGAAGAAATTGGTGGTTCCGTCAATCGGATCAATCACCCAGCGATAGCCGGCAGAACCGTCAGTTTCGCCTGATTCTTCCGAAAGTATGGCATGGTCAGGGTATCTGGTCTGGATATAGCTTTTGATGACAGTTTCAGATTGCTTGTCGGCAATGGTGACAATATCGCTGTCGTTTAGCTTGTTGTGCATGCCGATTTCGTGGCTGCAGCGGAAATATTCCATTGCTGTTTCCCCGGCTTTGCGGGCACATTCGATAACATCGGCAAGGGTGGGTCTTGTAGCAGTTTTCATAGTTAAGTAACAATTTAGGGATGCTTTTTGAGGGCATTTCCGTAGAGATGGCAATCCAAACGTATTATTCCATGTTCAAAATAATAGGCGGTAGACTCTGAATGTCAAGAGCCTACCGCCTAATTATCTAGTTATTAGGTTGCTTGCTCAATCTTCGATGGCAGCCTGCGCCGCGTTTAAACTATAACGTAATTCGAGATTTACCCGTGTGCTGTACGCTATTTGTGCGTCATACATTTTAGGGGATAATATGTTGGTCATTTTCATTTCATATTCGTTTGTTTGATTTTTGAGATTAT
>NZ_PUEC01000050.1 GCF_003024805.1 Duncaniella muris
ATAAAATCCCCTGCTGACATTACGTCGACAGGGGTCATTTTTATTTTGGGCAAAGGGGTCAGTGATATTTTGGCTTCAGGGGTCAATTCAACCTGGTCTAAGGGGTCATCCGAGCCTGGGTTTTCCACATACTGACGGACACGCATTTTTCAAGTTTGTTAGTGATGGGTCAGTAAGAGGCGAGAACGCGATAGAATGTGTATCGCCAATTCTGAAAGGGGCAGATGGAAAGCGAACCCTCAAAAATGCTCTTAAAACGCTTAATCAAGCCGGGGCAACAGTGAATAAATCATGTGGCCTTCATGTGCATATTGGTGCAGCAAACCTCACCCCGGAACAATATGCAAACGTGTTTATCAATTACTACTATCTTGAAACGCTGATTGATACGTTTATGGCTAATTCAAGGCGAGGCAATAACAATGGCTATTGTGCCAGCCTACGCAATCACCCCGGTTTGATTGATTGTAAAACAATCGATGCGGTTAAGTCTGAGCTTGACTTTGACCGCTACCACAAAGTTAACCCTATGAGTTACGGCAGACACAAGACGATTGAATTTAGGCAACACCAAGGCTCTACCGATGAAAAGAAAATCCTTAATTGGGTGATGTTCTGTGGCAGATTGGTGGAATGGTCTAAAAAGCATCGACTTGATGCCGATGTGACCTCAATAGACGCAATCCCCTTTCTGACGGCAAAAGAAAAAGGATTTTTCAAATCACGCTCTAACGAACTGAACTAATGACCAAGGCGGGCTTAATTGCCTCGCCAATAAAAACTACAAGGCTATGTGTGTACTGATAATAAAACCAAAAGGCGTGAAAATGCCTGATGCACGGAAATTGCAAATGGCATTTAAGGCAAATCCTCATGGATGCGGATGCGCCTCAAGTACCAAGTTTTTCAAATCGCTATCATTCGACACCTTTATGCGGAAGCTCGCAAAGGTTGGTGATGATGAAAACTGTATGATTCATTTTAGATTTGCAACACACGGCTCAATCAAACGTGCCAATTGTCACCCATTCAAGCAAGGCGATGTTTATTTCGCTCACAACGGCATTATAGACATAGACCGCACCGATGACCGTACCGACAGCGAAACGGCATTTGATGAGATGGTCTATCCGGCTATTTTGCGTTATGGGTGGAATAGCGAGGAGGTAAAAACAGTTGCATCAAATCTTTGTCAATATGGCTCTAAAATAGCGTTGATGCAAAATGGCGAGTTACTTATGTTTGGTAACTTCATTCAAGATGCAGATGGATGCTATTACTCAAACCATCGCTTTATGTACTGCGCCAATTCATTTGCTCAATAACAATTAACCCCTCTCAGATATGACAAGACAAAAAGCAAAAGAATATGCCAAAATAACGGCTTCTATAATAGGCATTATAGCCGGATGCTCTCTCTTTTGGCTGATAGTGATAGAATTTATGTGGGCGTGTTACTACGCAGGCATACCAATGTAAAACCCCATAACAACGGAAAAACAATGAGTGAAATTGAAAAAATGGCGATAATTGAAAATCCCGTTGCCACCCTTACAAAAGTGCTTATCGACTGTGCTGGGACTCGCACTCGCGCTCAGATTGTCAACTGCCACCTTAAAGCGGAAGACCATAATGGCGAGTTTGAACTCACTACCAACGAGCTTGATGATGCTATTGAAATCATGTATAAGGTGGAAACTGCACTCGGTGAAGCATTAAAAAATCTCTTGGTGGCGGTTGGAACGGACATGGCTTGAGGTAGGGCGTCGATGTAATCAAGTGTAAAGCAATACCCGATAATTATTTGATATATCGGGTATTGCATATTGTTTAATTCAAATATAAGTGCTAACTTTGCGTATGAAGAGCAACCATAATAAAACCTGTTGCCAAGTTGACGGAAAGACAATAAAGAAACATACCTTACAGATAAACCGCCCTTGCTTTGTTGAGATTCTCAATGGTAGGCAAAAGGTGGAACATCGTTATGTCTATCCGTCTAATGTCAATCGCTATGTAATTCAAGATGACACGATTGATGAGAACGGAACCCCCATCACGATTATAACGCCTGTGCATTATGATGCCTTGTATCTTATAAATGGCAGACGGAAAGACGCACCCCGGCTTCTCGTTGAGGTAGAAGACGCTGAATTTGTGTTATGTGTTGATGACAATGGCGAACAAATGACATTTATGCAAGATGGCACGGAATATTATGTTTGCCAAGTGTGGTATTATCTCGGAAAGATAATAGCCACTGAAAATATTGAGAATCTCACAACCCAGAGGAACATAAACCCTATAACGTTATAAGAAATGAATCCAATTGACCTCGGAAGAGAGCTTATGGCTCTTGAAAGTCGCTGCATAGCGGAAGGCATGAATGCAGTGCAAATCCGTAAAGAGAAAGACAAATTTCTCTCGGAAATGAAAATAAACGAACTCAAGGAAAAAATCAAGGCTGAAAATGGCGGTGCAGAGCCGACTGATGCGGAAATCGCTAAGTCAATAGCGGCCGGAATGTCCCTTGCGTAATATCCATGTGATTCAGTTTTAACTCAGATTGTGAATTGTATCGCAAAGGTCTTTCCATCGTAAAAAATAAGATAACAATTCACTGATAGGCGTGGCGGTCACTGCAGAGGTGATGGCCACGCTTTTTTCTCCGAGCGTTTTGAAAATCCGGGCGAAATGCCTATCTTTGCATCAACAAGACGGATTACCGTCAGATAAAAGAAAATTCCCCCTTGATTGCTCCGTATCTAATTTGATACGGGGCATCATTTGTTTTTAAGTGGTGACAAGGTGGTGGCTAATAGGTAAAAGAAAAACGCTAACTTATTGAAAGTCAGCGTTTGAAAGTGGTCCCACTTGGGCTTGAACCAAGGACTCCCTGATTATGAGTCAGGTGCTCTAACCAACTGAGCTATAGGACCGTGCCTTTTGTTTGTGGCTGATGTCAACTGCGGGGCTGACGGGGCCTCAGGCGTTTTGCGTTGCAAAGGTAGGCATTTTTTTTGTTTCCGTCAAATATGTCAGGCGCTTTTTTGCTTATTTTTTTATCTGTGATATTATAAGGTTTTGATTTTGACCTGGTTTTCAGATGGATTTATTTTGTCTTCGGCCTGGTTGCTGGGGTTGCTGTCAGGGAGTTTCTACACTTTTCCGGGTTTGTTTGCGCTGTCTTCCTTGATGATGAGGAGGGTGTCGCCGGGCTGAAGGTTGCGTGTGCCGTTGGGGACTATGTAGCGGTTGCCGCGGCGGATCATTATGACGAGGTTGCCTAGGGGGAGCTGCATGTCGCGAAGGGTGGTGGCTTTGGCGAGATGGTCGGGGGTGAGGGTGAGGGTCTGGAGGGATGTGGGGAGTTCGTCGGCGAGTTCTACGCCGAAGTCTTCATTGTCAGGGTTGTCGGTGGAGATCAGGTCGAGGCGGCGGGCGGCTGTGATTACAGTGGTGCCCTGGATGAGCAGGGAGAGGATGGTGATGAAGAATACGATGTTGAAGATCTGTCCGGCTCCTTCTATTCCTGAGACTATGGGGTAGGTTGCGAAGATGATGGGGACGGCTCCGCGAAGGCCTACCCAGGAGATAAAGGCTTTGGACCGGAGGCTGATTTTGTGCAGTGGGGCGAGGGTTAGGAATATGCTCAGGGGGCGTCCGATGAGGATCATGAAGATTCCGATGAGGAGGGAGACGGCGGCTACGTCGATCATTTCATGGGGGTTGACGAGGAGGCCGAGCATGAGGAAGACTACGATTTGTGCGAGCCATGTCATGCCGTCGAGAAATTTGGTGATGCCGCGGTGGTTGGGGAGGGTGGCGTTGCCAAGGACTATGCCGCAGATGTAGACGGCGAGATAGCCGTTGCCGGCGAGGGCTGTGGTGGCTGCGAAGGTGAAGAATACGGCTCCGATCATGAGGATGGAGATCATTGATGTGGCTTGTCCGGTGTCTTCTTTTGACTGGGCGTTGGCGTCGATGCGTCGGTAGACGGCTATGAGCCACAGGGTGAGTTTCCCCATGAGAAATCCGCCAGTGGCGCCGACTCCGAACTGCAGGATCAGTTCAAGGATTATGGATCCGGCTGAGAGTTCGCCGCCGAGGGTGATGGTTTCGATGAGGATGATGGTGAGCATGTAGGCCATCGGGTCGTTTGAGCCGCTTTCGAGTTCGAGCATGGGGCGCAGATGGTTGCGCAGGCCCACTTTCTGGCTGCCGAGTATGCCGAAGACCGAGGCGGAGTCGGTCGATGACATCGTTGCTGCCAGGAGCAGGGATGGGATGAAGGCGAAATGTATGTTTGTCCAATCCATGCCGGAGAGCCACCAGATGAACAGTCCGGTGAGCAGTGCGGTCAGGAGGACTCCGATGGTCGAGAGTATGAGTCCGGGTACTATGACGGGGCGTATTGCCGAGAGTCTGGTGCCCATGCCGCCTGAGAAGAGAATGATGCAGAGGGCTATCATGCCTATGAATTGGGCGGAGTGCATGTTGCTGAACTGGATGCCGACTCCGTCTGTGCCGAATGCCATGCCGACAAGCAGGAAGATGAGCAGTAGCGGCAGTCCGAAACGGTAGCTTGATTTGCCTATGAGGACTCCGGCTATCAGGAGGATTGAGCCGATGAGGATTATGTTTTCAGAGGTGATGAGTTCCATAGGCGCAAAGTTAGTTGATTTGGCAGATGTGTGCAAGTGCGTGTAGGGGGGGCAGGGAGTGAACAAGTCCTGGCTGAAGATTGTTTAAATTGCAACTATCCCGAATTTTTCCGGGGCGATCCCGAAATATTAAAATCTATATTCTATACTCTTGATAAATTTGTTTACCCTGACATGAAAGATGTGAAAGATACACTTTTGGACCGTCGTTCCGTGCGTCGCTATGAGCGTGAGCCGATTACCAACGAGCAGATGGCTTTGATCTACGAGGCTGTCCGCAATACTCCTACGAGCTACAACGGGCAGCAGTTTTCTGTGATTGACATTACTGACCAGGATGTCAAGGAGCAGCTCTACGGCCTGACGGGTCAGAAGCAGATCAAGACTTGCAGCCATTTTCTGCTTTTCCTTATTGACTATCATAAGATTGCTCTGCTCAGCGAGGAGAAGGGGATTGATATTCCTTGTTTTAACAATACGGCCGACGGGCTGATTGTCGGGGTTGTCGATGCGACTCTTGCCATGATGAGCGCGCTGACTATGGCTGAGTCTCTTGGGCTGGGTACATGTCCGATCGGTTATGCCCGCACGGCGGCTCCTGAGGCTGTGGCATCGCTGATGAAGCTTCCGGACAAGACTTTTGTGGTCTGCGGGCTGGCTCTCGGAGTGCCGCGTGAGCATCCTGATCTGAAGCCGAAGCAGCCTGTGGGCCTTGTGGTCCATAAGAATTATTACCGGCAGGACAGCGAGGCGATGATTGACGAACTGAAGGCTTATGATGAGACCGTCAGCGAGTATAACCGCACCCGCGAGGGTACGAAAAGCGACAACGACTGGGCCGGACACATAGTGGGCTATTACCGGGAGGCTATGAACTACCGCATGTTGCGCGCTCTGCAGCGGCGAGGGTTTGATATCACCCGCTGAGAATGGCCCGTATAGAATAAACAGACGAGGGCGTATCAGATTGTAGAAATCTGATACGCCCTCGTCTGTTTATTCTATATTTTCAGAGTGCAGGAGCTATTTTTTCCAGCGCTGGTCGCCTATCGAGAGCTTGTAGATTTCGTGGTTGAGCACTTCGGGGGTCTGCTTGTAGCGCAGAGCCTCCATGATATTGTCAGGGGCTATATGGTCAAGCGCATTGCATGAGGTTGGATTGTGTGATGTGTATGGCGGATTAGGATTGGTGAACAGGTCTGTTGCCATGAGCGGGGTTGCTCCAACCTTAACCACCAAATCATCGGCTGTGCCGTTGTTGTTATTGGCAAAAGCTCCGAATGAGTTCTTTGAAGCAGAGAACGCAACGGAAGAGTTAGTGAATATACCGTTATTTGCAAGGTGTTTGTCTCGGCATCCTACCGAATAGTTGTCCTTGACATCAAACGAGAATTTTCCACTGCCATTGACCAAGCGGATGTCGGCGCCTGAGAAGTAAAGATTACGGGTGTCGTTATCTTCAGCTGCAAGGACGAAGAGATTGCGCTGTACTGACATATAGGACCCTCCGGGAATATAGCGCATGCTTATCAGATGACGGTCTATTGAACGTGTCGAGAAGTTAATAAATGTATTGTTTTCGATGCGTATATTCCATTTTGTGTCCTCACTCCAGTTAAGATTCTTATTATTGTCAGTGACAAGATTCGAGCGAGGTGAGTCATAAATAGTATTGTTGGTAAACTCAAAATTGTTGAACATATTGTTTGTGACATTTCCAGGACCGGCAAACCATGCATATCCTTGGCCTCTGGCATCATAATAACCGCAGTTGTAGAATAGATTTCCGTCAACTTTGACTTTTAGGATGACGTGATTGTTACCCTTCCCTCTGACAAAACCTCTGATGAAGCCTTGGAAAGTACAGTTTCTGATTTCCAATGCCTGTAGAGTGAATGGATTTGCAGATGCCAAAGAGTTAATAAAATAATTAGATGTCACTGAGCCTGAACCGTAATTCTGTGCTGCCGGTGCTGAGAAGTCAATTCCGTCAAACACGATTGGATCAATGTTTTCAGGAGATTGGCTGTTGCCCGATTGACTCAGTGAGCCGAGCATCATGTTTGATAAGTTCGCAAATCCCACTTTCGCCCTCTTGCCGACTGCATAGTCCTCAGGCCGTGTGGCAAGAGTAAAGCCTTTTGACATCTCTACATTAGAAAATATTGTATATGTTTTGCCACCTTCGAGATAAAACACCTGATTTTCTGCGTGGGCATCATTTGCCATATATTCCGATAGAACGGTGCCGATATCGGCCGATGATACTACGATTGGAGTTAAGGAGTCAATTTTGCTGCGGAATGAGATTGAATTGTAAACGGCATCACACTCCCACCTGATGTTTGAGTTATATGCGGCTACGCTATAGAGAGCACCTTCGTCAAGGTCTGTCAGAGTTATCTCTCCTACTTCGAGATCTGATGCGGTGACAGGAAGGTATTTAACCTCGCCGGTAAGAGAGTTTCGCAGTTTTAGCTTGTCGACAACGAAACGGTTGCCATTCAATTCGAAGTGAGAACGTATCTCTGCTATCTCATCGGCAGAATAGAGCGATTCGTCAAACAATGTATTCAGTTTAAGGGTCACACAGCCGACTCCGGACGATACAAGACTGACGACTGTCGGTACGATGTAACGGGGATATGTCACTATTGACAGGTAATTCCATTGTGGAAGACCGAAATTTATACGGGTAGACCATTCGGAGTGAAAGTTCTCTCCCTTGGGAGATAGTGTGCGTATCGCAAAACTATAAGTTGTGTTATATTCAAGATGTTCGATCAATAGGTCTGAGTCTCCGGCGCCTACGATTGTATCTCCTACCATCTTTTCGCTGTCGGTCCAGTCGATTTCATTGGCGGTGATGCGATATCTGATCTGATAACCAGCCGCATCATCGACCGGACGCCACATCAGACGAATGGCGTTATTGCCGGTTCTCTGCATGTCAAGACATGTAGAGGGCATATATCCGGGCATAAGATAGGTCAGTTCAAAGCCTTTGAGGAGTTCAAGATTGTAGGTCGCTTTTTTCTCACGGTCTTGTGCGAATGAAAATCCACCATATACGGTAAATGTCTGGGAATCAACATCAAATGCTATGGAGTCAATGTCATTGGTGTGGAGTTCCGGCGAGAGATTCGACTGGCCGGGCAATATGCCGAATTCCTGGGAGGTGACAGGAATGAACTTGTGTATGCGGTCAGTGGACAGTTGCGCGAAGGCTGATGAAGCGCCGAGAGCAAAGGCGCATAATGTCAGTGTCTTTTTCATCTCTTGGTAATTTTAAGTGAATGAGAAGAGATATTTACAATATAGATTCCGGGCTGGAGCGATGCTAGCGAGAGGGTGATCGAGCCGACACTTTCATCTGTGACATCTGCGCCGCACTGCCGTCCGTTGAGATCAAAGACTCTCACATCACTGGATTTGAGTGACTCGCTGCCTGTCACTTTCACAAAATCTCCACCAAGGGGAGCTATGACAATGGCGTTGCCAGACGCAATGATGTCAGCGATGGCAGATGTGGAGTTGGTTTCGATAGGAGCCATTTCCTGAAGATCTTCAACTTCAAACGTGTAGACTGATGGTGGTGCGGTCACTCCGGGTTCTCCGGTTTCCTTTGGCGGGAGCTTTACTTTGAGTGCGGTAGGGGTGAATGTCATTACGGGCAACAGTTTTTCGTCTCCATTGTCGGATGCGGTAAGGTCAAGCACTACGCTGCGGCCATCTTTGAACTTGATTGTCAGTTGTGTGGTTTTGGCCGATGCCGGGAGGCATGTGCACACCGACAACGCAGCGGCAATGATCAGGGGCTTAAATTTAATCATATAAATGACTGGCTGTTTAATTTGGAGGGGTATCAGACAAATAGCAACGCTTCAGCAAGACTATGATTTGACACAGCCTCCGGTTATTAAGAATATTGGATATCAGGTTAAATAAATTGATTGGGCTAAATTATTGAACCCAAAGAAAAACAGATAGGTTTTAAGCAACTCAACAACACTTAGAGGTTGTTTAAAAACAATAGTTAAAATCTGAGCGAAAGTTTTGAGGTGGATATGGCTCTGAATCGAAGGAGCATAGCGAGCTATGTGACTGAGATGAAGAGCCATAGGCGCCCAAAACTTTCGCAGGCGAGGGTATTGTCTTTTTTCCTTTCAATAATTTCATGTTTGAGTATTTTTTAAGTTACCTGAGCCTTGGTGTCTCTTTTGCTAAATTGTTGAAATTCGTCAGTCACATAGCTCGCTATGCTCCTTCCTCATTTGCAACAATTTATCTAAAAGATACACCACTCAGATTTTAACTCTTGTTTTTAAACAACCTCTTAAAAATGAATAAGATGACAGAGTTTCGGTATATTAAGTGTGCAAAAGTAAGCATAAAAAATTACCCCCCCCAATTTTGTTAACATTTATTTTTGTTTATTAACTTGGGAGGGGTGAGAGGTAACTATTCAGCGAAAACAAAGGATGCGAAGATATAGCCCGTCAGTTTAGACGAGCGCCAATATAGCATCGAGAGGAGATTGTCCGTTTTTCCAGGCCGTGTCAGCAATGGAATGTAGTGCGTGGAAGGCATCGGCACCGGTACCGGAGCGGAAGCATCCGGATATTTTCTGCTTGACCTTGAGTTTTCGGATTCCACGTTCTGAAGCGTTGTTGTCAGATGGTATGGCCGGATTCTCAAGGAAGTTGAATATGTAATCCCGACATCTGATTATTCCCCGTTTCAACTCATTAAACTCTTTGCGCAGACTGTCAAGGTTCTTTTTGAGCAACTCATCCAGCCTCGTCAGCCAACTGTCTTTAGGGATTACCTCATCGGGTTTCTCATTCCTCAGGTGTATGGCTCCCCGCAACAGTGTCTGCACATCTTTTGCCCAGGTCTGTTTCTTGTCTATATCATTGAGATATTCGAGATTCCTCAGCAGATGAGCCAGACATATCTGATTGTTGAGGAAGTCAATGGCGAAGTACGCGCTGTGGCGGTCTGTCACCGCGACCATATTCTTCAGTGAGTCGCCGAAGCGCTCCTCAAGGACCTTGGCGCCACGGCCGGCTCCACGAAACACTAGAGTCAGATACGTTGTCTGCGCAATCCATGACCAGTTGAATTTCCCATTGGTGTAACATCCCGATTCATCGAAGCCCACTACTGCGGATGCCTTTATCATACGTTCTATCAAGGCAATGGCAGGACGGGATTTTTCAAGCATCTCACGGACGATATTGGCCAGCGTTCCCTGACTGATTCTGACATTGAACATCGTCTCAAACAGCGACTGCAACCGTTCGTAAGGCATGCATTGCACCACACTCAGATAGGTCGCAATGGCACGTATGTTTTTACCGAAGGTAATGGCGTTTCCGCCTCTGCGGCGCGGTGCATAATCACGATTGCAACATCCGCAGCTACAGACTTTTTTATAAAATCTGCGTTCACGATAGATAGGCTGTATCTGAGGCAGGTCTATCTCTTGGCTGACATAATCAAGCTCACCTTCAACACCCGACAAATCGCGCCCGCACTCACTGCAATATCGGGATGACACTTCCTGGATTTCGTCAGGCATCTCCACCTTTTTGCGTGTCGTTCCTTCATGCCCGGATTGACCGCCGACAGGTCTTTCTGATTTCTTCCGCAATGATTTTGTCCTGCGTTCCACCTCAGCCTTTATCGGTTCTTTCGATGGCGGAGTACTGCTGTTGCCGGAGTTCTCCGGCGGCTGTTCATACTTCTCCAGCCGCTTGCGTAGCTCACGGTTTTCCTTAAGTAGTTTATCTATATTTCGGTTAAGCGAACATATTTCGGCATGCTGGGAATCAATAGTTCCCCGTAACTCCTTCAGTTCAGACAATAGCCCTGCCAAAGTTGAATTTATGTCGTTAACCTGTTGTTTCACAGATACAAAAATAGCAATTTTATCTGACATACACAAACAAAACCACTATTATTTTGATGATACTCCACGGCTCTTTCATTTAAGATTTCGTCTCATTCTCGACAAATGTGTTATTTTATAGCGAGAGCAGTATGGGCGGAGAGGCTTTAACCTCTGATTTTCAAGAAAATAAGTGCAATGAAAATTTGGCCAAGTGGCAGATTTTTAGCAACTTTATGGGTGATAATCAAAGAGTTACGCCAAAAATGAAGCCACTTGACCAAGTCTGTTCGACTGACGCCTATGCGCCTGATCATACCGCAAAAGTACACAATAAATTTGACACAAGGCGCAGTATCATGGAAGAACTTCGAGCGTTTGCCTCATCCGTGCCGGATTTCCGTAGATTGGACAAAGGCAATTTCCGTCACAGCCTCAACGATATCATCATGCTGATGATACTCGGACGTATGGCCGGATGCATCG
>NZ_PUEC01000051.1 GCF_003024805.1 Duncaniella muris
TAAAATCCCCTGCTGACATTACGTCGACAGGGGTCATTTTTATATTGGGCAAAAGGGTCAGTGATATTTTGGCTTAAGGGGTCAATTCAACCTGGTCTAAGGGGTCATCCGAGCCTGGGTTTTCCACCCCCTCCGATTCTTTTGGGACACTTTAGCACAAAATAGTAAATATCAGAGAATTGGATGCTAAAAACGGCATCCCGGCCGGACATGTGGCGGAATGTGAGAAACGAGGCTGATATTTGACGGATCCTGTGGTACATTTGTGGTACATTTTTGTGGTACATCCACGAAATTTGTACCAAAGATAATGTGCTAAATCGAGACTAACAAATGCTACAATGGACTACGGACAGGAATGGCACTGATTGCTAAACCTTTCTAAATCAGAAAATTATAAAATTGCTAACGACTGCTGTCCAGCCACTTACAGACACGAAAAAAGGGCCATCAAATGATGACCCTTATGTGATCCGCCTGGGATCGTATATTTTGCACTCAACTGGGTTGATTGTCATTGTTTTGTCATTCGTGCCCTATTCCATGTCCACGAATTGCACACGGCATGATTTCATCGTTTCGCTTTAATTTGCCATGTGGTTACGACCAAGACCTCTGTCCCGGAAGGTGTTGGAGTTTCCTCTTTTACACTGCAAAGATAGTAATTTTTATTTATTCGGACACCATTTACCATGTTAAAAATAGTAATTTTTAATCGAGCTGTATAATTTAAGTAGTCTAAAATATTATGATTTAATTTTACAATTGGTGCAAAATGAGCCAAAATCGGCATTAAAATCCCCAGTATTTCGGTTTTTGATTTTGAAGTGTGCAGGAATTTTGCTATATTTGCATCGTCAAATAGCATTGGATATGATACAAGATCTGAAAATACGAAATTTCAAGTCGTTTCGTGATGAAGTGGAACTGAGTTTTGAGCCGTCGGAAGATGACCGCTATAACAGCGTGGTCGTAATGCCTGACGGAGTTAAACTGTTGCGCTTTGCCGTCGTATTGGGCGCAAATGCAAGCGGCAAGTCAAATCTACTTGATGCCGTTGAGTTCCTACGTCGTTTCTGGAATACAGTTCCTTCTACAAATGATGACGGTACGGACGTACAGCCATTTCTGTTGAGGGAAGATGCACTTTCTTTCGACACGGAATTTGAATTGAAATTCTATGCCGATGGCCTCCGCTATTGGTATAAGCTCAAGGTAAATCCCGAAAAGGTTTGCCACGAGTCGCTCTTTGTGTATCTCACCAATCGCCCGACAAAAGTGTTTTGCCGTGAGGATGTAGGAGGTGTTTCTAAATTGAATTTCAATCCGGCTGTTGTCAAACTTTCGCAGGCAGAGATGGACGTCATGACGATGAACTGTCTCCGCAATATGTCGCTTTTAGCTACATTGAAGAAAGTAAATGTGTCGGTTGCATATCTCGATAATATGCGCCGATGGATTGACAACCGTATTCTGCCATTGCAGAGCGGTTCACTCTCAACGCTTTCAAATGACGCGAAGAAGCATATTGCTGACAGCGAAGATTTCCGCGAGTACCTTCTGCAATTCGCAAAGGAAGCAGACTTCAATATTTCTGACATTAAAATCCAGAAGATGGCTGCTCTATTTGGACATAAGGTTGAGAACGCCGACGGAACGCAGAATTATGTTCTCCCAGAGGCTTGTCAGAGTACAGGTACCAAGCGAATGGTCGAACTAGAATCTATGATATTTGAGCAACTGAACCGTCAGGCATTCCTATGTATTGATGAGATTGAGGCTTCGATGCACCCCAACCTTATGGAGTATATTCTATCAAAGTTTGTCAATACTCCCGACAATCAGTCGCAGTTGCTTGTATCTACCCACTATGACCCTATCCTGAAAGATATTGATGACATTTTCGGAAAGGATTCTGTTTGGTTTACTGAGAAAGGCAAGGACGGCAACTCTCAGATGTTCTCTCTCGTTGATTTCAAGGGCTTAAATAAACTATCATCCATCCACCGCGCATACATGAACGGTCGTTTCGGCGCACTTCCCAACGTATTGTAATTATGGCAAGAAGAATCAAAGAGCGTAAGCTCAAAAATCCCGCGATTACAATCATCGGCGAGGGCGCGACCGAGCGTTTCTATTTCACTCATTTGAAACGTCTAAATGGTTACAATTATGTCTGCAAACCACGAAACTTTGCCGAGCAGAATATTGATGATATTCAGCGTCAGGTCGAGCGAGTGCTTGCTGATGACGGTATTGCCGTATGTGTATTTGATGTGGACGTAACGCGCATACACCAAGCAGACAAAGCCAAATTTGATGCGATGCGCCAGCGTTATGCCAATAATCCGTCTGTCATCATATGCGAAAGTATGCCATCCATCGAGTTCTGGTTTTTACTCCATTACATGAACACAAACCGCTACTTCGCAACGTCTGATGATGTAATAGCCGCCCTACATCGTTATTTGCCCACTTTCAGTAAGCAACAATCATATCTTTCAAAAGAAAACTGGGTTGCTACCCTCTTGGCTGATAACAAGCTGACAACAGCCATAAATAACGCAACCGCCATCGGCGAAGAAGGCGAATCATACTCCAACCTCCACAAACTATTCGCGTTACTTAATCCCTAATGTTCCTTTTTACTCATCGGCAACACAATTTTAATAAAAGAGAGATTCGAGAAAATGTTTTCATAAACTATATATCATTAATCGCATTTTTGTGATTGAAAGCATGACGAATACTATCATTTCTCTCTTGCTCTCGTCTTAATGAATCTGTACGTTCTCTCTGTTGCTTTTCTGCTTCTATTTTCCTCTTTTTTACCATTTCAAAATTAATCATTCCTTCTTTACACTCTTTTCTTACTTTGGCAAGGAGTACATCAGATATGTACATAATTCCATATTCCGACATCTCAATACGTCCATTTTTGAAATTCCATACATATCTATCAGATTTTCCCTTTGAACGATAAGGTGTAATAGCATGTATATCTTTCTCAAAAGAAAAGTCCTTTATTATCTCAGGTTCACCATATTTAGTTGTATATAGTGATAACAGACTATCAAAGTTTGTTAAGGAATTATCGTTACTGCCTAATCCATAGATTCGTATCGCAGAAACAAAACCGTCAAGTATGTATAGGTCGAGACCAACTGTTGTGTTATCTAAAGATATAAGCATTCTATAATCATCGCCATTAAGATTGACACCCGCAAAATCATTTACCCCAACTTTATATGGGAATACACCATAATAAGTTGTTCCGATAAACTCATCATAAATAGCATCTGGATGTTTTACAATTTCATGATAATGAAGTTGTGACGGTTCTCTATCTTCTTTCAACGCTTTCAGATATTCCCATGCGGTTTCGCTTGAAATACCAAGCTTAATTCCTTTTACCGACAAATCCTGAACCTTATTTACTCTTTCTTTATGAAGCTCTGTATTGTGAGCCACAATCTTATCATATTCCGTTTGCTGTCTATGTATGCAGCAAATAGGCCATACTGCCACCGAAATATAACTTACTCCAATAACCATCAGCGTAATGATAGATGCACAAATATCAATCTTACATACTATAAGTTTTGCCTCCTTAAAGTAGGAAATAATTCTATATCCACAACTTACTAAACATATACAAAGAATAATGGATGTAAATCCACCAAAGAATCCAACCTCCGAGGATATTCGAGGGGCATACCATGCACGTTCAATAGGTATAGTATAGTATGATTTGGGGATAAAATTTGCAGAAAAATAATTTTGCAGCGCATCCGCAATTGAATCGGAGCAGAGAATCAGAGGGATGATTGAGTTTATTATATAACATACAATAATAGGTAGAAAGCATATAATTACTCTACTTTTTACATTACAATTAACGGTATTGTGTAAAAATTCGTCCAATACCTTGAATGTCCCTAATTGAAATATGCCAATTAGGCAGAGTATCCAAAACATTCCAGCATCTCCGAGGAGAAACCAACCATATAGAAGAGTTCCTCCTATCAATGTAATAATACCTAAAGCTATAATTAAACATGTAATAAACCATATAGAAGTATTTTCCCCTTTAGGATTTTTGTTTGGCTTGAATGGTTGCGGATTATTGCGATTTATGAAGTCAGAGTAGTCTTTTTTGCTACACGAACCAATAGCAATAGCTACACTATACAATACGCCAGAGTACTCTTTCTCTTTACCAAGATTTATCTTGTTTTCCGAATCAACTATATGAGCAATTTCGTCTTTTGTTTTCTTTGAATTTCCCTTAACAGCAACCAGTTTAGAGATATAACCAGTTGTTAGACAACTTTTGAATGTATCTTTAAGAGTATATTCATTAACAAAAGAATAGCTGTCTGATAGTATATGCCAGAACTTGGGATCTGATAAAATATCAACCCCATACTTTTTTACTATCTTAGAAACCGCGTCAATCAGACTCAAATACATAGTTATCCTCTCAATTCATTTAGAATGCCTTTATATTTCTTTGGCAGAGTTACTTTAGTCGCTCCAGACCTAACGGCTTCAGGAACCAAAGATTGAAGAACTATATCATTTGGCAAAGCATCCGCGACCGTCTTGGCATACCCTATAGAAACAGTTACCATTGATGAATCTGTTGCGTCAGAAGATATTTCAGTCCTAACATCCTCAATTCCGTTCTCAGCTTTAGCCTGTGCAATCGCAGCCTTGAAACTGTTGGCATCCATTGTATAAAACTGAGATGCACCTCTGACCATTCTTAGTGCATCGACACGAGGCCAATCATAATAGTTAAGCATAGGATTGATTGTTCTCATGCTGAGTTTTGTGAATTTGGCACGGTCAAACTGAATCCAGACAAGACCTTCTCTTTTCCCGTCAAGCCAAACTGATACTCGTTGAGTACGAATATTAATAGCGGCATTGAAGAGCGATGCAGCTACATAATAAATCATACTTACGATGGTCTCAGTCTTGAACTGCTCCATCTCTTTGACGAGTTTGTCCTTGACTGAAATCTTACCCGTCGAAAGAATATTGGTCTTATTTGTGGGGAGATTCATGTCGCCATGAAATTCAATATTAGTGTTAAGTAATCCGGATTTTTCATCATAGTCACAGGAAATCTCAACACGATATGGTAGAGAGAGTTCTCCAAGAATCATTCTTATGTTCCTCTCGGTTGCAGTAGTCTCTCCATTGATATAGTCCTCGATTTCTTTCTTTTGGCGATCGTATTCTTTCTGAAATAAGGCGTTAGCACGAGCCTCTTTATCATCTTGCAAGTCGCTGAAAAAAGACTGAATTTCCTCGTAGGCGCGGAGTCTTGCTGCCATTGCCTCTTTCTCATGTTCGTTGACGAATGTTGTTCGCTCCTTGCGCTTATCTTCATACAAGTCAGAGAAGCGAATTTCAGCCTCCGCTTCAAGTTCACGACGCACATCTTCTCGTATCGGGCGAGATAAAGGGAATGTTTCCCTTTCGTACTGCTGAGGAGATAGAGCGTCAATCTTTTTCTGATGCTCTGAAAGTTTCTGCATTCTTGCGGCTTTCTTGTGCATTGCAGTAAATTCAGCATCTCTCTTTTCAAAGGCAGCCACCATTTTTAAGGAAATGTCGCTTACAGCCGGCTTGTAGTCAGCATCACGTTTGGCGCTATTTTCTTGACTCGAAAAGCGAGAGCCGTTGACCATTACCTCGTAGTTGCCGAGGCTGTCAACCTGCACCGTTGCAGTGCCACCGTTAAAACGGTAGCTCTTGCTTATAGCAGCAATATGGGTGTTAACCCGTGGAAATATAGTTTGTTGTATCATTAATATATTATTGACTTAGTTAAGAACATTCATGGCAGTTAAGTACCACATGTTTTCTTCGACATATCTCGAATCGAGAGTTATTAGTATTCCTCTCCATAAAGATTGAATATGGACTTGCTGGCATCAAACTCATAGTTGAACTGCGGCTTGACTGTTCTTCTGTTCGAGTTTGATACAATTCGAGCATCGACAATTCGTGATATTTTGAAAGTCCGTTCTTCCTCTCTCATATGGCAGTATGCACTTATATAGCCCACTCCATATTCTGAACTAATGGAGACATCACTAATGACACGGGAAGATTTTTCATAGCTATTCTTAGCGTAATCTATCTCTAACGTCAGTTTATCTTCAATAGCTCTTTTAATTATCTGTTCTATTGTTACTCCTTCTTCCATAATCAATTACTTTTTGGACTGAGCATAACGAACCAAGTAACCCAAAGCATTACGTTCCGGGGATACACTCTTTATATAGTCAGCATTTCCAACTATATATAGGGTTTGTCGAGCACGAGTGACGGCTACATTTACAAGATTTGGAACTATATAGTCAATCCAGTTGACTTTACGTTGCGGAGAGTTGTCAGTGATAACCAGACTGTAGATTATAACATCTTTCTCATCTCCTTGGAACCCATGCGCGGTATTTACTTCTACGTTCTCTCTTAGAGAATCACCAAGTCGAGATTTGATATAGTCTGCTTGATCTCGGAAAGGGGTTACAATACCAATAGAAACATCGGCTTTTAGTGAGCATAGCTCTTTTGCAAGATTGACTGCTCTATCAGCCTCAACACGATTGATATTAATATTTTCCGACTCCTGTTGTCCATGTATGTTTATCATAACAACACCCTTTTGAGGTAATGTCATTCTGCTTTCGTCGGTCTTTACGTTCAGTGGTTTATCAAGGAATCGGCTATAGAATTGATGGTTTGAATAGCCAATAATATCATGATGGCATCTATAATGATTCTCCAATGTAATTGGAGAGCTATTTTGATTAGCATGAGCCAAAAAGTCCGCAGCATAATCCCACAAGGATTGTTCTGCATACTTAAGATATGGACGTGCGGATAGACCCATATGTTCACGGATTACATTTTCATCATCAACTCTTACAGAAGTGATATGTCTCAACTGCTTAGGGTCTCCGATGATGACTACTTGCTTTGCTCTTAAAATTAGAGGTATGGCAGATGCTATGTCACACTGTGAAGCCTCATCTATAATAAGAATATCAAATAGATTATCCACCAAGGGGAAACCGGCCTTTACAGAAAGGCTTGTTAATGATATTAATCGGCATACAGATATGAACTCCCTGCTTCGGCGTATAAAATCTGGAAGTTCATTATCTTTCCACGGAATATTGTCTGGAAGATAGGATTTATATGCACTTATCTTTTGGGCAGCTCCTTGTCCTCTCTCTATTTCTGAAATCTTTGCAGATACCAATTGTGGCCCAAGATTTATAAGAGCATCTTTAGAACGGCGGATTGAAAATATCAACTCGCTCTTTTTCTTGGTTAAGTCTTCAAGCTCTTCAGCCTGCGTTGTATACTTGCGATCTATTGCTTCGAGACTTGTGCGCAGATTTGAAATCGTTGTAGAATGACGTTTTTTCTCCTTACTTAATGCGCGTTGCCAATCACAAATACATTCCAGCAGTGAAATTACCTGCTTTGAATGCTCTATTATAGCTTTCCCATCCTTAAAATCATCAGTCGAACGTATGAGATTTTGATCTCTTAATTCTGCTCTAATTGATGAAGGCAGGTCTTCGATGTGGCCAAGGTAAGTTACTGCATGTTTCTTCTTAGAGAAGAGATTATGCCAGATTCCACTGAGTCCGGAATATTTGCTTAGCAATGAGTTCCGTAGTCTGGTAATCTGACTTGCAATCTGACTAATAGAGGCTAAATTTACATTCTCTAAATGAGACACATTGGAATACCTTTTGTTTATTCCTTCATAGTCTGATGCAAATCTTTGATTTTCCGCTTCTATCTGAGCCTCGATGTTCGATTTATCTGACAATAATTGCGGAATTGAATTTTTAAGTTCTTCAATTCTTGAAAGTTTCCTCTTTGCATCTTTAATCGTAGATGTAAGATCCCGATACTGCAAGAGCAACGACGACAGTGTGTCAGGTTGATTCTTTAGTACGTCAAGTCGGTTTTGTATATGCGTCAATGCCGGAATTGTTTGACTTCTCACATACTCTTTCTTGCCAAAGCGCAAAAGATATTGGCTTGAGTCTATATTGTCAAACCGCTCTTTTACATTATCAACCGCTTTGTTATTCTTACTTGCTACCAACACGCTTTTATCCTTCATCAAGGCGTTGGCAATAATATTCAAGATAACTTGGGTTTTTCCAGTACCGGGTGCTCCCGTTACGACGGTAAATCTGTTGCTAAGTGCATGTGCTACTACAGAAGCTTGGCTCTCATCCAAAGAACTTACTGGAATAAGCTCATCCACAGATACGTTCTCAATCAGATTGCCAAACTCTGAGTGAGTAAGGAAACTTTTTAGAAGCTCATTCTTCTCAACCGCAGAAGAACTAAGTTTATTTAATTCTGCGGAGATTTGAGCTAAAGCAATATTCTTTGAACTTAATCCCAGCTGTAATTCCGACTTTAATTCTGCGGCCTCTCCTAAATGTCTTTTTACCAGTTCTTGTAAAACTTCAAATGATTTTACCTGAGCTAATTCACTTTCAAATTCTCCAATTTTTTCGTCTGTTAGCTCAAGCTCATCAATATGACGGCTGTCGAGAGAAAGATTTGAAATCCTAACGGGTAAAAGATTCTCATACGGGTCATAACCTTTCAAATCATCATAGTCAATAGTTAAGCTGAATACAATGACTTGACCAGGTTTGTCTTTCCGAATTACTGGGATGCCAATATAAAGATCCTTAGGGAAGGTCAAATCTCTATTATCAAGAAAGACCTTTGTGAAATTTACATTGCAAGGGAGATCAATGAGCATAACATCACTATCATTGTCCTTGAAATGCAAGGCATAAGAATAATAAGTCGCAATGTCAGGCTCCTTGCTCCTTTCTAACTCCAGAATGGTTTTATAAAAGCCGATTATCTTATCCAGCTCAGTTGCATGAGATACTCTCATTTTCCTGAGCAGACGTTTTAACGATATATTGTCTGATTGCCTCATAACATTCAGATATTATTAACTTGGTTAAGAACATTCATGACGAACCATGCGTCAAAGCCTTGGAAGACCGTACGCTTTGGCTTTGCCTCCTCCTTGTGGACTTCAAGGCCATCAGAATATGGCGTAACACCTACAAGTTTTGAATACGGAATCTTTACACTTGCTGTCGGGCAGTGGAAAAAGAAGTGTTTATTGGTAACGACAAGGGAACCTACGCCAACCTTATCCATGTGGCTTCTTTCAACGGGGTGTCCTTTGAACGAACCAGTTCGATAAGTCACACCCTTACAGATACGATAACTCATACCTCGACTACCGCCAACATATTCACGGGTGATTTTCTCTTGGAACATGGTAACATTATCGTAAACCCAGAGTGCGCACTCTCCTCGACCTAACATTACAGGTACAGTGAGAGGCTTTTGAGGAAGAACCCCTCTCTGCAAATCCTTTAGAACTATAGCCTGTCCAATTCGTGCAAGGCTCTCACTTTGATACTGCATTGGGAGGCAGTTTAAAGCAATGCCGAGTGAGGATGTATATGACTCAATTAGTTGTTGTTCGTTATCCGCCAACCATCCATCAGCCATAAACTTATCAGCGGCCTTATTCAAGACGCTGTAGTATGCTTCATCTTTCTTTTGTTGGCTCAAAGGCAGCACAGACGTTACAGAATCCGTACTGATTTTAATCTGACTCAAAGGCACTCCTTTGGCGAAGAAATCCACAACATATCCCTGAAACATCTTTAATGCCAAAGCATCCATATCGCCTTTTTCATTCAATTTTGTGTATGGAATTGCAATAGCATTGAGAAATGCTTTAATCCGTGAAAGTGTGTCCGCTGGGTAAGGGCGTTTTAGAGAATCTCCAAACGCCTTAATTGCAGTAATAGCAACAGTTGCAATATCATCATCAGACAAGAAATACGGCAGTTTGTTCTTTGCCAGTTTCGATTTCAGATCATCAGCTGATACGCTTCCACTGAAATATCTACGCATGAGGTCACCCATGCCTTTCAGTCCACGCTCATGCTTTTCCTCGCACTCCTTATGAACGCGAGAAAAGAATCCAGCCGATTGTCCACAATACTTGCAGGTTGCCATAGTTAGTGTTTGATGCGTTTAAATTTTTACTATATTATTAATGAGTTTCATGGAATCTCAATTTCGTATCTAATTCCTTCTTTAGTATAAGCGTAGCCGCTATGTCCATTCATGACCAGATTGCCTTCTTGAAATTCAATAAAAATGTTATCGTTGGAGACAATCATAAACCATATTCTGCGATCTGCACTTCTAAACTTAAGAGGAAAATATTTAATACCATTTTTAATAATGGTATTCACACCGCCAATGGTATCAGGCAATATATATCCTCCAAGATAACTGCACTTAAAATTTATTCTAAAAATCTTTATGAGCTTTGAATTATAAATGCATATGTAATCTTCACCATAACAAATAAATAACTCAGCACTCTCTTTAACAAGGATTCTTTTATATTCAAACGGAATAATAATATTGTTATTAAAATCAATAATACCTTCCAATGACTGCCAAGAGGATGGATCTTGAAGTTTCTTTGCCCTAAGCAAATTACAATTTATAGGTTTTAACATTGTATATTTAGAGCTTGTTTAAAAACAAATGTGAATAATAAATAAGCATCAGTCAATATTTCAGGCATTTATGCTTTGGTGATTGTTTAAATAAATGAATAACCAGAAACAAAACCAAAGAATTATGTATCTGACA
>NZ_PUEC01000052.1 GCF_003024805.1 Duncaniella muris
CTGAAACAGCAACTGAGGTAAAATAAAATTGACCCCCGCCGCCAGGACTTTTAAGGGGTCAATCTTATTATGCCCGTGGGGTCAAATCCCGCGTGCCCGAAGGGGTCAAACTCTCGCGCCTTTTCCACCTACGGAGCGAAGACGGTTCTGCACTTCGTTGAACCGGTTTTCTGAAAGTATGGATGACAGTTCAGTTATCTGGTTGCATTCAGAAGTGTTGTATATAAGATTCTTTTCTGCAAGAGTCTCCGCTTTTATAAGCCCGTTGACTGATTTGCCTACTTCGTTGATATTAAGCTCGCAAAGGAGTTCCTCTTTAGCTTTATCAGTCAGTTTGAAGGCATCAGAACGGGCCATGCCGTCTTCATTGACATTCTCGATAAGCTCTTTCTCAAAGAGTTCCGATTCACGGGTGCGAAATTCCCGTTTTACCCAACTCGGAATTTCATTGTCGTCGAATATGTCGTCAATATCATGGAACCCGATATTGTCATCGTTATTTTCCACAAACAAATGTGCCATAAAGACAAACAACAGAGTGTCTTCATCGCCAAAACCACAGCGACGCAACTCCGTGGCAAACTTGGTATCCTTGATTTCCACAAGCATATCCATTGTCTGCTCTATCAACGAATCGTGGGTCAGTTCATCATCTTCTTTTTCGTTCATCAGTTTGTCGAATCTATCGAAGAAAGTCTGAGTATCAGCCACAGGTTCTTCTTCATGAATGTATGGCTGATTCTTGCGCAAGGATTTCAGAACGGCTCCGGGAACACGGTAGCTTAACGATTTACGACACCGCGACGCACGAGGATAGTGCTTGGATTCAAGAATATCTATGTCGTCAGAAAGTCGCAGTATCTTGGTAGTGCGACAACCGGCATACTTGGCAATTTCTGAAATCATGATGCGGCTATCCTCGCTTCTGTCAACAAACATGGCGAGTAAAACCACCTGCATGGCAGTCAGTTTCAATTTGCGGACTGCATATTTTATATGAGTCGAGGCTTTCTCAATAAATTCCTTATCGAGATTAGAATCTTCGGCAAGTTCAACGATATACTCAAACGCCTCCAGAACGCTTTTGGGCTTAGCATTCTTTGCATCATTCTTCTGTTTTGATGTGTCGGCGGTATTTGCTTTATGAAGGTCTAATTCTCTCATTACTTAATTTGTTTTTAATTTACAATACAAGGGTAAAGCTCTTGTGAGTGAACCGAATGTGCTTGCAGGATTTACCGGTGTACGGTGGCTTGCCATTCGGATTCATCGCAAAATTACAGCTCAGGTGTATCAATATCCGATACAACATATAAAATTTACAATGGTCCTGAAAATTTTTTGACGGGGTTGCCCCGTTCAAGATTGTCATGGTTGCTCCATTGGCGTGACTGACATTCGGCAACGGCTTTTTCGCTTTGCTGATGTAGTTTTAATAAAAGTCGTTCTCTTGCAAGTGCTTTGTTCTGCAACTGGGATCGTTCATCGGAGCATTTGACAGAAAGTCCGGTGGGGATATGCGTTGCCCGGACAGCAGTCTCGACTTTGTTGACATTCTGTCCCCCTTTGCCGCCGGAACGGCAGGCTTCGTAAACAATGTCAGATTCTTCAATCTGTGGTAGTTTTACTTCATCAAAAAAGCTGATGCCGACAAACCAGTTGCAGCGCTTGTGAGTCGGGCGATACGGATTCTTGGTAGACCGCCAAAGTATAGTGCCCTGCCAGTCTTTTACAATAGACTGGGGAAACACTTCGTCGGTGGCGAATGTCATTGACATAAAGCATCCACCCTCTTGGTTGTGAGGCTCACAATCTGCAAGTTGCAACATTGGGATTACTTTGAGCAGTTCACGGGCCACGAGCGTGACGGCTCTGGCGCATTCCACCGGACCGCGGCCGGCTGTGATTTGTATATATTTCTTCATTCTCCGTTGTCTTTGATGTTGAGTTTGGGTTTTATCATAGCGATGACCTCGACTGTTGGTCGGATAAGTTCGAGTATCTCCCCGGTGGGTTTGTATGCCATCGGAGATTCATCAAGAGTCCCCGCGCAGACAGATGATGAGTAGATACCGGTCATTGATTCTTTAAATTCGTTCATTGATATTTGTTTTTTTGCTTGCGCCCGGCTCATGATGCGTCCGGCACCGTGAGGTGCGGTATTGAACCACTGCCCGTTTCCTTTGCCGGTGCAGATGGCAATACCATCACGCATATTGAACGGAATGGCGACTTTCCGCCCCTCGGAAGCGTCTATCGCACCTTTTCGCAACATAGGCCGGTCATCGGTCACTGCTATGTAGTTATGGATAGCAAAGATAGATTCGACACATTTAGCCTTACACAGCTTTCTGAGAATAGTGAAAATACGGTCACGGATTATCTGATGGTTATACAGAGCATATGCCTGCGCGATAATCATATCCGAAAGATAGCCACGTAACGAATCGCCCCAGAGATAACCGATATATTTTGCCCGCTTGGGGTTCTGCGCGATGTTGCGCCAATGTCCTGCTACCTTTACGCCGAGATTTCGGGAGCCGCAATGGATTGTCAGCCATCCGCCACCGGATTCGGAGTCCTCTCCATATTCAATGAAATGGTTGCCTCCGCCGAGTGAACCAAGACTCTTGTAGAAGATACCCTCCTGAAGTTTGATGCGCCGGCAGAAGTCAGTAATGAAACATCCATCAATGCGCGGAACTTCATTGATAAGATCAGGGGCAGCCGAGCGGGCTTTCTGATATTGAGCATTGAG
This sequence comes from Duncaniella muris, assembly GCF_003024805.1. Lineage (GTDB taxonomy): Bacteria > Bacteroidota > Bacteroidia > Bacteroidales > Muribaculaceae > Duncaniella > Duncaniella muris. Next base: position 2,759 of record NZ_PUEC01000052.1, read on the forward strand.
GAAGCGGAACAGTTCTTTTTCATTGAGAGAGTTCTTTGGGCAAATGTCCGTACCTGTCGGGATTGTCTCGCGAATACGGTGGTCAAGTAGTAAATAGTCCTCCGGATTGACATTGCACGATAGCCTGTGCATGGAGATAGTGCAACCGATATCAACTCCGACATGGTCGGGATTGACATACATTCCGATTGGATAGGCTGTGCCTACATTGCATGAACTCCCGGCGTGAACGTCGGGCATTTGCACGATGGGCACACCCTCCATTGCCGGATGGTAGCAGAGTTCAGTTATCCATTCCAGAGCTGACTGCTCTATATTATCGGTGAATATCTCAGCTGATGTTGTTTGTCCGTTTATAATCATAATGCTGCAAAGTTGAGATGCATGTGCGCAATGGATTTGCGCACTAATAAAAAAATTTGCTATCTTTGCAAAAAATATCTGATTATGCCTATCAATCGCGCCACTCTCATCCGGATTTCAACCATTGACAAGTGTCTTCAGAACCATTACCGCCGCTGGACCATCAATGACCTGATTGATGCCTGCTCCGATGCTTTGGCAGAGTTTGAGGGCCGAAGCAATCCGGTGAGTCGCCGGACGTTTCAGAACGATCTTGCTCTGATGCGTAGCGACCGCTTGGGCTACAACGCCCCTATAGTGGTGCGCGAAAACAAATATTATGAGTACGAAGATCCTGATTTTAGTATCACGCATCTTCCGCTAAATGATGAAGGTCTCGATGCCCTTAACTCGGCTTTGGACATATTGCGACAGTTGCAGGGTTTTCCGCAGTTGGCATCATCAATTGACACCATAAGCAAACTCAATGAACAGATTTCACGCCACACAGGATCGTCAGTTCCTGCGATGGACATGGAGCATGTATCCGGCTACCGGGGAGCGCAATTTATCGGCACGATATATGATGCGGTGCGTAAACAGCAGACAATCGTCATCGAATATCAGTCATTCAAAGCCCGGCAGGCTGAGCCCCTAGTGGTATATCCATACCTACTGAAAGAGTATCGCAACAGATGGTTCCTCATAGCCGAAAAATTGACAAACCGCGTTCCGCAGGTCAATATCTTTGCACTTGACCGTATACAGTCAGTATCTGTTGACAAGGAACATTCTTTCAAGAAATGCGTTGACTTTGACCCTGAGCATTTTTTTGATGATACAATCGGTGTGACCAAGGGGATACATGACAAGGCGCGGCGGGTAGTCATCAAGATTGACCGACAGCAGGCTCCTTACGTGGAATCCAAGCCATTTCATAAATCGCAGAAAGTGGAGCAACGTTTCCGTGACGGCAGCATACAGATTTCATTGAAAGTTGTTATCAATAATGAGCTTGAACGCCTTATTCTCGGATATGGCGGCCATGCCGAAGTGATAGCCCCGCCGGCCTTCCGGGAGCGTGTAGCCGAAAGCGTCCGCATAGCAGCCAGACATTATAGCTCTAAATCAGAAGAATAGGACCTATGGGAAAAGTCATAATAAATGTCATGAAGCCACTTATTAATTAATTCCACTCAAAGCAAGATCAAATTCGGACTGTTTAAAACAGAGTGATCGGCATTCATAATCGCTCCATTTGAGAATTTGATGCCGTTTTGCACCAAGACTCCATGCTTGGCGTGGATATGACCGAAAAGATGTGCTTTGAGGTGAAGTTCGGATAGCTTCGTGAGTATCTCTTCTGATCCGTAGTTGATACCATCATCATAATCAAGTATGCCGTATGCCGGAGAATGAGTGATCAAGACGTCGGTATCGCCCGGAATCTTCTCATAGTTGTGTCTCTGGCGCTCGGTTATGCAGTCGCCAAGAAACATCGGCACGCCATAAAATTTCACACCATCAATTTCAATCCCTGAGTTGGATAGTTGATGCACGTTATCAGGTAGTCCGTCAATGTTGGCTCCATATAGGCAATCGTCATGGTTGCCGCAGATAAAGATTTTGTGTTTGTATGGCAAGTCACAAAACCAGTTGAGGAAATCAAGGGCTTCCTGCTCTGTCCCTACCATACAGAAGTCTCCGGAATGTACCATCACGTCGGCTTCGGGTAAATCCCGGAGCCGATGATGGCAGTTGTGAGTGTCAGAAAGGTGGAGTATTTTCATCTTTGTGATTTTTCACAAAGATAGAGTAGATATGTATCATTTTACGATGCAGAATAAAAATAGTTTAATATTTCTGTCCTGTCCCGAAAAATGCGCTACCCTTAGTGTAATTTTGCTCTCATGAAAAAATTTCTTGATTGATTTTTAGTGCGCAGAATGATTGCGCAACGACATTCTAACTTTGCACCGAAATATTAAAAACATCAGAATATGAAGACAAATGGAGATTCGCGTATGGGATTGAAGCGCATGTCGGCTGAAAGCCGGTGCGCGGTGGCGAAGCCATCAATACCCATCGCAATAGAAGGATACAACGTAAAGATATTTACGGACAACATCGAGGAGAATGCCTTGGAACAGATCAAGGAACTGCTTTCGATTGACGTGTTTTCCGACAAAAAGATACGTATCATGCCCGACGTTCACGCCGGTGCCGGTTGCGTCATAGGGTTCACAGGCGATCTCGGTGACAAGGTCATTCCCAATATAGTGGGCGTTGACATCGGTTGCGGTATGCACATTCTCAATCTCGGCAAACTCTCCGAAATTGACTTTCATGCATTCCACGAGCATATTCTTGGCAATGTGCCTTCCGGTATGTGGGTTCGTGAGGATAAACGTGGATTCAAGCCCCTTGTCGGAGAGGAAATGGAGATTTACCGTGAGGCTAAGCAACTTGTGACCGAACTTTACTGCTACCGTGAGATAAAAGACTCCGGGCGTATCAACAAGGCTATCGGTTCGCTCGGCGGCGGTAACCATTTCATCGAGCTTGACAAGGATGATGAGGGCAATGTTTACCTTGTCATACATACCGGGTCGCGCAACCTCGGCAAGCAGGTGGCAGATATTTATCAGGCAAAAGCCGTAAAGCATCTTACCGACGGAGCCGACGAGTTTGAAGAGACAATCAAACGCACCATTGAGGAATACAAGTCAGCAGGTCGTCGGTCTGAATTGCAGAGCGTCATAAAGAAGATGCGCAAGGAGCATCAGGACGCAGAGCCGAATCTTCCCGCCGCACTCTGCTATGTTGAGGGAGAAGGGCGTGAACACTATCTCCATGATATGCGTCTCTGCCAGCGATGGGCTGTACTCAACCGTAAACTTATATCACTATTGCTTATGCGGTTTTTCCCCGGCGTGGAGGTAAAGGAGGAATTTGAATCCGTCCACAATTACATTAGCGATGAGAATATCATCCGCAAAGGTTCAATCTCCGCCGCCGAGGGCGAGCGTTGCATTATTCCTCTGAATATGCGCGACGGTTCATTGCTCTGCACCGGCAAGGGCAATCCGGACTGGAACTGCTCAGCACCTCACGGAGCGGGACGTGTTTTGAGCCGTACTCAGGCTTACGAGAAAATCACGATAGAAGACTTCGAGGCATCCATGCAGGGTATATATTCGGAGTCGGTCAACGACTTCACCCGCGACGAGTCACCGATGGTCTATAAACCGGCTGAGGAAATCATTGCCAACATCGGCGACACAGTCACCATTGACACAATCATCCGTCCAATCTTTAATTTCAAGGCATCATAAATTTTACAACAATCGGAAGTATTTTCGATGAAGCAGAAAACGAATTTGAACCTCAGGAAATGAAAGAGCCAGTCGAATTCATAGGTAATTTTGCCCATTCAAAAAGTCGCAAATGCGAAAACCTTATTACTGAGGCAGCAACTATTCTTGAAGAATATGGTTGGAGAAATGAATTTGCCATGTATTATCATAAGGACAAGACTCAAGTAAGGCTTTATCTCCGCATGGCTTACGTCGCAAGTTGTTACCTAGACGGGACATGGGAGAATATCAAGGAAAGAATCCCATATATTATTCCTTTACTATTAGCTACAATAGAACTCCGTCAAGAGAAAAATCTCGGTGTGATTTGGACTGATCGACAAGTAACAAAGTTGGACTGGTCTAAGCCTGAAAGTTCTATCAGTGACTGAATAATGAAGCTTTGATGATATGAAAACCATACAATCGCCCGATGGAGTTGCACTCCTGATGGAAAATCTTTGGCTTCGTCATAAAGCCGGCATGAAGCTGCGACCATGTAATGTCTTTATGGTCGAGCTACTACCTCCAACAGATGAAAAGCTGGCAGAGGCTCGGCGAAAGAGTCATGAGAATAGTCGCCAAGATGACCCCGAAGAACTCTATGGCGCATGGATTTAATAGCAATGAATAATGCGGAGCGTTTCAACTGGATGCGAAAGCGCCATGCGTTCCTCAATGACATTGTCAAGTCATATACTTCATTGGATGACTTTGCAAAGGATAAAGAAGAATAGATCGCCGATATTACCGACCAGACTTATAAACTCCCCAAAGACTTTGACGCAGCCGGATATTTCGCCACAGCATACGGCATTGTTTTGGGTTATGATGCCAAGCCTGAGAGAATAGTGATTCGTGCCAACGAAGACCATAAACATTACTTGAAATCCCTCCCGCTGCATCATAGCCAACGACTGATCGAAGACTATGGCGAGTATGCCGATTTTGAGCTGTACCTCTCGCCGACATATGACTTCATAATGAAGTTGCTCCATGTCGGTGCGATGATAGAAGTCATCATCCCGGCATCACTGCGCAAAGAAATGAAAGGATGGATTTCAGACATTTATGAACTTTATAAAAACGACTGACAATGCAAGACTTTGTAGCAATAGACTTTGAAACGGCCAATGGCCGACGCTCCAGCATGTGCAGCATCGGCATAGTTATTGTGAGAGATGGTGAGATTGTCGACAAATTTTATAGCCTTATTCAACCTGCTCCCAATTATTATACTTATTGGACTACTGAGGTTCACGGACTCACCCGCCGGGACACTGACGGGCAACCGACATTTCCGGAAGTATGGGCCAAAGTAGCAGACCGGATCAAAGGGCTGCCTCTTGTAGCCCACAACCGCCCCTTTGATGAGAGTTGCCTAAAGGCAGTATTCGAGGAATACGGCATGGAATATCCGGGCTATGAATTTCACTGCACTCTCGCCGCCTCACGCCGCAGTCTCAATCTCCCAAGCCATCAGCTCCACCTCTCGGCAGCCGCCTGCGGCTATGACATGGAAAACCACCATCACGCGCTTTGTGATGCCGAGGCTTGTGCAGCCATCGCGTTGAAACTGTTATAATGAAGTAAATTATAAATAACTCTTCAAAATTAACCGATATAATGTAACAGCTCCTGTAGACTTCAGACTTATCGGCTTGCCGCTTTCGCTCTATCCACGGCTCTTTCATTTAACCTAAAATAAATAGCATATCTTCCCTTACCCGGTTCATTGAGAATCGGGTAATTTTTCCATGTCTGTATATCAAAGAGTTATTCTGGTATCAAAATCTTATTTTTTTCA
>NZ_PUEC01000053.1 GCF_003024805.1 Duncaniella muris
TTTTCTTTGAATTATATCCCCCTTCGGCCAAAACGGAATTCAAAGATACATATAAAATCCCCTGCTGACATTACGTCGACAGGGGTCATTTTTATATTGGGCAAAAGGGTCAGTGATATTTTGGCTTAAGGGGTCAATTCAACCTGGTCTAAGGGGTCATCCGAGCCTGGGTTTTCCACCTCGCATCTGATACTGCTATCTTTGTATAGATAACGAATATATGCGATAGAATCAGGCTGTCCGGTATAATCGCCAATCGGACATATCCGTGTCTGATTAAAGGATATGCTGTCTATCAATGGAGGAACATTGTAATCCTGTTCAAATTTTGAAATTCTGTTTATTGCAGCTATCGTGTCTGCGTTTACAGGCATTTCTATCAGGCAAATATCTGGCTCTTCAGTCCAGCAGTGATCATGGTACTGCGTGAGAACACCATCCTCAGAGGTATATTCGACAATATATTCTTTGTCGTTGAACTTGATATAGTCAAATATAATTCCGTTGTAATAGTATCCTCCACCGCCTGTCTGCTTGAAGCCAACTTCCGACATCGATTCGGGCAAATGTCCGTTTGCCGATCGGAAAGAGTCTATGCGCTCGATTATTTTATCCCTGTTCTCAAGCTCTCGATCTCTTCTTTCTGCCGCATTATATCCCATCAGATAAGAGGCAACAATAATCAATCCGACAACAAGAACGAAGCCGACAGCAATTGAATATGCTATTATTCTGCCTAACCTTTTCATAGTTTTATCGTTTTGGCGGATAGAACAACAGTCGCCGATTATTTGCGAAATCATCATATAGGCTATCTACATGATAAAACTGTGGTTTGGAGACACCTCTCTTGTTTAGTGCTGTCAACCATTCCTCTCTTGTTTCATGCCATTCAACAGAGTCGGTCGGCACATCAATTATCACAAAGCGTCGCATTTCCCAACCGTCATATTTATGACTTGGCATCTCCTTTAATGGAGTGAGTTTTTCTGTATAATAAAGATAGATTATAGAATCGTGCAATCCAACGCTCTCTACAGAACGCCGGGCCGTGGCGAGTGTAAATCCACCGAACTTATCCGTGTTATCACGACGGATGCAGTCCCACACTTTCCCATCATCACCCCAAAGTGTAGAACACAATTCATACGGTGCAATCAATGGCACACGGTAATAATCCCATGCACCAGGGTCAGAATAAAAGTCAGTGCGAAAGGTACTATTAATTTCCTCGTTAATACGCTCCTTAACAGTATCGTATTTAGACTTTATTCTTGAACAACCGCACATCAGTACAATAGAAATGCAAAACAACAAAGTTATTCTCATCGCTTGCCTCCTTTCCTCCAAATGGCTAAAAACAGAAATAGAGTAATGGCATAATTTGCAAACACAAGATAACCCATATCTTTTATAGCGTGCCGTGAGTAGGTTCGTATGATTTCAATAGCATCCTGAGTGTTTCCTCCAGGCTCAAAATAAATTGATGTTACGTATTCTGGATAAAATATGCAACTGGCAATATTTAGAATTGCCAAAACCATCAACACTACAACGCCTATTATTTTCTGCCACTTTTTCATAGCTCATCTGAGTAGATTAATGGATTCGACAATGCAATACGGATAAGGTATTGTCCTTTTAGAGTAGTGAAACACTTTCGGGTTAAATACCCGGATTGTTACCTCAATCAGTTCATTTTCTGCCGGAGTTACCTCAATATCGCTATCACATGATAATGATAACGGAATGTAATACTCGTTTCCACGATACAGAAATTCAAGTGATGTCGATGAGGTGCAGCCAATCAGTTCCTTTATAACTATTTCGTCTTTGTCGCTCTGTTCAACAGCTTTGCCTAATGCTATATATATAACCGGTAGCGTTATAGTCGCTACTCCGTTTTCGCCATACTTCATTCCCTTGAAGGCTTCGGTGCCATATTTATCAACTCCCGGTACGTCTTTTCTGACGTACTTTCTCCATTCACTGCCATAATTTGCAGTGAGATAATCCATAATGACGGTGTTGTATTCGGACATTTGTCTATCGGAACAATATGCCATGCACCCGAAGTCTTCGTAATCAACTCCAAATTTTCTGGTGAATTGCTCTTGCCCAACATACACAACCGGAGCAATACCACCCTGCAATAATAGTTTCGCTTCACCGGATTGCCATTTATCCTTCGCAATCTTGGCAGAATAAGCGTCATCGTTCCATCCAAAATGACGCTCCGTTTCAGAAATTATAGAGTCAAGTTCAGATTGTTTTTTGCAATCAGTTAACTGACTTTGCGCCCATAGGTTACATGAAAGAGCAAAGCCAACACACAAAACCAATATTTTAGAGAGAGTAGCCATACGCAAAGTTAAGAAAAATAATTGACATCAGATGTGCAAACATCGTAAAATCAACATTGAACGATGTTTTTGGGCAACCCAACGCCGCCTGTGGCGGCCGAAATTTTTGCAAAATCGAGCGGTGTGACTTCTTCTCGAGGTCACATCGCTCTGGCTATATTACGACTTGGCTATATTTTCAGTTGTGGGAGGCTTTCTTATAGAGCCATTCATCACGGCGGCGTCTGCACTCGTTTAGAGTGTCTGCCACGCAGGAACTCTCCGTCAGTGTGGCGGTAATCATATTGATAGTGTTTCTTTCGCCGTGAGCGGTAGCCGGTGTAAAACACCTCGTATTGCTCAGTGCCGGGAGTGGTGGTTGTGCTTACTCCGTTGGTGGTTAACTTGGTTGCCATAGTGTTGCGGTTTAGTATTCTACAATCAGTATTCGGTATTCAAATGTTATATCGGGGTTGGTTATCTTCCTTTGTTTAAGCCATAGGTGGTGACTGCCAAAGCCATATACGAAGTATCGGTCAAGGTCATACTTGTCGGCAAAATCGGCTACTATCCGCCGTAGCGTTTTCTCGCTGTCGGCATAGAGAATATGGTTCACAAATTCTATGATGATTTCGGCTATTTTGTCATCAAAGATGATGGTCGGATGTTCAAATGTCACGTTCATAATCGGTGGTTATTGTGACCTGCGCCATTGCTGGCGCAGGTCGGATTAAACATTTAAGCGGTCATTCTCTCTCTGATTAGTCGGGCGTTGGAGTTCACCAAATCCACAATACGGTCGTGGTAGGCGGTGTTCTTGTTATTTTTGCCGTGACACTGCACCACTGTGAGGGTCTGCAAATCAACCTCCACGGTTTCTATTATTCTGTCACCAATCCTTGCTGACAATACAAGGCTATCGGCTTTTGTGTAGTAACCAGCTCCGAAAACGCATATATTCTGCGCTTTGCCTTCCTCATAGTATTCCTCGATGCTTTCAAGAACCTTTACTGTTATCTCGTTGTCGGAGATTACCAACCCGAAGAATTTGGACTTCATAGCCTTGAAATCGTCCTCACGCTGTTTCTCCTCCAGCAGTTTACGCTGTTCACGGTCACGCCTTTCGGCTTCCCATCGGCGTTCATTCTCAGTGCGCTCCTTCATTCGCTTGGCTTCTATTCTGCGCATCGCCCTGTCGTGTGCGTCTATGAAATCTGCGGGGCAGATGTTCTTCGGGTTGCGTATGTCCTGCCCCAGATTGTTCAGCATTTGCAGATAGTCACACCACAGTTCAAGGCTGTTGATTTTGTAGTGGTGGCGTCTGGCGATTAGATATGATGCCCAGAGCATCTCGGCGTTTTGGGGATTGAGGATAAAGTATTTCATATCCTCAATCTCTCCGGCTTTCATCAGCGTTTCAATCCGTGTGTCGGAAAGCAGCCTCTTGAAAAGCAACACGGGTGAGATGCCGTAGAAATCGCCCTTGAACCCGTTGCGTCTGAGCTGTGGGATTGTGCGTATCAGCGGATAGACTTCACTCCACTTGCAGACATCATCGTAAAGGCTGTTGTATGGTCGCACCTCCATGTCGCTGTATAACGACCACTGGTCGCAGTAGTAGGAGGGAAATGTGCGGAGCAATGCCATGTCGGTCAGTTTGCCGTCGGGTGAAATCCAACGCTGTACCACCTCGGTGCAGTAGAATTTCATCGGCTCTCCCTTTTTGCTTGAATAGTGAGCCTGCGCCACTCTGATTACCTGATAACCCCGGCAGGTGGTGAGTATGCAGAAATACCGTACACCATTCTGAGTGCGCCTGCGTGTGTCCTGCACTTTCAGTTCCGCTCCGCAGTGAGGACAGATGCAACCTTCAAGGGTGTCACACAGCGTGCCGTCACCGCTTTTCCATGAGTGTCCGCAGTCGGGGCAGGTAAGCATACCGCTTTTGGCTCGGTATGCGATATGTTCAACGCAGTTGGTGTATGCCCACTCGGTCTGCTTGGGGGATATTGGTCGCAAGGTTGCTGAAAGTCGTGCGACCTCTTTCTGTATCATTGTCTTGGGTTTCATAGTCGTAATGTTTTAGAAGTCAAAAAGACTGCGTTGTTCAACTTGGGGTCTGTTCTCTGTCGCCTTCTTGGATTGCGAGGGTCTGCGCATTTTGGACGCTTCCTCGTCACGGAGTTTTGCGATGGCGTCCTGCCGTGCCTGCTCCTTCTCCTCCTCGGTGAGTTCTACCGTATGGTTGACCACCACTTGGCAGTTGACAGGCTTTCCGACCTCTATCTCGCTTTCTTCCCAGTAGTGGACTGCCATTCCGAAGATTTCGTCGTCCTAGAATCCGTTGCACCCGCTTTTCTGCACTTGGCAGATTATATAGGAGATGCACTCGGAGAGCGACTTTGATGGATTGGCATACTTGACGGCGAACAATGCGTCAGACTCCGCCATATTGTCAAGATAAGTTCTGATTGTGTCTTGGAACGCCTGAGTTCCTTTCATTGAGTTCTGTGCCATAGTCGTAAATGTTTAGAAATTTGTCAATAGCCAATAGATTACCGCTATCATCGTCAGCAGGGATATTATCCACCCGATGCCTCTGAACACGGGTCTTACAACCACCCAGACGACCACCGCCACCAATGTGCCGATTATGAAGCCGACCACCCTTGCGACCGTCTTTAATATGCGGTATTGATGGGAGGTTTGGTGAGCTTTGCCTCGACCTGAATTTCTAATATGTGGATTTGTAGCTGTCATATAGGCGGGTGTTTTTTTTTAACCATGCGTCCAGTGACGGTGTGGCTGTATGAGTTGCTCGACGCTTGAAAGGCGTGCGGCGACAAAAAGGGCAGTTCAGACAAGCCGGCCAAATACTACCTCCGCAGGAGCGTGGAGATTTTGACGGATTGAATGAACAGCCCTTAGCCGCACGTTATATCAGGCGAGCGACTTATACTTGCCCATCCGTTAATGTGATGCTTGATTAAAAGGCACCCCCGGCATGACGGCACAAAGGAACATATCGGTCGGCAACCGGCAGTGTTGCCGATGGACTTGAAACAATGAAAAGAAAAAATGGCACCGCGCCCCGGAAAGCGGAGTCTATGACGGTCAGCGAGGCACGAACCGGCCGCCATTGTCTCCGCCCGTGGGTGCAAACAAGCGATGAGTGGCGGAGCGGTCGAAAAGTCCTTGCGAGGCAATGCGGCCCGGAATACGGACAGCCGCCATTACAGTCTTATGGTATCAGGCAGCGTCCTCGATGCCCACCATAAGGCGATGGCGGTTGTCGGTGTTCAGCATTGCCCATAGGCGTGATGCGGTCAACTGGTGTCAGTGCCTGCACCGTCACCTATTGACGGCATAACGCCGACAACACGGAAGACCGCTCCGTCTCTCATCGCTTTACCTTAGTTTTACCTTAGTACCAGATAATTCGTTTTTTTGGATTACATTCTCATTTGGTTTGGAAAATAATTTGTAACTTTGCGTCGTTTCCCAAAGTCAAATAATTTTTAAGTTTGGGAAATGGAATCAGATGAAATTAATAGAAAGACCGTTGTACCTCCGCCAGTTAGAGGGCTTGATAAACACTCCCGATATTAAGATAATAACGGGAATAAGACGTAGTGGCAAATCCAAACTGTTAGGAGCGTTCTCTGATTATATAGTCAAAACAGATGCCTCCGCAAACATCATTTATATTGACCTGACAAAAATCAAGTTTGAACATCTGAAAGAGTATCATGCTCTCAACGACTATATAGAGGAAAAATACCGGGATGGAGTCAATAATTATCTGATGATTGACGAGGTTCAGCTATGTGAAAAATTCGAGCTGGCTATCAATAGTCTGCACTCAGATGAAAAATACGATATCTATCTCACCGGCTCGAATGCTTTTCTTCTGAGCAGTGATCTTGCCACACTGTTTACAGGGCGACACATGGAGATTCACGTTTATCCATTTAGCTTCAAGGAGTACTGTGCCTATTTCGATATTGGCGGAGATTATGATGAACATTTCGAGCGTTATATAAAACTTGGAGGACTTTCAGGTTCATATACTTATAAAAACGACTCTGACAAAGAGAAGTACATTCGGGATGTTTATGACACAATCCTTATCCGGGATCTTGTAGAGAAATATCGGCTGGGAAGTGCGGCACTTCTAAAAAAGGTCGCTGAATACCTTATGGATAATGTGAGCAATATATCATCGTCAAGGAATATCAGCAATATCCTTGTCGCAAATGGCACTGAGACCAACTACAAGACAGTGGGCAGTTATATCGACCATCTCTGCCACGCCTTTGTCTTCTATGAGGCCAGAAGGTATGATGTGAGGGGTAAGACCTATCTTCAGTCGCTCAGTAAATACTATCTTGCAGATACCGGCATTCGTTTTGCGGTACTTGGCAAACGTAATATGGACTGGGGGCGTATGCTTGAGAACATAGTCTTCATAGAACTGCTACGACGCGGATATGATGTCTATGTAGGCAAGCTGTATCAGAAAGAGATTGACTTTGTTGCAATGAAAGGTAATGAGAAATTATACATTCAGGTCAGTGACGACATTTCCGGTGAAGAAACATTCCGCCGGGAAGTAGAGCCATTGTTGCAGATTCGTGATGCGTATCCCAAGATACTTCTTGCAAGAACCCGTCACGAGGAGAGTGACTATGAAGGAATTTCCATTATTGATATTCCTCGATGGTTGCTTGGATAGTATAATCGTAATGGCCGTTTGTAGTGTTTAACAATTGATTATCGAATAGTTAAAAAGAACCTTCGGCCTTGTATGAGAGAGAAAAAATGATTAAATTTGCATATGGCTTGGAAACTTGTAGAGACAAGTTGCGACAACTTGATTTGTGCCTGTCGGAGACAGAGCATCTCAAATTCAAGAGTCAGGCACTAACAAGGCACTATTAAATTTTTAGATACGCTATCTACTTGATATAGCTACATTTGGAGCGTAAGGAACAAGTCCCCCCAACTCCACAATCAACACTGATTTTCAGTGATTTACAAGATTAACACCCAATTTAACACCCAAAAATGTAAGATTGGGTGTTGTTATTTTTTTGTTGGTCTAAGGTCTAATCTGAGAAAGACAAAAAGGGAAAAGTAGGGAAGAATTTTTATTTTCCCTTTCGTTCTTTTCCCTTTAAACCTAATCACCATCGGCACACAAACACTTCGTTTTAGTGCCGTATATATAAGATACGGAGCTAAAGCGGAGCGGTTATTTGCCGAAGATTTCCCGGAGTGCGTCAGCAAAAGCTTTGTTGCATTCGCTTGGCATGTCACTTATTGGCTGACGATATTTCGAGCGGTAGAAGCTCATTTTGATGCTAAGGTTTGCAAGTATGCCATTAAGCCACTTCTCACGCTGAGGTGGTTCAAGGGTATCGGCAAGACAGCTGATAAGGTAGCACACCCGGACTTTCTCGCCATTGTTGATTTGTATTTGGTGTGAATTTGGGTGCAGATTGATGGAATGGAAAAACTCTATGCTGTCCGTCTCAGCGAACTGCTCCCCATTGCAAACTTCATGTATATTAGCGATGAGACTTAAAGGGAAATGGAAAACCCAGGCTCGGATGACCCCTTAGACCAGGTTGAATTGACCCCTTAAGCCAAAATATCACTGACCCTTTTGCCCAATATAAAAATGACCCCTGTCGACGTAATGTCAGCAGGGGATTTTATATGTATCTTTGAATTCCGTTTTGGCCGAAGGGGGATATAATTCAAAGAAAA
>NZ_PUEC01000054.1 GCF_003024805.1 Duncaniella muris
TGGCCAAATTTTCATTGCACTTATTTTCTTGAAAATCAGAGGTTAAAGCCTCTCCGCCCGTACTGCTCTCGCTATAAAATAACACATTTGTCGAGAATGAGACGAAATCTTAAATGAAAGAGCCGTGTCCAGGCGTAATCAACCGCAGGCCGAATCTATGGTTATTCAGGGAAAATGCTTATCTTTGCATGTTTAAATTAAACACTCATCACTTAAAAAACAGAGAATACGCTCTTAGTTTCAACCACATCTTACACAGAATCAGACAAATGACTGAAACAGTAACAGACATATTGCCCTCAATCATCGAAGGGATCCGCGACCGCAAGGGCCGCAAGATAACCACAGTCGACATGAGCGACATCGACACCGCCGCCGCCCGCCGTTTCGTGATCTGCGAGGGCACATCCACCCAGCATGTAGCCGCTGTGGCTGACAGCATCCGTGAATATCTGCTTGAACACATCGGCGTCAAGCCCTATAACTATGACGGTTACGGCAATTCAACATGGATTGTGATAGACTACGGTGACACGCTTGTCCACGTCTTTCAGCGCGAGACCCGCGATCTTTATGCGCTTGAAGAGCTTTGGAGCGATGCCGTCATCACCGACTATCCTGATGAAGACTGATATAAAAAATCCTCTCATAATCAATTGATTCCAAAATGAGTTCTCCGACTCCACTCAACAATAATCCGAACCCGAAGAAGTTTAAGATCGGGTTCAGCATGTACTGGGCCTATGCCATAATAATCCTGTTCCTTCTCGGAATGCTCTATGTCGATGACACTTCTATAGAGAAGGAAGTGAGCTACACAAAATTCAAGGAATATGTAGCCACAGGAGGTGTGGGCGAGATCACCGTGTTTTCCAACACCAACAAGGCCGAGGCCGTGCTCTCCGACTCTCTTGCCCGGAGCGTCTTCAAGGAAAGCCAGTATAAGGGCGACAAGGGCACTATCGCCAAGATCATCACCGACATTCCGTCGGCCGACAAGTTCGAAGATCAGATCGACCTCTGGAATCAGGAGGGAGTGAAGCACGGCGAGGTCAAGTATGACAAATCGTCGGACTACGGCTCGCTGCTGTGGTCGTTCGGCCCGATTCTGCTTCTTGTGTTCTTCTGGTTCTTCATGATGCGCCGCATGTCAGGCGGAGCCTCAGGCGGCGGAGCCGGCGGAGTGTTCAATGTAGGCAAATCCAAAGCCAAGATGTTTGAGAAAGGCGAGGGGACCAACGTCACATTCAAGGATGTGGCCGGACTCTCCGAAGCCAAGACCGAGATACGCGAGATTGTGGAATTTCTCCGCAATCCCCAGCGCTACACCGACCTCGGTGCCAAGATTCCAAAAGGCGCTCTCCTTGTAGGCCCTCCCGGAACAGGCAAGACGCTGCTTGCCAAGGCTGTGGCCGGCGAAGCCAATGTGCCTTTCTTCTCGATGTCAGGTTCTGACTTCGTAGAGATGTTTGTGGGTGTCGGAGCCTCGCGAGTGCGCGACCTCTTCCGTCAGGCCAAGGAAAAAGCCCCCTGTATAGTGTTTATCGATGAGATCGACGCCGTGGGCCGTGCCCGTGGCAAGAATCCCAACATGGGGGCCAATGACGAGCGTGAGAACACCCTCAACCAGCTGCTTACCGAGATGGACGGCTTCGGGTCAAACAGCGGTGTCATCATCCTTGCCGCCACCAACCGCGCTGATATTCTTGACAAAGCCCTGCTGCGCGCCGGCCGTTTCGACCGTCAGATCAATGTCGATCTGCCTGAGCTGAAAGACCGCATAGAGGTGTTCAAGGTGCATCTGCGCAACATCAAGACCGATGACTCGGTGGATGTGGACCTGATGGCGCGTCAGACAGCCGGATTCTGCGGCGCTGACATTGCCAATGTCTGCAACGAGGCCGCGCTGATTGCTGCCCGCGGCAACAAGAAGGCCGTTGACCGCGACAGCTTCATGGCCGCTATCGACCGTATAATAGGAGGTCTCGAACACAGTTCGAAGATAATTTCCGACGACGAGAAGAAATCAATCGCCATCCATGAGGCCGGCCATGCCACCGTCTCTTGGTTCCTGAAATATTCCAATGAGATGGTCAAGGTGTCGATCGTGCCACGCGGAATGGCTCTCGGAGCTGCATGGTATATGCCTGAAGAGCGCCAGATCACTCCCAAGGAGGCTCTGCTCGACCAGATCTGCATGACTCTCGCAGGACGTGCGGCCGAGGAACTGACCACAGGCCAGATTTCTACCGGTGCGCTCAACGACCTTGAGAAAGTGACCAAAATGGCTTATGCAATAGTGGTTTACTACGGTATGAGCGACAAGATCCCCAACGTATGCTACTACGATTCGACCGGTCAGGCCTACGGCTTCTCCAAGCCCTACGGCGGTGAACGCGCCAAGCAGATCGACGACGAAGTGTCGCGCATCATCAGCGAGCAGTATGAGCGCGCCAAGAAGATTCTTACCGAGCATAAAGAAGGCCACGCCAAACTTGCCGAGACACTTCTGACAAAGGAAGTCATGTATGCCGAAGACCTCGTCAACATTTTCGGCAAGCGCCAGTGGAAATCTCGCACCGAAGAGATCATGGAGCTTCAGGCCGCGCGTGACGCCAAGCGCCTCGCCGAGGAAAATGCAGCCAAGGAAGCTGCCGGAGAGTCTGAAAAGCCCCATGAGGCAGAGCCTTCAGGCGATGCTGCTGACAGTCAGGAAGTGGTCGATGTGGAAGTCTCTGAAACGACTGAATCTACAGCCGCGGAAGAGAAAAAAGACACAGGCGTGACCCCTCCGCCCTACAAAGGCGATGGCTCAAAGGACAGTGAGAGCAACTGACCGTTGTTATTAGACAATTTCTGAAAATCCATATCAGGCGATCCGTATTCGCGGATCGCCTGAATTTTTTTGCCTCTCCCCGCATTATCGCACTTAAAGCGGAGCGGGGCGCTTGTATATTTGCGGGTGTGAATTATCAAAAAAACATAACCCAGCCATTACAAGCGATGAAAAATGCAAAGTCAGTCAGCATGTTGCCGGATTGTCCGGTGTCAAAAAAGTTTTATCAGGAAACCGTCAGCCGTATTCATGCTTCATTTCAGGCCATAGGCGGAAGTGCAGCCGATGAGCTTGCCGAGAAGACGGTCAAGGCCGTGAATGATTATCTTAGCGGAACTTGTCTGCCGGCCGATGACTCTGATGCGACTGTCAGGCTGATGTTTGCGCTGATCCGCAGTGAGCTTGACAAAGCTATGGCCCGCTCGGCGGCTGCCCGTCGGCGCAAGAAGGCGGCTCCTCGCCGCCCTCGGCGTAAATCTGCCGGAAAGAATGTCCCGGAAGTGTTTCGGAGCGAGGCCAAGGCCTCCGGAAGCGGCATTGACATGGCGCGCCTGGCTGAACTTCTGAAGATCAGGGAGCAGTTTGATTGTGACGATGAGGATAACTATGACGAGGCGGATGAACCGGCGGAGCCGATTTTGCTTAACCGCAGGCAGCGGCGCATGATAGAGCGTGAGAAGCGCAGAAAGGCGCGCCGCGAGGCCTCTCGGCGCCGTTGATGAAGATATCCGGTCGTGCTGCCGTTGCTGAAAAAGAGGGAGACGGCGTTACGGCAACGTCGTCTCCCCCGGCTTCAAAATCAACGTCAAAACTATTGTTATATAGCGCCGTATGTTTGATTTTATGGCTTTTTTGCAAAATGTTCAAGGGCCTCGCGGTTGCGGTTACAGTCGGCCTGAAGCTGCGGGCGGAGTATTCCGGCCTCCGTCGGGTCGATCATGGAAAGATCGGCATAGCGGTCTTCATTCATGGCGAATTGCTCAACGGTGCTGACCGGTTCCGGATCGGGGTAGCGGGGCGATTCGGTCAGCGGCGACGAGCCGTTGGCTCCGCTGTTGTCGGCCCCCGGAATCACAGAGTCGATGGTCAGAGCCGGGCGTCCTTCAGCCGCAGCCTGCGGATTGTAGCGGTAGAGAGGCCAGTAGCCCGCCTCGACAGCCCGTCGCTGTTCCACTATGGAGTGGCCGAGACCCGGACGGATGCCGTGGTTCAGACAGGGGCAGTAGGCAATCACTATAGCCGGTCCGGGATAGCGTTCAGCCTCAGCGAGGGCATCGATGGTCTGCTGATAGTTTGCGCCCAAGGCCACGGAAGCCACATAGACATTGCCGTAGGTCATCATCATGCGCCCCAGCTCTTTCTTAGCTACCCGCTTGCCGTCGGGGTTATATTTGGCCACAGCGCTGCGAGGCGTGGCCTTTGATGTCTGACCGCCGGTGTTGGAATAGCATTCAGTGTCCATGACCAGCACCTTCACCGGCTCGCCCGAAGCAAGCACATGATCGAGTCCGGCAAAGCCTATGTCATAGGCCCATCCGTCGCCGCCTATGGCCCATACGGTTTTCCGCCCGAACAGATCGGCCTCCTCAAGCAGGGCCGCATAGGCCGGACTGAGATCTCTGACAGGTTCGAGCATGGCTCTGAGCTGCCCGCCGGTTGCTGCCGAGAGTTCAGGATCGTCCATTGCCGAATACCAGGCCTCAAGCGGCTGCTTGAGATAGGGGAGAGTGTCGGGACTGTCTATCAGCTCCCTGACCTGCATGGCCACACGCTTGCGGCGGTGTTCGAGAGCTACGAGCATTCCGTAGCCGTATTCACCGTTGTCCTCGAACAGAGAGTTGCCCCATGCCGGACCCTTGCCTTGCGGATCGGTGCAATAGGCGTTTGAAGGATAGTTGGCACCCCAGATCGAACTGCACCCCGTAGCGTTGGCAATCAGCATCCTTTGCCCGAAAAGCTGTGTGAGCAGTTTGACATACGGAGTTTCCCCGCAGCCGGCGCAGGCTCCTGAGAACTGCAGGCATGGCTGGCGCAGCTGCGAGCCGTTGACGGTCTCGGCCGGAAGAAGACGATCTTTGAGAGTGACGTTGGCCATAGCCCACATTGCAAGCGGGACCTCGCGGTCAACCACATCTTCAAGCGGTGTCATGGTCAGAGCGTGTCCGGGGCAGATTATGGAGCATGACGAGCATCCCAGGCAGTCTTCCGGGAAATTCTGTATATGGAATCTGTAGCCCTTGAGCTGTTGAGCTCCGGTGGCATCCTTGAGCGCGAAGCCTTCGGGCGCTTTGGCGGCCTCTTCCGCCGACAGGAGGAAGGGGCGGATGGCGGCGTGGGGGCAGACAAGCGAACACTCTGCGCACTCAACGCATTTGTCTGCGTTCCAGACCGGCACACGGGTGGCAATGCGGCGGTGCTCGCAGGCGGTGGTACCCATAGGCATTTTACCGTCAGGCGAGAAGGCCGAAACAGGGATCAGGTCGCCGCGGCCTTTGATGCAGGGTGTGTGGATTGTGCGGATGAATGTTTCAAGCGCGGAATCGGCAAATGCCGGTTCCGGCCTTGCCGGAGCCTCCGGATCAGACCAGCCGCTGATTTCGCTGACATTGATCTCCTTGAGCGCGGCGATAGTCATGTCAACGGCCTTGATATTGCGGCTCACCACGTCGCCGCCCTCATGACGGTAGGTTTCGGACAGACGCTCCTTCAGAGCGGCCACACCCTCGTCAAACGGAATCAGGCCGCTGAGATAGAGAAACACCGTCTCCATCACCATGTTGATGCGCGGGCTGAGGCCACAGACAGCGGCAATGCGGTCGGCATCGATATTGTAGAACCGCAATTTCTTTTCAGTGATAGCCTTGCGCATGTCGGCGGGCAATTTTTCGGGCATTCGGTCGGGTGTCCAGGGTGAGTTCAGCACAAAGATACCTCCGGGCTTTATCTTGTCGAGCATATCAAAACGCCTTACATATGACGACTTGTGGCAGCCCACATAGTCGGCCCCGTCAATGGCATAGGCCGATGTTACCGGTTTCTTCCCGATTCGCAGCTGCGAGATGGTGTAGCCGCCTGATTTCTTTGCCGAATAACTGAAATAGGCCTGGGCGTAGAGACCGGGAGTGTTGCCGATGATCTGTGCCACCTGCTTTGTGCCGCCTACAGTGCCGTCATTACCGATGGCATAGAGTATTGTCTGATAGGTCCCGGAGGCCACATTGGTCTCCACGGTTTCAGTGACCGGAATCGAGAGCCGGGTGACATCATCGGTGATGCCTATTGTGAACGGATTCCGGGGCTCTTCCCTGGCCATTTCATCGAAAATGGCCTTGACCATCGAGGGATTGAACTCTTTGCTTGACAGTCCGTAGCGTCCGCCGATGATGCGGGTGTCGCGGAATTTCCCGCAATCATGGAGCGCTGTGATGACGTCCTCGCACAGAGGCTCATGGCAGGCTCCCGGTTCCTTGGTGCGGTCAAGCACCGCTATGCAACGCACCGACGGCGGAAGCGCCTCGCACAGCTCCCTGACGGGGAAAGGCCGGTAGAGGCGCACTTTCACCACCCCTGTCCGGTAGCCATTTTCGGAGTTGAGATAGTCTAATGTCTCGCTGACCACATCGGCAGCGGAGCCCATCACTATGATGACTCTGTCGGCATCGGGAGCGCCGTGGTAGTCCACAAGATGATAATTGCGGCCGGTGATGGAGCTTACCTTGTCCATTGCCTGCTGCACGATTGCGGGGAAGGCATCGTAGAATCTGTTGGCTGCCTCGCGGTTCTGGAAGTAGACATCCGGATTCTGGGCCGAGCCTCTCAGATCGGGGTGCTCAGGGTTCATGGAATGGCAGCGGAAAAGATTGACTTTCTCCCAGTTGACAAGGGGCCGCATCGACTCGTAGTCGATCACATCGATGGTATCCATCTCTGACGATGTCCGCCAGCCGTCAAAAAAATGCAACACCGGAAGTGAGCCTTCAATGGCTGAAAGATGGGCCACGAGGGCGAGATCCATAGTCTCCTGCACCGATGACGATGCGAGCATAGAGAAGCCCGTGGCACGGCAGGCCATCACGTCCTGATGGTCGCCGAAAATCGAAAGCGCATGAGTGGCAAGCGAGCGGCAACCCACATGGAAGACCACCGGCAGCAGCTCGCCGGCAATCTTGTACATGTTCGGAATCATCAGCATCAGGCCCTGCGAGGCTGTGAATGTGGTGGCCAGTGCCCCGGCCGCGGCCGCACCGTGGACCGCTCCGGCTGCTCCAAGTTCACTCTCCATTTCCTTTACCTCAAGGGGCTGACCCATCAGATTGCGCCGTCCCTGCAGCCCCCACTTCTGGGCGGTGTCACCCATTGCGGCTATGGGGGTTATCGGGTAGACGGTGGCGACGTCACTGAGTGCGAATGCCACGTGTGCGGCTGCTGTGCAACCGTCAAGGATCTGCTTTTTCATTTCTGTCGGATTGAAAGGTGGATGGTAGAGTCTGTGAGGAGATCTGAATGGTGAGCATAAGTGCGGTCAGGCTGCCATCGAAGAGTAAGACATAACGTAACATAATCCGATAGTTAGGCTGTAACGCTTTGAGAAATCAGGCGTTACAGCCTAAGTTATTCTTAGGAGGTTTGTGCATTTGGCGTCACTTTGT
>NZ_PUEC01000055.1 GCF_003024805.1 Duncaniella muris
ATAAAATCCCCTGCTGACATTACGTCGACAGGGGTCATTTTTATATTGGGCAAAAGGGTCAGTGATATTTTGGCTTCAGGGGTCAATTCAACCTGGTCTAAGGGGTCATCCGAGCCTGGGTTTTCCATCCACCATTTTGGCACTGACGCGCGATTTCTTTGACTGTTCCACGGGTTCAGCTTGCTCAGCCTCTACTGGGATGTCAGACTGTTTTCCGGTTGTCAAATCCTCGGATACGATCTTGTGTTCGCTCTCAGAGTCGCTTGGCGGTGCATCCTTTGGCATAGCCTCCGGCCTCTCCTCCGCTTCGGTTTTTGAAGATGACTTTGCTTTTTTCGGCGGTATAACCGTTGTATCGGTACACTGGTGTTCCAGTTCAACCATATCTTTCGGCTTTCGAGTCTCTGATGCCTTGTCTCGCTGAGGCTCTGATTGGTCAGAGCTTTGATTGCATGACTGATTAGTCAGCTTGGCATTTTTGAATATCTTGAACTCCTCGCCATGCTCGCGGATGAACTCTTCGAGATTTGCAGGTTCCCATCTGACCGCACAAGGATTTAATTCCATGCTGGGAAACGGAGGCTTGCCATCATCGATGTTCCACGGTAATGAGTATTCGTTCATGAGAACCTCAGTCCTTCTGAGTTGTTCAGCCTCTGCTTTGGAAATTTCCTCTTCTTGTCGGAGAAATTCCTCAGCATCGAACTTCTTGGTTGTTCTTGATTCTCTCTTGGGCGCAGTCTGAGTCGCACCCGCCCGATTGACGTATTGACGCGCCTCGGACTCTGTGCCGATAATCGTAGGCTCGGCAAACCTATCTGGATTTGATTTCGCCATATCATTCTGGAATTGTGGTCGCCGAGAGAAAGTCCCTGCGACCGGGTGAGGTGTTTAATTCTTGTGCAAACGAGAGCAGAGTGTCAAGCTCCCTTGACCTATGCCGAGTGTAGCCAAGAATGCAGCATATTGCTGAATTTGATAAACTGATGAATCGGAGAGTTATCTATGACTATATCAGCATATTATATATTCATCATTGTTTCATCACTATTTTTCGGGCGGTGAGAAGAATGTTTTGGCGATGGAAAAGAGAAATTGCGTTTTCTCTCGGTGCCACACATTTTCTTTTCTCATTGCCTTTCATCCTTTGATGAAGTGTTGATGAATAACCGATGAGAAGAAAATGCACTGAAAAACAGCAGTCTGTCTCCATTTTCATCAGTTCATCAAATTTCAACGAGAAAAAATTATAAATTCTCTAACATCTGCCGGGTGACGGTGTAGTACCGTCCGCATCGGCGTGTCTCGACGTATGTTTCTTCGTTGAGGAACATTCCGACGGTATAGGTCGTGTAGCAGAACGAGTTGGAGGCTGGTCTGAGCTTCCAGCAGTCCTGCACCACCTTTCGGAGCTGGCTACGGTCAGCCTTGACCTGACGGTAGCCGAATAGGCTCAGGATGTCGTTGAAGCAGAAGTCTACCTCGTCGATTTTGCGCGAGTCCATTATCTCGGTCAGCAGCTCGGCAAGCTCCAGCTCCACACGGTTGCGGTTGGCGCGGATGATTCTTTGCAATGCCTCGGTGTCGAGCAGCGCGGGATTGAACCACATGCGGCTTTCCTCGGCGGTTATCAGCCGCCGATAGGTCAGGGCATGGAGAAAGGCCGGTATCTCGTAGCGGATTTTCTCCAGAAACGTGGTGTCGTCGGTGGTAAGCCTCGGAACCTTCCGCACCCAGTAGCGGGTCTCGCCGGGGTCGATGACCACGGGGAGATACTCGTTGTTGGAGCACAGTACGAACTTGGCGAAGAAGCTCACCTCCTCGCGGTCGCGCCCTTTTGCCTCCATCTTGTAGTTGTAGGTGGTGCTGAGATTCTTCAGACGCTCGGAGTCCTCGCGCTTGTTGAGCAGCACCTCGTCGACCACGATGACGAGTTTGCCGTTCCAGTCGTCGTTGAACTGGCTGCGGAAGTTCTCGTTGGTGTTGAAGGTCACGTTTGCCTCAAAGAGCAGTTTGAGAAAATTGAGGAAGGTGGATTTGCCTGTGTTGCGCTCCTCAGACACCAAGAGCAGAATCGGGAGCTTCTGCAACGGCATGGTGTATAGAATTTGCAGGTAGTCAAGACCGAGGTCGTACTGATCGCCGAAGATGTGGCGCACGAGCGATTCGATACACGACCATTCTCCCTCGGCAGGGATATGGCTGAGTGGTGAATACTTGTTCTTGAAACTGCCCACAACAGGCTGATAGTCCAAGTGGGAAGGGACACAGCAGAAACCGTCGTATTTGGGGACGTTGGCGAGAAAATCCTTGCCGTAGTCCTGACGGATAGCCTCGATTGTCCACGGGATGCTGCGCTCGATGAGTTGTCCTGCGGCGTTGGGCTGGCGGACAATCTTGTAGTAGGTGGTGCCTATGCGCTCAAAGCAGTCATCGGCGGGAGGTATAACTGTTACGTCTTCCATAGGCTCAGTCATCGTTAGAGGGGTTGATAATAGAGTTAACTTCCCGCAAGCTGTAGCGGGTGCTTCCGTTCACCTTGAATGGGTGTAATCTGCCGTCTTTGGTCATGTTATAGACGGTGGTCTCGCAGACACCGAGCCGCTCGGCAACCTCTTTCTTGGTGATTGATTTGTCCTGCTCCGCCTCCATGTAGAGGGGGAGCAGGCGCTCGCGGGTGGCTTCGATTGTGTCCACCACAAGCTGATGGAGGTCAGAGAGGCGGACGTTGAGGAGGATATTTGGAGAGTCAGGGTCGAGTGCCGACGCCTGAAGGAGGTCAAAAAGATTCAATTTCATCAGAGGGAAATGAATTTGAAGAGTTATATCGCCGAGTAACTTACATCACCTACAGCCCCGGCGACGAAAGAGGCTGCGGTGACGTGTCCCCGAAAGGACAAAGGAAGTGCTGTCGGCTATGTATCGTTAAAACCGACGGTTGTTGCTGCCGGCTTGTCATGGTCGGCAAAGGGCGTAGTTCACTCTTTCCCACGCCGCGCCGAAAGGCAATGACATGAGAGGCATCTGTTCCTTATACGGGGCAGATACAAGGGCGGTTGTGTCTTACTTTGCAATAAGGTAAGGCATACGCGTTTTTCTTCTTTTTAATTGATTTTTTTGACGTACAGATTCTGTACGGGCACAGTTATGGCTGTCGCAAAATTCAGCTCGTATAGGCTCAATGACAGTTTATGGCTGTGCCGTTCTATTTTCTTCTGCCGTTGTTCCACACATTTAATCCGTTGAGCATCGCTTCCTTAGTGCGAGTTGTTGCCGGGTTAAACCGTTGCGGTTCGTTCCGCATTCAACGGCAGGCTTTTCATAGTGGTTCCGGATTCTGAGTCCGGTCTTCTGATCAGGTACCTCGTTATTATTGTTACAGTGTCAATATCGGGCATGGCATCCGTCAGGGAGCATCGTTCCTGTTCCGGTCTATAAAGCTGAACGTGTCGCTTCGGGCGTGCGCTGCCTTCAATCGTTACATAAAGATAACAAAAATTTTCGAGATTACCAAATCTGCACAATCTCCCGTGGGCGGCTGACATTGTCGGCTATCGGGTGTGTATGATGTAGGTATGTCGATAGCGTCCCCAAGTGTCACACCTGAACATGGGCACCGATGTCGGTGTAAGGTTTGGGTCTGTACCCGCACACCGATTTGTTCGCAAGGTATTGCGCATCCGGCTGCGAAATTCAGGCACACACCTCCGAGTATTGTGCATCGGATCCGACCCTTCGGGTCCGGCTCATAGAGAGTCAGCCCACTCTTGGGCTGCGGGGTATGTCTGCGGCGGATAAGGGCGCGACCGTCACAGCAGAGCAATCTGAGGCTCCGCTATGGCCGCAAAATTTGCCACCGTAACTTTCCTAACAAAGCGTTGTTCAAAAAAGTTCACAATTCGATGACAAAAGTCATCCATAGCCAAAAGTAGTGCATGACCGGGCATTAGCTTCTGGCTCTGAACTTTCTTTTCAGCGGCAAAGATAAAGTGTAATTTTCATTCCCACCAAATATTTTCCGCCGGATATAGCACAAGGTTGTACATCTATATCAAGATATACAACCTGTATAGCGATGGACGCCTCTCAATTCACCGGCAAAGATAATACCGCCTTACAGGATTTTCCAAATTATTCCGGGCATGGTTCCCATTATTCCGTTTTGGGTATCTTCTTTTCCCTTCTGAGGACCATTTACCCTCTAAAATATGCTTATAATCCGCCAAAAGTATGGTTTTTGACCTACTTTTGGCGGATTATAACGAGATTTGCTTAATATCCTAATCGTTCATCATAAGTATTCAGTTCACCTAAGTTGAAGCACAAATTAACCATGAGGACTGCTGGTTTTTTATCTATCCTTGAGTCTGCGAAGAGGATGCCTATATTCATCAATAAGTTTATATTCAGGAATAGCTCCATAAAAGAAAACTTGCGAATCAATACCATGTTTTTCATCCAGATTAGTAGCTTTCAACACTTCCTTTAATGCTTTTATATTGACTTGGCGTTTCGCACCGGGATAGCCAATTTGAATTACTTTTACAACCTTTTTTTTGACTCGCAGGTAGTCTATGATAGAATCTTTTTTATATTTACATACGTCCGCAACACCTTTGTCATACTCTAACCAATAGCCATACTTACGTAGGCGTTGATCTAATTCCGCAAAAGTTATTGAATATACGCGTTTGTCTTTTTGCCTTGTATTCCTTCTAATCATCCATGCGATGAATCTTACTTCGGCATCATCTCCTTTTGAAAATTTATCGAAATTTTTGTATAAATGCAATTTATTTGCAGCTACTCGAACAGACAACTCTTCAAACTCCTTTTTCGGACATACTATGGTAAGATTTACTCTATCCAAATATAGCAATAGTGCTAACAGCGCGACTCGTTTATTTCCATCTTCAAACGCATGATCCTTGTTTAATCCGAAATACAGAGTAGCCATTTTGTGATAGTGGTCTGTCCATTTATCCTTTCCACAAAAGCCAACGAACTGTCTATCTACTGCAGATGCCAATAAATTATAGTTTTTAATTCCATAATGTACTTCTTCTCCCTCTGACATAAAATAGTCTGCGATAAGAAAATGAGCCCTTATTACGTCCATCTCCGTAATCATGCCGGATGGTACATATTCTTTTGGTTGATATTTCTTGACCAGATAATTATAATCTTGTTTTAGTGCAGGCAATATATGTTCCATAATTTGAGTAACTTATTAGACAATAAAAGCTTATTTTGATTGAAATATTGTAGACTGTGCCATATCTATTTAATCCTCCAATCGTTTACCAATTGAGCAATTCTGGGTTCAACAGAAAGTCTATCAAGCCGATAGTGACTATTCCTTCCTCGTTTCTTTTAGGTTTGATGTAGTCTTTTACGATGATGATTTTTTTGAAAGAATCATCAATGTTAAGCAGAGATGCGGATTCTTGACGCTCCTTGGCATCAGTTGGCATGACAAAAGCTGACTGGATGTAGTAGCGTTGACTTCCTTGATTAGCCACGAAGTCTACCTCATACTGCTTACGAATGGTCTTCCCTTCCTTGTCTGTCGTTCGATGTTCTACCATACCGACATCAACTTGAAATCCACGTATTTTTAATTCATTATAAATGACATTCTCCATTATGTGGTTTTCTTCTTGCTGCCTAAAATCAAGAATCGCATTTCTTACACCCATATCCGTGAAATAATATTTAGACAGGGTATTTATGTATTTCTTGCCCTTGATGTCATAACGGATTGCCTTTTCTGTTAAAAATGACTCACAAAAATATGTCAGATAGTTATCAATAGTTTTGTTGGACAGAGATACGTTTTTTAGACTTTTGAATGTATTGGCCAATTTATTGGGATTAGTCGGAGAACCTATGGCAGACGCAATTATCTGAATCAACTCTTTTAGCTCAGCTTCACCCTTAATCTTATATCTCTCAACGATGTCATTGATATAGACTGTAGAATATAGACTTTTGATATAGTCAATTTTCTTCTTCGGCGTTTCTAATGTCAAAACATGAGGAAGACCTCCGTATGTATAATAGTCGCTCCATGCTTCAATAGGGTGCCTATTGTCAACAGACATAAATTCCGCAAAAGAGAGAGGATATACATGAATTTGATCGCCTCGCCCCCTGAACTCTGTGATTATGTCTGTAGACAAAAATCGAGAGTTGCTTCCTGTGACATATACATCGGCGTTCTCTATTTTAAGGTAACTATTGAGCACGTCTTCAAACTCCGGCACGTGTTGAACTTCATCAAGAAGTATATAATACATCTTGTCATCCACCATCTTAGAGTCGATATGTGTAAGCAATGCGTCAGGGTCACGAAGAGGAGCGTTTCGCCTGTCCTCTAAATCTACTTTAATAATGTGATCATCAGACACTCCCTGCTCTTTCAAATAGTCACCGAATAAGTGGAACAATAGATATGACTTACCGGATCGTCTTAACCCGGTAACAACCTTGATAAGCCCGTTATGTTGGCTGGCAATGAGCTGATTTAGATAATGGTCGCGTTTAATAATCATAATTTATTCCCCAAAAGTGACATTTATGTCAACTATTTGGAATGCAAATATAGGCTTTTATTTTGAATCACACAATAGTGCCACTCCAAAAAAGTGACATTTATGCCGATTTTTTGGAGCGATTCTACTGCTTACCACATATCATTCTCTTTCTTGGACATGGCGGCGATTTCGTCGGCTATCTCCTCGGATGATAGCTTGATGTAGTCCATGAAGGTCTTTTGGGTCTTGTGGCCGCTGACGTGCATCATCTGGAGGATGGTGTACTTGTGAGAGAGGTACATATTTGTGATACCGGTGCGTCGGGCGGTGTGGCTTGTAACGCAGTCATAGCGTGGCACGATTACATTGCCGTTAAGATCGATCTCAGGCTCCTTCTTCTCTTTTCTCAACGCCTCCTTCTGTTTCATTGTGAGCTTGGTCGGCACTTTCTCTTTCAGTGACGGCAACTGGAAAACCCAGGCTCGGATGACCCCTTAGACCAGGTTGAATTGACCCCTTAAGCCAAAATATCACTGACCCTTTTGCCCAATATAAAAATGACCCCTGTCGACGTAATGTCAGCAGGGGATTTTATATGTATCTTTGA
>NZ_PUEC01000056.1 GCF_003024805.1 Duncaniella muris
CAAAAAAATTCCCCTGCCGTATCATCGACAGGGGTCATTTTTATTTTGCCCGAAGGGGTCAATCTTATTATGCCCGAAGGGGTCAGTCCCGCGTGCCCGAAGGGGTCAAACTCTCGCGCCTTTTCCACCAACCTCAGCCGCTCAAAAAGAGCCGGATCAGCCGCTGCTGTTAAATAATGTGAACAGATGTGATGTAATCGCAGAAAATTCAGTAACTTTGCAGTCGCTTTTTAGCATCCCCGTGTGATGGGAAATTAAGGAGCAATTGAATTACAACTTAATTTTGAGTAACACAATCAAACAAATCAATCAGAAATGAAGACATTTCAACTGACTGCCGAACCCCGTACAGACCTCGGCAAAAAGGCTACCAAAGCCCTCCGCAAAGAAAACAAGATCCCCGTGGTTCTCAACGGCGGCGAAATCGTTAACCTTCCCTATGAGAAGGCTCTGAAACCCGGCGAAAAGCTTGTGGAGATCGGCAACGGCAAAGGCCTTGTGACTACTGACCTCGTAGTGACTCAGGACGCAGTCCGCAAACTCGTCTACACTCCCGATATCTTCGCTATCGAGCTTACTGTAAACGGCGAAACCCGCATGGCTGTCCTCAAGGACATCCAGTTCCACCCGGTTAAAGACACCATCCTTCACATGGACCTCCTCGAAGTGACTGACAAGAAGCCCGTCACCATCGAAGTTCCCGTTCAGCTCGAAGGCCACGCAGAAGGTGTGAAAGCCGGTGGTAAGCTCAACCTCTCTATGAAGAAAATCCGCGTGAAAGCTGTCTACACTGAAATCCCCGAACGTGTGGTTATCAACGTTGACCACCTCGGCCTCGGCAAGACTCTCCAGATCGGCGAACTCCACTTCGACGGTCTCGAACTGATGAACGCCAAGAACGCTGTTGTCTGCGCCGTTCAGCTCACCCGTGCCGCCCGTGGTGCTCAGGCCAACGCTCAGTAATCTCAGCATCAGCGCACACCGCGCATAAACCGATTTCATTGCGACAGATTTTCTCGACCTTTTTCAAGCCGGGAGAATCTGTCGCTTGTTTAGCGGGCATCCGGGAGCCACCTCCCCTGCCCTACACCACATCAACCCTACTTTTAACCACTCCAATGAAGTACCTGATAGTCGGACTGGGAAATATCGGTCCGGAATATGCCAACACACGCCACAATGCCGGCTTCAGAATCGCTGACGCTCTTGCCGCCGGCGGCAACGCAAGCTTCTCGACCGAACGCTATGGCGATATAGCCCGCATGAGGGTCAAAAACGCCCAGCTGGTGATACTCAAACCGTCCACCTACATGAATCTTTCCGGAAATGCCGTCCGCTACTGGAAAGAAAAAGAAGGTATAGAGATTGAGAACATCCTTGTGATTGTTGATGACTGCGCCATTCCCTTCGGTGCCATCCGCATCAAAGGCTCCGGCAGCGATGCCGGACACAACGGACTCAAAAACATAGCCCAGATGCTCGGCACACAGGCCTATCCCCGTCTGCGGTTCGGCATTGGCAACGATTTCCCGCGCGGAATGCAGATCGAATACGTGCTCGGTGCATTCACAAAGGCCGAGGAAGAGGCTATGCCTGAAAGGATCGACATTGCCGTAGAAGCCATAAAAGCATTCTGCCTCACAGGCATCGAAAGAGCCATGAACATGTACAACAAAAAGTAAGCCCCGGACTCTCTACGCAGACACAAGATAAAAAAAGCATCATGAACGAAGTCAGAATAGATAAATGGCTATGGGCCATGCGCATATTCAAGACGCGCACAATCGCCACGGAAGCCTGCAAGAAAGGCCGCGTGTATGTCGGCGACGCACTTGCCAAACCATCGCGCACAATCAAAGTCGGCGATGTGGTGAAGGTGCGCAAGCCACCGGTGACCTACTCTTTCCGTGTGCTCGCCCTGACCCAAAACAGACTTGGAGCCAAGCTCGTGCCTGATTATATGGAAAACATCACACCCAAAAGCGAACTCGATCTGCTTGAGATTGTAAAGATCTCCGGATTCATCGACCGCCGCAAAGGTCTTGGGCGCCCCACCAAACGGGAAGGACGCGAACTTGCCGAATTCACAGAATCAATGTCTGACGGCTGGGATTTCGACTTCCTCGAAGATGACATCGACGACGATCTCGATTGACTACTTCGCCTTCCAAAAGCGCAACAACCTCAAAGGCTATGCTTCTTATCAAAATCTTTGGCCCATACCCGGCGAGCAAATCGCACTTTCTCCCGGATGGGTTCAGAACCCTGGTTGCTAATCACTCAATTGCCCCCCTATTTAGCAAGCAATAAAAAATCAGACCGGATGTGACCGATCTGATCCTGATTTCTGACGGCGCCGAGGGCTTTGCTATTCGGCGTCGAATTTTTTGCGGTAGAACATGAAGTCTCGGCCGAGATATTTCTCTCGGACAACCGGATTTTCTGCCAGCTCCTCAGAAGTGCCCTGGAACAGGATCTTTCCTTCAAAAAGCAGGTAGGCACGGTCGGTGATGCGCAATGTCTCCTGCGCGTTATGGTCTGTGATGAGAATGCCGATATTTTTTTCCTTGAGATGATAGACCACAGACTGGATATCCTCGACCGCAATCGGGTCGACCCCCGCAAAAGGCTCGTCGAGCATGATGAATTTCGGGTCGATAGCCAGACAGCGGGCAATCTCCGTGCGGCGGCGCTCGCCGCCTGAGAGCTGGTCGCCAAGATTATGACGCACTTTTTCAAGGCTGAATTCAGCTATCAGGCTTTCAAGCTTGTCGCGCTGATATTCAGCCGATGTGTTGGTCATCTGCAGAACGGCCTTTATATTGTTTTCCACGGTCAGTTTGCGGAACACGCTTGGCTCCTGAGCAAGATAGCCGATGCCGTTCTGCGCCCGCTTATAGACCGGATATTTTGTGATGTTAAGATCGTTCAGGTAGATCTGTCCCTCGTTAGGAGTGATCAGCCCTACGGTCATGTAGAAAGTAGTCGTCTTGCCGGCTCCGTTAGGTCCGAGCAGGCCTACAATCTCTCCTTGCGTCACGTTGATCGACACATGGTTTGCAACTGTTCGCTTGCCATACTTCTTCACAAGATTGTCTGTGCGAAGCACCATCTTGTCAGGTGTGCCTACCGGTATCGAAGGCTGTATATTGGGATTTTGTTCCATCTGGTGGGGATGCTTGCGTGGAGAGATAGATTTAACGGTTTACAGTAGTGCGTCTGAGGCGCGACTCTATGTAATCGGTCAGCAGCTGAATAGCCACCACATTGCTTCCGCCTTGCGGCACAATCAGATCGGCATGACGCTTTGTCGGCTCGATATACATCTCGTGCATCGGCTTCAACACATCCTGATAACGGTCAAGCACCATAGCCGGAGTGCGGCCACGCTCCACGCAATCACGCGCAATGACTCTGATCAGACGTTCGTCGGCATCGGCATCGACAAAGACCTTCACATCCATCATGGATCGCAGCACCGGGTCGGTCAGCACAAGAATGCCCTCCACAATGACCACCTCTCGCGGATCGACTCTGACTGTCTCTGCCTGGCGGGTGCAGGTCAGATATGAATATGTTGGCATTTCAATCGAGTTGCCGTCCTTGAGACGCTTGAGATGCTCTACAAGAAGAGTCCATTCAATGGAGGCCGGTTCATCAAAATTAATCTTACTGCGTTCCTCAACCGGAATATGACTTGAATCCTTATAATAAGAGTCCTGAGGCAGGACTGCAACTTCGCCCGGAGGAAGGCTGTTGATTATCTTGTTTACAACGGTGGTCTTGCCTGAGCCGGTACCACCTGCTATTCCTATGATTAACATAACGATTGGAAACGGGTATAAAATGATTTCTCTGACGGGGTGGAGAGTGTCCGCGAATAAAAATTATTGCAAAGTTAATCGGCTTGAAGCGATTCTCCAAATTTATAGTTACTGATTTTGTAATTAAAAAAGTCATTGTATGCACATCAGAAGGATTGGATCTGAAGACCGACACCGGCCATTAAAATCAAAACAGCGAACTGATCACTTTTGAATTGGCCCTGTCAATGGCCGAAGAATCAATTGATGAAATATAGATCCTCGTGGTGCGCTCAGAGTCATGGCCCATCCCCTGGCTTATCACACTTATTGGAACCCCCTGCGTGCATGCCACAGAAGCCCATGAATGACGGGCGGAATAAAGAGTGAAGCTCTCCGGATAGCCGGCAAGCACAGCTATCTTCTTAAGACTGGAATTTATGCGGTATGAAATATTCCGGTAAGCATAAGCCAGGTTCGATTGCGGATTTATCAGTATCGGAAACAGATATGGACTCGTGTTGGAGGGATATTTGTCAATTATGCGCTGCATCTCGGCAGTCCACTTCAGTTTTAGCATCTGCCGCGTTTTATGCCGGCTATACGTAAGATATCCGTTGTTCAGGTCAGTCTTAAGGATAAAGGCCATATCTATAAAACTCATCCCGCGGGTGAAAAAGCTCAGCATGAATATGTCTCTGGCATAGTCAAGCGCAGGCGATGCCGCGAGGTCCATTGAATGAATCCGTCTGAGAACAGTCAGTGGCAAAGCCCGCTTTTCAGTCTTGTCAACCCCGGTGTACACATGACGGAAAATTCCAGGCAAGACAAAGGCCCCTTCATCGGCAGCCGTATTACACACCGCGCGGAGCACCCGCATATAAAACGAAGTCGTGTTAGGACGCAGCCGCCTGGCCTGAAGAAAAGCCTCGTAACGCTCGATCATGTCAGCATCTATCAAGTCAATGATTATATCTTCACCATGAAGAAATGACTTGAAACTGTTCATCGTCGACCGGTAATTCTGAGCAGTCCGGATTTTATTCTTGAGCTTAAGCTGCCCGATACGATGCTCGAAGAAAGCAAAAAGTCGGAATCTTGCCACATAACTTCTGCACTCATCCGCAATGTCTCCTACATTATAAAAAAGCATCGTCTTGTCAAGACGGCTGATTATCGCCTTCACCCGCCCGATGTGACACTGCAGAGAATGATTCACTCTGTAGAGCTCTTCCCGGCGGCCTGCTGATCCGGAAGCGACAAAACCACCCCTCTCGGAATCCCATTCCGCGGCATTGACAATATAAGGAGTAGAAATCAGCTTGACCTGACGCTCATGAATAATCTGGATATATAGACGTCCTTGCTCCGCATCGCCTACCAAGGGCCTGAATTTAACTTTTACAGTAGCCATTTGTAACGTTTTTTTGCCTCAATATACTAAATTCAGTCCTGCGGACACCAATTAAATCCAACTCACCTGATCATCCCCGACACATTTTGCCAGAACTCACAAGCATCGGAGTCTATCCCAATGCAATCCGCCACAAAAAAATCAAAAAAACTGCATTTTGGCGACACCCCGCCAACACCATCAATAACCAACTGAAAATCAAGCGACAACCTCACACAACAGTCCCAATCCAAACAACCGGTTCACAAAAAATCAGATAAAAAGAGAAAAAACATTGAAAAAAGTTGCCGAAATATTTGCAGGATTCAAAACAAACCCCTACCTTTGCACCGTCAAAAGGAAAAACGAGTAAGCGAGCTCAAAACAAAACCCGATGACAAACAAAAAAAATTGCCTTGTGGTGTAATGGTAGCACGTCGGATTCTGGTTCCGCCTGTGAGGGTTCGAATCCTTCCAAGGCAACACTTTAAAATCGCAACTGATTAAATATCAATCAGTTGCGATTTTCTTTTGCCATTTTTGCACAACAATTGCACAACAGAAACCGAAAATCTCTTTCAAAATTCATCGTCATTCATCATCATTCAAGCGCAGTAGTTGATGGAAAACCCAGGCTCGGATGACCCCTTAGACCAGGTTGAATTGACCCCTTAAGCCAAAATATCACTGACCCTTTTGCCCAATATAAAAATGACCCCTGTCGACGTAATGTCAGCAGGGGATTTTATATGTATCTTTGA
>NZ_PUEC01000057.1 GCF_003024805.1 Duncaniella muris
CATCGAATCACGCTTACCGGCGAAAGCGTCCGTAAGCTTAAAGCTATAAAAAGCCGATAAGACAAAATAAAATTGACCCCGTCGGCCAGAACGTTTTCAGGGGTCAATTCAAAATATTTTCAGGGGTTAATTCAACCTTGGCCTAAGGGGTCATCCGAGCCTGGGTTTTCCATCTGGCACATAACGTGAATAAAAACGGTAGCCGAGTGCCGTCATCCGCTCCGGCGGCAGTCCGCAGAGAAACATCGGATTGGGCGACACATACAAGAAATTCTGCCTGAAATAGTCAATGATATAGACGCTCTGATAAGTCGAGCGGGAGAACGCCTCAGCCGACCTCACATATTCCGACACACGGCTGTAGTCAAGCTCCTTCGGGAGCCTGACCTCATTATCAGGTATGAAGAAATCGTCAGTTGTTTTCAACATAAGTTTATCTTATCCTACAGTGATGACTGGCTGACCGAAAAAGGCGGAGAGCATCGCGAGGGTGGAAAGGGTGAAATTATGCTGTCCGCTCAGCCACTTGGTAATTTCACATGGACGCTTACCAAGCGAACGGGCAAACTCGGCCTTTGACAGTCCTTTTTCTTGCATAAGCTCGTAAATCCTATTGGAGACAGCTATCTCCATAGCTACTTCCTTATGAATAGAAGCCGGTATCGAGTCCACTATTTTGTTATATTCTTCAAATGCAGTTTTCATATGTCAAAGGTTTTGTCGGTTTCAATTTCATTTTCGGAAATGGTGATGGTTCCGTCCTTTACACCATCTTTGATAAGCTTGTCAAAGTTTTGCAGGGTGACTACAAATCCGCGCAGCTCATCGTCCTCGTCGTATGTACGTGTTTTCTTAACTCCTCCATTACCGAGAATAAGGATGCTGTCTGATAGACGCAGACAATATAAGCGCAACTTCGACTTTACGACCGGGAGTGCACAAACCCTATCACTCATCTTTCCCTCCGGTCTGAAGAATCGTTCAAGAGCACCAAGGTCAGCGATACTTTCAACGAATTTGGCTATACGGGCCAAATCCTCATTATAGGTCGCATCATTCTTAAAACGGTTATAGAAACGGAGATACTCACCCTTATCCTCAGTGATAAACTGAATGGTGTAGAGGGTGCAATTACGGTCTTTGTTCAGCTGTATAAGTTCTGCTTCACTCATAATCGATATGTGCTTTGTCTTTGTAAACGCAAAGGTACGAAAAATGTTTTACTTATAAGTAAACAAATAGGGTGTTTTTTTATAGTTTCATTATGATTTCAAGGACTTCGTTGAGTTTATCTGTGGGAAGACGCTTGATGTAGTTGGCGCGGTCATCGAGGTTGCCACGGATATGAGTGAGGACTGCGAGGTGAGCATTGACGGAGGTTGTATCGCCTTCGAACATTTCAAGATAAGCTTCACGCGTCGGTATGCCAAGACGAATTCTTTCATCATCGGTAATGGCATGGTCAAAGACGGTTTCAACACCGTGACTATGGCTGTTGTTGAGAAGATTCATCTTTTCCCTCTTGCTTTCGTCGTCAAATTTGACGTATTTCATCATCATGTTGGCCGTAGTATGCCCTGTGACTGCGCGAATATCCTCCGGTGACATTCCTTTACGGAGACAAAGGGTTGTAAAGGTTCTTCGGGCGCAGTGAGAGGCCAGTGCCTCATATTTCTTTACAGTGGTTCGTGTCCGAGAGCGTCCGTTTTGTGTTTCTATAATCCAATCGCCTGTCATTCCGGCAAGTTTCCCGACTTCTTTTAGATGTGAATTGAATTTTTGATTTGATATTTTGGGAAATATTCTCGGATCGTCCTCATCAGGTGCGGCTGGGTATTTTGATAAAATACGCATGGCGTCTTCTGCAAGGGGAATTCTTTTTCGTTGTCTGGTCTTCTGCGCTGTCGTATCAAGTATATCCCCATCCATATTTGACCTTTTTAAGGCCATGACTTCCGAGAACCTTAGCCCTGTGAAACAGCAGAACACAAACACATCCCTTGCCCGATCAATAGCTTGCCTATGGGTAGGAAAAGTCATAATGGACTGTAATTCCTCCGGAGTAAGAGCGAAATGATTTACTGCTGTATCGGAAGTTGTCTCATCATGGAAACGTTGCTGATAGCTTTGGTATTTGATATTGCGGTTATAGCCCTTTTTAGTGGCCCAGTTAAGGAAAGTCTTGATATCCTTCATGGACTTGAACACATAGCTGTTGGAGAGCCTCTTGCCGATTAGGTACAGCTCAAACTTTGCAAGCAGTTCATCGTTGATGTCTTCAAAATATAATGTGGCTCGAAAACCCGACAGATGCTTCCGCATGGTCTTATGCTTTGTCAGCGTACCTTTTGACCATTGAGCGGTGGCAGGAGTCTCTTTTATTTCTTTTTCCCTTTCATCAATAAGAATATCATAAGTCTGGCATACTGTCAGTCGGGTGCACCTCTCTTCATCGAGTATCTTTTTTACTTCCTCTCTGACTGTGGCCGGAGTAGCCTCTTCCTCTCTCAGCTCTAATTGAGCAAAAGCATCGTCAACGGCAGACGCAATCTTAATCAGCCGTTGATTAATGTCTGAGGCAGACACATCATCACTGTTGAAGTTGTTGCGCTTCACTTTTTGAGCCTTTTCATCCCATTTTGCCGGGGCAATCCGATACCCAGAGTAATACCATATACGCTTGCCGCCAAAAGTAATGTCGGCATTTATCGGCATTTCCTCCGGGAAGTTTCCATTTTTATCTTTACGCTTCTCCAATCGGAAGCTGACGCGATGCTTGTATTTATCCATGAACGATTCTTTTGTATGTATTTGAGGCTGTCTCAATTTTACCCATACAAAATCACATACAAATTTTCATTCAATCAAGGAAACTACAATTTAAATTTCTTTATCATATATTATTGTAATTAGTTGATAAATAAGGATTGTTTCAGCATTATTGATTATCTATAAAACCTCATTATACTATAGTTTCATATCCCTCTCTCTCCGCTGAACTAACCGGACAGCAAGCAGACAAGTCCCACAAATTCAATGATTTGTGGGACTTTTTTTATTCCCTTGTGTCTGCCTTAAAGTACATCTTTTCGCCCCTAAAAGACAAAGTTCGTAACCTAACTCGTACCCCCGATAAACAAAAACGGAAAGGGGGTACAGATTGTCCGAAATTGGCGAAGTCCTGTCGCTATTTGGCTTGCCTGCATAGAACTCATTTTTAGAGAATTACAATAGTTTTGCAACTTAAAAAGTGAGTTATGCAATCGACATTCAACATTTGCTTTTACGCAAAGAAAGACAAGCAGAAAGCCAACGGTGCGTACCCCCTTTTTTCTCATACTTGATGCCATCATCTTCATAGATGTCAGCGGCTGCCAGTGGCGACTGTTGCCCAAGGAGTACCCCAAATGACAGACAGTATAATACTATTTCCGACGTTGGGGAGCGATGGATGCATTTGCCGAGATTGAGGATAGTCTTGTGGAGGCGGTAAGACTTCGGAGAGGCGAATCTCCGCAACCCACAATTGGTGCGATTGACAGCGAAAGCTCCCGTTCAGCGTTGCCGCGTTCCCAAAAGGGGATTGACGGCAACAAGAAGGTTAAAGGGGTGAAGCGCAATATTATAACAGACAAGGACGGGGATATTCTGGAGGCTTCCACTACTCATGCCAATATCCATGATTCCAAATCCGCTTATGCCCTTCTGGCTATGCTTGCCATTGCCTTCCCTTGGACAAAACGCATATATGCCGACAGAGGCTATCGCGGTAATTTCATAGAGAAGGCCAGACATGATTTTGAGATTGATGTAGAAATTACACATTCAAATTATTCTGGTCAGTTTGTCCCGGCAAAGAAAAGATGGGTTGTGGAGAGAACTTTCGCATGGCTTGAAAACTTCAGAAGGCTATGTCGAAATTGCGAGGAAACGACAGAATCAGCAAATGAGATGCTATTACTGATTTTTTGACACTATTTTTCCATCAAAGGCTATGCCGGTTTAAGTTTTTTTGCTATCTTTGCACCCAAAATAATACTCTCTTTTAAAGAGATTCACACGCAATCTCTTTGTTGCTGTGAGACCTAACACTGTTGGCATATCATATAAACGCCTTTGCCTCAAGTCATATACCCACAGACTGGAGGGTCGAAAACTATTGCCGGCATTTTAGGGAAAGTTAAAAGCTACACTTTGGCACAACACACTGACATAATTCAAGATAGCATCCTTCAGCTACTCGATATTTTTCAATCAAAGACAGAATCTGCCTCCGGGCAGGCCGCTGCGAATTATAAAAAGGCGGTCATATGCCTGCGCTCATTCATAGCCAGCCGACCACCATGCGCTGCTCCTGCCGACCTCTCCCTTACAACAAAGTTTCTTGAAGATTGGTTCATATTCATGTTTTTCCGCGGGCTCACGGCAAAAACAAGTCTACATTATTTTGATCTAATTGCTGGACTTGCCAACAAGGAAATAACCGACGGAGAACTTACAATCCGGTTCAGGAATATCAAAGCAAGAATCAAGGAAATCGCATCAGAAAAATGGCGTATGCTCGTAACTGAGGAAAGCTTCAAACGACTGGTAAATTTAACAAAACTTGCTGACAGACAGCAGGACGAGGCTGGACTATATACAGACATCCTTCTTTTTTCGCTTCTCAACTGTGGAATGGACATTTCAGCTATTGCGAAATTGCAATATGAGGATATCCACAAATATAACCCTGCGTGTCAGATAATTGCAGAAAGGCACATTTCGTCCAAACGGAAATATGTATTCCCTCTTGAGCAAAGCAGAAAGACACCCCGACAGATTGAAAAAACGCTCTCCGAAAAGCTTTCTCAGCTTCTTGGAGCCCGCAATATTATGATCATTGGAAATATTCAGGAGTGCATTCGCAGCTATTGGGCTTATGCAGCCCTAAAATGTGGTGTATTGCCAGAGATGATCATTAAGGCTCTGGGACACTCCCCTATCGGACTCCCGATTCTTGCCCTCTGTTCTGAACGTAAAGAAGCTGTATCAGCAGAGCAAAAGCAACTGCTGTCAGACAGCGTGACGGACCTCTTCATCGGAAATCCGCCTAACTGGTATGCTATGCGACTGCGCCCCGGAATAAAGTTTGACAGATTGAAAGAACGGATTGCCGACTGCAAGAATGAGATTGTAACGCCAGAACTGTTCTATCCATGTCAAGAAATAGCTAAAAAGCTTGACCGTAAACTCGTTTTTGAAAAGCGGCCTATCATTCCAGATATCGTTTTCTTTAAAAGTTGTGTGACAGACATATTACCATTGTTCCACAAAATTGGAGACTTGGCATGGTGCTACAGAAACGGCGATACCTATGCCTCGATTCCTCAGGCAGCAATGGAAACATTCCAAAAAGCAATCGGCAAGTTTACGCCAGATTATGAAATCGGTCCGGTCGGCTCAATAGCACTGCGCCCCGGCGATAGAATAGTTGTGGTCGGTGGAGCTTTCACCGGAAAGGAAGGAGAAATTATAGGCCAGTCTCTGAACGAAAATGGTGTGATTTACCGAATCATGCTCTGGGGTGACAACAACAACATCGAATGGCGTGCAAACGACTCGCGTCTGATTGAGAAAAAATCCCTGCTATAAATCAGCTAATAAAAACTTTACATATGCGCATACGATTCATCTCATCATGTTTTCTTGCAGCTGCGTTGCTGTTGGGGTCTTGCTCGACTCCGAAAAATATAACTTATTTTCCGGATCTTGGGACCGGTGCCGTGGTG
>NZ_PUEC01000058.1 GCF_003024805.1 Duncaniella muris
CTTCAGAAGGCTGTGCAGGAATTACGAGGAAACGACAGAATCAGCCAACGAAATGCTCATGGTCGCAGCTGTTGTTATTTCTCTCCGAAAACTCACTTCTGTTAACAATCGTTTTTAAACAAGCTCTTAGGGGGAATGATTTCCTTTTTATCATTGTTTAGCATTCCTAAACTATCATTCTTCTTGAACAAATATCCATCTTGTACTTTGGACACCCATTCACACTCATAGATACGCTCCAGTTCATTACCACATCTATCTGAAAACACACAATATGGTAATATATGAATATTTCCGGGATAAGCCAAAGTAAATCCAACATCAGTAATTTCAATTCGGGAATATTGTGTTGGAACAACTTCTTGCCCAGAAAGCGTAATTATGCCATATGCCGGTTTCCCTGATTTATATCCATTCTTAACCAAAAGGAATCCTTCTTTTTGGAATTTAGCATAATATTGACTTAAAGTGTGATGCCTATTTTTAATATTAACCGTTGAATAACAAAGGAATATCTCTGAGTATTCCTTCGATAAGGGCTTATTGTCAAAATTATATAGTCTCCACTTATCTGGAACCATGTTGCCAGTATGGACGGTGGAATTACATGTTGTAGAATCTTTTCTCGAAAGGGGAAATACCTTACCATCTACCATACAAACGAATGCTCTCGCCACATTAACAGGTTCACATCCAGGGTGGATTGGGTGAGATGGAATTACATCCCCAACTTTATCATACTCCCATCTTTTAGCTCCAATTTGTGTATCTTCATCGTAATCTCTGTTAAATGGCCTCAAACTACTTGCTGCTGCATAAAGACCATCCGCTGTAATAACAGAAATACCGACATAAGCTGGAGTTAAACTAACGCCTGCTTGAGTTTCATAGTACCATCCTTGTTGATTATTTCTCAAACACACACCATCAACCAATCTTTCGTCAACAATTATGTGATGTCTTATATCCTCTTGGACAATATGCACAGATGTGATAATAGAATCCGCTACGTTGTCAGAGAATCCAGAGTTAATGAGCTTTAATCTTATTCTATCTGACTCACTATTCTTAAAACGAGACGTAACCAATTGCCACAGGCCAAATTCAAGTGCAGACTTAGTGGCTAATTTTAAAAGAGGAAAATCTGAAAATACACCGAAGTCAGACAGCATATTATAAATCTGTATAGGAGATAATTCATTAGAATTATCTCCATTTAGGATTTTACTAATTGCACCGTGTAGGGTCATGTTGAAGGTATTTTGTAAATGATTTATAATATCAACATCTTACATAATAATCCTATTATTCATCAGACATCAGACATTAATTGTTGCCGATGAGCTTGTTCATTGGCTATATTAATGGATTGTTGTTGACGCTTTTCTAATGTTAAAGTTGGGACATTATTACTTGAGTAACGTAAGACAACTTGGAAGTAATTAGTAGAAGGCAAAGCTTGCTCTATTGTTAGTGTTAGAGTAGTTTTCCCATCATTATAGGTCAAACCTTTTCCTTCATTAGAATTAGCCGACAAAGAAATATCAACCGGATTTATGTGAGTAGGAGTACCGTATTTATTTGTAAGTAATCCATAAAAGAAAGAATATCGTTTATAAAGATATTCGAGCCCATATTTCCCAGCTTTATCTTCTGAATATCTCATTTTTACATCGACTCTATAAACTCTGTGAGTTATTGGGGTAGCAAATAGAACCAGTGACATACAGTCTTGATCTGCGAATTGACCTTCATATTCTTTCCATTCCACCAAGTCATAATCGGACATATCTCCGCCATGTTCTTTATACATACTCACGAGCCCAGCAAATCGACCTTTATATTTGCTTCTAAATCCTTTGGATTTAAGCACATTATTGAAATCATTTACATGTTCTCCTAAATGTAATCCCATAAATT
The DNA here is from genome assembly GCF_003024805.1 of Duncaniella muris. Lineage (GTDB taxonomy): Bacteria > Bacteroidota > Bacteroidia > Bacteroidales > Muribaculaceae > Duncaniella > Duncaniella muris. The sequence goes on from NZ_PUEC01000058.1 coordinate 1,921, forward strand.
GAATAATATACGATACATTTTGGGGAGAATGACAGGAAGGGGATGGCTCATTTTTAGGTGCTTTATTCTCAATGGGTTCATCCTCGGAAAAAACAATTGATATTCCGGTTGCCTCAGCAATTGAAGATATTACATATTCAGTGATTCTTTCATTAAAGCCATATTCTATCAACGCTTTCTGTCTGACTCTTTCAAGTGAATCACTATCGCATCGAGTTATGAACTCGGAAAATGTATGGTTTACAACAAATTCTCTCAACAATGATTTAGCGGCGCGATTCCCTTCATAATCAGTCAAATCATTTAGAATTGAAATAAGATTGCTGCCAAGGAAACACTCTATCCCATAATTGTTTATGAGAAAAGCAAAGGCCTTAGAGAGCGTCATCTTTTGGGGTGGTATTGAACCAACTATCTCAGCTTTATGGGACATAGAAGATGTATTCTCCTTATTAGAAGAATCTATAACAGAATCACAGTTCTGCTCATCTCGAAATATTGACTTTATCTTATTCCACATTTTTATTTATGAGGCTTATGGAATCTACTATGACTTACACATTTTCACAGCTAATCAATTTCAAGATATGCTGCATATGCAACTGCTCGTTCTGTTTTGTCAGCCATGGCGCCGATATAATTTAATAAGAAGTCTTTAATTTTCTTATCTAAATTTTCGTCGTATCTGAAACGCTCGATTATCCATGTGAGGATATTACCCAATCCATCATCCTGAACTTTTCTTGAACCGATGCTGTTAAAAATTTTTTCCACCTCTTTAAGAGGAAGTTCTAACATTAAATTTGCTATTATGGCTGATGTATATTCTCCCAATCTTGGATTGACTGAAAACAAATATTTGCAAATGGTTTTATTTTGATATACTGCAAGAGAGAATGGCTTATCAGCATAATTCAACAAACATCCGTCAGTAAATATATCACGTACCATACCTTCTAAAAGATCCGATGACTCATAGTTATTCTGATGTGTGATTACCTCATTCTTAGTTATGAGATACTCCCACATGTCCATCATCTTTTCCAAATCTATGATACGCATTGATCGGAAAATCTTGACAATAGCCTCTCTTTTAGAAGGCCACATATCTTTTAAGACCTCAAAGGTATCCACTAATAATTCTTTTTTCGCTCCTTTATTCATTGAGGAAAAATACCGTTAAATGGTTTCTTACTGGTTGCGAATAGACCGCAACATTTTGATTTTAGAGAGCATTGGTCACATTCAGGAAGATATTTGTTCTTCCAGTCGCTAATGCTCTTTTGTGCATAGGGGTGAATTGACCCCGGGATAAGACAAAGAGGTACGTTGTAAACTGCTACTTCCTTTCTCCATTGGGCGAGTGTCAATACAGCCTCTTCCAATTGATAAGCATAGTCAATCGGTTCAATCCATATATTCCGCTCATTGGAAACCGCATGACCGATGTGTTCCATTGCCATGAACGCTGTCCACGCTACAAACGGGAGATTCTTTTGAATGAAATCAGCCATCTGTGGCAAGCGCATGTAATTAAGTTTGTTGATTACAATGCGCAGCTCAATGGCGGCTCCAAATGCGGCAAGATTAAATATTCCTGCCATTGTTTCGTTATACGCCTCTTTTGCTCCTGCTATTATGTCATGGTCTTTATAATAGTCAGAGTGCAGTGGTATCCCGACAAAAAGTTTATCATCTGCAACCTCTACAACTCTACGGGTGTAATCTATGTCCTTGAAATTTCTTCCGTTGGATAAGATATGAATGTCCGAATCCGGCAATGTCTGACGAATATGTTTAATCAAGTCAAGTAACCTATCTCCAAGAAGAGTCGGTTCTCCTCCGGATATACCGACAACCGAAATATCTTTAGGGGCACGATTGATAATGGCAATATTACGCTCAAAGAGTTCATCTATGTCGTCATTATTCAACGGTGGCTGACAACACATGATGCAGTTGTTGTTACACCTCGCTGTGGTGAACAACGTGTTGTCATTGCTATCTATTCTGAAATCACCTCTCATGAAACCCAACTTCTGAAAATAGGCATCACTTCATCGTGACGCTCGATGATTAATGATATTAGATACTCTATAATCGCTTTGTCCTTACGGCATAGAAGGGATGTGGCTCTATTGCCATACATATCGCCTTGCGTAGAATAGTTTCTAACCGGGTCTGCGCCACAATACTGTTTCAATGCGCAGTCCGAGCATCCGGCAAGAGCCTCATTTGCCCATACGTTTGCAATCTCTTTGGCTTTCTTACCAAATACAAGGTCTTCGTATTTGTCGTTAACACTGCCAAGACGGAAGGTGTAATCATTGAACTCAGCAAGCATTCTTGACTCGTCTGAACAATAAACACCGCCATCATAGTTGTAAATAAGGACGGAGTTTATAACTCCTGCCGGAGACTGGAGGTCAACAAAGCCAGTACAATATGGGGTAAGCATCTTTCTCAGAACAATAGCAGCGAACTCTTCAACAAAATATGTCCCCCGTTTATTTAGTTCCAGAATATGCTCAAATGCTTTCTTGTAGAACTCAATGAATCGGTCAGTATAATCACTCCAATTGTCATTATGTGTTGCAAGACCATAAGGGTTTAAGGCACGAAGAAACATGGCATGGAAACCGAGCTTTACATATTCATCAACTATCTCAATGGGATAATTCAGACCTTCAACTGAGGTAGTCATCAATGCTGAAACCTTCCCATATCCCACAGCCTGCCGTCCCTTCTCAATACCGGCAACAACCTTTTCGTAGCTGTCTTTCTTGCCACGGTTAGAGTTATGTAAAAAGGCAGGACCATCTAATGAGGTAGAAATAACTACACCATATTTCTTACAAATATCCAACATTCTATCGGTTAGATGGATGCTGTTTGTACAAAGCACATAGTGTATTTCTTTTCCAACCTCTTTGTTTCTTTCTTCTGCTAACTTAATACCATACTCGATCAAATCGGGAACAAGAGACGGTTCACCCCCTTGAAATTCCATTGTTATAGAGTCTGATGGCGAGCGGAACATAAGCTCGACAGACTTCGCCATAGTCTCTTTACTCATTGTGCATCCATTACTTTCTTCATTCTGACTTGAAGCCTGACAATATACGCAGTTCTGATTGCAGCGAAGTGTCAAAACAAAGATATGAAGTCCTGTCCACGATTCCAAAAACCTTTTTTTCTCCCTCAGACGTTCAGCATATATCTCTGCCAATGGTGGTACTATCTGTTCAGTGGAAAACCCAGGCTCGGATGACCCCTTAGACCAAGGTTGAATTGACCCCTGAAAATATTTTGAATTGACCCCTGAAAACGTTCTGGCCGACGGGGTCAATTTTATTTTGTCTTATCGGCTTTTTAT
>NZ_PUEC01000059.1 GCF_003024805.1 Duncaniella muris
TGAAAAAAATAAGATTTTGATACCAGAATAACTCTTTGATATACAGACATGGAAAAATTACCCGATTCTCAATGAACCGGGTAAGGGAAGATATGCTATTTATTTTAGGTTAAATGAAAGAGCCGTGACGCCTGGAGGGTAAAATGTGCTGTCGATGTTTTAACAACCGGTAAGGCGGTTTGGTTTTTGTTGATGATTCCTTGTTCCGTTTGTAAATATATGTTAAAACAAGAATCTTTATTTGCAACACTCAAAAAAAGCCCTTACCTTTGCAGTGCAAAACCGGAAAGGAACGCAGGGCTGGAGAGCCTCGCCGACAGAAAAGTTCCTTTCAGAGAGTAGTGAATGGCGATTTAGTGTAGTGGCCTAGCACGCCACCCTCTCACGGTGGAGACCTGGGTTCGATTCCCAGATTCGCTACTCGGAAAAGATGATTTCAGACTTCTGAAATCATCTTTTTTTGCTATATACCTACGGAAACCCGCCCATGCTGACCCTCTCTGCCAATGGCGCCGGATGGTGATGTCCGGCAGGACATCGGTTTACTCGTAGCCCGTGACACCGCAGCGCAAAGCGCGCAGGTGTCACGGGCTTACAATCCCACCCTGCATATGGTGTCCGGTCGAGGACACCGATTTACCGCTCCGGATGGAATGCCCCCTTATTATCGCCATTTTCCAAGCCGTACATGATAAATTCATGGCAAAGTTGCATGAATATGTGCCTATTTTTCATTATATTTGCGATATTACAGAAATAATAAACCCTCATGGAACGGCAACGGGCTAAGATAATCGGTATTGCGCGGCATCGCCTATCGACTGATGGCGATGGCGTGACTACGCTTGTGGCTTTTCACGGCTGTCCGCTACGTTGCCGATATTGTCTTAACCCGCAGTCGTTAGGCGACGGCGGACGTTTCCGCGAGTATTCGCCGGAACAGCTATATACAGAGACCCGCATTGACGAGCTTTATTTCATTGCCACAAACGGCGGCGTGACTTTCGGCGGCGGAGAGCCGTGTCTGCGCCCTGATTTTATCCGACACTTCCGCGAACTGTGCGGCGAGAGCTGGCAAATCAATCTTGAAACATCGCTAAATGTTCCGGCAGACAATATCGCGTCCTTGCTCCCTGTGGTAAACACACTTATCATTGACATCAAGGACATGAATCCTGAGATTTATCGCAACTATACCGGGCGTGGAAACTCCATTGTCCTCCCCAATCTCCGACTGATAGCCAACAGCGGGCGGCAAAGCGACTGCATTATCCGCATACCGCTGATACCTGACTTCAACACTGATGCCGACCGCGAGGCAAGCCGCGCCGCGCTTGAACAACTCGGCTTCACCCGATTCGATTTATTCACCTACCAAATCCGCAAACACTGACACTATGGCACGAGGAAAACAGACCTGCAAGATATTGAAGGAGATACGTCGGCAGATTGCCGAGGCTAACGGCATCGAGTTCGCCACTTCGGAATGTCGCTACAAGGGCGACTGCCTCGGCACATGCCCCAAATGCGAAGCCGAGGTGCGCTACTTGGAGCAGCAGCTCCGCGCCCGATCCCTCGCCGGAAAAGCCGTAGCCCTCGCCGGCATCTCGGCGGGTATGATTCTCATGTCGGGGTGCAGCGGCACATCATCATCGAATCAGTCAAACGAAACATTGCAGGGCGAACCGATCGAAATAGCTGATACATTGGATTTCGAGGGCGAAATTGATGAGGAATGCTTATTATCCAAAACCAGAGATACAATTTTCAATTCTGCAATCGAAGTTTCAGGTATCAAAGAAGGTGAGATAAGCCATGATCCTAATGAAGTAGTAACACAAGGTGAAATGCCGGAAGAGCGGCCGAAAAATCCGGATGAAAGTGGAATTTACAGTTGTGTTGAACAGCTGCCACAATTTCCGGGAGGTCCCGCTGAAATGTTACGTTTCATAGGTCAACATTTGAAATATCCCGAAGAGCAATTAATGGAGGAGATTCAAGGTCGTGTGGTAGTACAGTTCTATGTTGACACATTAGGTCGTGTTTGTGAGCCGAAAATAGTACGAGGTAAAGATTCTGCTCTTGACCGTGAGGCTTTACGGGTAGTAAGATTATTCCCTAATTTTACTCCCGGCACTATTAATGGCAAAAAAGTCAATACATATTTTACTCTTCCCATTACATTCAAATTACCCCCAGATTAATTATGGCACGAGGAAAGCAGACCTGCAAGATATTGAAAGAAATCCGTAGGCAGATAGCCGAGGCCAACGGCATTGAGTTCGCCACTTCGGAATGTCGCTACAAGGGCGACTGCCTCGGCACATGCCCAAAATGCGAAGCAGAGGTGCGCTACTTGGAGCAGCAGCTCCGCGCCCGCTCCCTTGCTGGAAAAGCCGTAGCCCTTGCAGGTATCTCGGCAGCATCCCTCGCCATGCTAATGCCTATCAGCACAGAGGCACAAACACAGCAAGAGTGTCAAGCCTTTATGAAAGGGAGCATACCGGTAATGACTGATACAATCACAGTCAAAGGCATAGTGCTGAGTGGCGACACGTTGCCGGACGGTGGTATATCAAAAGAGCCGTTAATCGGAGCAACGATATCTAACAAGCGTACAGCGTTAGGAGCCATAACCAATTTGGACGGTCATTTCGGACTGCCCGCGTGTGTCGGAGATACATTGAAGGTTGAATATGTCGGTTATGAACCGCAAACGATTGTCGTGACCGAGGATATGAGAAATGTGGAAATCACACTTGCTCCGTACCAAGCTTTGATGGGAGAAGTTGTAGTATTGGATGCGAGACAAGAAGAGAATCATTATCTTGACCTCAATGTGACAGACGAGCATGGTAATCTGATGGATAGTGATAATTTAGACATTTCGAGAATTTGGATTGATGAGGACGGAGAGGAGGATTATGAATATCTTCATCCAAAATACTTTGACGAGAATCATCCATGCCGCATTTATTGGGATTATGACTTGGCACTCCAAGACGAAGATGACAAGCCTCTAAAAGATGCCACACTCCGAATCGAGGCCAAGGGCTACGACGACCCGATAACAATCAAGGTCAAGTACCCCAAGCGCAACGCCAAGAAAACCATCAAGTTCAAACACAAAAAGAAATAGCCTATGGATAAGATTGGCAAATTCATAGCGTCGGCGGTGGTCATGTTCTTATTCATGTTCAGCCTGATATTCTGTTTCGACTCCCCCGACACACTGACCAATATCCTGTTGGTCAGTGCAAACGTGCTGTTTTGGGGCGGACTCCTCTGGCTCATCAATCGGAAAGGAGGCAAGCAATGAAATCACAAGATTGCTATACCGCAAAAGAGGCGTTTACGTTTCCTCTTATATGCCTTGTCTGTTTGGCTTTCAACATCTATTGGGGTTGCTCTGACGTTTGGCCTATCGGAGCAATCGTTGGCATATCCTTTTTCGGCATATTCACATCAGTATATGTCTTCAAATATTTCCGATTCGGCCGTGACTTCCTTAGGATTGATGCTGATGGAATTATATATAAGGAATGGAGCAAAACCACTACGCTTAGATGGTCTGAAATAGCAAAATGCACCGTATGCTATAGACTTTCCGGTGTGGGAGGATCCCTCTTTTACAGAGAGTTGGACATAAACTTATTATCCGAGACAAAACGCCAAAAGAGTATTTATATCGGACTGTCCGGCAAATATTGCCGCAGCAAAAGTGTTATCACTGCCATTGAACAGTTCGGCGGTTCAGAAGTTTATGACAGCCAAACTTCACAGAGCAATAACAAATATGTGGCCAAAATACTCTTTGCGATTCTTATTGGCATTATTATCATTTTTGCATATTCAATTCTTACGGAAACATAATATATGAACAATCGCATTATATACCTCACTGCAATTTTCGGTAATTTTCTATTGCTGGTTTACGCTGCCGTCCTTATTGTCGGAATAAGTGGCGGTTGGCTTGACCGTGAGTTGTGGCTGCATTCCTATGTGGCTAAAGTAGCACAGCTACTGCTTATGGCTTCGGCGATGGGATTGTTGTTTGCCAATATCCGTATTAGCCGTGTACGATACGGTGGCAGGTATCTATCATTGATACTCTGCGGAAACTTCTTTGTCAATCCCTTCCTGAGTTTATATTTCCTGAGCGGCAAGGCAGACGGCAAACAGGAATCGGAGACATTTCCAAAGCGCAAGGTCTATCTATTCCTTTGCAATGTGCAACTGTTTTGGCTGCTATATACATTAGCGGCGGTATTCTATACGCCACTGATTGACTCCAAAATAGGCAGTATATTTTATATTGGAAAACCCAGGCTCGGATGACCCCTTAGGCCAAGGTTGAATTAACCCCTGAAAATATTTTGAATTGACCCCTGAAAACGTTCTGGCCGACGGGGTCAATTTTATTTTGTCTTATCTGCTTTTTATAGCTTTGAGCTTACGGACGCTTTCGCCGGTAAGCGTGATTCGATGAGCAGTGTGGACAATGCGGTCGAGTATTGCATCTGCCACTGTGGAGTCACCGATTGCTTCGTACCAGTCCAGTTCGGGGAGCTGTGATGTCACGATGATTGATTTGCGACCATGGCGGTCTTCGATGATTTCCGTAAGGAGTGCGC
>NZ_PUEC01000006.1 GCF_003024805.1 Duncaniella muris
TGGCCAAATTTTCATTGCACTTATTTTCTTGAAAATCAGAGGTTAAAGCCTCTCCGCCCGTACTGCTCTCGCTATAAAATAACACATTTGTCGAGAATGAGACGAAATCTTAAATGAAAGAGCCGTGACTACAACTTTGCCCTTATCGAAAATCAATGGCTTGCGATGAAAAAATTGGGGACAAAAATCAGCTAAGAAATAATTTGGGGGACAATCGGGGGACAAAAATCAAAAGAGAAATCCCGCAACTCTTGATTTTCAATGAGTTACGGGATTTTATGGTGCCCAGAACAGGAACACGAATATTAGATTGTAATGAACTAACATAGAATTTGATTAAATTCTTGATATTATCGTATAATGCTGTATTTAACTATATTGGCGCAATTTGGATGATTTTGAATAATTCGGAAAATCTGTCTTGATTTAGTTAAATCCAATCTTGGTTGACACGGCGTTGACACGAAAGCCATTGTATATGTCAATCGTATTGGCTAATTTTGTGTTGGAAATAATAATCACTCTCCTATGGCAACACTTACTCGTAATATCACGAAGGGTACCAACCCTATGGGGAAGGCGGAGCTTCTGCTGCGTCTTTCTGTATCGCGTAATCTTGTAGTCCGCCTGAAGACTGGGCTTTGGATGGATCCCTCGCGTTTTGACAAGGGGATATTCTCTTTACCCAAAGACCCGACGGCACGTGCCGAGATTCGCGCGATAGAGGACAGGCTTATCGACATTGAACGGTTCCTTATCAATCTCTGCGAAAAAACACCGTCAGACACGCTGACAAAGGATTTCGTTGTTGCTCAGTATGATTTGTTTCTGCATCCAAAACCGGAAAAGCAGAAACGGCAACCGCGTAATCCAAATTTCTTCGACATATTTGAGGATTACATCGAAAAGAAAAATATTTCGGAATGGCGCATCAAGCATCTGCGAGTCCTGAAACGCGCATTAATGCGATATGAGCTGTATGTCCGCGCAAACGGTCGCGGCCGCTATAAAATCAAACTTGATGATTTTACAGTCGATGATGTCAACAGTTTCGAGAAGTTCCTGCGCTCAGAGCATGAAATCCACGAGAAATATCCGGAAATATATAAGGCGGTTCCGGCAGACACACATACAACGAGAAAGAAGCCTAAGCCCCAACCCAAGGGCGATAACACTATCATCGGGCTTTTTGGACTGATGCGGGCATTCTATCGCTGGTGCCGTGACCAAGAGTTGACAACCAATGACCCGTTTGCAAAATACAACGGCAAGACAACCGAAGTGTATGGCACCCCCTATTACATTACTCTTGAAGAACGCGACAGGATTGCAGACTACGACCTTTCTGCGAATCCGTCATTAGAGGCACAACGCGATGTTTTCATCTTTCAGTGCCTCATCGGATGCCGAGTATCAGACCTTATGGCAATGACACTGGCGAGTATCATCAACGGAGCCATAGAGTATATGCCGCAAAAGACAAAGGGCGAGCGTCCGCAGGTTGTAAGAGTGCCACTCAACGCAAGAGCCCAAGCCCTCGTCGCAAAATATGTCGGACGCGATGACCTCAACGGCAAACTGTTCCCTTTTATCAGCTCACAGAAATACAATGTAGCTATCAAGAAAATTTTCACTATCTGCGGCGTGACCCGTATGGTGACTGTGCTCAATCCGACCACCGGAGCAGAAGAAAAGCGGCCGCTGAATGAAATAGCCAGCAGCCATTTGGCGCGACGCACCTTCATCGGCAACCTCTACAAGAAAGTCAAAGACCCTAATCTCGTCGGCTCACTCAGCGGCCACAAAGAAGGCAGCAAAGCCTTCGCCCGCTACCGAGACATCGACGAAGATATGAAGAAGGAACTTGTCAACCTTCTTGACTGATTTCTCTTTTCCCCAGCCCCTATACATAGGTTCAGTTCAGCGGGCATATATAGTGCCCGAACTGAACTCATATCAATAATGTCACTGGTTTAACCGGTAGTTGTAGAAAATATTATACAAAGCCTTATTGATTTCACTGTTTCAGTGATTTGCTGGTTGTTTAATCCAATTAAAATCACTAACTTTGTAAAAAAATAAACAATCATGAAAACCAGTTGGTATATACTCAATATAAAAGCTCGAACCAATCAGACACCGTCTCATTATGTGGAGTGTCTGAGAAATTTAAAAGCACAAGATCCTTTGGTAACAGTAGCAAAGGATAAATGTGTCAGCATATGGAGCATTGAAGAAAGTATTGAAAATACAAATGGAATCCCAAGTTGGATGATTATCAAGATTATCTCCTATACGATAATTGATCCTACCAAATTTTACAATAGAAGAAGTAAGGAAAATCTTGAATTACAGTGGGACTCAGATGTTGTAGCCAACAAGAAAGAAACTGAACTGTTTTTTATCCCAGCATGTCATAAGTTGGCGACAAGAAAGAACAGTAAAATCACACTTAATTATGTTAAGAAATACTTAGAAGAAGCTCTAAATCAAGTAGAATCAGAATCATTTGATGTTAATATAGTTGTATCCCAGGATCTTATAAGAAAAATTAAGGATGCTTTTGCAGTAGTTAGAATACGAGCGGATATAAGTTTTTCAAATCCGGGACATAGTGATGGATTTGCGCGAGTGTTAGATGAGAAGTTGCGCGCGGCAAATCCAGACAAAGCTTTAGTAGAGCTAATTGGTTCCAAGACAACACCATTAGGTAATCAGTCTGATGGTTTAGTTTCAGCTATAACAGACATAGCGGAACAAGATGGAACGATAGAGGCAACAATCCAATCGGAAGAAGGAGGAATATATGAAAAAGTTTCAAGTTCCACTTATCCACGAATTGTATCTGTGATCCAGAGCAAAGCAAGCGAGGCCTGGGGAGCAGTATACAATGCCATTAGAGAAATATTCCCAACCGATGATTAAATTTGGCTTAAAAGGTATCTTCAAAGATTATTCGGTCACAGAGTTAGGGAAAGACCTAATCTTGCCTTTGGCAGTGACATGTGTACTTACTCCGATAATGTTGATGAGTAATATGTCTCCATACAGATGCCTTATGGAAATTCTGAATTTTGGAATTATTGTTGTCCCTATATTGATAACATTAATCCTCACGGCTTATGTATTACTGTTATCTATGTTTGGATCTACTTTAAAGGACTTTTGCACATCTGAATCAGGAATCGATTTGCATAAGAAGTTGAATTCCGGTTTTGCTGCAAATCTCACAATCTCAATTTTGAGTTTAGTAGGAGTCTTTATCGGCACATTTATTGCAAAAATGGAATTTAGTTCGGATTATGCCAATATCATTAATCAAATTGCGTATGCCATATATGTACTTTTAGTTTCATACCCAATTTTTTCTTTATTTGGGATTACTATAGACCTTTTTAATGTAGGACAAGTAACGAGAATTAAATGAGCCTTATCAACATCATATATTTTCATGCTTCGCAGCAAATGACAGAGTTGGCGGATAATTCCGTAGACTTGGTTGTTACGTCCCCTCCTTATCCAATGATAGAAATGTGGGATGAGGTTTTGGGGCAGCAGAATCCTGAGATTACAAAAGCTATTGGCGCAAATAGTCCTAAATTGGCGTTCGAGTTGATGCACTCTGAACTCGACAAGGTTTGGGCCGAGTGCTGGAGAGTAATGAAAGAGGGTGCATTTATGTGCATTAATATTGGCGATGCAACTCGAACTGTTAATGGCGAATTCTCTCTATATAATAATAACACACGGATTATATCCGCTTGTGAGAAATTAGGCTTTAACAATCTGCCGAATATCCTGTGGAGAAAGGCTACTAATGCGCCCAATAAATTCATGGGTAGCGGAATGTTGCCATGCGGTGCATATGTTACCTTAGAGCATGAGTGGATATTGATTTTCAGAAAGGGTTCTAAGCGCGCTTTCAAAACCGCAACGGAAAAGAAGGAGCGTAGAGAAAGTTCTTTCTTTTGGGAGGAGCGGAATATATGGTTTTCAGATATTTGGGATTTAAAGGGAGTCAAACAGAAGATAGACAAGTCTCCTACACGAGAAAGAAATGCATCATTCCCTTTGGAACTTCCATTCCGTCTGATTAATATGTTTTCTCAGAGAGGAGATGTTGTCCTTGATCCATTTGTTGGATTGGGAACAACTACTTTAGCTGCGATTCTCTGCGAGCGCAATAGTGTGGGATATGAAATTGACTCCTTGCTGTGTGACATTATAGAGAATAACATTAAAAACTTTGATATAGATGAAGCGAATCGGTCTATAAGCGACCGATTTCATAGACATGTAAATTTCATAGAAGAGCGTGAATTAGCTAAGAAGGAGGTCAAACACTATAATGATAGGTTGGGATGCAAAGTCATGACAGGTCAAGAGTCTGAATTGATATTCCACTTCATAAAGAATATTTCCAAGGTTCCTACAGCTGATAATCAACTTAGCTATGAAACATTTTACTATTCAGACAGATCGCTAATAAAAATTCCTATTAGGGAGTCATGCGTCTTATTTTCTGAAGAATGAGCCATCTGAATCACGTCTTGATAACTGGTGATTGTCGGCAGATGAGTTATACAGATAACGAATCTGTTGATCTTATTGTTACATCCCCTCCGTATTGGCAGTTAAAGGATTATGGCAATCCCAATCAGATTGGTTTTAATCAGAGCTATGAAGAATACATTGACAGTTTGAATTTGGTGTGGATGGAATGCTTTCGTGTGCTTCGATCCGGATGTCGGTTATGCATCAACATAGGAGACCAATTCGCAAGGGCTGCATACTATGGACGCTATAAAGTAGTGCCTATACATTCAGAAATAATTCGATTCTGTGAAACTATAGGTTTTGATTACATGGGATCTATTATTTGGCAAAAGCCGACAACAATGCATACGTCTGGAGGCGGAAAAGTTATGGGAAGCTATCCATATCCTCGCGGAGGAATAGTAAAAGTCGATTATGAGTATATTCTACTATTCAAAAAGCCCGGAAACTATAAAACGCCACCTACTGATATAAAAGATTCTTCAAAGCTCAGCGATGAGGAATGGAATACATTCTTTTCTTCTCATTGGAACTTCTTCGGAGATCGACAGAATAAACATATTGCTGTATTTCCGGAGGAGTTACCTCATAGACTAATCAGAATGTTCTCATTTTATGGGGATATGGTTCTTGACCCCTTTATGGGTAGTGGAACCACTGCTTTAGCTGCGATTCGTAATGGTAGAAATGTAGTAGGCTATGAGATTAATCACGACTTTCTTAAGTTCTATGAGGATAAGGTTCTTAGTCAGTTTTCAAAGAGTCAAGTTCACTTCCGGCATATTGTTCAGAAGGATTTAGTAACAGAAGAAGACCTTGTGAGACATCTACCATACCGGTATGTAGATGTATGTGGCCTCAAGCGAGATGAGATGGCTTATAAAAACTGTTATGGCAGTATCATGTCCGTTGGACCGGATAACTATCATGATTTAAATTCGGACTCTTTAACAGACCTGTCAATTTTAGATGGAAGGAATAATGGATCCCCGACGGTCTTAGTGAATCATGTAGATAAACGAGCTATTCTCCAAATGATTGAGACAGGAATAACCTATGTGAGAATCGGAGATGTCAGAGGATCATTAACCGTTACCCCGGGTTTTTCGCGTCTTAAATATGTATTGTTACATTACGGTGGAACGGATCCTCTGCTTTTCAAACTGGCTAAAACCGGCTCATTCCAGATTTGGACAAAGGAAACTCTTGAAGAATATGGATTTTCGCCAAAATCCTCACCTTATTATGCTGTATTGAGATTCAAAAGTTTAAATCCTATAAAATTCAAAAAAGTCCCCTCCCTAATGAAAGGGAAAGGAACTTATGTCGCTAAGATTATATCAGTTGACGAAATTGAATTATGACTCAAATATTGCCGAGTCAAACTCAATTGTTATGCCATCCTTTTTCTTATCGTAGTAGATAATTGGCGTCTCGATGTTTTCTGCAAGTCTTGCTTCCAACTTATAGGTGGATGATTTGATCTGAACTGGAATTTCACCAATAAATCCGTCTATTCCCTGAGCTTCTTCTTCAACATTTGCAAGGCGCCAAGTTTTATTATATTTATCTCCAAGGAATGCTAATATCGCGCTCTGGAATTTAAGGCCACAGTAAGTCTTGTTATAAACCAAATCCTTAACCCAAGCCTCAATCATGGGTCGATCGATTTGCGCGAAGGCTTCGCTCATGAGCTGATACATGGCAAAAATCTTGTCTGTAGCTTTAGTCACGGCATCAGGTTGTCGCTCCGAATACCATGCAATCCATTCTTCTAATGTTTTGCCGTCAAATTCCTGAATTAGTTCAGACATCTGACCCACTACTGCTGGTCTCGTCCCTTGTGCATTGCTATTTAGCAGATTAATAATCTGAGTAGCGTACTTGGGGAAAGGATACTTGCTGGCGTTTGAGAGTTGTTCTATCTCGCCATTGGAAATTTTAAATTTCTTCATGCTCTTTCTGTTCTTCCTCTTTTAGATATTCATCAAATTCGGTTACGAATTCCGGGAAAGAAATTCCAAGAGCGAGACATATTTCACGAAGTTCAATTACATCCAATCTGCGTTCATGAGTTTCAATTTTGCTTACAATGCCTTGACCTACACCTAAGCGAGATGCAAGCTGTTCTTGTGTTATGCCTTTGTTGATTCTTTTCAACCTAAGGAGTTGCAACAAGCTTTGATATGCCTTATTATGAATGGATTTCATTCCTAAAATTTGGAGTCAAAATTAATATTCCATTATAGAATATACCAAATTAGAATATTTTCTGCAACCTATAAAATGACACGAATAGTCAGATAAATGTAGAAGTAAAATGCCATCGGCAACTGCGTGAGCTGCCGATGGCATTGAATTGGGATTAATGTCCCATGTGGAAGCCTCCGTTGAGATGCTTGCCTCGGCGTTTGGCTCGCCATGCATCGAGGGCTTGCTTAGGAGTAAGCTCTGGATGTCTTGCTTTGAACTCGGGGAATGTTTCGGTATCGCTTCCGGATACTGAACAGCATCCATCTTCGGGAGCGGACGGTTGCTGAGTATGGTTAAGAGATGGGGCAAAGGAAGAAGTTGAAGTCTGCTTAGGCTCGTCTGGATTTGATGAAAATACTTTGGGGACTTTGACTTCCGGTACGAATTTCAAATAGACGGTAGAGTATTCTCCCTTACATCCATCGACACGGATTGCTTTACCGGCAACGTAGTCATTAATCTGCTGTCCCGAAAATTTCACTCCTCGGAAATTGGTTATCGGGACAATAGAGCCGTCAGCATACATCCATTTTGAGTCGGGATGCAATGGGCGATTCTCTGAAAGATGCTTTCGAATATTACTGTAACTGAAACGCCGGTCAATCTTCGATGCAGAAAACCGTTTCCCTTTTCGGGTGTACCACAGGCCTTGCACCTCATTGGTGCCACGCCTGTATTTGTACTCTATACCGACACCTGACGCTTTGAGTTTAGTCTTGAATTTGTCAAAATCGCAGATGCTACGATCTTCCCATGCGTCATTTACTGCATTGAAAATCTCGTATCTGATTTTCTCGACACCACGAAGATTATCCACATTAGTATGCTGCTTACCTTCGGAAATATGCAGTCCATACTCCTCAGTCAAGGAACGACAAGCGTCTTTATTGCGACTATAGTCATTACTGTCGGAGATAGTCTCCCCGAAATTATTGATTCGGCTATACACCAAGTGGCAGTGCGGATAATCCTTGTCGAAATGCCTGACCAATATATAAGGAGTGTCTTTTATGTCCATTCTCTCCATATATTTTCCAGCGATTTCAACCATCATTTCCTCTGTCACCTTGCCCTTATCCAAGGCGTGAAAGTTGAGAGAAATGTGTCCGACCGGGTCTTTGACATTCGGATTCATAGATATGTTATCCTGTAAAGAGGCGGTGATTTCCGCTCGCCCACCTGACAGAAATACATCCTTAGAGTCGATGATTTTCCATTCATCACAGGGCGAACCATCCGGTTTGTCCTTCTTCTTTCGGGTGACATAATCAATGCAACCTCCGGCACTTCCGCCGTTGCTTATCTTGCCCATCATATGCTGTCGGGAGTATTACGATAGGTTTTGATAAGCGACAAAATAAAGTCCCGGCATTCGTATATGTCCCGGAAAAGTTGGACAAGGTTCTCATTTGTTGAACCTCTGTTTAGAATGGATGAACAAAATTTGGCGATGCGATTGAGATTCTCGGCTATGCCCTGAAGATCTCTTATCGCCTTTACGTCTTTGGGTTTTAGACGCTCCGTCACCGTACAATGGATTGATGCCTGACGGATATATTCCGAACGGTTCAATCCAGCAACAATTGCCTTGTTCATCATTATCTCATATTTGTCGAGGCCGTATTTCACCGGAACAACGATTGACTTTCGTTCCTCGGCGGGTAGTTTGGGTCGACCTTTGGAAGGTCGGGAATTGTATCTTCTCATAATAGCAGTGTGTTTAGAAGTCTGTGACCATCGGGAGCGGTTGGGCGAGTCGTTTTCGGATTACTTGTAATACGAAAACATAAACTCGCTCCAACCCCAACTGAACACTGACGATAGTTTCGAGCTGCGCGAAACTAAGCCCGCTTTTAGTGGTCGTGATTAATCATTTTTAGACAGTTGCAATCAAACAATCAGAGTTTGCGCCAGATTTCGTGGTCGGCGGCGTAGTCGTCCATGTGGCGGAGAAGCACCGAGTCGATAAAGCCGGAGATGGTGGTGTCGATGCCTCCGAGTCGACGAACCATCAACGCGATGCGGTTGTATAGTTCCTTGCTGATGCTTGTCTGCTTTCGCTGGTCAAGTATCTTCGGGGCGAGGTAGGCTGACTTGTATTCCTCGTACTCCATCTTGCGCTGTTTTATGCCGATGCGCTGTAGTTTCGGCTCGTCTGCTGACAGTAGCGCAACTGTTGTGTTGTTCTCGGCGGTTGCGTTATCCGCATTGTTGACAGTGGTGTCGCTGTTGGCTTCAACACTATTGTTGAAGATGTTGTCAGTCATTTCGGACGACTGAGTTTCTGTAAAATTCTTTTTATTACTCATAATTGTAAATTTTGATTGTTTGTAAAACTTGTTGTCAGATACTCATTCAGGTCATTGCAACCTGAGTAGAGTGTGGAGCGGTCAATCACCTTTATTTCGAATCGCTCTGTCAACTGACCCAATGCCGTTTTACCTGCAACATCGTTGTCAAGATAGCAATGGATAGCGTTGTAATCCCGCAGATAGGGGATTGCCTTGTTGACATTGCTGACCGAGTTAAGAATGATTGCGTCCGCTTCGATGATTCCGAGTGTCAGTGCCGACAGATAATCAATGAACCCTTCAAACACTGCGCACTCCGTTGACGGACCATCGCGTATGCGCCATATCGAGATGTCTTTCGGCGATATGCAACCTTTGAAATATCGGTTGCGTATCTCATGGCCGCCTGATCCGTTGGCAAAGGCAACGGCATAGTATCGTTTGCCTCGGCAACTGTAATGAATCTGTTGACAGTGTGCCTTTGAAATCTCCGGTGGAATGCCGCGCTCTTGGAGGTATGCGACAAGTGCGTGGCTCTCCAACGGCACTGTTCGGATGTCCTCAAAACTCGGAGCAGTGTGTCGCGTAACGGATGTGGCAGCGACTGTCTGCACCGATGGCACAGGGCAACTGTCGGCAATGCATCGCAGTAGATGACGCATATCGGTTGACTGATACATCTCGGCTGCAAGGTCGATGATGTTGCCTCCTTTACCGATACCGAAGTCATACCAGCAGTTGAGCGTGGCCTCCACCTTGAACGATGGCGTATGCTCCTGTCTCAGCGGCGACTTATACCAAAGTTTGTCTCCACACCGTCTTACCGGCTCATGTCCGAGTCGGGACATGAAGGTGGCTAAAGGAATAGATTCTATCTCTTTGAACATGGTGGTAAAATGTTTAAGGGTGGCAGTTCGAGTTCGGCTCACATATATACACACCGTACCGAACTAAACTCGATTAGTAGTAGAAGTCGCGGTTAAACTGATAGGCTCCCTTCTCCTTGACAATCATCCGCTTGTTCATCAGGAAGGTCTTCAGTTTGGTGACCTTGCCGTCGCCATACGGATAGCCGCAAGATGCGTATGCCGCCTTGATTTTATCCTCGCAGTTCTGACAGCCTTTGATGGCTCCGTCGGCGAAGGCGAGTTCAAGAGCTTCGCGGTGCCGGTCGGGTGACAGCTCGTTGTAAGAGAACACCTGCTGTTTGGCGGATTTACCGAAGGTGTGGTTCTCTACAATCTCCGGCAGACCGTAGTCATTGATCCTAAAAGCGAATGGCGCGAAGTCCATTGACCGGATACATGATGCCGACACCTCGGTCACTTCATCATCTGTCGTGCTTTTGGAAACCTGCAATACGGTCTCGGCTTTGTTGTTTAGCTCCGTGCCGACATGACCGCGCACATTGTCATCGCTCTTGTTGAGATGCAGGACAGTGTGGATGTGTATCTGATACTTGTCCGTCCACTCCATCAGCTTGTTGATGAGCCTTGATGATTCGGTAGCATTGTTGATGTCGAACATCAGGTCGCGTACACCATCTATGATTACCAGACCGACATTGGGTGTTGTGGCAATCGCCCGGTCGATAATCTCCAGCCTTATATCGGGCACTTGTGCCCTGAGCTGGGCAAAGATAAGATTGTCGGGATGACGGTCGAGCGGCAGACCGGCGAGTTGCAATGCCCGGCGAATCACCTTCTGACAATGATAGGGACTCTGTTCGGTGTCGAAGTAGAGGACAGTCCGCTTGTTGTCGGGAAATTCGGCTACATACCGCAACACCTCGCCGTTCATCAGCGCAGCCGCAACGATAGCACTTACATTGAAAGTCTTCTTGCTCTTTGCTTTCCCGGTCGATGCCGAGAAGTTCCCGAGTGTGCCGATTACGGAGCCGTTGCAAAAGAGAACCTCCGGTGCCACGGCAATCTCGTCCGTCACTCTGATTTGCGAGGCCTGCCACAGAGCATCCAAATCCTTGGCATCCATCATCGTTTGCCGCGCTGAATGATGAGACATTCCACATCTGCCTGACGGTAATAGACCTTGCGGCCGATTTTTACAGGCTCGATGTATTTCTTCCTCTCCCAGTTCCAGAGCGTGGTGGGACAGATGTTGAATTTCTCCAGCACCTCTGCTTTGGGCAGAAGTTTTTCCTGCGACTGTTTCACCATCGGCGAGAACAGTGCCTCCTTCGCCTCGCTGATAAAATGGTCGGCAAACTCCACAAGGTCTTCGATTTTTATGTTGAGGGTAAGACCGGTAACCCCACTCTTGACGAGTTCAATAATGTTATTCATACAAGTTTTTGTTCCGCCGGATGATGGAAGGCATGGAGCGATGGCGGATTTAGGTCATCCCATACCTTTCGTCACGATTGACGTGGATTAGTGGTCTTTCCGATTTGAAAACAGGCATGGCGATAGCGTTCTCGACTCACTTGGGTCAAGGCAAATGACATGACAATATCAAATACGGAAGTGGGAAGTGGCCATTAAAACGATGTACATTCCGTGGGCTCTCTGGCTCTCCCAAAGCCTCAAGCATTACTGGGAACAAAATTTACGGCTTCTTCTTTGCCAAAGGAAGAAGGCTGGCGCTTAACCCTGCGCGGGTCATGAATAGTCGGTCATCTGCCTTCGGTCTCCGGATACCGTCAACATTCTGACCATTGGTTGGTCGCAGAGGTGTCGGATTACGAATCCGGTTCTCCCCGCTTTTACTCGACAAACATACCGCCAAGTGAGATTGTTTCGCCTCTCGATACCGGTTTCCCGATATTTCCGAGATTTTGATCAACATTGCCCAACATTTTTATTTCGGGCGATTTTCAATGAGAATAATCTCATCAGCGGATTGTCTGCCAGTCTATCATTATAACTATCAAATTTGCATTTTGTTCACACAAATAATTGATATATAGACGGTTGTCTGCCGTTGTCCGGCTTTTGTCTGATGTTGAGTCAGACCTTGCGACAAGATTAGACCAGATTAAACCAGATTATCAGATACGATAGAATCTCCAAACGGTCAAATGTTAAAATTCAAATGTCCGATAATTTTTTTTCGTTGAGACACCCTTTTTGACCATGATAACGGGTACCACTCCGTTATCAGCATCCCACCTCAGAATTCCAGCGATAGCGTCTTTGACAACACCACCATCATCAGACTGCACCAAAACAGTATTCAGTGGCAGTCAGTATCAGGAGTCACGCATCTGATTGACCTGCGTCTGATATTGCAACATCGGCAATATGTTGATAGTTTGCAACAAATCAGACACTTCCCCAACGTGCCCCAATCTTTCCTCAACATGTCCCAACAAATTTTTCATGTCTGAACCATCGGGTGTAATCGGGTGTTGATTGATTCATCCTGAATTCGGACTCTCAGTCGGAACAATCGGCTTTAGCAAGACCTCCGTCTCAGCAACCATCCATCAGTCCAACACCTGTTCCGCTTGCATTGCTCACGCAATTTCGCCGAGTAATCAACGTGAAACAACTTTAATACAAACTTGAACAACAAAAGCCCCGACCGCCACGTCACATCG
This sequence comes from Duncaniella muris, assembly GCF_003024805.1. Taxonomy (GTDB): domain Bacteria; phylum Bacteroidota; class Bacteroidia; order Bacteroidales; family Muribaculaceae; genus Duncaniella; species Duncaniella muris. The sequence goes on from NZ_PUEC01000006.1 coordinate 12,661, forward strand.
ACGCAGCAGCCGGGGCATATATCACAGACACATTATGCCAGATAATCGGAGTTAGTTATTGTTGTTTTCCATTCCTAACCTTACGTTGCAAAGCCATTAGAAATGAATCGTAGCTTGTTTTTCGATGTAGTTTAACATACGTGGAATAACCTTCATTGAGCAATCGCGTGTATTGGGTTGCTTTATATTCATTATATAATGGCATTCCTGTCTTTGGATGAATCAGGTTCCCGAAATCTTCAAATGCGTGTATCTTACAGGGAATCTTTTCTTTGTGAATCAAGAAAGAAATAAACTGTTCGAGATCATCGATACTTGTAATATGAGAGCTATCATCAGTATATTTATTTTCTTTATGTAAGGTATCAGTAACAGGCAGTTTTCCCCTCCACTTCCAATTTATAATCTCTCTGCCGCTTAAATCTGTAGTGCATAGAGGTTTCATATAGTATGTACTAGATTTGGAAAAATATATTGTCACATCCTTAATCCAGCCACAACTTTTAACATCATTCCACACAATTGATATTTTAGAAGCCACGGATACATCATCCAAGCCGGCTATTCTCTTTTTGAAGTCGACCCAAATGCCTATCATAAGAAAATCACATGAACCCTTATCAACTGTCTTATAGTTGGGATCGAAATACTTGTTATTATGATAGTGTTCTATATCTACAACATTATCATAACCAAATCCCTTTTGTAAAGAGCTTCTTAATGGGAGATAAGATTTCTCTTCTTTCAGCAGTGTCTCTATAATTTTGATAGCTCTATCGAATACCAAGTCATCAAATATTTGCTCATAAAATCTTGACTGCTCTTCTGTCGGGTTGATTGATGATACTTTAGGCATATCTTGAAGGAATCCTGAAATGGAGTGAAAATGGAGTGTACTAATAAAAGTTAAAGAATTTAATTTCGGTTTATTTAATATGCGTCATGACGGTTGATTTCGGTTTAAATCGGGGGTTGCGCGGAGGTCGGTTGACACCGCGTTGACACGGAGTGAAACTGAAAATCGCAAGTGATTGAGAAATAATCACTTGCGATTTCTTGGGGTGCCCAGAACAGGACTCGAACCTGCACGCCTCGCAGCACTCGCACCTGAAACGAGCGCGTCTACCATTCCGCCACCTGGGCTTTTCGGAGGACAAAGGTAAGCATCTTTTTTCATTCCTCCAAATTTTTTCGGCTTTTCAATATGTTTTTTTCTTACTTTTTTCTTGTTACTTTGTTTTTTACCGCTTATTAACAGTATCTATTCTCTTGTTATGCAACAACTTATACAGACATCTTTTACTATATTCATCCGCCATTATTCCTGCCGACTGCTTTTCCCGGAACAATGCAAGGTGATTAATCACTAACAATCAACCTATTTCACACACCCAACAGTCCTGACTGACTCGATTCAACCTCTTTTCAAGACTGATCTTCATGTTTCGTTCTCTATTTTTATCTCTTCCTTGCTCTGATTTTTTCACTACTCCAATACTCTATCTATGGCGATTCTCTCGCTGCGCGATTTTGTTTTTACACCTTAATTATATATTGGGAGCCAAGCATTGTTGACAATTGTTTTATGGTAGCAATGGCGACCTTTAAGGCCTTTAATTCTTTTTGTGTTTCTCTTGTCGGTGTTTTTTTGTATTTTTGGCAGCATTTTCCCGATAATCATAAGTTTATCACCAGTCACCGCACTGCAGTCATTTTTCATTCCCGTCAATTAACGATGAAATCAAATATCTTTTACCTCCTCCTATCTTTTCTCTGCCTCAACAGCCTCTTCGCCTGCAATACCGACAAAGACCTGATGGCGCCTGACCGTAGCCCGATTTCTGTTTCGTTTGACAATGAATCCGGCGTCTACGAGCTCAAAACCGGCCGTCAGCTTACGGTCACGCCCATTGTGACCAACGCAGTCAATCCGCGCTACAAGTGGGTCGACGACCGCGGAACGACCGTGGCTTCCGGTTTGACCCTGAGTTTTTCGTCACAGACAGAGGGTGTGTTCTATTTCACTTTCTGCGTTGATGCCGACAACGGTTCGGCCCGTGAAGAGATACGCATTGATGTGCTTTCTATGGTGATTCCAACCGTCACTCTGCCTTCGGAGATGCAGACCACCGTGGGCCGTGAGCTTACAATCACTCCTGCAGTCAGCACCGGGGGCGATGAATCGGCCGCCTATGAGTGGCAACTCGACGATACTGCTGTCAGCTCCGACACGGTGTTCACCTTCCATGCCGACAAGGAGGGCTCCTACACTCTCCGCCTGACGGTCAGCAACTCTGACGGAAGCGGATCTGCGGAAATGAAAATCAACGTCACAAGCGGCCAGGACCTGTCGGTAAGCTTTCCGCGCTCTGAAATCGAGGTTCTCAGCGGACGCACCGTCAGCCTCGCCCCGATCATCCGCGACACCATAGGCCTGACGAGCTATGAATGGAGCATCGACGGGCGTCTGATAGCCGATGCCAACGGCACAGTCCTCGAATACACGCCTTCTTCACCGGGTCTGTCTACCGTAAGTTTGAAAGTCACAGACTCAAACACCAGCCGCGCGGCATCTGTCAGCGTCAACTGCCTCCAGGCCACCGAAGCCGACCGCTACCGCCCGGCCACTGCATCAAGCTCCGCCGACCGCGTCACCGTCTATGAATTCCGGCCCGCTCCCGGACAGTTCATCCATCAGATCAGCGCGACAACCGCCACCGAAGCCTGCCGCGAAGCCGAGCGGCGCCTCGCCAACAACCAGACCGTCTCGCTCGGAGCATTCGGCGGATACATCACCGTCGGTTTCGACCACAGCGTCAGAAATATCAGCAGCGACTACGACTTTGCCATAGCCGGCAACTCATTCCGCACCAGCAACGAGCCCGGAATAGTCTGGGTGATGCAGGACGAAAACGGCAACGGACTGCCCGACGACACCTGGTATGAACTGCGCGGCAGCGAGACCGACAAGCCTGAGACGCTCTACAACTACTCCGTCACCTACTACCGCCCGACCGCCGCAGGTTCACCGATAGCCTGGGCCGACAGCGGGAATCTCACCGGAACCCTGACCGTCATGCCATCATGGCCCTCATGGCAAAACACCGGAAGCTACACCCTCAGCGGCACCAGACTTAAAGCCAGAACCATTTTCTCAACCGAATGGTCAAACGAGCCTTTTGACTGGGGCTATGCCGATAACATGGGCAGCGACCGCCTCACCGACTCCGAAAACCCCGATGCCGGCATGAACTACAACTATTTCAAGATCGAAAACGCCATGTCAGCCTCGCGCCGACCGGTGAGTCTTGCCTATATCGACTTCATCAAAGTGCAATGCGGAGTCAACTCCACAGCCGGCATACTCGGAGAAGTCTCCACCGAAGTCTTCGGCTTCCTCGACTGCACAATGAACAGGCAGGCGGAATAAAAAAATTTCGCTCCGCCCGCATTATCGCACCAAAACGCGGCCCTGACGGCATTACCTTTGCATCATCATCACCAAAATCACCCGCACCCCCGCTCCCCTAACCCTCTCAACCGTCACTCCCGCAATGAAAACCCTCACCTCCAGCCATCGCCACCCGCGCCCCACAGTTTCCCCGCAAGCCCTACGCCCCCTACAGTCCATAGCCGAATCAGCGTATGTGACATGATTTTTTATGCAATTACAAAAATTCTGACTAACTTTGCATTTTAAATCGAACAGAAACTCACAATATAGCCAGAACAATGGAAAATAATAACCCGTCCACAGCCCAGGAATCCAAGGGACTCAGCTTTGTAGAGCAGCTTGTGCTCGAAGATCTTCAGGCCGGCAAAAACGGCGGCCGGCTCAACACCCGTTTCCCGCCCGAACCAAACGGCTACCTCCACATAGGCCATGCCAAGGCAATATGCATGGACTTCGGAATCGCCGAAAAATTCGGTGGCACATGCAACCTGCGCTTTGACGACACCAACCCCGTCAAAGAGGACGTGGAATATGTCGACTCCATCCGTGAAGACATCCATTGGCTCGGCTTCGACTGGGGCGACCGCGAATACTACGCCTCCGACTATTTCCCCCAGCTCTTCGACCTCGCCGTACGCCTCATCAAGGAAGGCAAAGCCTACGTCGACGACCAGACCTCCGAAGAAATCGCAGCCCAGAAAGGCACCCCCACCCAGCCCGGCACCGAGAGCCCCTACCGCAACCGCTCGGTAGAAGAGAACCTCGACCTCTTCATCCGCATGAACCAGGGCGAATTCGAAGAAGGCGCCCGTGTGCTCCGCGCCAAGATCGACATGGCCAACCCCAACATGCACTTCCGTGACCCGATCATGTATCGCATCATCAAGACTCCCCACCACCGCACAGGCACAACCTGGAAAGTCTATCCGATGTATGACTTCGCCCACGGACAGAGCGACTACTTCGAAGGCGTCACCCACTCGATCTGCACACTTGAATTCGTGGTCCACCGTCCGCTCTACGAATACTTCGTCAAAGAACTCGCCGACGAAAGCTACTGCCCACGTCAGATCGAATTCAACCGACTGAACCTCACCTACACCGTCATGTCGAAGCGCAAACTCCTGCAACTCGTCAACGAAGGCCTCGTAGCCGGCTGGGACGACCCCCGCATGCCGACCATCTCCGGTCTGCGCCGCCGAGGCTTCACCCCGCGCTCCATCCGCAACTTCATCGACACCATCGGCTACACCAAATACGAAGCCCTCAACAGCATCTCGCTGCTCGAACACGCCGTGCGCGACGATCTCAACAAAGTAGCCACCCGCGGCATGGCCGTCATCAACCCCGTCAAAGTAGTCATCACCAACTACCCCGAAGGCCAGACCGAAACCGTAGAGATGGACAACAACCCCGAATCACCCGAAGCCGGCACCCATGAAATGCCCTTCAGCCGCGAAATCTACATCGAGCGCGACGACTTCATGGAAAACCCGCCGAAAAAATTCTTCCGCCTCGCCCCTGACGGCGAAGTCCGTCTGAAAGGCGCCTATATTATTAAATGTACAGGCGTGAAGAAAGATGCCGAAGGCAACATCGAGGAAATCTACTGCACCTACGACCCCGAAAGCCGCAGCGGCCTCCCCGGAAGCCAGCGCAAAGTCAAAGGCACACTCCACTGGGTATCGGCCACCCACGCCATCGATGCCACAGCCCGCCTCTACGACCGCCTCTTCAGCGTCGAGAACCCCGGAGCCGAAACCGAACGCGACTTCCGCGAACTGCTCAACCCCGACTCGCTCAAAGTAGTGGAAGGCATCAAAGTCGAGCCCTATCTGGCCGAAATCGCCGCCCCCGGCCTGCCCCTCCAGTTCCAGCGCATCGGCTACTTCACCCTCGACCCCGACTCAACCCCCGGCAATCTCATCTTCAACCGCACCATAGCGCTTAAAGACAGCTGGGAAAAAGCTCAGAAATAATCTATTGACAACCACAATCCGGGAGCGTGTCTAACCTCTTTTTCGGGGTCAAACACGCTCCTGACATAACCACCCCTGACCGAATGGACGAACCCAACGACCGCCGGGACCTCTACGAAGAATTCGAATCAGAAGTAGTCCGCCGAGGCAACACCGAAGCATTTTTCGACGAAAACGACCTCGTCGAGATCTTCGACTACGCCTCGGACTACGACAACTACATCGTCAAAATGGAAGTACTCCTCTACGGAGCCATCCACTACCCCAAGAGCGAAGCGCTTGCCACGCGCCGCGCCTGGCTCTACTACTCGTTCGGCGACGTAGAAGCAACCTCCGAGCTCAACAGACGCGTCGGCACAGGTGGCGTCCTCAATCGGCTCCTTGATCTCCGCGCCAGCAACGCCAATCTCGAACTCGGAGACGAAGAAGTGATCAGCGCCCTCGAAAAAATACTCGACGATACCGACGACTTCGATGACGAAGGCATCATACAATTCACAGACTACGCAATGGAACTGCGTCTCGAATCATGGCTGATGCAGAACAAAGACCGCATCCAGTCAAAATGCTCCTATCCGCAGACCTTCCTCTATGAATTCGCCGACCATCTGGAGGAAAACAACGACCTGCCGGCAGCCGCAAGACTCTTCGAGGAACTGACCATGCTCGAACCCTTCAACCTCGACTTCTGGCTAAGACTCGCCACAGTCCAGATCAACAACGACGACTATGAAGGAGCCCTCTCGTCAGCCGAATACGCCCTCGCCATAAACCCCGAATCAATGATGGGCCTGCGCATCAAAGGCGCATCGCTCTACAGACTTGAACGCGACCCGGAGACAGTGACCGCCATCTACCGGCGCATCGTTGCATCAGCCGAAGCCGAAGACACCGACGTCTCCACCCTCGCAGCAGCCCTCATGGAGACCAACCGGCAGGCCGAAGCCGTGGAAATGCTCACCAGATACATCGGACAGCACCTCGACTCGCGTCTTGCCATCGACGTGCTCCTCGTACTCGACCGCGAGAAAGCCTCCCCCTACGTGCGCAGCCTCATAGCCTCCGACCTCCTGAGTGAAAAAGACACCGTAGAGTGGGCCCGCAACCACGTGGTCCACGGCCAGTTCGCCTCCGCCGCCACCGTCTGCCTCATCTATGACGAAATCAAAGGATTCCAGGAAGAAATCCCATTCCTGATCGAGATAACCTACTTCGCCCTCCGCTTCGACGACGTCATCAGAGTCTACCGCGACAAATTCATCAAAATGAAATGGCCCTACCTCCCGGCACTCACCTACCCCTACCTGATGAGCCTCGTGCGCACCGGACACCGACAGGAAGCACTTGACGAAGCCAAAGAAATCCTCAACACCATACGCACCTTCAAAAAAAGCCACACCAATTCGGATCTCGGCACACTCTTCCGCCTCACCCCGGCCTCGACAGCCGCAATGATCACCGGCTACATTGAACACCTCAGAAACATAATTCACGCCCTGAAAGCCCCGGAACCGATTCCGGCCGACGAATTTGACCCCATGCTGCTCTGAACCACCGGACTGAGCACCCCGAAAAAGCCACACCTCAACCGGCCTCGCCCAAAGAGAGAATTAGAGGTCGTTTAAAGACAACCGCTTAGAAGCTGTTAAAAAACAATCGCTAAAGCCGGCCCTGCTATAAAGCAGACGGACGGCAAAGTTTTGCGATTTGGGATTTTTTTGTTAATTTTGCACGCTGATTCAACGCGCGCGGGCGAATCTGCAACGGCAGCCCCCCGGCGAAAAACAATCATCAGACGTAAACACTAATAAAACAGATAAATAGGAAATGAAAATTACCAAGGAAGAGATTTCACCCGTAGACGTACGTCTTACCGTGGCGATCGAAGAAAACGACTATAAGGACGAGGTCACCAAAAAACTCAAGGAAATCGGCCGCACCCACGTGCTCCCCGGCTTCCGCAAAGGCCACGTTCCCTTCGGAGAACTCAAACGCCGTTTCGGCAAGCAGATGACCAGCGACGTCATCAACGACACCGTTTACCGTGCAGTGGTCGACTACATCACTGAAAACAATCTCCCCGTAATGGGTCATCCCGTACCCGTAGAAGTGAAAGAAGCTTTCGAGGACGGCGATCAGGAATTCAAATATGACCTGGCCCTCATCCCCCAGCTCGACATCAAGCCCGGCAGCGACGACCACTATCCCTACTACGAAATCGAAGTTACCGAAGAAATGATCGATGAGCAGGACAAAAACCTCCGCAAACGCTTCGGCAAGCAGGAACCCGGCCAGGAAATGACTGAAGACGGCGTTGTAAAAGGCACCCTCATGCAGCTCGCCGAAGACGGAACTGTCAACCAGAACGAAGGCGCCATCCAGGTAACCGACGGCATCGTCTTCCCCCTCTACTTCAAAGACAAGGAAGAAGCAGCCAAATTCAACGGCAAAAAGCCCGGCGACAAAGTGGTATTCAACCCCAACAAGGCAGCCGGAGGCGATGCAGGCGAACTCGCATCAATGCTCCACGTCGACAAAGCCATCGCATCTGACATCACAAGCGACTTCGAGATGACCATCTCAGAAATCATCGTAAGCGTTCCCGCCGAACTCGGCGAAGAATACTACAAGATGGTATTCGGCGAAGACAAAGTACACAACGAAGAGGAATACCGCGCAGCCATCAAGGAAATGATCGCCGGCGAACTCAGCCAGAACAGCCACATCCTCTTCCGCAACCAGTTCGACAAAGCCATGATGGAAAAATACGGCGAATCAATGACACTCCCCGCCGAAACCATCAAGAAACTCTTCTTCGCTGACGCCGAAAACGCCGATGAAGCATTCAAAGCTCAGGAAAACGGCATCAAACACGAAATCATCGAAAACAACCTCCTCAAGGCCCTTGAGATCAAGGTTGAGGAAGACGAAGTGCTCCAGACAGCCAAATTCCTCACTGCCCGCCAGTTCGCACAGTACGGCATGGCCGGAATCGACGACGAGATCATCACCCGCTACGCCAAAGAGCAGCTCGAAAAATCAGAAATCCGCCAGCAGCTCATCCAGCAGGTGCTCACCTCCAAACTTTACGATGCAATCGAAAAGGCTGTCACCCTCGACAAGAAAACCGTCAGCCTCGACGAATTCAAGACCATCGCCCAGGAAGCATAACAGACATCCATTGCCGGCATCCGCTTCCCCGAACTAAAGCGGACCGCACAGCATAACCACCATCAGAACCAGGCCGCAAGCAGATCTCAACCCTGTCTTGCGGCCTGCTTTAAAATCACCATCGAAAGCACCGACACCTATGAAAGCAAGCACCCTGACCGGAAAAGCCGGTTTCTGGAAAGCATATAAGCCCGAATACAAAAGCCTGTGGCGACTCGGAATGCCCGTCCTCGTCACTCAGGTCGGAATCATCGTAGTCAGCTTCGCCGACACCATGATGGTCGGAGCCTACGGCACAGAAGAACTCGCCGCAGCAGCCTTTGTCAACAGCCTATTCATGATAGCCATAGTCATGCAGCTCGGCTTCGCCTCCGGAATGACACCCATAATCGGAGCCCTCTACAGCCGCCGGCAGCATGACCGGGTCGGAGCCACACTCCGCGCCGGACTCCAGATAAACTCGATCGTCTCGATCGGATTCACAGCCATAATGGGCACACTCTATTTCTTCCTCGACCGCTTCGGACAGCCGGAAGAACTAATGCCGCTGATCAGGCAATATTACCTCATAATACTGGCCACACTACTCCCTATGGCCATATTCAACTGCTGCCAGCAGACTGCAAACGGCACCACAGACACCGCCACACCGATGTGGATGATCCTCGGCGCCAACATAATCAACATCATAGGCAACTACCTGCTCATCGGCGGACGCTTCGGGTGCCCCGAACTCGGCCTGGCAGGAGCCGGAATCAGCACCCTGACAGCCCGCTGCATGGCCACCGTCGGAATACTGACAGCATTCTTGACATCGAAGCGATACAGAGTCTACAGAAACGGACTCCGCACCCCCTCGCCCGAAACCGCCGCCATCCGCCGCCACGTATGGCTGACATCCTACCCAGTCATGATACAGAGCGGAGTGGAATGCTTCCTTTGGTCATTCGGAGCCATCGTCTCAGGCTGGTTCGGAAAAATACAGCTTGCTTCCTACCAGGTAGTCAACACCATCTCACAGCTCGGATTCATGACCTACATGAGTTTCGGCATAGCCACCTCCATACGCGTAGCCAACTACACCGGACTGCGTGACACCAACGGCATCCGCCGCATCACCTCAGCTGGACTCCATCTGAATCTGCTCCTTAGCACCATCGCCTCCGCCATCTTCCTCATCGGAGGCTCCGACCTGATCCGCATCTTCACCCCCGACCCGGAAGTAACCGCCGCCGCCCTGCTCCTCATCGCCCCGCTGATCCTCTACCAGTATGGCGACGCCATCCAGCTCACCTATGCCAACGCACTCCGCGGCACATCCAATGTCAAGCCCCTGCTCTGGATCTCCCTCACCAGCTACATAGTCATCGGCATCCCCTTCCTCCTTCTGCTCGCCAAAGGGCTGTCGATGAAAAATGTCGGCGTCTACTACAGCTTCTCGCTTGCCCTGATCGTAGCCTCGGTCCTGCTCTACCGCTCCTTCCGGTCCACCATCGCAAAAAAGGAACTTGAGACTTTACAGACCGTTGCGGCCGGCAACAGCGAAACAGACTGAAACACCGTCAGAAATATTTCCACGGATACCCGAAATTTATAGCTTCCGCATTGTTTAAAAAAAGTAAAAAAATCGTACCTTTGCACTCTCAAAACCGCACCTCCTGCCTGGATGTATCCGGAGCGGTCTCCAATAGGCTTCAGATCCCTCTTCGAGACGCGGCGTGGTCAGGTGAAAAAGATTGAAACATTCTCTAAATTTCCTATAACAATTTCGTATCTCAATCAAATGGAATGGTTAATTGATCTGATCGGTCCGGGACACACGGAACTTGCGAGCACCCTTGTGCTCTACTCGTTTGTCATCGCGGCCGGCATTTTCCTCGGCAAACTGAAAATCGGAGGAATCTCACTTGGGGTCACCTTTGTACTGTTCGTGGGAATCATCATGGGCCACTTCGGCTACATCGTCAACCCCGAAGTCCTGAAATTCGTACGTGAATTCGGCCTCATCCTCTTCATCTTCGCCATCGGCATCCAGGTAGGCCCCGGCTTCTTCTCGTCATTCAAGAAAGGCGGCGTATTGCTCAACGGACTCGCAGTGCTGATCATAGCGCTCAATGTCGCTATCGTGCTCACCATCTTCTACATCGACGGCGACACAGGCATCGAAGCCCTCGTAGGCGTCATGTCAGGAGCCGTGACCAACACCCCTGGTCTTGCAGCCGCTCAGCAGACTGCCGGCTCGACCGAAGCCATCAACATCATGGCTATGGGCTATGCCGCCGCCTACCCCCTGGGTGTAATCGGCATCATCCTCTCGATGCTCATTGTCAAAGCCATCTTCAAAATCCGCACCGAAGATGAGATCAAAGCCATCGAAGACGAAATAGAAAGCAGCCAGCAAAAACCGCTCATACTGTCATTCGAAGTGACCAACAAGCTCATTGACGGCAAAACCCTCTATGAACTCCACCAGATCCTCGACTGCGACTTCGTGGTTTCACGACTGATGGGAGCCGACGGAAAAGTGATCATCCCCACCTCCAAGACAGAACTCCACGTCGGCAACAAGATCTTCGTTGTCATCGGCCCGGCTGATGAAATGAAATTCCAGGGCGTAATCGGCCATGAGATCGAAATGGACTGGGAAGAAGTCCAAAGCCAGGTCTACTCACGCCGCATCGTAGTCACCCAGAGCAAATACAACGGTGTGCCCCTCGGCGACCTGCGCCTCCACACCGCCTACAGCCTCAACTGCACCCGCGTCAACCGTGCCGGCGTCGACCTGCTCGCATCGCCCAACCTCCGCCTGCAGATGGGCGACCGCCTCGTAGTTGTCGGCGACCTCAATGACATCGAGCGTCTCGGTGTGCGCCTCGGCAACTCAATGAAGCGCCTCAACCAGCCAAACCTCATCACCATCTTTGTCGGCATACTCTTCGGCATAATCATCGGCTCAATCAACGTAGGCTTCGGCATGAAACTCGGTCTGGCAGGCGGACCGCTCGTGGTAGCCATCCTTCTCAGCCGCTTCGGCTACAAATTCAAACTCGTCACCTACACCTCCTCGTCGGCATCGCTGCTCATGCGCGAACTCGGCATCTGTCTCTTCCTCGCCTCCGTCGGCATCTCGTCGGGACGCGGCTTTGCTGACACCGTCTTCAACACCACCGGTATGTGGTGGGTTATCTGGGGCTTCATAATAACCTTCGTGCCACTGCTCATCGTCGGCATCATCGCCCGCGGAGTCTACAAGATCAACTACCTCACCATCATGGGTCTTGTTTCCGGCGGCTGCACCGATCCCCCTGCACTCGCCTATGCCAACAATTCCACCGGCAGCGACGCTCCCGCCGTGGCCTACTCGACTGTCTATCCGCTGACCATGTTCCTCCGCGTGGTAGCTGCCCAGGCCCTCATCCTTTGCTTCTTTTGATGCACGGCATCAAAGTATAACACCAGAACAAAAAATTCCCTCGCATTTAACACTATGGCCGAGGGAATTTTTGTAATTTTGCACCCAAACTCATCATTATCACATAAACCATGATTGATTCCCTTCCACCAATCAAAGTTTTTTCAGGGACTAAGTCTCACTACATGGCTGAGGAAATCTGCCGCGATTTAGGCTGCGAACTCGGCAAGATGAACATCCAGTATTTCGCCGACGGCGAATTCGAGGTTTCTTTCGAGGAATCCATCCGCGGCTGCGAGGTCTATCTCGTGCAGTCCACATTCCCCAACACCGACAACCTCATGGAACTCCTGCTGATGATCGACGCCGCCAAGCGCGCATCGGCAGCCTCGATCATCGCCGTGATGCCTTACTTCGGCTGGGCCCGCCAGGACCGCAAAGACAAACCGCGTGTGTCAATCGCCGCCAAACTCGTCGCTGACCTTCTGACAACCGCCGGAGTCGACCGCGTGATCACAATGGACCTCCACGCCGACCAGATCCAGGGCTTCTTCGACATCCCCGTAGACCACCTCTACGCTTCGTCGGTCTTCATCCCCTACATCCAGTCGCTCAAACTTGAAAACCTGGTTATCGCATCGCCTGACGTAGGCGGAGCCAAACGTGCCAACAGCTACGCCAAATATCTCAACGTGCCTTTGGTCCTCTGCCACAAACAGCGCGCCAAAGCCAACGTAGTAGCCCAGATGACAGTCATCGGCGATGTCAAAGACAAAGACGTCATACTGATCGACGACATGGTAGACACAGCAGGCACCATCACTAAGGCAGCAGACCTGATGATGAGCAACGGGGCCCGCTCGGTGCGCGCACTCTGCTCTCACGCCATCATGTCTGATCCCGCATCAGAACGCGTTGACAACTGCGCCCTGACCGAAATGATGTTCACCAACTCCATTCCGTTCAACAAAAGCTGCAAGAAAGCCACCATACTTTCTGTGGCCCGCCTCTTCGCCGACACCATCCGTCGCGTCCACACCCACGAGTCAATCTCCTCACAGTATCTTATAAAGTAAGAGCCTGTCTGTGCATATCAAACAACCGCTAATTACTTAGACCACAGTTTTTATGAAAAATATTCTTGTCATGGCTGCAACCGCACTCACTCTTACTGCATGCGCAGGGGCAGGCGAAAAAGAAGCCGATATCATCGACAAGCCCGACTACAAGAGCGAGACAGGAGTCTTTGACATCGAAGCCCTCGAAGCCCTCGGCCGCGTATCAGCGGTGCAGGTTTCACCCGCCACAAAAAAGGTACTGTTCAACATTTCATATGAAAGCGTAGAGCAGAACCGCAGCAATGCCGACCTCTACGTCATGAACCCCGACGGTTCCGACCTGCAGCGCATCACCCGCACAGCCGGCTCGGAAAGCAACTTCGTCTGGATCAACGAAGGCAGACAGATCGCCTTCACCTACGCAGTAGAAGGTGTGCCACAGCTTTTCGTCATGAACGCCGACGGCAGCGCCCGCAAACAGGTGACCAAACTTGAAAAAGGCGTGGAAGGCTTCCTTTTCTCTCCTGACGAAAAGAAAGTCATGATCATCTCCCCCATCAAGTTCATGCGCGAGGCCAAGGACCTCTATGAAGACCTGCCCGATGCCACCGGCCGTGTAATCGACGACCTCATGTACAAGCACTGGGACCAGTGGATGACCGAAATCCCCCACCCCTTCATCGGCGACTTTGACGGCAACGAAGTCAGCAACCTCGCCGACATCATGTCAGACGAACCCATGTATGAAGCTCCGATGCGCCCCTTCGGCGGATCAGAATCATTCGCCTGGGCTCCTGACAGCAAGTCGATCATCTACGTATCACGCAAGAAGACCGGAGTTGACTATGCAGTCTCAACAAACTCCGACCTCTATCTCTATTCACTCGAAGACAAGACCACACGCAACCTCACCGAAGGCATGATGGGCTACGACACAGCTCCCGCCTATTCCCCTGACGGCAAATACGTGGCATGGCTCTCGATGGAACATGACGGCTACGAATCAGACAAGAACCGCATCTTCCTGCTCGACACCGCAACCGGTGAGAAACGCGACCTCACAGCCGACTGGGACTACACAGCCGATGCCATCGCCTGGAACCCCGACAGCAGATCGCTCTACTTCCTCGCCGCACGTGACGGCGTCTGCCCCATCTTCAACATGTCCCTTGACGGCACCGTCTCTGTGGTCGCCCAGGGCGAATGTGACTATGCCGCACTCGCACCCGTCGACGAAGAAACCGTCATCACCCTGCGCCACTCAATGCTTGCACCCAACGAAGTCTGCGCAGTCAAAGGCGGAGAAGTGAAACAGATTTCCAACGTCAACACCGAATTGCTCGCATCACTGAAAATGCCCCGCGTGGAACGCAACATGGTTCCCACCACCGACGGCAAGGAAATGCTCGTCTGGGCCGTCTATCCCCAGGACTTCGACAGCACCAAGACCTATCCTGCACTTCTCTACTGCCAGGGCGGCCCGCAGCAGGCTGTCAGCCAGTTCTGGAGCTACCGATGGAACCTCGCGCTCATGGCTGCCAACGGCTACATAGTCATAGCCCCCAACCGCCACGGCCTGCCCGGATTCGGCACCGAATGGAACGCCCAGATCTCAGGCGACTACCCCGGCCAGAACATGCGTGACTACCTCGCGGCTGTCGACTTCATGAAAAAGCGTCCCTACGTAGACGAATCACACATCGGCTGCACAGGCGCAAGCTACGGCGGCTTCTCAACCTACTGGCTTGCCGGCAACCACGAAAAGCGCTTCGCCGCCTTCCTCGCCCACGCCGGAATCTTCAACATGGAAGCCCAGTATCTCGAAACCGAAGAAATGTGGTTTGCCAACTGGGACATGGGTGACGGCGCCAAAAACGGCCCTGCCGACACCGCCACAGCCTATGACTACGGCGCATTCTGGAAGAAAGACAACGCCACAGCCCAGCGCACATTCGCAATGTCACCCCACCGATTCGTTGACAAATGGGACACCCCGATCATGGTGACCCACGGCGAATTCGACTACCGCATCCTCTCATCGCAGGGCGAAATGGCCTTCAACGCTGCCAAACTCCGTGGCATCCCCGCCGAAATGCTCATCTTCCCCGATGAAAACCATTGGATTCTGAAGCCGCAGAACGCCATCCTCTGGCAGCGCCTCTTCTTCCGCTGGTTCGACAAATGGCTCAAGCCCGAAAGCGCAGCTAAAACTGAAGCCGAAGCCAAATAAGCCCGAACGTTTCTCATCATAAACAAAACGCGCAGCCCGCCTCATGGCGGGCTGCGTTTTTTATCCCCGCTCCCCAAATAGTTTTTACCGCCTTTGAGTTACTGCAAAGATACACCCCCTGCCTTGACGGAG
This sequence comes from Duncaniella muris, assembly GCF_003024805.1. GTDB lineage: Bacteria > Bacteroidota > Bacteroidia > Bacteroidales > Muribaculaceae > Duncaniella > Duncaniella muris. The sequence continues at coordinate 28,097 of NZ_PUEC01000006.1, forward strand.
TGTCATAATGCGTAGGCACCCCATCCGGAGCGGTAAACCGGTGTCCTGCCGGACACCACATGCCGGGAGGATCGCAAACCCGTGACACCTTCGCGCTTTGCGCTCCGGTGTCACGGGCTACGAGTAAATCGATGTCCTGACGGACATCACCATCCGGTCTCAACACGCGCAACATGCCCCATACAGATTGCAGCCAGCAGTCAAGCCCGACAAGACGTATCCCGGACCATGCCCCGAACAGATCTGCGGCCTGCGGGTGTCCGCAAGACGGGTGCTTGATGGGATCGTAGCTTACCTATATCATAAAAAACAGCAATTGCTTGTAAGACAATTGCTGTTCTATTTTTTGACATCCATTGCAGAGCCGGAAGCGGATTATGCAGAAATCAGCGGTGGAAGGTGACGAGGCGGTTGTAGAGGTAGTTGCAGACGGTGTAGGCACCCATGCCAATGAGGGTAGCCAGGCCGTAGGGACTCATCACAAAACCACCCGGAAGCTGCCACTCGGCCTCGCCCATCATCCGTGTCAAAGCCCACGTCAGCGCGAACTGCACGGCATAACACAGACCGAAGCCTATCAGGAAGCGCAGGGCCTCACCGTGGAAACGCCGGCTGTGCGAATGGAAGACCCAGAGTTTGTTCCAAAGAAAAGAATTGATCATTCCGGCCACGTAGCCGCAGGCATTTGCCACCCACGGATTGATGCCGAGGCCAGATTTCAGCCCTATGATCACTATGAGAGTGAGGGCGGTGTTGCCGCCTCCGACGAGCAGATATTTGCCGAACTGAGCGGCATCGGTCCGATGCAGATGCGGAGTCTTCATCTGGTGCGTTCCTTCATTTCGGGCAGATGCCATCCGTAACGCAGTGCACCCCAGCGCAACACGAGGATGGCCAGAACGCACAGCGACTGCTGAAGCCATACCGGACCGCCGAACACAGCCGTCATCCAGTAGAGCGCGCCACCTGCCAGGCAGGCTGTGGCATAAATGTCTTTGCGAAAAAAGAGAGGTTCCTCGTTGAGAAGCACGTCGCGCAGAATACTGCCGAACGAACCGGTGATCATGCCCATTATTATCGCCACCCACATCGGATAGCCTATGGCGAGGGTCTTCTCAATGCCGGTGATCACGAAAAGCGTAAGCCCGACGGCATCAAACATGAAAAGCGATTTGGAATCTGAAGTGAGCACCTTGGTAAAGGCAAGCACAATCAGAAACGAAACGCCCGTAACAGCGAGATAGAGCCATGTCTGCATCCAGAACACAGGGATGTCCAGAAGCACATCGCGCACCGTACCGCCACCTATGGCGGTGATCACGCCGAGCGTATAGGCGCCGAACCAGTCGAAATGCTTTTTTGCGGCAAGACGGACACCGCTGACTCCGAAAGCCAGCGTGCCGAGAATCTCTATTATAAATAAGAATGTCGACTCAACCATTTTTTGAATAAAAACGACAGACTGATGTCAGAAAACAGTTAAGACAGTCCGGACGACGTGCCTTGCAGACGTAGCGTCCGTGAAGTATAAGCCAGTGATGGGCCTTCGGTATCAGTTCCTCAGGGATATATTTCACAAGAGCCTTTTCGGTGGCAAGCGGAGTCTTGCTGCCGGTGGTCAGGCCTATGCGCTCGCTGACGCGGAACACGTGGGTGTCAACCGCCATTGTCGGGCGGTCGAAAATCACCGAGAGGATCACATTGGCGGTCTTTCGCCCTACTCCCGGAAGACTTGTTAGCGAGTCAAGATCCGAGGGCACCTCGCCGCCGAAATCTTCGACAAGCCGCCTGGCCATACCGCTGAGCGAACGGCTCTTGTTGTTTGGATAGGAGCAGGATCTGATGTATTCGAATATCTCTTCCTGTGTGGCCGCAGCCAGGGCCTGAGGTGTCGGATAGGCCTCGAAAAGCGCCGGGGTGATCAGGTTGACCCGCTTGTCGGTGCACTGAGCCGAAAGAATCACGGCCACAAGCAGCTGAAACGGGTTTTCATAATGCAACTCTGTCTCGGCGACAGGCATCGCCGAGGCAAAGAGTTCGAGCACTTTTGAATAGCGTTCCTTGACGGTCATCAGAGACTGTTTGGTTTCGGAAGTATGTCAGGAATATGTCTGAAAAACGTCTTCTCAGTGCGCAGCCTGGAACTGCTCAAGGAAGCGTACGTCATTTTCAGAGAACATGCGCAGGTCTTTGACCTGATATTTCAGGTTGGTGATTCGTTCGACACCCATGCCGAGGGCGAAGCCGGAGTAGACTTTGGAGTCTATGCCGCAGGCTTCAAGCACATTTGGATCGACCATGCCGCAGCCGAGAATCTCGACCCAGCCGGTGTGTTTGCAGAACGAGCAACCCTTTCCGCCGCAGAGGTTGCAGGAGATGTCCATTTCGGCAGAGGGTTCAGTGAAGGGGAAGTAGCTCGGACGCAGGCGGATCTTGGTTTCAGGTCCGAACATTTCGCGGGCAAAGTAGAGCAGAGTCTGGCGCAGGTCGGCGAAAGAGACGTTTTTGTCAACGTAGAGAGCCTCCACCTGATGGAAGAAGCAGTGGGCGCGGGCCGAGATGGCTTCGTTGCGGTAGACACGTCCGGGACAGATGATGCGGATTGGCGGCTGGGTCTTTTCCATCACGCGGCTCTGCACGGATGAGGTGTGGGTGCGCAGGAGCACATCGGGGTTGCGCTGGATGAAGAAAGTGTCCTGCATGTCACGTGCGGGATGGTCTTCGGCAAAGTTGAGCGAAGAGAACACGTGCCAGTCATCTTCGATTTCCGGACCTTCGGCAATGGTGAAGCCGAGACGCGAGAAGATCGAGACGATTTCGTTGCGGACAAGCGAGAGCGGATGGCGGGTTCCGAGGGGCATCGAGGCCGCTGTGCGCGAGAGGTCGATGTCAGCGGCTGTATTGTCAGCGGTCTCAAGCGCCTCGCGAAGAGCGTTTAGGCGGTCAGTGGCAAGATTTTTGAGCTCGTTGAGTTTCTGTCCGAGCTCACGTTTCTGCTCAGCGGGCACGTTGCGGAAATCGGCCATGAGTTCCGACACGGCACCCTTTTTGCTGAGATACTTGATGCGGAGGGCTTCTACATCCTGGGGAGTCTTGGCTTCAAGAGCCTCGATTTCAGCCTTTAGCTGATTTATTTTGTCTATCATCGTGTATGATCGGTTTAGAATGCGTTTGATGGAGTGCAAATTTAGTGATTTTCCTCTTAACGGAGAGGTCTCAGCGACGTTTTTTTGCAGGCTGATCCCCATCGGCATCAGCAAAGCGGTTCGGGAAAGTCAGCTGTTGGCGGGGCCGCATCATGGCGTAGACAATCAGTCCGACGCCAAGGAGTATGAAGGGTATGCTGAGGAGCTGGCCCATGTTGAGCACCATTGTCTGTTCGAACTCGACCTGGGGATTCTTTATGAATTCTATGAGGAAGCGTGGCAGGAAGATGCCGATGAAGAAGACTCCGAAGATGAGTCCCGGACGCTCTTCGGCATTCTTTTTCCAGTACATCCACATCAGCAGGCCGAAGAGTGCGAAATAGCACAGAGCCTCGTAGATCTGCGTCGGGTGGCAGGCCTGGCCGTAATAGAGCTGGTGCCACTCGGCGGAGCGCACAAACATGAAGCCCCAGGGGAGGTCTGTGGAGTGGCCGAAAATTTCGGAGTTCATCAGGTTGCCCAGGCGTATGAGTCCTCCCACAAGCGCAATCGGTATCACCAGGCGGTCAAAGGCCCAGAGGGGGCTGCGCTTCGTTGTGAAGATGGAGTACATGATGATGCAGAGCACAATCCCGATGGTGCCGCCGTGGCTTGCAAGTCCGCCTTCCCAGACATAGAGAATGCTGATGGGGTCCTGCCTGTAGAGGTCCCACTGATAGAAGAACACATGGCCGAGGCGGGCGCCGATTATGGTGCCGGCTATGGTCCATAGCAGCAGGAGGCTGAGCCACTTTTCAGGCGCTCCCTCATGCTTGTAGATACGGGCTTCGATCTCGTAGCCGACGAGGAATCCGATCATGAAGGCCAGGCTGTACCAGCGGATTCCGAAGTTTCCGATATGAAACAGAAAGGGATCGGCATTCCAGACTATAAAATCCAACATTTGCAGAAGTTGTGATGAGGTGTGATTATTTTGTTAAATTCCTGCAAAATTACGCAGAATCGGGGTGTCGGCCAACCGCAATCGGCATTTTTACATTAATTAACCCTTGCGAAGATCTCTCAGCCTTGCCACCAGGCCGTTGTTGCGGTCGCTGTGGCGTGAGAAGAAGCTGTCAGCGGTGAATAGCCTGACTACTCCGAAAGAGACAGTGGCCGTAATCATCAGGGGCAGGAAGTAAGAATAGGCCGCTCCCATCTCGCATGTCAGAAAGATGGCCATCAAGGGCGCTCTGATGGCTCCGGCCATCACTCCGGCCATAGCAAAGTAGGCGAAGGAGGCCTCCGGCAGATGCAGGACGAAGAGGCCGTTAAGCAACGAGGCAAAGAAGAATCCACCCATGCAGCCGGCAAAGAGCGTGGGCGCGAAGTCGCCGCTGACACCTCCGCCATTGTTTGTGGCTGATGTGGCGAAGCATTTCACAAGGAGAGCTCCGCCGGTAAAGAGCACCAGACTCCACTGTCCGCCACATCCGGCAAAAAGGCTGTCATTGAGAAGAGTGGAGAAGTCTCCGTTGATTACCTTCCCCACCGTCCCGTAGCCTTCGCCATAGAGGACCGGAAACAGAAACACGAGCAGCGCGAGAATGGCGCCTCCGGCCAGATTTCTGACCCACGGGCTTGAAATGCGATATAGGATTGTTCCGACGGATTTCATCACATGACTGTAATACAATGAATAAGCTCCGCAGAACAAGCCAAGACAAAGCACATAAGGAAGCAGCGAGGAATCAAAGCCTGCCCCCTGGGCAAAGGGAATGTCGAGAGTGCAGCCCGACAGCATGTAGGCCGTCATGCCGGCTGTGATGCATGAGACCAGGAGTACCAGCACCGAGACTGTGGACAGCGGCAGTCTCAGCACCTCAAGAGTGAACAGCACTCCTCCGAGCGGCGACTTAAAGATGCCTGCGATGCCCGCTCCGGCACCGCAGCCCACAATCACCATCATCATCCGCGGCGAAAAGCGCATGACGCGCCCAAGGTTACTTCCGATAGCGGCTCCGGCATAGGCGATAGGCCCTTCCGAGCCGGCCGAACCGCCGAATCCGAGGGTGATGGTGCTCGCAAGGATGGGAGTGACTGTCAGTGCGGCCCGCAGACGGTAGATTTTTTCAGACAGATTTTTCATCAGCTGCCTGACCCCGTGGGCCAGTTTCATGCGAATCACATAGCGGCAGAAGACACCTGTCAGCAGTATTCCGGCCAAAGGAATGATCAGCAGAACCCAGTTGGCCGACATGCTGTGCAACCCGGCCACCAGGAGTCCGGAGACTCCGGCCACCAGCCGTTTCAGCACAAAAGCCCCCGCTCCGGCAAGCAGACCTGTGACCGTGGCGACTATGAAGAGAAAAGCCGTGTCGGAAACATGTCTGCGGCGCCACAGCAGAAAGCGCAGCAACCTCCGGTTGAATTTCCATCCGGAGCTATGTCGAAACTGGTGAAACGTCATATTTTTTAAACAAAATTCAAAGCGGCAAGGTTTTACCGGCACAAATAGTTAATATTTATTAATGCAAATTACACCGTCTACAAAGATAAACATCTAAGCGACAATGCAATAATACCCGTCACTACTAATTTTCACTTTAATTAAAATTTCAATAAACAAACTGACATTTTGCTACTTAATGATAAAATACATATCTTTGAGGTCTGTTAAAACAGATCAAATTTATCGCAAAGCGAGTAAAACAGTAACATTTTGATATAACGCCCAATCAGTTTTACACTTCTTAACAAAAAGCAATGAACTTAGTTAACCATTATCCCTCCGGATTAACTCGGATGATCGGGACTTTGGCTGTATGGCTTGTCTGTGTGCTTTTCGCTGCCGGAAGCGCGTCTGCACAGAACTCCGGGACAGTCAACGGCGTGGTCCTTGACGAAGCCGAGCACCTGCCGATGCCTGGAGTTACAGTCGCCGTCATGAAAGGCGGCAAGATAGTAACAGGCACTTCGACCAACCTTGACGGCGAATTCAGCCTCAGTGTTCCCTCCGGCGCCAAACTGCGCTTCTCTTATATCGGCTATGCTTCCCAGGAAGTGGCCCCAGTGTTCGGCAAGAGCATGGAAGTGGTCATGAAGGAAGAGTCTGAGATGATGGAAGAAGTAGTTGTCAACGGCTACTTCACCCGCAAGCGCAACACCTATACAGGTGCGGCCAAGAGCATTTCAGGCGATGAGCTTCTGAGCGTGTCGCCCACCAACATTCTCCAGGCCATCAGCACCCTTGACGCGGGTCTTAACATCACCCAGAACAATTCAATGGGCTCAAACCCCAACAACATCCCCGATCTTGTGATCCGCAGCACCACGTCGCTTGCCACCAACAACGAAGTGGGCCTGAACTCGCCGCTGATCGTCATTGACGGTGTGGAGAGCACGCTCCAGGCCCTCTATGACATGAATATCCAGGACATAGAGCGCGTGGACATCCTAAAAGACGCATCGGCCACAGCTCTCTACGGCGAGAACGCCGCCAACGGCGTGATCATCATCGAGCGCAAACGAGTGACCCAGGCCCCCGTGCGCGTCCGCTACACATTCACCCCCCAGATGAGTTTCGCCGACCTCAGCAGCTATGATCTCTGCAACGCCGGCCAGAAGCTTGAGCTCGAACGCATAGCCGGCCTTTATGATGCAACCGACGGCTCGCTTGACCAGAGCTATTTCGACAAGCTGGCAATCATCAGCGGAGGCCGCGACATAGACTGGATATCCAAGCCTGTGCGCAACAGCTTCTCCCACACCCACTCTCTCTCGGTGTCGGGCCGCGGCTCAAGCCTCGACTACAACATCACGGCCGACTACCAGAGCATCAACGGCGTGATGAAAGACGACGGGCGCAACCGCTACGGAATGAACCTCTATCTGAGCTATCGCGTGCAGGACAAACTGATCGTGACTCTGCGCGCAGACCACACCAGCCTGCAGACCAACAATTCGAAATACGGATCGTTCTCTGACTATATCTCGGCCAATCCCTATGACTCGCCTTATGACGAACGGGGCAACCTTCTGAAACAGCTCTCCTACAGCAAGCGCAATCCTCTCTATGAGGCGTCGCTGAGCAGTTTCAGCAAGACGCAGACCAGAACTCAGAACGTGTCGCTCGACGTGCGCTACAATTTCAAGCCGAATCTCTACGTGACCGCCCAGGGCACTTACTCTACCTCGCGCGGCACAAGCGACGTGTTCGTGTCGCCGGAATCCAATTCATTTGCCAGCGCTCCGCTCGAACAGAAAGGCTCCTATCAGTTAGGCAACCTCGGCACTGACAACTGGAGCGGCAAGATTGTGGGTAACTGGATACACAATTTCGACAAGCAGGGCACCATGTTCACCCTCAACCTCGGCTGGGAGGTGAAACGCAACAAAACAACCAGCAGCTACCTCACCGGCAGCGGCTTCCTTTCAGACGATATGGACGATCTGTCATATGCCACCACCTATTCAACATCTCAGCTCCCCTATGGCGGAGAAGATCTATCGACAAGCATAGGCGGATTTGCGGCAGCCAACTTCATCTGGAAAAACCGCTACGTGGTTGACGGAAGCTACCGTCTGTCAGGCTCCTCGAAGTTCGGCGCCGACAAGCGCACAGCGCCGTTCTGGTCAGCAGGTCTCGGCTATAACCTCCACAACGAGAGCTTCATCCGCGATCTCGGATTCGTTGATCTCCTTCGCCTGCGCGGAAGCTACGGCTACACCGGCAGTGTCAAGTTCGACTCATATCAGGCTATCTCGACCTACTTCTATTCGGTCAACTATCTTCACTATGCGGGCGTAGGCGCCATTCCGATGGGCATGGCCAACCCCGACCTTACATGGCAGACAACCAAGAAGTTCAACGTGGGTCTGAATTCATCGCTCTTCGGCGACCGCGTGAACATCAACTTCGACTACTACCGCGAGACTACCGACGACATGCTCATCGATGTCAGCCTGCCGCCGTCATCAGGCGCAAACTCTGTCAAGAACAACTTCGGCAAGCAGCGCAGCAACGGTATAGAATTCTCTCTCTGGGGCAAGATCATCCAGACACGCGACTGGAGCTGGAACCTCTCGGTCAACGGCCTCCACTCCAAGACCACCATCCTGAACATCTCTGACGCGCTCAAGCGCAAGAACGAGAACAACTCGCAGGTCAACGACGAAGTGGCCCCCCGCCTGCAGTTCCGCGAAGGCGAATCGCCCACAGCCATCTATGCCGTGCGCTCCGCCGGTATCGACCCCGCCTCAGGCAAAGAAATCTTCATCAAGAAAGACGGCTCATATACCTATGAATATGACACAGCCGACCAGGTAGCCTGCGGTGACACCAACCCGACCCTCCAGGGAACATTCTCATCGCTGGTGACCTGGAAGAACCTCTCGATGAACCTCAACTTCTCCTATCGTTTCGGCGGCGACATGTACAACTCGACACGTATGGCCAAAGTAGAGAACGTGGACCCGCGCCAGAACGTGGACATCCGCGCGTTCACCGAACGCTGGAAGAAACCCGGCGACCGGGTGCCCTATCTCGCCATCTCGCAGAACGGCGGGTCGACATTCAACTATACCGACCGCTTCATCGAGAAAGACAACGAGCTCTGGCTGTCAAGCATCACCCTGCAATACAACGTGCCTCAGAACTGGATCACCCCCCTCGGTCTGCAGCGCCTCTATGTGAGCGCCGGAGCCGAAGACCTCTTCCGTCTGACCAGCGCCAAATATGAACGCGGCACCAACTACCCCTTCAGCCGCAGCGTGAACCTCTCGCTCAGTGTGACATTCTAACCCTCCACAGACACGACAATGAAAAAAATATATCTTACCTTACTTTCGGTCCTGGCCCTCACCGCAAGCTCCTGCGATGATTTTCTGGACGTAAGGCCGAAAGGCGAACAGGTTGAGAACGACCAGTTCGAAACGGCCAAAGGCTTTGAAGATGCCATCTACGGAGTCTATGGCTACATGACCGAAAGCGCCCTCTACGGCATGGATATGGTATGGGGCGTGGCCGAAATACTTTCGCAGGACCTCAAATGCACCGACACATTCGGAACCGACCTCGGCAAATATGACTACAAGAGCAACGCCGTGACCCGCGGGCGCTTTCTTGCCATGTGGACCAAAGGCTATCAGGCTATCGGCTATGCCAACAACGCGCTGAAAAACCTTGACAAAAAATCGCCTGACGCATTCCCGCTCTATGACTTCTACAAAGCCGAACTGCTGGGCATCCGCGCCATGATCCACTTCGACCTGCTGCGCTTCTTCGCCCCGACTGATCCGGCCAAGCAGGGTATCCCCTACGTCAAGACGTTCAATTTCTCAGTGAAACCGTTTTCGACCGTAGGCGAATGCTATGACTTCATCATCGCCGATCTCACAGAGGCCGAAAGTTTGCTCAAGGAGAAGGAAGTGATGGTCTATCCGCGTGACAACGAGAATTATGACCGTTTCCTTAACTGGCGCGAGACACACCTCAACCTCTATGCAGTGCAGGCACTGCTCGCCCGCGTCTACTGGTATATGGGCGACTACAGCAAGGCTGCCGAATATGCCGAAGCCGTCATAGGCAGCGGGCGTTTCCCGCTGGTAGATGTGACCGAGGTCCAGAACTACGTGGCAGGAGTGCTCTCTCCCAAAGAAACTATTTTCGGCCTCTACTCAACCAAATATCTGAGCACCGCCACAGATTATCTCTACTCCTACGAGACCAACAAGTCATACAATCCGTTTGACGACATCAGCGGAACCAACTATCTGCAGTCATGGTCGGCAGTCTATTCGGCCGACACCGAGTCGACAAGCCAGGACTACCGCAAGAATCAGTTCCGCCAGGGCAACGGTGTGGCCTACTGCCTCAAGATGGTCGACTATCTGACCATCGAGAACAGCAACGTGCAGGCCCGTCCAAACCTGATCACCGGCATCAGCCTTATCCACAGCGCCGAGATGTATCTCATCGCAGCCGATGCACTTCTGGAAAGCAACTATTCAAAGGCTCTGAAATATTTCAACGATGAAATCTCGTCGCGCGGCCTCACTCCGCTGCCCGACACAGAGACCCTCACTGCCGAGCGGATCTACAATGAATTCCACAAAGAACTTTTCTGCGAGGGCCAGCAATGGTTCAACATGAAGCGTCTTGGCCGTGACATCATCTCCAACGTAGAGAGCCGCGTCATTCCCGCAAGTGACAATATTTATGTGCTCCCCATCCCGGATGAAGAGTTTGAATATCGTCCCGATTACAAAAACTAACACCGTCCCCACAAAAAAACTCAGAAAAATCACATATGGAATTCAAGTCTATAAAAAACATCCTTCTGATCACAGGTCTGGCGACGGCCGCTTCAGCCTGTACGGAGGATGACTACAAACTCTATGATGTCTCTCAGAAAGACTCGGTCTTTTTCGAATACCGCGATTCGAAAAACGATCTGGCCGACGAGATCGAATATGCCTTCAACTTTGACATAGCCACAGTCCACACCATCGAGATCCCCGTCACGCTCATGGGCATGCCTAAGGACTATGACCGCACTATCAACATCGAGGTCATAGCTGACAAATCGACCATGACCGAAGGTGTGAACTACACTATCACCGACAACATCATCGCGGCAAACGCTGTAAGCGGCACCGTAAAGGTCAATCTGCTCCGCGACATCGATCCTGAGATACTGACATCGGCCAAAACGCTTGTGCTCACCATAGGCGAAAACGATGACCTGCGGTCAGTCGGAGAGAACTCCTTCACCATCACCTATTCCGACATCCGTCCGGAAGTACGGCCTGAATGGTGGTCAGTCTCAAGTACCTCCCCAATGCCGGAATATACGTTTGAAAACGCCCAGCTTTTCTTCCAGTATTTCTATGAGTACGCCCCGAAGGCCGACATCAATCTTTTCAACGAAATGATTGACAAGTATGGAGACTATTTCGTCGATGCCGCGTATGTGCAAGGCCCTTTGGCCATGTACAGCGCATTCATCAAGAATTATGTCTGCATTCCGCTCTACCGCGATCATCCTGAAATCGGCTGGCCATACTCTATCCCCGAATGGTAAAACAAGAGACCAAACAACAAAGCAAGTAAAGAATCATGATAAAAAAATCATATTTATTCCCCACCTTTGTCGCCATGCTGGCGGTGACAGCCACCTCATGTATCGACGACAGCTCATCCTACGGCGGGAATCCGCTTCCGGGGCTCTCGGTCACCGTGCCCGGCGACGAGGAGATGCCGGTCTACAGCTTCAACTACGGCGAGGACTGCGTCATCACGCCGGATATCCGCTATGACGGCACCGGCGAACTGAGCTATGAATGGAGCATCGGCACATTCAACAACCGCGTGAAAGGACCGATGGAATTTGTCACAAATGACAAGACGCTCAGATACTTCTTCCCGCAGGGAGGCAGCTACTACGCCCACCTCGTGGTCTCTGACGGAGAAGTAGGCCTCGTGCAGGACTATGAGATCAATATCAACCGCACATTCGAACAGGGCTACATGATTCTCTCCAACAATGCCGCCGGCGAAGGCAATCTCGTGTTTATCAAAGACCTGACACGCGAGGAAATCGAGGCCGGCCAGGAGCAGACAATCATGGAGAACTGTCTGCAGCGCGTCAACCCCAACCTCAGCAGCTCTTCGCTTATCGGAGCGCAGATCATCCAGTGGTATGCATGGGGCGGCAGCGGCCCGGTGCAGACAAGCAGACTCGCGGTTATGACCACTGAAGAGGGCCTCTATGTGGACCCCAACACCTTTGTCATCTCATCGACTATCAGATGCAACGACATTGTGCCCGGATTCAAAGGCAACCAGTTCTTCATGAGCGGAATCACTCCGGTGATAGTCGACAATGTCTCAAAGAAATATATCTCGCTGAACAGTCAGTATATGTTCGGTTTTGAAGACAGTCTCTACAAGGGTGAGGAGTTTGATCTGATCAAGAACAACACCTATCAGGTGGGGCTGAATCAGGTTTCAGACGTTTATTACGTCAATCTGTCACCTCTCGTGCTTTCAATCACAGCCCCATATTCGCCCACAAAATGGTCATCGTCAAACACGATTGATGAAACAGATGAGAACGGCTATCCGCTGTTCACCAATGAAGAACTGCTTGCTATCTTCAAGGGTGAAGGCATTTCCGGCTCTACCGGCACCACTTCATATCCGGCCACACTCATCACCCGCAACAAGACCACCGGACAGATCTACTCCACAGCTTTTGTGGGCATCGGAGACTACACAGACGGCCTCAGATTCTCATCGCGCAACGTAGTCACAGCCGACGCATCGACTGCACTGCCTGACCAGAATTCACAGATAGTATGCTCGAACACATACCGCCGCGGATTCTTCTCAAAAGGAAATCAGATTTTCGTGATGCTCAGAAACGAAAGCATCTATAACTTCCCGCCGGTCTCTCAGGCAGCCGTCACCTATCCTTCAAACGAAGAGATCACCTATATGACCATCAGCACCCAGAGCGGATCGGAATCTCTTATCGTGGCGACTGTTGACAACAATACCGGCCGCGGCAACCTCTATTTCTATAACGTGAGTGATATCCGCACCGACAACCCGAATCCTGCGCCTATGGCCACATATCCCGATTGCGCCGACCGTATTTCATACATTACCTATAAACCCAGTATCTCCAATTAAGCATCATGAAATCAACTTATATCACCATCGCTTTGGCCATGTGCACCGCCATTCCTGCCGGAGCCGCAACTCTGGATCTGACCGTCGGCATGCCGGCTGAGGACCTCAGAATGTTCGTACGTCCTGTCAACGATACATCCAGAGAAGCACTTGTGGAACTGACCGCAGATGAAAGCCGCCGCAACGCCAAAGGCCAGGTCAATGTCAATCCTGACGGGCTTTACTATCTGTTTGTCTCAAACTCAAACGCTCAGTATTCACTTCCGTTCTATATTCCGGCTGATAAACCGGCATCAGAATTCTCACTGATTCTTGACGGCACCACCACTGCCACCTCACTCTCTGACAATGTCAATTCGGCTCTTAACACCTACACCACCTCACAGACTCAGAATTCTAAAATACTTGGCGCAAAAGCTGAAAGCCTTAGTCCTGAACAGATCAGAAGCATGCTTACAGGCTGTATCACAGAAGCCGATTCGCTTATCGGTCTCGGCCATCTGCCTACCGCAGTGGCTGATTTCATGCGTATCCAGGCCTATATCGCAGCCTCTGACGCCTATCGCTTCGCCGACTATATGACCATGCGGGCCAAACGCCAGCTCGGCTTCGGCTCAGCCGATATTCTGCCCGCCGCATCCACCGTGCTTGACACACCGATGGCTGCATCTTTCCCCACCGCACCGCAGATTATCATCGCCAGCCTGCCCCAAGGCACTCTGGAGGAACGCCTCGCGGCTCTTGACAACATATACAAAACTCCGGAGATCAAAGGCCGCATCAGAGAGCTACTTGTCAGCTCCTTTATCGATTCCTTTGACTATGCCAATGATTTTGCCAATGGTGAGGCCCGTCTGAAAGCCGTTGTCGAACAGTACTCGCTGCCACAGACCTATCTCACAATTTTCCGCGCACGCCTCGCCACAATACCCGGCACTCCTTTCCCTGCCGGAGTGACACTCGTAGACAACGAGGGAAACAAGGTTGATTTCAGTAAATTCAAAGGAAAATTCGTCTATGTAGACCTTTGGGCTTCATGGTGCGGACCGTGCTGCAAAGAGGTTCCGTATCTTCAGGAACTTGAAAAGGATTTCGAGAATTCAGACGTGGTTTTCGTCTCGATCTCAATCGACTCCGCCAAAGAACCCTGGCTCAAGAAGATGGGACAACTCAACATGCACGGCAACCAGCTCTGGAACAGTGACGGTGAGCTGCCCAAACAACTCAACATCCGTGGAATCCCACACTTCCTGATCTATGACCGCGAGGGCAAGCTTCTGGATTACGATGCACCGCGCCCGAGCTCAGAAAAGATCAAGGCCCTGCTTCAGTCACTGAAATAATCCGTACACACGGCTAACGTGTAGCCGATCATCGGCCACAAAAAAATCAGGGGATCACAAAAAATGCTATTTTTTGTGATCCCCTGATTTTTTGTATCTTTGCCGAAGCGTTGTATCCATATATAATATATGAGCAACGCATTATCTGAACCAAACTGTCGATTTATGGAAAATGGAACCTGGTGGACGGCTCCCACTGAAAGCGAATCAGGCAAACTGATTCTCGTCACGGGCCGCAAAAACGTAGAAAAATTCCGCTCCAATCCGCGCTTCAACATCCGCGTGGAAGTCAGCTGGAAATATGAGGGCGATGCCAAAGGTATGCCTGACAAGGAGACTTCAACCCTTATGGAGGAGGTCCAGGAGGCTCTGCAGAAGGAGTTTCACAAAGATCCGGTGGCTGTGCTCACCGGCATCTTTACCGGTGACAGTCAGCGCGACTGGATTTTCTACACTCTGAGCACCCACATCTTCGGCCGCAAACTCAACGAGGCTCTTGAATCGTTTCCCCTGCTTCCCTTGACCATCTATACAGAGAATGACCCTTCATGGGAAGAATATGACGAGATGTCGGAAGCCGAGATAAAACTCGACTGAGGCCACACCTGTCAGAGGCTGTTAAAGCTGCCTTTCACGCATCAAGATCATACTGACTCAGATCTGCGCCCGCTTTGGAAAGATTGCTGTCGACAATCTTCCGGAGCGGGTTGACTGTATGACGGTAGTCACTTATATAGCGCCGCATTTTCAGTATGCGCGGCACATAGTCCTGCACCATGTCGCGCTCCTGCAGAAAGTCCATCACCTCGGCCATGAATTTGTCGATATTTGTGTAAAGAGCATCAAGGAGCCATGTCTGCGCGCCGTTGCCTATCAGAGCCAGCAGAGTGTCAACCATCAGTTCGGCCACTGCATCATCGCCCGGTTCGAGCGAGCGGAAGCGTTTCAGAGTAGAGCGCAGACGCGATATGCGCGGGCGGAATGCCCTTTTGGCATAGCGGGTGGCTTCTTTACGGAGAATAGCCCTATACTCTTCGGTCTTCTTCATTACATCAGGGTCGGCCAGAAAGTCGAGATATTCCCTCGCGTCCTTACTGTGGGAATAGACATCCATGATCAGTGACCGGAGCTGCACGTCGCTGAAATCATTGAGTAATTTTCGTAGAGTTGTTTTTGACATGTCGTGAGGTTCAGATTATATAGCGTGGCCGTAAACGGAAGGCGGCGTGTCGCACTGCTTGTCCGACACGCCGCCTCTTTAAGCCCCCATATGGGGTGGAATTCAGATCTACTCTGATCAGAGTTTATTTCTTATAGCCTTTGATGCCTTTTTCAAGAAACTCGGAGAAGCGGGCCACATTTTCGTCATAGGTATAGGGCCCTGACAGGAGCTCGCCTTCGTCATTGAGAATGACATAGTAGGGCTGGGCGTTGGCGTTGAATTTGTAGCGCTGCAGATAGCTCCAGCGGTCACCATAGGTGTAGAGAGTCATATCCTTGCCATATTCCTTAACAGTGATAGGCTCCGGAAGGTTCTTCTTCTCGTCTACCATAAGCTTGATGACTGTGAAGTTGTCTTCGATCATGGCCTTGACATTCGGTTCGTCAAGCACGGCGCCTTCCATCTTGCGGCAGTTGACACAGCCGAAGCCGGAGAAGTCGATGAGGACGGGTTTGCCTGACTCCTTGGCAACCTTCATGCCTTCTTCAAAGTCGTCATATTCCTTGAAGCCGTCACCGTAGAGGTTGAAATCCTGAGTGAACAACGGGGGCACGAATGCGCTGACTCCCTTGAGGGGAGCACCCCAGAGACCGGGGATCAGATAAATTGTGAACGAGAACGAGCAGAGGGCAAGGAAGAAGCGGGTCACACCGACACTTCTGTCAGCCGGGCCGTAGTGGGCGAAGTTGAACTGGCCGAGCAGATAGAGGCCGAGCAGGGCGAAGATCACGATCCAGAGAGCGAGGAAGGCTTCGCGGTCAAGAATATGCCATCCGTAAGCGAGGTCGGCTACAGAGAGGAACTTGAGCGAGAGGGCGAGTTCAACGAAACCGAGCACCACTTTCAGTGTATTCATCCAGCCGCCGGAGCTGGGAGCGGCCTGCAGCATTGTGGGGAACATGGCGAATAGCATGAACGGAAGAGCAAGGGCTGTCGAGAAGCCGAGCATACCGATTGCCGGGCCCCAGAGGTCGCCCTGTGAGGCTGCCTCAACGAGCAGAGTGCCGATGATAGGGCCTGTGCAGGAGAATGACACAAGTGTCAGGGTGAAAGCCATGAAGAAGATGGAGAGCAGACCGGTGGTCTTCTCGGCTGTGGCATCCATCTTGTTTGACCATGATTCGGGGAGTTTGATGTCAAAAGCTCCGAAGAAGCTGATGGCAAACACCACGAGCAGAAGGAAGAAGATGATGTTGCAGACGGCCGAGGTAGAGAGTGCGTTGAGCGAGCTTGCGCCGAAGATACCGGTGATGAGCAGGCCGAGGGCCACGTAGATTATGATGATTGACAGACCGTAGGTGCAGGCATCGGCGATGCTCTTCGCGCGGTCTTTCCCTTTTTTAAGGAAGAAGCTGACAGTCATCGGGATCATTGGCCACACGCAGGGTGTGAAGAGGGCCACGAGACCACCGAGGAAGCAGGTGAAGAATATGTACCAGAGAGAAGTCGACGAGAAGTCCTCGGCGCTTTCTGAATCCTCGAATGACACGGGGGCCCAGAGGTCGGCACCTGCACTTGCAGGTGCGGTGGAGGTCAGAGAATCTGCGGCTACGGAATCTGCCGGAACAAGCACCGCGGCCTCCTCAGCCACTTCGACTTCGGCAGTCTCGACAAGTTTGGGTTCTTCCTTCACCTCTGCCTTTTCTTTCGGCTCATCTTTTGAAGAGACGGCAGCGGCAATCTTGGCCGTGCCTGAGAGGTTGAATGTAGAGCGTGACGGCGGAATGCAGTTTTCATCGTTGCAAGCGCCACACACAATCATCACGTCGATGTTGAACTCAGGCTTGGTGGCTTTGAACTTCTGTGTGATGGTCACACTCTGCGTCCACCATGAGAGTTCGGCTCCAAACATTTCGTCAAACTGTTTGTGAGAGGGCTTGTTGGGTGTGGGTTTTCCTTCGAGAGTCACTCCTTCGAGTTTAGGATAAGAGATCTCAAGGATCTGGGGACCGGCATCAGGGTTGCAATCAAGCGCATACATGTGCCAGCCGGAACTGATCGCAGCTGTAAGAACTACCTGCCCTTGGACATCGCCTGTCATTTCGACCTTGGCCTGCCATTTTACGGGGTTCATGATCTGCGCGACGGCCATGTTGCATACCATCGACAATAGAAGCAGAAGCGTGAAAGTGTACTTTCTCATGGTTACAAAAAAAGAGAAATGCTAAATTAGATTGGTTTTACAGCACAAATGTAATGATTTTTCCTCAATCGCAACTGTTTTTACCTTACGGAAACGTAAAAAGTCATTGTAAATCTTGCAAAAAGCACGATTTTTCGGTTTCTCGCTGTTCAAAAAGTCAAAAACGGCCTTGCTTTTGGCCCAAAACGACCTCTGCATGATGACTTTTTGCCACATGAGGAAGTAGTCATACTTTTTTGCCATTTTATTGGCGCAAGAGCTTGACACAGCCTCCGGTTTTCAAAAATTTCATTATCTTTGTAGACAGACAAAACCAACCTACATTTTACCTCAGTCCTCCCATGAAGCAATTCCTTTTACTGCCCGGAGCGGCGCTGCTGCTGATGACAGCCGCACTTCCGGCTACTGCCGAGACAGTCAACATCTCCACCCCAAACACATCTCTTGTACTCGACGCCGAAAAAGGGGGCAAACTCCGCATCCTCCACTATGGCAACAGGCTCAGTGATGCCGACATAGCAAACCTTTCGGAGGCAGGAGCCATCAGGCGCGACGCCTATCCAGTCTACGGTATCTATCCGCAGGCCGAAGCAGCCATGAGCGTGACCCACGCCGACGGCAACAGAACCACCGACACTGAAGTGACCGGTATCACAAGCCGCAAAGATGCCGACGGAGCCGACGTGACCACCATAGCCATGCGCGACAAGGTCTATCCTTTTGACCTCAACGTAAACTACCGTACATATCCGGGTGAAGACGTAATCGAGACCTGGGTCGATGTAAAGAATAATGAAAAGGGCACTGTCACCCTCAACCGCTTCATGTCGGGCTACCTTCCGGTGCGCTACGGCAACGTATGGCTATCTCAGCTCTACGGCTCATGGGCCAACGAGGGCAAGGTGTCAGAGACTCCGCTGAACCACGGGGTCAGAATGATCAAAAACAAAGACGGAGTGCGCAATTCCCACACCTCACACGCCGAGATCATGCTCTCGCTTGACGGCAAGCCGCAGGAAAACACCGGCCGCACCGTGGGCGCGGCTCTTGAATATTCAGGCAACTACAAACTGTTTATCGACACTGATGACAGCGACTATCACCACTTCTTCGCCGGCATCAATGAGGAGAATTCGGAATACCATCTCAAGACGGGTGAAAGTTTCGTGACCCCGCCTCTGGCTCTCACCTACTCCGAAGAAGGTCTCTCAGGTGTAAGCCGAAATTTCCACCGCTGGGGACGCAACCACCGTCTGCACGCCGGCAACACCGAGCGCAAAGTGCTGCTCAACTCCTGGGAGGGTGTCTATTTCAACATCACAGAGCCTGTGATGGACGGAATGATGAAGGACATTGCCGACATGGGCGGCGAACTCTTCGTGATGGACGACGGATGGTTCGGCAAAAAATATCCCCGCGACAACGACAGCACCACCCTCGGCGACTGGGTTGTGGACACCAACAAGCTTCCCAACGGAATCCAGGCGCTGATCGACTCTGCGTCCACCCACGGTATAAAGTTCGGAATCTGGATCGAGCCTGAGATGACCAACACCGTCAGCGAACTTTACGAAAAGCATCCCGAATACATAATAAAGGCTGCCAACCGCCCGGCCACTCAGGGACGAGGCGGCACTCAGTTAGTGCTCGATCTCGCCAACCCCAAAGTGCAGGACATAGTGTTTACCGTCGTTGACACCCTCATGCGCAAATATCCGGCCATAGACTATATCAAATGGGATGCCAACGCGCCGATCATGGACCACGGCTCGCAGTATCTCACCGCCGACAATCAGAGCCATCTCTACATAGACTATCACAAGGGATTCGAGACTGTGCTCAATCGCATCCGCAAGGCACATCCCGATGTGACCATCCAGGCCTGCGCCAGCGGCGGCGGCCGTGCCAACTGGGGCATTCTCCCCTGGTTTGACGAATTCTGGACCAGCGACAACAATGACGCTCTGCAGCGCATCTACATGCAGTGGGGCACCAGCTACTTCTTCCCTGCCATTGCTATGGGATCGCACATCTCGGCTTCACCCAACCACCAGACTTTCCGCAGAATTCCTGTGAAATTCCGCGCCGACGTGGCCATGAGCGGCCGTCTCGGTCTCGAAATGCAGCCCCGCGACATGAACGATGAAGACAAGGCCGTGTGCCGTCAGGCCATCACTGACTACAAGAAGATCCGCCCCATAGTGCAGTTCGGCGACATCTACCGTCTGATCTCGCCTTACGATGGAAAGGGCGTGGCCTCGCTGATGTATGTCACTCCGGAGAAAGACGACGCCGTGTTCTACTGGTGGAAGACCGAAACATTCATGAACCAGCAGCTCCCGCGTGTGGTGATGGCCGGTCTCGACCCCGACAAGATCTATATGATCACCGAGCTGAACCGCATTGACAAAGAGCCTCTGAGTTTCGAGGGCAAGACTTTCAGCGGCCGCTATCTGATGTCGAACGGACTTGAGATTCCTCTGACCCACAAGGTGGACTATCACAAGAACACCGACTACGCCTCACGAGTGCTGCGCGTCACAGCTAAGTAAGCTGATGACGGCATTTCCATTGTGATTTTCCGCAGAATTTCAAGTCGATTTTTATTCTTAAAACTTTTTGGCGCATTTTACTTAGTAATTTGCGCCTTTTTATGTAATTTTGCCATAAACTATAAAAACTCATATCATGAATCAGGAACTTGACTGGGGCAACCTATCATTCGGCTATATCCCCACCGACTATAATGTGCGCTGCTATTTCCGCGACGGGAAATGGGGCGAGATCGAAGTGTCGCAAAGCGAAGAGATCAGTCTCCACATCGCCGCCACCTGTCTCCACTACGGCCAGGAAATTTTCGAAGGCCTCAAAGCCTTCCGCGGCAAGGACGGCAAAGTGCGAGTGTTCCGCCTCGAAGAAAATGCCCGCCGCATCCAGGAATCAGCCAAAGGAATCCTTATGGAGCCGCTGCCGCTGGAGAAATTCAAGGAAATGGTGCTGAAAGTGGTGAAACTCAATGAGCGCTTCGTGCCGCCCTACGGTTCCGGCGCATCACTTTACATCCGTCCGATCGAGCTCGGCATTTCGGCCCAGGTCGGTGTCAAGCCGTCTACCGAATATCTTTTCATTATTCTCGTTACTCCGGTAGGTCCTTACTTCAAGACCGGATTCAAGCCGACTAATATCTGCATCATGCGCCAGTATGACCGCGTGGCCCCCAACGGCACAGGCCTCTGGAAGGTGGGCGGCAACTATGCGGCATCGCTCACTGCCGGCGAACACGCCCACGAGCTTGGATATTCGGCCGTGCTCTATCTCGATCCGAAGGAAAAGAAATATCTCGACGAATGCGGTCCGGCCAACTTCATCGCCATCAAGAACGGTGTCTACATCACTCCAGCCTCTAACTCGATACTGCCTTCGATCACCAACAAGAGCCTCATGCAGCTTGCCGAGGATATGGGAGTGAAGGTTGAACGCCGCCACATCACGGTCGATGAACTGCGCGATATCGACGAAGCCGCCGCTGTCGGCACTGCCGCTGTGGCTTCACCCGTCGGCGAGATCGATGACCTTGACACCGGCGAGAAATATATCGTTTCGAAAAACGGCGAACCGGGCCCCATCACCACTCGCCTCTACAATACGCTCCGCGGCATTCAGCTCGGAGAGATTGAGGACGTCCACGGATGGTGCACTATATTAGAGTGATCCAAGACAATTCACAGAATCAATCCACAACACTGAGCCATGACATGGCAGGAAATGATTGACAGATATTATCCCGAAGACGGCTGCCTTCGGGATATTTACATGGCCCACTGCCGTTCGGTGGCCGATCTGGCACTTGAAATCAACCGCCGGAAAGGGCTCGGCCTTGATCAGGCGGCAGTAGAAGAGACCGCTATGCTCCACGACATCGGCATTTTCATGTGTGACGCTCCCGGCATAGAGTGTCATGGCGACGAGCCTTATATACGCCACGGTGTGCTTGGCGCCGCACTGCTGCGCAGCGATGGTCTTGGAGAGGACTGCGCCCGTGTGGCCGAGCGCCATACCGGAGCGGGCCTGAGCCGTGAGGATATTGCCCGGCAGCATCTGCCTCTTGATCCTGACGGGGACTACATGCCGCAGTCAACACTAGAACGCCTCGTCTGCTATGCCGACAAGTTCTATTCAAAGAGCGGCGACATGCAGCGCAAGCCGCTTGAAAAGGTGATACGCTCAATGCAAAGGCTTTCGCCTGAGACTCTGGAGCGCTTCATGGCGCTCCATCGCGAGTTTGGCGAGCAGGAGTGAGCCTCCGAAAACGCAAGACACACATAACGGCCCGCATGAAGACAGAATTTTCATGCGGGCCGTTTCTAAGAGATTGTCTATGAGAATGTCTCACAGCAGAAACAATCTCTAAAGCTGACATTTTATCAGAAGGGATAGATGCCGTTGGCAGCTCCGTTCATGAGGGCATTGAAGAGATAGCCGTTAAGCTGATTGCCGTTGTTACGGTCAATGTCTCCACCGGTTTCCCAGAAGAAGGGCACACAGCCATGAGCCTTGGCCGATCTGGTGACATATTCAGTCCAATAGGCGCGGCTTGCTTTGTGTTTTTCAACATCCATGCTATCAATGTTGCGGTTAGAAGCAACACCATATTCGCCTATGATAGCAGGAACTCCCTTGCTGACGTAGGCATCCTGCACTTTCTTGAACTGGGCATCAATATTTGCCTCTTTGTGCCATGTGCAGTTGCGGTCAGAACCGGCCACGAAGTTGGCCTCACCCCAGTAAAGCTTGATAGGATTGTTGGGACCCCCCCAAGCGTTGTCTTTATCCATGATAGTGAAGTCAGTGGGATCATAGAAATGCACTTCGACCATTGAACGGTCTGCTACGGGATCTTCGGGAAGTTTATAGAGGCCTCTGACACCTTCATCAATATTGGTGAAAGGAGTCTGATGGATCAGCACTCGTGAAGCATTGTTTCCGCCTGTAGCACGGACAGCGTCGACAAAGGTCTGCTGATAGGCCATAATTGCATTGACAGACTGCTGCTGGCCGGCTGCAGACTGATTCTGCTGGCCGGGTTCGTTCATGCCGGCAAAGAGAAGATGCTCGTCATAGTGGTTGAGTTTGTTGGCGATCTGAGTCCAAAAAGTGCTCTGCTTTTTGTCAACGTCAGCATCATAGCCGTTTACGCAGCTTTCTTCAAGCCAGCCACCGTCCCAATGGATGTTCACAATGGCATACATGCCTTCGCCTATAACCCAGCCTACAATCTCGTCAACACGATCAAGCCAGGCGGGATCAATTATATTTTTGGCTTTTTCAGCGGTTGTCTTACCCTGAATGTGGCTGTTCCAGGCGCATGGGATACGCACGGCGTTGAAACCTGCGGCCTTAAGGCCACGGATGTAGCTGACAGTCACAGGGCGACACCATGATCCTTCTCCGTCAGGAGCTTCAAGTGTATTGCCGATGTTGACACCTGCAAAGATGTTTTTGGCAATCTCAGTTGCGCTGACATTGTTGATGGGGGTTTCGGCCGGCACCACAGGAGCATAGGTAGGCTGAGTGACAACCATGCCGCGGGCCACGTTGCCTGCAAAAACCGAGACACGGGCCGAACGCGGACCGCGGGTTTCATTAAGTTCGGTTATCACAGTCACAGGGGAACCGTCGGCTGTACGGTCACCAACTTCTGCTTTGATCCATTTTAGATCATCGTCCTCATCTATTTTTTCAACCTGAACCGATACGGCTGCAGGCGACTTTACTATAAAAGTCTGAGGTCCGCCAATCGCAGCAGCAGTCATACCATCGGCAAAAAGCTGATCGGGCACCTGAATCACTTCATAGCGCATTTCATTTCTGTCATTGTCACACGATGCGGCAAACGAACCGCCTGCCACCGTACAGAAAGCAAAAAGAATTGATTTAGTCATATTCATTTGTAGATATTTTATCAAAAAATAAAGAAGTCCGGCCGGACTGAAGCCTCACCGGACTTCTCTATAAATTTTATTTCTGTTATTTGAAAATCACCATTCAACAACCGGGAACAGTCTGTCAACGGAGAAGCCTACACTCATCGAATTCGAGAATCCGAGTTCCACGATCTTCATCTCGCCACCGCTCTGAACGGGTGTGCCGAAGGCACAGCCTGAAGATGCAGTGATTCCATAAGTGTTCCAAAGTTCAAGACGATGCTTGTCACCGTCATCAGAGTTAAGAACTTTGGCAGAATCCCAGCCGGTTACTGCGTTGCCGTCAAGTTCAAGCGATGTAAGAGTCATGTGAGTGCCTGGGAAGTCCTTATATAGCTGCTCGGTGTTGATAAATGTCATTATCGATCCGTCAGCATGGTCTGTGGAGTTGAGAGTGATGACAAAATCCTTCTTGCTTGCGGCAATTTTTGAATTTTCGTCAACTACAACGGTGAACGATCCGTCATTCGGACCGGTCCAGTCACCACCCCATGAGGGATTGATTGTGATAAGACCCGGAGTGTAGTAGGCGGGGCTGAGATTAATTGTGTAGTCTATCTCAAGTTCAGATGAAACCTGGAATGCAGGCTCGCTTTCCAGATTTGTGGCTGCACTGAAAGGACTTTCCACAACCTTGCCGCCCTGCTGGCCCTTGCCCCAGATGTTGAAGAGCTCAATGCGGTAGTTGCCGTTGTCTTCAATGTCGCCATAGAAGAATCTGTTGGCATCAAATTTTATTGACTTGCCGTCACAACGTATATCGTTGATATAGACGATGGCAGTCGGATATTTTGCAACAAGGTTCTGGAAGTCGATGTTGAATACCATAGCGCCATTGACGGTGCCGTTATAGGTCACGGTGTGTTTGCCTTCGAGTTTTTCGGCATCAATGCGGTCGCAGATCGCCCCCCATTCACCGTTCCAGTCACCGCCTACACACTGGAAGTTGACCGGAATGGCGTCATCGAACTCCAGTTTGCGTTCACTGTAGTAGTTGACTGCATAGCCGTAGTCTCCGTCAGGGATGGCGATGCGGAGTCCGTCATTGTCAAGAGCGAGGATCTTTAGGCTTCCCGACTTGTTGGCAAGCCAGGTGTTGCCGCAAAGAATGTCAATGTCAATGTTAAGGACAACGTTCTTTTCGTCAATAGTGTAGTGGCCGGTCTCGTCGGTAACTGTTCCGTCCTCGGCGATACGATGGATGCTGACGGTTCCGTCTTCAAGAAATTCCATGTAGCCATAGTCCTTGCCGTAAGTGTAGCCGATCCAGCCGTTGTTGGTTCCCATTTCCCATCCGATCTGCTGTTCGACATTGGGATGATTGTTGGTGATGGTGTTCCAGTTGTCAGTTACGCCAAACTGGGTGAAGGGACCTTCAAACACGTGGAGTTTGCCGTCCTGGCCGTTTTCCATGTACCATTTGCCATAGAGTTTTGTCTTGTCAAACGGAATGTTGCGGGCAGTTGAAATGGCACGGACTGCTGCCGCCTGATAGACAGGAAGAGAGGCGCGGGCTCTGTTGGACAACGAGAACTGATAGGCATAGTAGAAATCGCCATTGTTTACAGAGCCTGTGGCATAGTAACCTGCTGTGCCCTGAGAGCTGATATCACTGACTGTACGAGTGCCGGCAGCGGGAAGGAAGATGGAGTTTCCGTTGGGGCCGGTCAGTCTGTAGCCGGCTACGCCCTCAACTTCAGTCCATTCGGCTGTACATTTTGCAAAAAGTTCCTCATAGTCCTGGTAAGAGGGAAGTGTTCCGACACCTCCAGTCACGTTCCATGCGAGGTCCTGCTTGGTGCGATAGATGTCGCCTGAAGCATAGTCTTCGGGGAGATACGATGTATTGACACCTGAGAGATCTCCAAAGCCGAAGAGGCCTCCGAAGTCAGACTCTGATTTCGCGCCAAGATTGCTTTTTGCCCATTTGACAGAGAGACCGAGGTCTACGAAATCGGCATCGGCATCAAAGGTCTTTGCGTCAGTGGTGAATTCTTTCACGTCGCCGTAGATGACACCTGCGCCAAGATCGAGATAAGCGGCATAGTAATATTTGGTTCCGGGAACGAAGCCTGATTTTTCGACAGAGAATGCGGCAGCCTGCTCCGCAGCGGGAACAATGAGACCTGCACGGACTTTCTCCACATCAGGATCAGCAGATATAACCACACCCACTGTGGCACCTTCAGGTGCTTCGGTAACGGCTCCGCCCATAGTGGCTGATGCGAAATCAACGGTCTGTACATTGTCCGTGACAACGGTGGCGCTGGTGGTCACGAATGACTTGACTTCGCCCTGGAATGAAACCTGGCCCTTGAGAGATACAAACACCTGATAATAGTATGTCTTGCCGGTCTCAAGGCCATCGACAGTGGCTATCACGACGTTTTTGTCAAGCACACCGTCAACGCGGTTTGTCAGACTGTTCTGATCCTCGCCATAGTAGAATCCTACAGAGTAGAATGCAGCAGACTTGTCGGCCAGGCCCTCCACCGTTCCGTGGAGGGTTGCGCTGTTGGCCGTCACATCAGAGGAGCCGGTTGTGACCGATGACTGGTCTATAACGGGGTCCGTCGAGATGAAATAATTGTCATCGTCATTGCAGGAAGCCAAGGAAAGGCCGAGCATGAGCGACGCACAGAGAAATATTTTGGTTTTCATGTTAAAATTTTCCTTGTTTCATGGTTTATTCAATTGTCAGCGAAACGATTTCGGGCTTGACCACAGTTGCGTCAAGATTTCCGTCGGCGTCAAGCGGTGACACTACAAGACCCTTCTGCTGTATGCAGATTGAGAAGCAGCTTGCGCCCTCAAATTTCAGAGTTCCGGAGGTGGTATTGGTCAGGCTGATTTCGGTCACACCGTCCTTGTTGAGGGAAACAGACGGATTACTGAACACACCTGCGTCATTTGAGTCCCAGTTGAAAGCAGCCAGGTCATCGAAGTTATGGCCGAAGACTACTTTGGGGTCAGCTCCGTCAGTCCAGGTGATGCCGGGGAGGCGGAATGCAAGCTTGATGGTCTGTCCTTTCTTGAGACGGAGTTTGGTCACATCAACAGGATAGAGGCCATCGGCATCATAGAATGCGTTGTAGACTTCCAGACGATAGTGGTGGTCATCCTGGATGTAGCAGTTAAGATATTCAGGATTTACAGCAATAACAGTCGGACCTGCCTGGCCACCGCCAAGAGACTTGACAGTCAGATTGGCACAGACATAGCGGTTGGCGACACCGTTTTCATCCTTAGCCACGGGAACACCGATAACGAGGGTGCCGTTTTCAGGGTTACATTCAAAGACTGTGAATTCTTTGCCCTTGACGGGATCAGGAGTAGTGGCGAGAAGTGTCACTTCCCGTGCAAACACGATCTTGTTGCCTTCAATGGTGAATTCAGTCTGCGCCAGGCGTTCTTCAATAGCAAGTCCGTAGGCATTGTAAGGGATGCTGAATTTGCCGTCAGAATCCTCTTTGTAGCCGGTGTAGCGATTCATTGTCATTACGAATTCGTCATCAGAGAAAGCCGGACAGGCGGGAGTGCCATAGAGTTCAGAGAGTTTTTTCCATGCACCTTCAACCTTGCCTTCACCGTTCTTCACTGTACCGTCCCATTCCATAAGACAATAGGGCTGTTCAGAATCAAGGAGATATGTGACAGCGGTTGCGTGATAAGAAGCATCATCGCCGATAATGGTGAAGAGATCCGTGGCAAGATCCTTGTACTCAGGAAGAACCGGTGGAACTGTCGACAGAGACGGTCCGGTGACAGGCCACTCGCCGTCCCAGCCTTTTTCAACGAAGCAGAGAACCATGCGCTGATCCTTGTTGCCTCCTTTGCCGTCGTTACGGATGAGTTTGAGACCGAGAACGTGTTCGTTGAGTTTGACCAGTTCGATATTAACCATGTCGACAAAATACGAGTCACCAATGCGGTCGCCAAGCCAGTTCAATCCGGCAGGCATAGTGATAGTTTTTCTATCAGGGTCCATGACGAACGCTTTTGTCTGGCCGTTGACAGTCAGATTTGCGCCATTGATGAGATCGAACGTGAGTTCGTGGATAGACTCGATGGTAGCTGTGGTAGTGGCGGCATCGCCAAACAGCCAGTCAGGAGCACCGGCCTGCCATACCCAGTTGGGGTCATCGACACCATCTTCGGCATATGAGGGATAATCGGCCTCGGTATATGTTTTGCCGTCGGTAAATTTATCCCATCCCATCGGAGCGCACATGAATGTGAACGCGCCTAAATCAAGGTTTTTGGTGTCCAGCTCCCATGTTTTTGACTGGTCGGCCCCACCGGTGAGGTATGTCCAGAGAGGGTCTGTCAGCAGGTCACCGTTGGTATTTTCGAGTGTGAAACGATAGGGTTCGCCATAGACTATGCCGCCACGGGTCATTACGCCGAAACGGATTTCATAATCACCGGCAAAGGGGATGTTGGCTTCTGTAGAGGTTTTGCGCTCTATGCCCTGCGGATGAATCCAACTTGTGACGTAGCGGCTTCCAAGGAGGCTTTTCATTTTAACCTTGTTAGTAGCCTGGTCGATTTCAATTGTGTATGCTTTGCCTTCCACGAGATCCGCAGCCGTCAGATCAGGAGCGGGAAGGGATTCATCTTCCGGCGTACAGGCAGTGGAA
The DNA here is from genome assembly GCF_003024805.1 of Duncaniella muris. GTDB lineage: Bacteria > Bacteroidota > Bacteroidia > Bacteroidales > Muribaculaceae > Duncaniella > Duncaniella muris. The sequence goes on from NZ_PUEC01000006.1 coordinate 56,251, forward strand.
GAAAACAACAGAGCCACGCCTGCAAGAAATGAATAAAAAAACTTATGCTTCATGTTTTTCAGAAAATAATAATATAATGACTGTGTGTTTCCTTAAGGTCAATCAGCCCAACCTGGGTTCTGCTTAAGCACACCGTTTGAAAGAATAATCTGATCGTTGGGTATCTGCGAAAGACCCTTTGTGGCAATGATCTTGTTGCGGCTGTATGAAACCTGAGCGGGAGATCCGCCATTCTGTACGGAACCGGCACTGGCTACAACTGCATCAGCCATCACTTCAACTCCCTGACGCAGGAGATCCCAGTAACGGATGCCTTCAAAGGCAAGTTCACGGGCACGTTCCGCCATGATGTTTTCTTTATTGACAGGGATGTCTGAAAGTCCGGCGCGCGAACGAATGCGATGCATGTAGGTTGCAGCTTGAGGCGAGCCGAGTTCGGCTGCCATCAGAAGAACGTCGGCATAGCGTATAATATTGTACGGCTGACAGTTATTGATCTGCATATCACCGGCTCCGGTAGACATATTAGCATTTTTTATGACCAGAGCTCCGTTTTCGAGCTGATAGAAAGCGATGGGTGAATATTTTTTAACGGTATATCCCGTATATTCACGCCAGTCATTATATGACGGTTTGAAGTTTGCGTCTGATCCGATGCCTTCGCCTGCAATATCAATCACGCCTGCTGTGCGGCGGGGATCGGCAGCATCATAGATGGAATTGATGAATGAGGGAATCACGGTGCATGCGCCCCAGCCGCAGTAGTAGGGAACCACGCTGAGCGGGCTACGCATACCCATCATCACCTGCCAGCGGTTGCCGTCAGCCGATCCTTCGGTAGCATATGAGGCCATCGGAGTGAAGTTCATGCTGAGCACTACCTCTGAGTTGGCATCGCCTGCGTAAGTGGAGGCTGCTTCGTTCCATCCGGCTGAGGTTGTATTGGCTACGAGCGATGATGCCGGCCAGAAGTCTTTGTATGAGTCCAGAAGTTCGTAGTTGCCGCTGGCAATGACATCTTCGACAGCTGCAAGGGCTTCCGCCTTTGTGACAACGCCTGTGGTTTCGCCGGATTCATTGGTGAAACCGGGTTCCTGTCCGTAATAGCCTGTATAATAAAGGTAGGCACGGGCAAGGATTGCCTCTGCGGCATATTTTGTGATACGGCCGAACTGTGATTTTTCAAGATTTGCATCGCCGGGAATATTGGCGATCGCATATTTGAGATCTTCGAAAATAGCAGCATAGACTTCTGCGGGATCGGCCTGACTGCGGTTTTCATTGACGGGTTCGAGAAACAGAGGTATGTTGCCCCAGAGGCGTACCATGTCAAAATAGAGCAAGGCGCGGAGAGCATGACATTCGCCCATGTAGAGACCGCGGTTCGAGTCTTTGTCTTTCCACTTGATCTGATCTTCACGGGTTATAAGCTCATTGCAGCGGTAGACTCCCTGATAGTACATTTTCCAGTCCTGTGCATACATCTGGAGATCGGCGGGCGATTCGCTCTGGTCAAAACGGTCGATGACCTGATAGTTGCGGGCATCGGAGTTGCCTGTGCCTCCGTAGCATTCATCGCCCATGACGGTGGAGGCTACGTAGAAGCCTATGCCGGGAGCGGTTGAAGTCTGACGCCAGCCGTTGTAGCAGCCGATCAGCGCGCGCCATGCATCGGCTTCGGTCTTATAGAAATTGTTGGTGTTGGAATTTGTCATCGAATTTACATCGAGGAAGCTTTCTGAGCATGAGCTCATGCCGAGCAGCCCGACAACACCGAGTGCGAGTATGTTGACTTTAAATTTATTCATTTGTATAGATCTAAACTTTATAAGAAAGTGAATTTAGAACGCGAGGTTCACACCGAAGAGGAATGTGCGCGGACGCGGATAGTAGCCGAGGTCTACGCCTGATACCCATGCCTGGGTGCCATAACCGATTTCCGGGTCCATTCCGTCATATTTGGTGAATGTGTAGAGGTTCTGTACCTGGAAGTAGAGGCGGGCGTTGCTGCACCATTTCTGCTTCATGAGGGGAGCGAAGTTGTAGCCGAAGGTGAGGTTCGAGAGACGGAGGAAATCGCCATCCTGCACATAGAGGTCGGAGAACTGCCAGTTGATGTTCTGGTTGGTCACACGCGGAATTTTATTGGATGTTCCTTCGCCTGTCCAGCGGCCGAGGATACGGGTGGTGTAGTTGGCCTGCTGACTGTCCCAGCTGCGGTAGCTCTGCACGATCTTCTGACCGGCGGCACCTGTGGCGACAAGGCCGAGATCGAAGTTCTTGTAGTAGAGATTGATGTTGAAGCCGTAGGTGAACTTGGGCATGCCATTGCCGAGGTTGACTTTGTCATTGTCATTGATGACACCGTCGCGGTTGATGTCGACAAAGATCACGTCGCCGGGCTGCACATTGTCCTGTAGCACACCGTTGCCGGCCTGAAGCCACTGGTTGATCTGTTCCTGGTTCTGGAAGATGCCTGCGGTCTTGAAGCCCCAGAAGTATCCTATTGGATTGCCGTTTTCAGCACGGTAGAATTCAGGGGTATTGTTGTAGAGTTCATTGACATTGCCGTGAATGATACCGTCCTGGTTGGGGATCGAGCCGACTTTGTTTTTGTTGAACGCGCCGTTGACACCTACACTGTAGGAGAAGTCGCGGCCGATTACGTCGGTCCAGGTGAGATTGAATTCGACACCGGTGTTTTTCACGTTACCACCGTTGATGAATGGAGCGTCAGTACCTGCGGTGGCAAGAATCGGAGCCACAACGAGCCAGTCTTTTGTGTTTTTGAGGTAGAAGTCAAATGCTACGGCAAGACGGCTGTTAAAGAGGCGGGCGTCAAAACCGAAGTCGGTCTGCTCGGAAGTTTCCCAGGTGATGTCGAGGTTGCCGAGACGTTCGGGGTATGCGCCCCAGTTGTCAGCCCAGGTGGAGTTGTATTCACCGTTGTAGACACCGTTTGGTCCCATGTACTGTCCGAAGAAGTAGTTGGCGTAGAGGTTTTTGATCGGTGAGAGATACTGGTAGTTGTCGATATTCTGATTACCTACGCGGCCCCAGCTTGCACGGATTTTGAGGAAGTCGAGCCATGAGCGGGTAGATTCCATGAATTTTTCGTTGGAGATGTTCCAGCCTGCCGAAACAGAGGGGAAGGTGCCGAAGCGGTGGCCACGGGCAAACTTCGAAGAGCCGTCGCGGCGCACGGTGGCGTTGATCATGTATTTTTCTTTCCAGTTCCAGCCAATACGTCCGAAGTAGCTGACCGAACGAGACTCGTCATGAGGATAGCCTGCGGCGTTGAGGCCGTCGGCAGTAGAGGCAGCTGTGCCGTTGCTGATCCATGCGTGGCTCCAGTCATCGAAGCCTTCTTTGAGATGGCTCTGCTTGGCTTCAAGATAAGAACCTGAGTAACGGTAGCTTTCCATACCGATGAGAGCGTTGAAATGGTGGTCTTTGATGTCCCAGTCGTAGGTAGCGGTGTTGGTCCAGGTCATGCCGAGAGAGTTGGTCTTGTTCTGGGCTACTTTGGTGTAGGAGTGGGAGGTGTCAGTCGAGGTGAACTGGAAGACCGGCTCGAAGCTGCGGTATTCGGAAGCACCGTAGACAGCGCCGAACACGGTGCGCACCTTGAGATTCTTGATCGGTTCGATCTGGGCGTAGACATTTCCTGAGAAAGTGGCGCTCTTGTTGTCGTTCTTAAGCAGCATCATGTTGCCATAGGGGTTGCCGTCGCCCTTGTTCCAGTCGGAATTGACGGTTGAGTTGAAATCGCCGTCGGCATTATATATAGGTGCGAGCGGAGATGTGTAGAACGCGCCGCGGAGGGTGTTGTTATACTGGTTGCCCACGCCGATGCCGATTGAGTTGACGTAAACGAAGCTTGCCTGTTCGCCGACAGTGATGATGCCGTCAAAGAGTTTATGGTCTGAATTGATACGGAAGTTGTAGCGGGAGTAGTCCGAAGCATCTTTGCCACCTACGATACCTTCCTGATTGATATAGCCGAGAGACATGGCATAGGTTGAATTTACCGAGCCGCCTGTCACACCGAGAGTGTAGCTCTGAGTCTTGGCGTTGTCCTTGAACATTGCATCCATCCAGTCGGTGTCATAGACCGAAACAGGGTTGCCATCGGCATCACGGCGCCAGATGCTGCTGATCGACGACCAGTCATAGGGAGCGAGACCGCTGTTGATCTGCTGTTCGTCCATGATAGTCATATATTCCTGAGCGTTGAGCATCTTGGCTTTGCGGGGAGCCGACTGCCAGCCGTAGTAGCCGTCGAAAGTGACTTTGGCTTTGCCTTCACGGCCCTGGCGGGTGGTGATGAGCACAACGCCGTTGGCTGCCTGCGCGCCATAGATGGCTGCCGAGGCAGCGTCTTTCAGCACGTCGATGCTTTCGATGTCGGCAGGGTTCAGAGTAGAGATGTCACCGCCGATACCGTCAATGAGGTAAAGAGGCTGAGCATTGCCTGTTGTTCCAAGACCGCGGATTGTCACTTTCATGGCTGCTCCGGGCTGTCCTGACTCACTGGCGATGTTTACGCCTGGGAGCTGGCCCTGCATAGCCTGCAGTGGAGAAGTGGTGTTCATCTTGGCGATGTCATCACCCTTGATCTGTGCGGTAGCTCCGGTGACAAGTTTCTTTTTCTGGACGCCGTAGCCCACGACTACGACTTCGTCAAGTACTTCGGAGTCTTCTACGAGAGCAACATCCATGCGTTCTGACGTCACTTTGATTTCGCGGGTTGTGAAACCTACATAGGAGAATACGAGAGTGGCGCCTTCGTCGGCCTTAAGGGTATAGTTGCCGTCAATGTCCGTCGATGTGCCTTGCGACGAGCCCTTGATGAGGACACTGACTCCGACAAGCGGTTCACCGTCGGAAGCCTGGGTGACTGTACCTGATACAGTCAGAGGAGCGGCCGATGCGGTCATTCCGGCCAGAAGGCAGAATGCCAGCAGGGCAGTCCGGAAGAGACGCAGAGACTTGCATCGTTCCAAATTGTTTTTTCCCATTAGATGAATAGATTTAGTTTTACTGGTTAGTCTTGCTGATTTTGTTATTCTCTCTTTGTGTGCGGCCGCGCTCGGCCTATAAATATATTGTATGTCAGGCAAAGTGCTGTATGCAGGTTTGAAGCAATTGCAGAACTTTGTTTTTAAGGTAAGAAGATAGTGCGATAGTCTAATAAAAGTAAGCAAATGTAAAGATTGCTTTCGTAATCACCAATTTTTTACCCTCATTATATGGGATAAAAACTGTTCTATCCGGGAGTTATTTGTTAACTTTATTAGCTTAAAATGTTTTAACCGATAATATTCACGACTAACATTCAACACTTTACATCATTGACGCAAATGTTACTCCACCACCCGCAATCGCAGTGGATTTGGATATTTCATGAAAATCATTTTACTTTGTGAATGTAAATACTCCTTAAATGTTAACGCCATGCGTTTACCCTTACTCATAAGCCTGACTCTTTGTTTCCTCTTCGGCTCCGCCCAGGAGTTCATGCTGAAACATCTTGACACATCCAACGGTCTTGCAAACAACAAAATAAATGCCTTTTACCGTGACTCAGACGGCTTTCTATGGGTCGGGACATCTTCAGGGCTCTGCCGTTACAACGGCTATGGCTTCAAGATCTACCTTCCTGCCGTCGAAGACTCCGTCATGATTTCCTATGACGAAGACATCACCGACATACAGGAAGACAGAAAAGGACGTCTGTGGGTCCGCTCCGGGAAAACATATCTCATCTATGATCCGGTTTCAGACTGCCTGTCGACCGACCTCTCGCCTATTCTTAAGGAATACAATATGCAGTCTGCACCTTCACAGATCCATTTCGACAGCGGCAAAAATGCATGGATTCACATCAACAATGAAGGACTCTACCGGATCAAATCCGGATCAGGCAAAGCCGAGCTGCTGAAAGACAAAAGCTTTGCCGGAGACGAGATCACAGACATTGTCTCCATCCCTGACGAAGTCATGACCATCGACAACCACGGCGTCATAAAATTCATCTCCCCTCAATCAATGCTTGTAACCCGCACCGACTCTCTCATAGCGGTGAACACCGACCCAAGCACTACTTTTGTCTACACCATCGTGCCTGACAACGATGGCCTGGCCTGGATCTTCAGCAATGAAAAATTGTGGCTCTACGACACCCGCAGCCACACCTGGGCCAATCACCTTCTCCCCGATGACAGAAATCAAAAAGTTGTCAAGACGTTTATGCACGACAGCTCCGGAATCCGCTGGATAGCACGCGACCATAACGGCCTCGAAAAAGTGGTGCGCGAAAACGACCGCTTCCGCTTCATTCCGGTAACCACATCGGTAAGCTCAGGCATACGCAACACCGTCACCGCTCTTTATGACGACAACGCCGGATCACTATGGATCGGAACATATAAAAAAGGTATATATTATCACAATGAAAGCGCAAACAAATTCAAACTGATACCATTCCCTGATGTCAACTGCCTGTATCCATCGCTGATCGACGGCTCGGTATGGATCGGCACCGATGCCGCTGGTATTATAAAATGGAATCCGCAGACCAACAGCCGCACCCCGATCCCCTACCTTACTGACAACGGCTCGCACCCGGCAATCACCACCATGCTAGAACTGCCCGACGGCACACTCTATTTCGGATCCTTTGCACGCGGCCTGCGCCGATGCCGCAACGGAAAAATAGAGACTCTGAGCACAGGAACAACCCTTGACAACGCCTACACCTGGGCGCTGGCCAAAGCCCCTGACGGCAAAATCTGGATCGGAACCCTCGGTCACGGACTCTACAGATTCGATCCGAAATCGCTCGAAGTGAAATCATACAACATGTCCAATTCCGATCTGTTTTCGGACTATATCCTTGATATCGCGCGCGATGGCGAAGGTGAGAGGCGCATCTACATCGCCACCTCCTCAGGTGTCGCCGTATTCGACCCCATAAAAGAAAAATTCTCCAGCATCCCCCTCCTTGACGGACTTAAGATCAACGACCTGCTCCACGACACCCGCGATCTGCTATGGGTAGCCTCAACCCGCGGACTGCACATCTATGACCCTCATAGAGAACGGATAATCCCGCTAAAAACTTCTCCAGACAAGGCCACTCCGGATTTCATTCTCGGCCTGCAGATCGACAACAACGGAAACGTCTGGGCCAGCGAAGGCGGCAATCTCGTAAAATTCAATGTCAGATACAATGACAAAACCGGAGAATTCTCATACACCACACACCGCTATGACTCAGCTGACGGCCTGCAGAACTGCGACTTCAACCAGCGCTCCTTCGGCCGTCTCCCTTCGGGACAGATATTCATAGGCAGCCTTTACGGTCTCAATGAATTCAACCCTGACAGCATCCGTCACAACCGCGCACTTCCAAACGTAATGTTCTCAGACATCAGTGTCGGATCAAAAACCATCAGAGTCGGAGAGAATGTCAAAGGTCATGTATTGCTGAAATCATCGCCGAATCATGGCGGCACACTTGAACTCTGGCCTGACAACTCATCATTTTCAGTAACATTTGCGACTGACAACTACATATTCCCAGAAAAAACCACCTATCAGCACAAGCTTGAAGGCCTTGATGACGAATGGATGACCACACCACCCGGAGTCCACATGGCAAGCTACACCAATCTGGCTCCCGGCACCTACAGGCTGCTTGTAAAAGCCGTCAACAATGACGGTTACGAAAGTGTAAGCGCCGCAGAACTGACCATCATAATGCACCCGCCATTCTGGCTGTCGGTATGGGCCAAACTACTGTATGCCCTTATACTGTGCCTGCTTGTCTACGCATTTATACGCCACATCAAACTGCGCGAACGCCGCCGCTTCAACGAGAAGCGTAAAGAAGACGCTCTCGTCAAGCAAGAGGAAATCAACCAGCTGAAATTCAAGTTCTACACAAACGTCAGCCACGAACTCCGCACTCCGCTGACACTGATAGTCTCCCCTCTCGAAAGCATGATCAAGGAAGCAACAGACGAAAAACAGCTCAAACGTCTGACCCTCATGCGTAACAACGCCATGCGTCTGCTCCTGCTTGTAAACCAGCTTCTTGATTTCAGGAAAAATGAAGTCACAGGCCTGTCGCTACAGCTGTCTGAGGGCGAAATCGTAGGCTTTGTGCGCGGAGTCTGCCATTCTTTCGCCAACCTCTCCGAACGTAAAAACATACGCCTCACATTCACCTCCTCCACTCCCGAACTGAATGCCATGTTTGATGAAGACAAACTCTATAAATCAATCATGAACCTCCTGTCCAACGCATTCAAATTTACCCCGGAAGGAGGAGAGGTAAAAACCGAACTGTCAACCACCCCGACTTCAGTCATCATCAAAGTCTCAGACACAGGCATAGGCATCAGCGACAGCGACAAGCCTCATGTGTTTGACCGTTTCTTCCAGGCTGACAATGCCAAAAACGACAGTTCAATGACCGGAAACGGCATCGGACTAAGCATGGTAAACGAGTATATCAAGCTCCACAACGGCACCATCGAGATCTCTGACAATCCGGGAGGAGGAACAATATTCACAATCAGCATTCCACTCATAAAGCAGACCCCGCTCGCTGAAACAACCCCGCCTGTCAGCGAAACCGTCTCTCTCCCTGACACCGAAATCCTTGAGGCACAGACAGAACAGCCATCTGTTGAAAAACAAGATGATCCGGCAGCATCTGACAAACCGACAGCCTTAGTGGTCGATGACAGCCACGACATGATCGAATTCCTGCGCGATGGCCTCGGCCATGACTTCCACGTCATGACAGCACCTGACGGAGCCACCGCACTCCGGCTACTCGAATCAATCAGACCGGCAATCGTACTGACTGACCTTATGATGCCCGGAATCGACGGCCTCGAACTCTGCCGCAAGCTCAAGTCCAACCAGGATCTAGCCTCAACACCGGTCATCATCCTGACAGCCAAACACGACATCGGCGCCAAAGTCGAAGGTCTGACCACCGGAGCCGACGATTACATAACCAAGCCCTTCAACATCGATCTGCTACTGCTGAAGATGAAAAAACTCATCTCGCTCTCCCATCGCGGAAACGGGCGCTCGCTCATCAACCCCGAACCTGACACCATCAAAATCACACCTCTTGATGAAAAAATGGTGGAAAAAGCCATCAAATATGTCGTGACAAACATCAAACGACCCGATCTGTCGGTTGAAGAACTCAGCAGCCACCTCGGCATGAGCCGCGTGCACCTATATAAAAAGCTAAAGGCCACTACCGGCAAGACTCCGGTTGAATTCATCCGCCTGATCCGCCTGAAACGAGGGGCACAGATGCTGCGCGAGAGCCAGTTGAACGTCTCGGAAATTGCCTTCCAGCTCGGCTATAACAATCCAAAATACTTCAGCAAATATTTCAAGGAAGAATTTGGCGTTCTGCCTTCTGTTTATCAGGATAAAGAGGGCAAAGCAACAAATTATCACGTATAAGTTAACATTTTCACCCCGTCTAAAATCATTCCGACCACAGAGGGTCAACATAGATTTCGGTTTATACCGATTGTTATTTATAATTTTGCATAGTCACGGATCGGAGAACCGTACCTCCATCTGCGGCTATGCTTATTTATTTATTCATTACTCCATCTTCTTCCCTTAAAACTGAAAATATCTAATTCATACATGAAATCAAGAACTATAACCGCTTCATTATTAACGGCCATGCTGCTCGCCTCGTGCGCGGCCGGCAGATATGAAAAATCAGAGCGTGGGATCACAGTCAACATCGCTGCCGAGACAGAAAATTCAGTCCGCAAGGTAAGGCTGCAGGTGATTGACGACAAGATCATCCGCGTATCGGCGACTCCCGACAAAAAATTTTCATCAGACACAAGCCTTGTGGTCATTCCTCCCAGGGCCAATGTCGAATACACCATCGCGGAAACAGACTCGACCGTATCGCTTTCAACCTCTCAGTTGACCGCTACAGTATCTTTTTCAACCGGCGATGTCAAATTCTATAACAAAGACGGCCGCCTGATCGTTGCCGAAGCCGACGGCGGGCGTGAATTCTCCCCAATCGAAGTCGAAGGCACCAAAGGCTACACCGTACGCCAGGTATTCGAATCTCTTGACAAGGAAGAAGGCATCTACGGCCTCGGACAACACCAGAGCGACGAGTTCAACTATAAAGGTAAAAACGAAGAACTTTTCCAGTATAATACCAAAGTCTCAGTGCCATTCATTGTCTCCACTGACAACTACGGCATTCTCTGGGATAGCTATTCGCTCTGCCGCTTCGGAAATCCGGAACCATACAAACAACTCGGCCAGGTTTTCAAACTCTACGATAAAGACGGCAAGGAAGGCGCTCTGACAGGAACCTATGTACCCGCCAAAGCCGAAGAACCGACCATCGTGCAGCGCGAAGACTCAATCTACTTCGAACACCTCATCCGCAAAGAACTCAAACATGTAGTGAATCTGCCTCAGGATTTCAACTATCAGGGCTCTCACGTGACCTATGAAGGAGAAATCGAACCCTCAGAAAGCGGTGAATTCAAATTCATCCTCTACTATTCAGGCTACATGTCAGTATTCATTGACGGCAAAGAAGTTGTCCCCGAACGCTGGCGCACCGCCTGGAACCCCAACTCCTACAAATTCTCCGTCAACCTCGAAGCCGGCAAACGTGTTCCCGTAAAAATCCAGTGGGAACCCAACGGCGCCGTAGCCTATTGCGGCCTCAGAGTCTACTCTCCCGTTGATGACAAAGAACAGATGCAGATGAGCTGGTGGGGCGAAATGCAAAGCCAGATAGACTACTACTTCATCTATGGCGAAGACATGGACGATGTGATCCACGGCTACCGCACCCTCACAGGCAAAGCTCCCATGATGGCCAAATGGGTCATGGGCTACTGGCAGAGCCGCGAGAAATACAACACATCAGATGAAGTGCTCTCGACTTTCGCAGAATTCCGCCGCCGCGGCATTCCCATCGACAACATAGTTATCGACTGGCTCCACTGGAAGCAGGATTCATGGGGTAGCCACGAATTTGATCCCGAACGCTTCCCCGATCCCAAAGGCATGGTCGACTCGATCCACAACATGAACGGACGTGTGATGATCTCCGTATGGCCAAAATTCTATGTAACTACCGAACACTACAAGGAATTCGACAAAAACGGATGGATGTATCAGCTCCCAGTCAAAGACAGCATCCGCGACTGGGTAGGTCCCGGCTATCTCAGCTCATTCTATGATGCCTACAGCCCCGATGCCCGCAAACTCTTCTGGAAGCAGATCGAAGACCACTATGTGCCCGTCGGAATGGATGCCTGGTGGATGGACGCATCCGAACCCAACATACGAGACTGTACCGACCTTCAGTATCGCAAGGACCTTATCACCCCGACCGCACTCGGCCCCTCTACAAAATACTTCAACGCTTACGGTCTGATGAACGCCGACGCCATCTATAACGGACAGCGTGGCATCAACGACAACCGCGTCTTCCTTCTCACCCGCTCCGGTTTCGCCGGACAGCAGCGCTATTCAACAGCAACCTGGAGCGGTGACATCGCCACCCGCTGGGAAGACATGAAAGCCCAGATCTCAGCAGGCCTTAACTTTGCCGCCTCCGGCATACCCTGGTGGAGCATGGACATCGGCGGATTCTGCGTTGAAGACCGCTTTGTGGCCGCCGCTGCCGAATTCGACAAAACCGGCCGTGAAACACCCGACATGAAAGAATGGCGTGAGCTCAACACCCGCTGGTATCAGTTCGGAGCATTCGCACCCATGTTCCGCGCCCACGGCCAGTGGCCCTACCGCGAAATCTTCAACATCGCTCCTGAAAACCATCCCGCCTACAAGTCTGTGGTCTACTACACCAACCTGCGTTACGACCTGATGCCCTACATCTATTCACTCGCAGCCAAGACCCATTTCGATGACTACACCATCATGCGCCCGATGGTAATGGACTTCACCGCCGACAAGGCAACCCGCAACATCGGCGACCAGTACATGTTCGGTCCCTCGCTGCTCGTAGCTCCCGTCTACACCTACGGCGCCACTTCGCGCGAAGTCTACTTCCCCGAAGGAGCTGACTGGTATGACTTCTACACCGGCAAGGAGATCAACGGCGGCCAGACTCTCAAAGTCGCAGCCCCCTACGAACGCATCCCCCTCTTTGTGCGCTCAGGCTCTATCATCCCCTTCGGTCCGGCCATGCAGTGGTCTGCTGAAAAACCGGCTGACATGATCAATCTCTACGTCTATGCCGGAGAAGACGGCAAATTCGTCCTTTATGAAGACGAAAACACCAACTACAACTACGAGAAGGGCCAGTATGCCATGATCCCATTCTCCTGGAACGACGAAACCTCAACCCTCACTATCGGCAAGCGCGCAGGCCAGTATCCCGGCATGCTCCGCAACCGCAAGTTCAACATCATCAAGGTGTCTGAGAAAACACCCGTCGGCTATGGCCGTGACAAGAAAGGTGTGGTTGTGGCCTACAACGGAGAGGCTAAAAATGTAAAACTTTAAAGTACCACTATAAGTGCTCTACAAGCCCAACACACAATAGATCATGTTATCTAAGGTAAATTTGATTGTATTGGCATGCCTCGCCCTCTTCGGCGGGGCGGCCATTTTTTCGGCTTCAGCAGCCGATCCACGGGCTGAAAGCTTCAACGATGGCTGGAAATTCAGTCTCGGCGATGCTCTTGAAATGGCATCGCCGGACTACGATGATTCCAACTGGCGGAATCTCTCGCTCCCGCACGACTGGGCCATCGAAGGCGACTTCAACATTGACAACCCGTCCGGAACCGGCGGTGGCGCTCTGCCCGGCGGCATCGGATGGTATCGCAAATCATTCACCATCTCTCCTGCTCAGCAAGGCAAAAAGACGTTCATCGACTTTGACGGAGCCTACATGAACTCCACCGTCTTCATCAACGGACATGAACTCGGCACACGTCCTTACGGCTACGCATCGTTCAGCTATGATCTCACCCCTTATCTCAAAACTGACGGCGAAAACGTGATAGCTGTGCGTGTCGACAACGCCGAACAACCAAACTCGCGCTGGTATAGCGGTTGCGGCATCTACCGCAACGTCTGGCTCCGCTCGCTCAATGAAATACACATTCCGCTCTGGGGACAGCAGATAAGCGCCGACGTGACAGACAGTATCGCGGCGGTGACAATCCGCACCGACATTGTCAGCAATGCCCGGAAAACCAGAAATATCAGCATCTATACCGCTCTGATTGATGCCGCCGGAAAAATGATCGGCAAAACCGAGCCGCGGACTGTGCGTCTCAGCCGGAAAAACGCATCTGCGGAGGTCACAGCAAAACTCGATCTGAGAACCCCCCATCTCTGGTCAACAGAAGATCCATATCTCTACACCCTCGCCACTTTCATCTCCGATGCCAAGACCGGCGAACTGCTTGACACATATCTTCAGACCACCGGGTTCAGATATTTTAACTTCGACCCCAAGACAGGCTTCTCTCTCAACGGAAAAGCTATGAAGATCAATGGAGTCTGTATGCACCACGACCTCGGAGCTCTCGGAGCGGCCGTCAATACCCGCGCCATAGAGCGCCAGTTCGAAATTCTTAAAGAGATGGGAGTCAACGCCTACAGAGCCTCACACAATCCTCCCGCCCCGGAAGTGCTTGATCTGTGCGACCGCATGGGTATCCTTGTCATGGACGAGACCTTTGACATGTGGCGCAAGAAAAAGACATCTCATGACTATGCGCGTTACTTCCCTGACTGGCATGAGAGAGATCTGACCGATCTTATAGTCCGCGACAGAAACCACCCGTCTGTCATAATCTACAGCATCGGAAACGAAGTGCTCGAACAGTGGAGTTCCGCCAAAGCCGACACCCTCACTCTCGAACAGGCCAACCTCATCCTCAACTTCGGCCACGGAAAAGAAAACCTCGCCAAAGAGGGTGAAAACCTCAGCGTCAACTCACTTCTCACAAAGAAACTTGCCGGAATGGTCAAGGATCTCGATCCGTCACGTCCGGTCACCGCCGGCTGCAACGAACCTGATCCCGGCAACCACCTGTTCCGCTCAGGTGCGCTTGACATCATCGGCTACAACTACCATGACAACTGGTTTGACTCCGTCCCCGGCTGGTTCCCTGACAAACCATTCATCATCAGCGAAAGCGTCTCCGCACTGATGACTCGCGGCTACTACCGAATGCCCTCAGACAGTATGTACATCTGGCCCAAGCGGTGGGATATCGAATTCCGCGACAGCACATTCTCCTGTTCTTCATATGACAACTGCCACGCGCCCTGGGGCAATACCCATGAAGGCACACTCGGCCATGTGGACTCAAAAGACTTCATCGCCGGTCAGTTCATCTGGACCGGATTCGACTACCTCGGAGAGCCGACACCCTTCGGCTGGCCGGCCCGCAGTTCCTACTTCGGCATTGTAGACCTTGCCGGCATCCCGAAGGACATATATTATATGTATCAGTCGCAGTGGCGCCCAGACAAGACTGTGCTTCACCTCTTCCCTCACTGGAACTGGCAGCCGGGACAGGAAATTGACATGTGGGCCTACTACAACAATGCCGATGAAGTCGAACTCTTCATCAACGGTGAGTCGCAAGGCATCCGCAAACCCGAACCGGGGAAATATCACGCCTCATGGCGTGTCAGCTTCCAGCCCGGCTCAGTAAAGGCTGTCAGCCGCAAAGACGGCCGCACCGTGGCCACCCGTGAAATCCGTACCGCCGGTTCTCCTTACCGCATCCGCCTTACACCTGACCGGCAATCAATCAAAGCCGACGGCAAAGACCTCAGCTATGTCCTCGTGGAAATCCTCGACAAAGACGGCAACCTCTGCCCCTGGGCCGAAAACCAGGTGACATTCGACGTCAAAGGTGCCGGCTTCAATGCCGGAGTCGATAACGGCTCTCCCATCTCGCTCGAGCACTTCAAGGACAACAAGCGCAAGGCCTTCTATGGCAAAGCCATGCTCATAGTGCAGAACAATGGCTCCGAAGGCCCGGTAAGCGTCACCGCCACATCACCTGATCTGAAACCTTTCACCACTACCATAAATTCATTCTGAAAAACAAATGATTCTGAGAAATTCACTGTTCACTTTCGCAGTAGCCGCCTCTTTTGTCAATGCAGGGGCAGCTATTCCTGTCTATCAAGATGAAACCAGGCCTCTGGACGAACGTGTGGAAGACGCTCTTTCACGCATGACTCTTCAGGAAAAAGTAAATATGATCCACGCCCAGGGCAAATTCTCCTCTGCCGGTGTGCCGCGCCTCGGCATACCAGACCTCTGGATGAGCGACGGACCTCACGGTGTGCGCGCCGAAATAAACTGGAACGACTGGGGCTACTCAAACCGCACCAACGACTCCATAACAGCCTTCCCGGCACTCACTGCCCTGGCCGCCACATGGAATCCGGATCTTTCATTCGCCTATGGCAACGCGCTCGGCGAAGAAGCCCTGTATCGCGAAAAAGACGTGATGCTCGGCCCCGGTGTCAACATCTACCGCACTCCGCTCAACGGCCGTAACTTTGAATACATGGGAGAAGACCCCTATCTCGCTTCCGTGCTCGTGGTCCCCTACATCAAAGGCATGCAGCAGAACGGCGTTGCGGCAAGCGTCAAGCACTTCGCCCTCAACAATCAGGAACTATGGCGCGGCCACATTGATGTCAACCTCTCAGACCGTGCACTCCACGAAATCTATCTTCCGGCGTTCAAAAGCGCCGTCATCGACGGTGACAGCTGGACCATCATGGGCTCCTACAACAAAATCCGCGGCCAGCACGCCTGCCACAACGAAATGCTCCTCAACAAGATTCTCAAAGACGACTGGGGCTACAAAGGTGTGGTTGTCACAGACTGGGGCGGCGCACATGACACCCGTGAAGCAGCTCTCTACGGTCTCGACCTTGAGATGGGATCCTACACAAACGGCCTGACTTCAGAGTCAGAGTTCACAACCGATGACTACTATCTTGCCAACCCCTACATCGAGATGCTCCAGAAAGGAGAAGTGCCGATGGAGACAATCGATGACAAGGCGCGCCGTATGCTCCGCCTTAACTTCCTGACTGCCATGAAGCGTGACAAGCCCTTCGGCTCTGTAGCTACCGACGAGCACTATGCCGTAGCAGAGCAGATCGGCAACGAAGGCATCGTCCTGCTGAAAAACGCTCCTGTCGGCAAGAAAGGCCCGAAACTCCTCCCGCTCAACCCCGATGTGAAATCAATCCTTGTGGTAGGCGACAATGCCACCCGCGACCTCATGAAAGGCGGAGGCTCCAGCGAACTCAAAGTCAAAGACAACTTTACTCCGCTTGACGGCCTCCGTGCTATCTACGGCGATAAAGTCAGATATGCACAGGGCTATCGCGCAGGCCGCCCGATGTATGCTCATGTCGAAGACATTCCCCAGGCCGTGCAAGACTCTCTGCGTGCCCAGGCTGTAGCTATGGCCAAAGATGCAGATGTGGTCATATTTATCGGCGGACTCAACAAGAACCACCAGCAGGACTGCGAAGCCGGCGACCGCCAGGAATACGGTCTGCCATTCGGACAGCCTCAGCTCATAAAGGAACTCAGCGCCGCCAATCCCGACCTCGTGGTAGTGCTCCTCTCAGGCAACGCCGTTGAAATGCCGTGGGAAAAAGAAGTGCCCGCAATCATCCAGGGCTGGTATCTCGGCTCAATGGCCGGACGCTCGCTTGCCAACGTCATCAGCGGCAAGGTAAGCCCCTCAGGCAAACTCCCATTCTCATTCCCTGCACGTCTTGAAGACAACGGCGCCCACAGCTTCGGAGCCATCGCCTATCCCGGCGACTCTATCCGCGAGGAATACCTTGAAGACATCCTTGTAGGCTACCGCTGGCACGACACCAAGAAAATCCCCGCCTTCTACCCCTTCGGCCACGGTCTGAGCTACACTGATTTCAAATACGGCAAAGCATCGGCTTCAGCCAAGACAATCAGCGGCGACCAGAGCCTGACCATAACAGTTCCGGTCAGCAACACCGGCTCTGTTGAAGGCAAAGAAGTGGTCCAGCTCTACATCGGCGATGAATCAGCCTCTGTGCTCCGTCCGCTCAAGGAACTCAAAGGATTCGAAAAGATTTCTCTGAAACCGGGCGAAGAAAAAGCCGTCACCTTCACCGTCAAACCCGATGATCTGAAATTCTACGACGACAAAACCGGAAGCTGGCGCGCCGAACCCGGCAAATTCAAAGCCTATATCGGATCTTCGTCTGCTGACATCCGTGCAACAGTTCCCTTCGAACTGAAATGACCTCAGCAAAGTCAGCCATTACGCAATCACTCTTGGAAAATAGATTTAATCTAATGCTTCCTGCACCGCCGCAGGGTTAAACACTCAAGAGCTTTCCCGACACAGTTTTCAGACCGCAATCCACACCGGCGGCATCTGAAAACTGTGTCTATTTTTTGCGCCTAAACCTTGACTGCGTGAATAGCGTTTAAAACATATAGATAAGAGGTTGTTTAAAAATAAACTCTAAATATCCGGGAGGCTCTGTGAATCACAGGCCTTTCATTCACGTCAATCAACTGTTCAACAAAATGTTAGCTCTTATACCCTCAAACCAGGTGGCCGGATGGCTGCTCATCCATATCCACAGGCTGCTGGATCTCATCGGTCTGGAAAAAGACAAAACCGCTGAAGAAGTGATCTACATCATCATCGTGGCCGGAATAGCCATCTGTCTCGGCTGGATCATACGTACTCTGATACTCCTTGCCGTAAGAAAATTCGTAATGCTGCGTCACAACACACTCGGCAAGGAACTCGTGCAGCACAAAGTGCTGATACACTGCAGCCACATAATCCCTCCGCTGGTAATGCTCCCGCTGCTGCCATTCGCATTTACCGAAGACTCGCTGCTGCGCACCGTCGTGTTCAGAATTCTGCTTGTCTACACCACCATTGTGGTCTGCCGGGCCATCTGCTCGGTAACATCTTTCGTCTGGCTGCGTTTCGATGAAACCCGCAACAGCAAAAACCTGCCCATCAAAGGCATCCTCGACACCATTATCGGCATCCTATGGTTCATAGCCCTGATAATCAGTGTGGCCATAATTGTCAACAAATCGCCGGCCAACCTCCTCACTGGCCTCGGAGCTTTCGCGGCGGTACTGATGCTTGTGTTCAAAGACAGCATTCTCGGACTCGTGGCCGGACTGCAACTCTCGCAGAACGACATGCTGCGTGTAGGCGACTGGATCGTAGTGCCGTCCACAATCGCCAACGGCATTGTGACAGACGTCTCTCTGACCGCCGTCAAAGTGCAGAATTTCGACAACACCATTGTGACCCTCCCGCCCTACACACTCATATCTACCTCCTTCCAGAACTGGCGCGGAATGGCTGACAGCGGCTGCCGGCGCATAGCCCGCTCTGTGATCATCGACTCCGACACCATCACGGCCACTACACCTGAAATGGTCGATGCCATCTCGGCCAGATACCCTATCATCAAAGCCTACATCAGCCACCTCCGTGACCTCGGCCATCCCGACTACAATCCGGGCATAGCCGTTGTCAACGGCACCGACTCTACAAACCTCGGACTTTTCCGGGCCTATCTGTGCCAGTGGCTGCTCAACAACCCCGCAATTGTCAGCGACCAGCAGATACTCGTCCGCGTGATGGACCCTACAGGCGAAGGCATCCCGCTTCAGATCTACTGCTTCACCGCCACCACCAAATGGACCGCCTATGAAGCCATACAGAGCGCCGTGATCGAACACGTTGCCGTCACAGCCCAGAACTTCGGACTGCGTCTATTCAACGATCCCTCAGGCACAGACGTCACAACCGTCAATCTCGTCCGTCAGCAGCAGTCAGCAGATCCGGCACCGGCATCACAGAAGTGATCCACAGCCCATGCCACAAACAACATCGGAAGCACCTCCGTCATGGAGGTGCTTCCGATGTTGTTTTGTCACAATCCGTCACTCTTCAGCGACGGCACTGCGGTCTGTCAGACAGCCTTGCCGTCTTTGAGCACAACCGGTAGAGCCTTGGGATTGACTGCTCCGGCCGCATCGGTAGGCAGAGCTTTAAGCAGCACGAAGAATTCCGGAATCATATATGACGGCAGATATTGTGCCATACGGTTTTTCACCCATGACAGGCGGAACGAACGGCTCTTCGGAACCACATAAGCCACAAGATAGGCCGCACCCTGCTCATCTACATAGTGGACCACCACGCAGTCATCCACTTCATCGCTCTTCTTCATGGCACGTTCCACCTCGCCGGTGACAACCCTCTTTCCGAGTATGTTGACCTCACTGTCCTTGTGGCGCAGATAAGCGTAATTTCCATCGGGAAGCTGACGGCCTATATCGCCGGTGCGAAACACTCGCCTGCCATCGCTGATCACGGCAAACGGTTGAAGATCGCCGCGATGGTCACCGGTATAATAGTCGGCCAGACCGTCACCTATGAGACAGATCTCACCTTCAGCCCCCGGAGCTACCTCCCGCAGGTCATCATCGAGAATCATCACATCTGTGCCGTTCATCGGCTTGCCGATAGGGAAAGATCCGTCAGGAAGCACACTGTCCGGTGTGCAACAACAGCAAGTGACACTCACTGTGGCCTCAGCCGGCCCATAGGTATTGTAGACCGTCACCTGTTCGAGCAGATGACTGACAGAGGCGGCGTGGAGCACATCGCCTCCGCTGATGAGCAGACGCACTGTCATCGGCAAAGCCTCCAGATTGTCAAGCTCCATCATCAGATAAGGGAATCCGCTGATGACGGTGACATACTGACTGTCTATAAACCTCACAAGAGCTTCAAGATTATTGCGTGTAGAGGCCGACGGTATGGCAAGAGCGGCACCGTTGAGGAGCGCACCGAACACCTCCTGAATAAAGATGTTCATGATGCAGGCCGAGAACTGTAGCAGAATATCGTCACCGCTTATATTATATGTGCGCCTGAAAGCCTCGGCGAAATGAATGACCTGACTGTTGCCCACGGCCACTCCGAGCGGAAAACCGTCAGGTGTGGAAGTGTACATTATATATGCCGGGCGGTTGGCCTGCGAACGGTCAGGCAGCGGGTGGAGCGCCGGATCAATGAAGACCTCGCTGGTAATGATCAGACGGGTGAAGTCTCTGACAAGCCCGGCATACTTTTCCTGCGTGATCACAAAGTCCACGCCGTTCTCAATGAGAAATGTGGTCAGACGTTCGGGCGGAAAATCCGGTTCGACAGCCACAAAAGCGGCGCCTGATTTTATGACGGCAAGGATGGACCCTATCATCTCCACACTGTGATCCATCACAATCCCGACTCGCGCCGGAATGAAAGAGGGAAAACGTGAAATCAGGCTGTCGACCAAACGGTCAAGACCTGCATAATTGACACAGGAGCGTTCGTCGATGACTGCAGGATGATCCGGGTCATTTTTGACGAGCTCTTTGAAGCGTGAGTAAATCGTCGATTCCATAATATTACATCCTTTTGTTATACATATAAAAAACTGTAACCACCTTATAATATGACGGTTGATACATGAATAACGGTCTGATCCCGCAATAAGTTTATGCCGGATCTGTTAAAAGGATGTGATTATATGCAAAGGAAATCCTAAAGCGTCATTCTATCCCGAAAACGCCTCTTATGGCCTCACGGATAGTCGAAGCCGGATCTCGATTTTCTTTCAGGATCGAGAGTATGGCCCTGATATATGTGTCTTTGTCATCGCGGCGCAGACCGCATGCCCGCGCCACATGGCTCTCCGAAATCATGGTCTTGCGGTTGTAGACCTTGAGCACTGCCGCATAATCGCCCTGCGCCACATAGCGGCGGAAATCACGGCAGTATTCCTCGTAGATGCCACGCGGATTGATTGACTGGCAGAGGTCATTGATATGCTCTTCAAGCTTGCCGATGTTGGCGAAGCGCCCGTCGATACGGTGCTCCACGGTCTTTTTGACCTGATGGCGTGTGTGCATCAGCGCCTGCTGCCGCAGATCTGTTTCAAACAGGCGCATGATCGACTTTTTGACCTTCGCGAAAGCCTCGTTCTGATCACGGTGGAAATGTCTTGCCACAGCCTTGATCACGGCTTCAAGCATAAAGATATTCTCTATCTCGGCAACTTCCGGCACAAGGATTTTCTTCCCGCGCAGATAGTTGACTTCCGCCTCGTTGCGGCGATCGCGGTCCACAATGCCGAATGCGTCGAGATTATGAAAGGCCCGCAGACTGTTGAATGTTCTGGTCGACTCGATCACCCGGTCGCATCCGCCGAGCGATTTCACGGTATATTCCTCGAAAATGAGCGGATACAGCTTGGCATCTATCGAATTAACGCCATCACCTTCAATGAAAAGCACCGGCTTGCGCGCTCCAAGAATGGCAAGATACACCTCATCGTTAAGTCCGTCAGCCGATGTCATGATATCATAGTCCCACTGCTCCAGCGAGGGAGCGCAGCTCTTGACCCATACGGTCACACCGTCACCACGGGTAGAGGCAAAGGACAGATCATGGGTGATGTAGACAAACGAGCAGTCACGCCTCATCTCCTCGATGCGGTCCCACAACGAACGGATCGACGACGGATGCAGCAGCATGTCAGGCGATTCGACGAATATCGTGGCTCCCTGTGGCGCGAACATCGCGGCACCTATATAATATAGCACGGCTCTTTCGCCTGCCGAAAGTTTGGACGATGAGTAGGTGTCATCCGACCTCTCGCTGCCGAAAATCATTCTGCCGCTTTCTATCAGCACTTTGTTGCCGGGGAAAACCCGCTGCCAGAGCCTCACCATACGGTCAAGCCGCGTGACGGGCATTTTGCTCTCCCTGCCACCTTTTCCACCCTTATGCTCCGAGACTTCATTACGTCTGTAATTACTGTATTTGAACGCCACAAGATTCAGCATCTCCTCGTTGAGCATCAGAGCGAGCATGCGGTCGAACTCGCCCTTTATGTCATTGCGTATGAAAGTCGATCCGCCACCTGTAGCCTCGCGGTAGAGCGAGTCAATAGATCCGGGTGTCAGATCTTCCTCATCCTTGCCATAAAGCGCTTTGAGGGCTGACATTCTGAACGCTGCCGCACCGAGATCTGCCATCATCCGGTTGGCAAAGCGGGTTTTTCCGGATCCGTTGGCTCCGATGATGATCAACTGGCGGTTTTCTGACGTATCGACTTCAAGTGGCCGACCGGAAATGCGGGGAGGAAGAGTAAGTTTCATAACCTATGTCATAGCACGGCTTTTATGCACGCCGCTATATCAATAACAAATATACGCATTGTTTAGGTAATAATCAAAACTCCAGACTAAATATCACACCCGGAGCCACGGCAATGGCATCGCGACCCTGACCCGCACAGCCCGCAGGGACCTGCAGAGCCGCCGGACTGACGCTGAGCCGATACTTCTCACTCAGTCCGCGCCCGCCATAGATGCGGTCTGCGAGAAAATAGCCCAGCTCGGTCATAGCCACCCCTGTAAGTGCTCCTGCGGCCACATCCAACGCCGAGTGGCGTCTTACTGCTATACGTTCTATGGCTATCCCAGCCGCAAAGGCATAAGCCCCGACAGGATACCATGCCGAACGCCAGCCGAACTCCCTGGCAATTACCGTAGCCCCAGCAAAGGCCCAGGCGGAATGGCCTGACGGGAAGGAGCGGCAGTCGGAACGGTCGGGACGCCGCTTCCCTGCCATATGCTTCAGAGAGTAGACAGTTCCGGCCATCAGTATCACCGAGAAGCCTTGCGAAACCGCGAGGCGGCCCCAGCTGGAACGCGAGGGCTGTCCGCAGAGTTTCATAGCCTCCGGGAAAACCATCGGAAGATATTGCAGACAATCAATCTCTGTGTCTTTCGCTTTGCTGACCAGACGCGAACCACGGTCTGCGGCCACGGCATTGCACAC
Source organism: Duncaniella muris (assembly GCF_003024805.1). Classification (GTDB taxonomy): domain Bacteria; phylum Bacteroidota; class Bacteroidia; order Bacteroidales; family Muribaculaceae; genus Duncaniella; species Duncaniella muris. The sequence continues at coordinate 79,248 of NZ_PUEC01000006.1, forward strand.
GGCCAGCCACACGGATATTATGACCAATCCGATTTTCTTCAATTTATACACTATTTTTTATTATTCCACTAATTAGAAGTTGCTTGATAACAACCTCATTATCCAGCGAGATCCGAAAATGACTGCCTGACATTTCAGACCGAACGCTGGTATTCCGACGGAGAAAATCCGGTCAGATGCTTGAAATACTTCCCGAAAGAAGACTGGTTCGGAAAGTTTAGCTCATAGCTTACCTGCTGGATATTCTTCCCTGAGAAACGCAGCAGATTCTTGGCTTCAAGTATCACGTAGTCATCAATGATTTCAGCAGCCGAACGCCCAAGAGTCTCCTTGATGATCAGCGAAAGGTATTTCGGAGATATAAAAAGTTTGTCGGCATAGAAAGCTACCGTCCGCTCGCTGCGGTGATACTCATGCACCAGCTGTATGAACTCGTGCACATAAGTCATTCTCCTCGACTTAGGCCGGTCACCGGAGTCTGCCGGAATCCTGCGGCTGACAATCTGTATCAGCTGATAAGTCAGCGCCGCTATCACACACCTGGCTATTGACTTGCCGTAGGTGCTGTCTGTATCATGAATACTATGCGTGTTATGGTTCAGTATCTCGAAATAGGCTCTCAGCAGAGTGGCTTCCTCAGGCAGAATCGTTATGACCGGATTCTCCTTAAGCCCTCTCTCGCCCATAGGCGCCAAAGATCCGAGGATGTTCAGATCAAAGTTGATGTCACGGATAAAATCACTTGACACAAAGAGCATATAGCAATCCAGGCCGGACCAGTCGATATTCTTGACCTCGATAAAAGACCCCGGCCGCGTCACTCCTACTGAATTTGGGGTCAGGGAAGCCGGCGTCAGATTCACTTCAAAGTCAAGGCATCCGCCAAAACAGAGAAACCACGACATGCCGTCAAATCTGACCGGCCCGGTATCCGATATCAGCAACGGTGTGCGGTTCGACTCGGTCAGACGTGTGAACACATAGTCATCACTGAGATTCGAAAATTCAGTGACGAATTTTTCAAGCGATTTCAGCTGTGTCAGATTTACAGTCTTGCCCATATTAAATTTTCAAAAACGAGTAAACGGTGTTCTCACCGCAATTATCGGCAAAATTATCACTTTTAATCCAAATCAACCACCAAAGCACATCAAATTTGTCCGTTTAGAGCAAAAACATAGACCTTTTTACCAATAAGACATTTGCAATTTGGATAATTAAGCGAATGTTAGTACTTTTGCACAAATTTTCACATCTTACGCAACCATGATGGATCAGGATTTAAAAAAACAGTTGTCACAGGACCAGGACGGTCTCCTGACATATGAGTATATCGCCAACCACATAGGCCACTGCGATGAAATCATGGACGAGTTGGTCGACAATATGATTCTCGTCGATTCTACCGGCCAGTTTGTTGTATCAGCCGCCCGCTATCTCTATGCCATTGACGGGAAGCACTACTCCGATGTGATCTCCCGCCTCATAGCCACCGCGATAGAGAAAGACCGCGAACGCCGCTATCTGCCTGACCTGATAACCTCTATCTGGGGAGCCGACTATCAGTCACGCGCTGAAGAGCTGAACGCGACTGATGACAACTTCCGGCGCATCTACAAGCGCATCACCCCGACAGAAAATATCTGAAAGCACTCCTCAAAACAGACCTGAGGCCGCGATCTTTGAACCAGGCCGCAGGAGCAAAACCGCAGTGACAGGCGGCAATAATTCATGAAATACATTCTACCGATAGTCATAGCTCTCGTCCTGGGCATAGGCCTGAGAGCGCATAATCCGAACACTGAAATGAACGATCTCCAGACCAATCCGGGCGATGTCAAAGTACTGCTCCACACAACGATGGGCGACATCACCCTTCTGCTCTACGGCGACACGCCTCTCCACACCGCAAACTTCGTCAAACTCGTCAACGAAGGCTTCTATGACGGCCTCCTGTTCCACCGCGTCATTGACAGTTTCATGATCCAGGGGGGCGACCCGACCTCAAAAGATGCACCGAAAGGCAAACATCTCGGAGCCGGCGACCCATCATACAGAATTGACGCAGAGATCGACTTCCCCAAGCACTTCCACCACCGCGGAGCGCTTGCCGCTGCCCGCGAAGGCGATGCCACAAACCCTGAGCGCAAATCATCAGGCTCACAATTCTACATTGTCACCGGCAAGAAATTCTCGCCCGCCCAGCTTGACCAGATGGAACACAAAGCCGTGATGCGCCACAAACAGGAAGTGTTTGACAGCCTCTCGATGCAGCACCGCGACAGCATCATGGCCATGCGCCGCAACCGCGACCAGGCCGGACTGGAAGCTCTGCGCGAGCAGCTGGCAGTGGAGACCGAACGGCTCACCGCCAATGACTCGACCTACTTCACCCCCGAACAGCGCGACCTTTATATGCGTGAAGGCGGCACACCGCATCTCGACGGCGCCTACACAGTGTTCGGCCGCGTCATTTCGGGCATGGACACCGTCGACAAAATCCAAAAGGTTGAGACTGACGGCTATGACCGCCCGCTGGAAGATGTGAAGGTAATTTCTGCCAAGATACTCCCTTGACATTTTTTTACCTTTCAGACAGAACTATTCTCGCATTTAAACCCTACCTTTGCATCAGGAAGCAGCTTTCGGAAAAATAACTTTCTTAATAAAAGTTTGTTTAAATTTCAAAAACTTCGCTTCAGAATACTTCTAAGGTAAATTAATTTTAATACGGATTCAACTGTTATGGCAGAAATCAAATGTGTAGGCATTCTCACCTCCGGAGGTGACGCCCCAGGTATGAACGCCGCAATCCGCGCCGTAACCCGCTCGGCCATCTACGGAGGTCTCAAGGTCAAAGGTATATACCGTGGCTACCGCGGACTCATCACCGATGAGATCCAGGAGTTCCACACTCAGAACGTCTCAAATATCATCCAGGCAGGCGGCACCATTCTCAAAACCGCCCGCTGCAAGGAATTCACCACCCCGGAAGGCCGTCAGCTGGCCTACGACAACCTCAAGCGCCACGAAATCGACGCTCTCGTAGTGATCGGCGGTGACGGATCGCTCACCGGCGCCAGAATTTTCGCCAACGAATTCAACTTCCCCATCATCGGCCTCCCCGGAACCATCGACAACGATCTCTACGGCACAGACTCGACAATCGGTTATGACACAGCCCTGAACACCATCATGGAGTGTGTCGACAAGATCCGAGACACGGCCACAAGCCACGAACGCCTCTTCTTCATCGAAGTAATGGGCCGCGACGCCGGCTTCCTCGCCCTAAACGGCGCGATAGCCTCCGGAGCCGAAGCCGCCATCATTCCGGAAATATCCACTGAGGTCGACCAGCTTGCCGAACTCATACAGAACGGCTTCCGCAAGAGCAAAAACTCCTCGATAGTCCTCGTGGCCGAAAGCCCGGTGACAGGCGGAGCGATGGGCCTGGCCGAACGTGTGAAAAACGAATATCCGGGCTATGACGTGCGAGTCTCCATCCTCGGCCACCTCCAGCGCGGCGGATCGCCAACCGCCTGTGACCGCATCCTTGCATCGCGCATGGGCGCTGCCGCCATCGACGCTCTTCTTGAAGAACAGCGCAATGTCATGATCGGCATCCGCAACGACGAGATTGTCTATGTGCCTTTCTCCAAGGCCATCAAAAACGACAAGCCCATCAATCGCGAACTTCTCGACACTCTGCGCCGTCTCTCCATCTGATTTTCAGAGATTATTCCACACCGCATCAGCGCCCGACCCCCACACAGATGATCCAGGTCAACGACATATGCAAAAGTTTCGATAAACTGCAGGTGCTCAAAAGCGTCTCGCTGTCGATTGCCGACGGCGAGATGCTGACCATAGTGGGGCCGAGCGGAGCCGGAAAGACAACCCTGCTGCAGATAATCGGCAGTCTCGAACGCCCGGACAGCGGATCGGTCATTTTTGACGGAGAAGACATAACCCGCCTCAAAGACTCGCGTCTGGCCGCCTTCCGCAACCGCAACATGGGCTTCGTGTTCCAGTTCCATCAGCTTCTTCCTGAATTCACACTTGAAGAAAACGTCGCGCTCCCGGCACTCATAGGCGGCACAGCCCGTGGCGAGGCCATAGCCCATGCCCGCAAGCTGCTGAATGACTTCGGACTGGGCTCACGCCTGGACCACCGTCCGGCCCAGCTTTCAGGCGGCGAACGCCAGCGCGCCGCAGTGGCCCGCGCGCTCATCAACGACCCTAAAGTAATTCTTGCCGACGAACCTACCGGCAGTCTCGACAGCCATAACCGTGCCGAACTCTACCGGCTTTTCTTTGACCTGAGGCAGGCCACCGGCAAAACATTCATCATAGTCACCCATGATGACACTCTGGCTCTGAGCTCAGACCGTGTCATCAGAATGAACGACGGAAACATCATTGAGGACAGTGCCCGATAACAACAGACCCATATACAGCCTTCTCGCCTTAGCGCTCATTATGCTTGCGCTAACTTGCTCATGCTCTGACGAAACAGGATTCAAAGGCCCGGTAGAGATGCAGCTGTGGGATCTCGTCACCTATGAAGGCTGTACCGATGGAGGCGATGGCAGCCGCTTCACTTTCAGGCAGGTGGATGACAGTCCGCTGATCACGCTCATCTCCCCCACTCTGCTCCCCGCAGAAACCACGGCCGGAACCCGCATGATCATCCGCTATATTCCCGAAAGCGGCGAAGCCTACACGTCAGGCAACATCACGCTGCTCAGCGCCGCCCGCATCAACCAAAGCCCGGTGGCCACTGAGTGGAAAGAGGAGTTTGACAATTGGAACCGCGACAAAGTGTATCTCTACAGCGTATGGCGCACCGGCAACTATCTTAATTTCCACGTGCGGCTCACCTATGATCCTGAACCGCGACTATTTCAGCTCGCGGCTGATCCCGCCACCATCGGCACCGAATATCCAGACATCTATCTGGTCCACATAATGGCCTCGCCCACAGACTATCATGACCGTGCTTATTTCGCGTCTTTCGACATTGCCGGAGTCTGGAACTCGCCTCAGACCAAAGGAATCAGACTGCATGTGGCCAACACCAACCTCGACCAACAGGAATTTACATTTGTTAAAGATATTTAACTCTGCGGCTTATGATAATTCTTTATTATAAGCCGTTTTAATTCATTTGCGCAACATTTTCGCAGGTGTGCAATAGGTTAAAGTTTAATTAAAATGGATCCTATAAAAAGAATTATATGTAAATTTGTGTTGAATAAGTATGTCAACGATGAGGGTCCATTCTATACCGCACCTCACCGCCCAACTAACCGCTAAAACATCATGGCTAAAGTTATAGGAGCTGTAGAAATCAACCGCGAACGCTGCAAGGGATGCGACCTCTGTGTTGTGGCATGTCCATGTCAGGTGCTCTCGCTGCAGCAGAATGAAGTCAACGACAAAGGCTATCATTTCGCAGCCGACGTCGCACCGGAAAAATGTATAGGCTGCGCGGCCTGTGCCACCGTCTGTCCTGACGGCTGCATAACCGTCTACCGCGTGGTAGAGAAATAAGAGGTTGTTTAAAACTCACCCCATCCATTCAAAACAAAACAAAAAAACGGCACTGAAAAAAATAGTGCTCCGCAATATGGAAGATGAAGTCAGACTAATGAAAGGCAATGAGGCAGTGGCCCATGCAGCCATCCGCTACGGAGTGGACGGCTATTTCGGCTACCCTATCACCCCTCAGAGCGAAATACTTGAGACTCTCGAAGAGCTGATGCCCTGGGAAACCACCGGCATGGTGGTGCTTCAGGCTGAAAGCGAAGTAGCCGCCATCAATATGGTCTACGGAGGCGCCGCCACAGGCAAGGCCTGCATGACCTCCTCGTCGAGCCCCGGTGTCAGCCTCAAGCAGGAAGGCATTTCCTACATAGCCGCCGGCGAACTTCCGGCCCTCATCATCAACTGTATGCGCGGAGGCCCCGGCCTCGGCACAATCCAGCCCTCGCAGGCCGACTATTTCCAGGCCACAAAAGGAGGCGGCCACGGCGACTACCATCTGATAGTCCTCGCCCCGGCTTCAGTGCAGGAGATGGCTGATTTCGTAGCTCTCGGTTTCGACCTGGCTTTCAAATACAGAAATCCCGTCATGATGCTTGCCGACGGAGTAGTCGGTCAGATGATGGAGAAAGTAGTTCTTCCCCCGCAACGCCCGCGCCGCACCGATGAAGAGATAGCCTGCCAGTGTCCCTGGGCCGTGACAGGCCGAAGCGGAATGCGCAAGCCCAACGTCATGACCACCCTCGAACTCGATCCGGTGGCTATGGAGAAAAACAATCTCCGCCTGCAGGACACCTACCGCAGAATAGCACAAAATGAGGTCCGCTTCGAGGAACACGACACTGAAGACTGCGACTATCTGATAGTGGCATTCGGCTCTGTGGCCCGCATCTGCCAGAAAGCTATGGAAGACGCCCGCGCCGAAGGACTGAAAGTCGGAATCCTCCGCCCAATCACTCTCTGGCCTTTCCCCTACGACGAGGTGAAACGCCTCAGCAAAAAAGTAAAATCAATCCTTGTGGTCGAACTCAACGCCGGACAGATGATCGAAGACGTGCGTCTGAGCCTCGAAGACCGTGTCCCGGTCCACCATTTCGGCCGCATGGGCGGCATAGTCATGGACCCCTCCGAAGTTCTTGGGGCCCTTAAGAACATCATTGAAAAGTAAGAGACAGTCATGACTCCCGAAGAAATCAAACAAAGCGCCAACATAGTCGAGACCAAGCCCCGTCTGCTCAACGACAACACCATGCACTACTGCCCCGGATGCTCCCACGGAGTTGTCCACAAGCTCATCGCAGAGGTGATTGAAGAGATGGGTGCCGAAGAGATAGCCATAGGCGTTGCCCCCGTCGGCTGTGCCGTAATGGCCTACAACTATATTGATGTGGACTGGATAGAAGCGGCCCACGGACGCGCACCGGCAATCGCCACCGCCGCCAAACGCCTGAATCCGTCCAGACTGGTGTTCACCTATCAGGGCGACGGCGACCTCGCGGCCATCGGCACAGCCGAGACAATCCACGCAGCAAACCGTGGCGAGAACATAGCCATAATTTTTATCAACAACGGCATCTACGGCATGACCGGAGGCCAGATGGCACCCACCACCCTCGAAGGTCAGGTGACATCGACTACCCCCTACGGCCGTCGTGTAGAACTCAACGGCTATCCGCTGAAAATCTCCGAGATTCTCGCCATGCTTGACGGGACATGCTACGTCACCCGCCAGAGCGTCCACTCGGCTGCCGCTGTGCGCAAGGCCAAGAAAGCCATCCGCAAAGCTTTCGAGAACACCATGTCAGGCTTCGGGACATCAGTGGTTGAAATCGTATCCACCTGCAGTTCCGGATGGAAAATGTCGCCCGTCAAATCCAATCAATGGATGGAGGAACACATGTTTGCCAAATACCCCGTAGGCGATCTCAAAGACAGCACTGTCAAACCATAAGAGAGCGTTAAAGAAACGAAATAACAGACGAGATGAAAGAAGAAATAATCATAGCAGGTTTTGGCGGACAAGGAGTCCTGTCAATGGGCAAAATCCTCGCCTATGCAGGGCTGATGGACAATCTTGAGGTCACATGGATGCCAGCCTACGGACCTGAGCAGCGCGGAGGCACAGCCAATGTGACTGTAATTCTTTCCGATCAGCCGATCAGCAGCCCTGTGCTCAACACCTATGACACAGCCGTTATTCTCAACCAGCAGAGCCTCGACAAGTTCGAGTCGAAAGTAAAACCCGGCGGCACTCTGATCTATGATCCCTACAGCATACACCATGCGCCTACCCGCACAGACATCAACATCTATCCGGTCGAAGCTATGGAAGCGACATTCGAGCTTTCATCAAGCAAGGCCTACAACATGGTGCTGCTCGGCTCGCTCCTGAAAGTGCGCGGACTGCTTCCGGTAGAAGCCGTCATGAAAGGCCTCAAGAAGACTCTGCCCGAACGACACCACCACCTGCTCCCCATCAACAAGCAGGCCATACTCAAGGGCATGGAACTTGTCTGAGAGTAGAGAGATTCGTCTTCGCTCTTTCCCTCTGCCTGACAACTCAGCTCCTTCAGACCGAAAAAACATTATAAGAGAAAAAAGTCAACCTCCACATGCCGCGGATCACGGCTGTGGAGGTTGACTTTTTGGGTGATTCTTTAACGGAAAGGTCCGCTTGCTTATCTTCTTCTGCGGCTTCTTTTCTTGGCCGTTGCTTTCTTGGCCGGAATTTTCAGGCTCTGTCCGGCGCGGATGTTAGTACTTTTTCCAAGTCCGTTGGCCGACTGAATGGCTGCGACTGTAGTTCCGTGTTTGCGGGCAATTTTCTCCAGTGTGTCACCGTTGCGCACCTTATATCTGGTGGCCTTCGGAGTCGCGGCGGCTTTGGGTGCAGGCTTTGAAGCCGCAGCTTTTGAAGCAGATGCAGATTTGGCGGGAGCGGCATTCTTTGCAGCAGAAGCCGACGTGGCGGCCGGTGCTGCGGCATTGGACGAAGCGGCAGATTCCCGCAGGGTCTCGGCACTGACCTGAGCCACTTCAGGGGCGGCTACAACCTTGACGCTTTCCGGGGACACACGCTCGAACACTTCGATCTTGAGCTTATCGCCCTCCTTGACTTTGCCACGGCGCAACTGATTCCAGCGCTTGATGTCTGTAGCCGAGACGCCATACTGACGCGCGATGTCACGGATGCTTTCTCCGCGTGTCACCACATGGGTCTTCACCACCATCTTTTCCGACATCTGGGTCTGGGCAATCTCATTGTTGGTTTGGGCATTGGCTGTCTGGCGGCTTGCCTGGGCAAGATTGGCCACACCGTTGTCTCCGGCCACGATCTCCGGCTCGGAATTCTCGCCCGGCTCCACATAGCTGCGACGCGCATAGCGGTCTGCGTCATAGTCGACGATTCGCTTCTCGCTCATAACGTAGCTCAGACACTGCTGAGTGGGGAGCGTCAGAAGATAGGGGCGATAGTCTCCGGGGATGATATCCTTGCGATACTGCGGGTTTAGCATACGGATCTCGTCGACCGGTATATTAAGCACTGCAGCAATCTGGTTGAAATGAATATATTTGTTTACCTGGACGGTGTCAGTGGTCAGATGACGCTTGATGACAGTCGGAGAGATGCCATGCTTGTTGTAGTAATTCATCACATAGTTGGCGGCGATGAAGGCAGGCACATATCCACGGGTTTCGGCAGGAAGATAGCTGTAGATCTCCCAATAGTCTTTCTTGCCTTCGCCTCCGGCACGGCGCAGAGCCTTGTTGACGTTACCCGGACCGCAGTTGTAGGCCGCTATGGCAAGCGACCAGTCATTGTAGATCTCATAAAGCTGTTTAAGATAACGGGCGGCGTTACGAGAAGACAGACGGGCATCGCGGCGCTCGTCGATCAGCGAGTTGACTTCCATTCCGAGCCCTTTGGCCGTTGCGGGCATGAACTGCCACAGGCCTGCTGCTCCTGCGCGCGAAACGGCGTTGGGGTTAATGGCCGATTCAATTACCGGAAGATACTGCAGTTCGGTAGGCATACCCTCTTTCAGCAGTTCTTCCACGAAAATCGGACCGTAGTAACTGTGGAGGGCAAGCATATCAGCCACCAGCGAGCGGCGCTTGGTGAGATACATATTGATATAGTTCCCTACAATCGAGTTGTAGGGCAGCTCGATCTCGGTCGGGAGTCTCTTGAGCCTCTCCTCATATTCAGCGGGAGTGGCGGTCTGCGACGCTCCGAGGTCAATGCCCGGAACCACATAATTCTTCAGATAAAAATTCTCCTCAAGCAGACGGGTCTGCGTCTCGAAGCTTTCAGGAGCTATTATATTGTCATCGGTAATCGAGTTCTTTATCTCAAGTATGGATTGAGCGCCCATGACACTCATGGCGTTGAGTCCGACGGCAAATACTGCGACAAGGATTGACTTATTCATTATTTTTCTTTACAGATATATCTATGGGAGAGTTTTGGACTATTTTACATAAATGATCGACCGGCTGACAGCGTCAGAAATTGACCGCCCAGCAGACTCCGAGACCGGGCAGACCGTTCTTGCGAGTCTCGGTGGGGAGCAGTGCCGGAGCGATATCGACACTGAGGTCCGGACTGATGTCGAAATGGGCAAGCTGCGCATCGACATAGGCATCGACCATCGCAACAAGATATACGCCTATCATGCAGATGACACAGAGGTCACGCTGACGGCGATACATGTTCTTGCGCTGGCGCAGTATATTGGTCAGCCATTCTTTATTTAGATCAGACTCCTGCACGGTCGGCGCGAAGAAGTCCATGTAGCTCTTGGTCGAGGGGTCATTGTCCATGATATCGGAATAGGCGCGGGTGTAGTCGCGCAGCATTGTATTGTTCCAGTTCATGGCATAGCCAAGCCCCATGAATCCGCCTACTACTATGGGGAGTTTCCAGTAACGGCGGTTGTAAAGCTGCCCAAGGCCAGGAAACAGGGCTGACATCCAGACGGCTTTGGTGGGGTCAGGGACAAAGGTAAATTTCTTTTCCTCCGGAGCGCGGGCTATCGAGTCGGTCACCGCTATCAGCGGTGAGGCAACAACCGGGACAGAGTCAAGCGGAACTATGCTGACGGAATCACCTTGGGCCGAAAGGCTGTCAAGAACCACCATGACCGGAGGTGTCTGCGGATTCCCTACCGGAAAACTGTCAGGCAGATTTGAGATCGGTGATGTATGACGCCGCTCCGGCCTTACAGGCTTCCGCGAGGGAGCCGTGACAACCGGAGCTACCGAGTCGGCATCAGCCACACAGCTTTCGGACGGCATATTTTCAGAAAAAATGTTAAACGGGCATGTCAGCACGATCAACATCATGCCGACAGCAACCCTCCATATGGTTCCAGCTGTTCGTTGTTCTTTTTCCGCTTCGAATTGCATTTTGGATTTATCGTCCTGAGTTCCAGGCAAATATCAAGGTCTACCCGGTAATTTCCAGGCAATAGCTTCTGACGGCTACTGCTTTGCAGTGTCAAAGATAGCAATTAATCTTTCAAGTTCAGCCTCATCGCGGAAAGAAAATGAGATTTTTCCTTTGCCGGAAGCGTCGCAGGTGAGCTTTACAGGGGTGCTGAAGCGCTGCGAGAGGTGGTCTTTTAAAATATCATAATCATTGTTAGAAAATCTTCTGTTGTCATTCTCAGGCTTCTTGCCTTCGAGAGCCGCCTGCTGATATTTCTTTGCAAGTTCCTCCACACGGCGCACCGAAAGGCCCTGTTTTACGATCTCATTGTAGAGACGCAACTGAAATTTCGGATCATCGATGCTAAGCAGAGCGCGGGCATGACCCATGTCAATCCGGCGGTCGCGCAGACCGAGCTGCACTTCAGCCGGGAGGCGGAGCAGACGCAGGAAGTTGGCTATCGTGGTACGCTTCTTGCCTATGCGCTCGCTCAGACGCTCCTGGGTGAGATTATACTGATCGATCAGCTTTTTAAATGTAAGGGCTATTTCTATGGCGTTGAGATCTTCGCGCTGTATATTCTCTATGAGCGCCATTTCGGTCAGCTCTGTGTCATTCGCAGTGCGTATATAGGCAGGGACGGTAGTCAGTCCGGCCATCATCGCCGCGCGGTAACGTCGCTCACCGGCAATGATCTGATAAGTGTCAGGTCCGGTTTTGCGCAGCGACAGGGGCTGTATGATGCCAAGTTCGCGGATGGAGCGCGAGAGTTCCTCAAGGGCCTCTTCGTCGAAAAGGCGTCGCGGCTGATCGGGATTGGGAGAGATGCGTGAGATCTCTATGTCATTTATGGCCGAGGTGCCGCGGGCGGGCGCATCATCCATTGCGATGAGCGAGTCGAGACCGCGGCCGAGGGCAGGGCGTTTGGGCTGCATAGAATTCTGTGATTATTTAGAGGTTGTTTTTTGCTATCAGTTCGCGGGCAAGGGCCACGTGAGAGGTAGCTCCGCGTGAAATCGGATCGTAGAGCAAAGCCGGCAGACCGTGGCTCGGCGCCTCGCTCAGACGGATGTTGCGTGGAATCACCGTATCAAAGACCATAGGGCCGAAGTGGCCTTTCAGTTCTTCATAGATCTGATTGGCCAGGCGCAGACGTGCGTCATACATGGTCAGCAGAAAGCCTTCGATCTCGATCTGCGGATTGAGTTTCGATTTGATGATACGGATGGTGTTGAGAAGCTTGGTGATTCCCTCCAGTGCGAAATATTCAGCCTGCACGGGAATGATCACGGAGTCTGCCGCGGTCAGTGCGTTGACCGTTATAAGTCCGAGCGACGGAGAGCAGTCGATCAGTATGTAGTCATACTTGTCCTTGACGGGAGCGACTGCCTTTTTCAGTACATTTTCACGCGCAGGCTTGTTGATAAGCTCAATTTCAGCGCCTGCCAGGTCGATGCGCGACCCGACAAGATCAAGCCCCTCGCAGCAGGTGGCCACTTGGGATCCCTCCACCGGATAGTCATCGACCAGACATTCGTAGATCGAAGAGGTCATAGTCTTAGGGTCTATCCCGTAGCCCGATGTTGCGTTGGCCTGCGGATCGGCGTCAATTATCAGTGTCTTCTTACCCTCAGCCGCAAGTGACGCGGCCAGATTGATGGTAGTGGTGGTTTTTCCGACGCCGCCTTTCTGATTGGCGATTGCTATTATTTTACCCATAAGGCGTTTATTGGTTTTTCTGATGCAAAGTAACAAAAATTCCTCTGTCCGTTAGACCTTTCTACTATCAAATCGTGTTAAAATGTTGAAAACTGCCTCTGATTGTTAATAACCTCCCCCCTAAACCATAGGCATGGCTCATTCGTTTATCTGATAAGTAACTCTGAGAAATTAATTTATACTATTATATGAGCTACTTATGCACACATTCTATCGGTTAATTTCGAAGAGTTGCTTAAACACAATCACGCAAACTATTTATATATTATGAAACGACTGTTTACTCTGGTCATAGCTCTGACCGCCGCGGCTTTCGGGATGTGGGCCGACAGCCAGACCGAGCTCAACCGACAGCTGAAGGCTTACAACTCACAGATGGCCGCACACCAGTATCTGCCCGCCGCACGCTCGGCAGCTGCCGCGGCTGCGATATGCGCCGATGCCAAGAACTACGACGGCGCTTTCCGTCTTCTCGCCAACAACGACAAGACTCTTGCCGAACGCCATATCTCGCCCGACTCTCTGCCTGCGGTTTTCTACACGACCGAACGCGCCCGCTTCCTCATCTACCGCAATCTCTCAAACAACTCCGACGCAGGCCGCTCGCTCGCCAAAATGGCCGGCTATGCAAAAAAAGCAGGAAACAAGGAACTCACAAGCGACATGCTCTTCAACGAAGCCCAGTATTACTATGCCATCAACCAGACAGCCAAAGGCGACCTCTGCATAGCCCGCCTGATCAAGCAGTATGACCAGGCCAATGACTACAAAGCCGCCGACAAGGCCTATCAGGACCTCATCGAAAGAGCCGTAAGCGCCAACGATGCCCGCCTCGTGGAACACACCTATGAAAACTACATGCGCTGGTCAGACTCGATCGAGGCCATAACAGCCCATACCGAACTCGGCAAGGTTAAGCAGGAGTATGCCGAAAGCCAGGAGACTATCGCAGAGAAAGACCACACCATAAAGGCCCGCACGGGCTGGGTGGTAACCTTCATCACTCTCTTCGTCATCGCTCTTGCCGCCCTCGGTGTCGGTGCCATGTTCTACTGGCGCGTGGTGGCGAAAAACAGACGCATGAAAAAATCCGTTGACACCGCCAACGCCGAAAGCGCCGCCAAGAGCGCCATACTCCACAACATGTCCTCGCAGATGGAGCCTACTCTCGAACAGCTTGACCAGACAGACCCGGCTGTGCGCAACCTCCGCGGCTATGTCAGACGTGTCGGCGAACTCTCCGATGTGGAAAGTGCCGGACAGCTTGACGAGGAAGCCCTCGAAGAAGTGAATCTCCAGACATTCTGCGATGCCATTGCTGATAAAATCCGCCCGATGCTCAATCCGCGCGTGGTGCTGCATCTCGACGGCTGCAAAGGCTATGCCCGCATCGATGCTCCCGAAGTCGACAAAATCCTCACCCATCTTCTCGGAAATGCTGCAAAACACACAGCCGAGGGCGGTAAGATCACACTCGCCTACCGCAAACGCGGAGCAAAAAGCCACCAGTTCATCGTGACCGACACCAGCCCAGGCATCCCCGAAAACGAGCGCGAAAATCTGTTCAAGCCCTTCGCCACACCAACCGATCTCAGCAAAGGCGCCCGCCTGGGCCTCCCCATCTGCGCCCTCCGCGCCGAAAAGATTAACGGCTCTCTGACCCTCGATCCCTCAGTCACCACCGGAGCCTCATTCATACTTACCCTCCACAGCTGACGCACCATCCATACACACAACCATGAACCGGTCAAAGTCTGGTTCTACAACAACACAATCCTCCCCTGGTCATAAAACCTCTTACTCCGAAACGGTCTCTCGGCATCTTGCCGCGGACCGTTTTTTTAACAAAGCCGGGGCAAAATCTGTGAGGTTACGAAAATTCTCATTATCTTTGCAGCGATAATGCCTGTGTTGGCTCATACCGTCTTTGAGATTGATGCCCCGGCTCTTTGTATAACTTATCTAAATCGTCTTGGACACTGACCCTTTACCTGCCACTGAACAGGTGGCAAACACTCTTCTTGACATTACCAACACTCCGTTGCTTGACGTTGCGCCATTTTCCACCGACAGCATTGTGGCGCTCCTGTGTGCTTTGGCAGCGCTTCTGATCTCCGCATTTGTTTCCGGAAGCGAAATTTCATTTTTCTCGCTGACACCCGTGCAGTGCGACGAACTGGAAGAAAGTTCGTCGGGCGAACGTGTGTTAAGACTGCTCCGGATGCCCGAACGCCTCCTGGCCACAATCCTCATCATCAACAATCTGGTCAACGTGACCATCGTTGTGCTCTGTAACTTCGCCCTCGGCCCGATCTTCTCGACACTCAGCCCTGTGTGGAGTTTCATCCTGCAGACCGTACTTCTTACCTTCCTGATACTCCTCTTCGGAGAAATCCTGCCGAAACTCTATGCCAACTCCAACAATCTGGCATGGGCCAAAACGGCTGCCCCGATGCTTGAAGCCGGGCTCAGTCTGTTCTATCCGCTCTCGTCAGTCCTCGTCAAGAGCAGTGGCATTGTAAAGAAAGTGGTGACCAAAAAGACCACCTCTGTCACCGCCGATGACCTCTCGCAGGCTCTGGAGATAGCCCATGTAAGCGATGACGAAAACAAAGACATGCTCGAAGGCATTCTGAAATTCGGCGACACAACAGCCTCTGAAGTCATGACCCCGCGCGTCGACATCACAGGCATCGAAACCTCCGACTCCTTCGCCCAGGTGATGAAAATAGTGATCGAAAGCGGATTCGCCCGCCTGCCGGTCTATGAAAACACTATGGACAACATAAAAGGAGTGCTCTATTCGCGCGACCTTCTGCCCTACGTAGGGCAGACCGGAGAAAACTTCGAATGGCAGAAACTGATGCGCGAACCCTACTATGTGCCTGAATCGCGCATGATCGACGACCTCCTCGAAGATTTCCGTTCGCGGAGAGTCCATCTGGCCATCGTGGTCGACGAATTCGGCGGCACCCAAGGCATCGTGACCCTTGAAGACGTGCTTGAAGAGATAGTGGGCGATATCGACGACGAATATGACGTTGAAGAAAAAACCTACCGCCGCCTACCTGACGACACCTATATCTTCGAAGGCAAAACCTTGCTCAACGACTTCTTCCGCGTAACCGATCTCGATGAAGAAGCCTATGCACCCGTCATCGAAGACTGCGAGACACTCGCCGGAATGCTCCTGGCCATCAAGGGAGACTTCCCGAAAGAAAAAGAATCAATTGTCTACGGCCGCTGCCGCTTCCTGGTGCTCTCCATCCATCAGCACCGCATTGTCAACGTACGCGTCAAAGTAATGCCCGAAGACCAGCTTGATTCAATGACCTCTCCAACTCCCGCCCTGTAAAACCGATGAAAAAAGCCTTAGGCCATATTTCATGCCTTATAATAAGCATCACGGCGGCTATAGCCGCAGATTCATGCTCCGGGGCCGGAAATGACAGCGCCGTTCCCAAACCGGAGGGATGGCCCCGCATCGAACTGCCAGGCCGAAACCACAGCATCCACACCGCAGGTCCGGCCACACTGATGTTCAATTCAGACGCCGACGTCAGCATGCAGCAGAAAGCCGACGCCTCATGGTGGATCACCGTGACCTACCCGCAGTTCAGCAATGCAACCCTCTACCTGACCCTTTCTCCCGTCAGCCGCCGGGAGACATCAGCAATCATGGACAACCGCCGTGAACGCATGGAACTCAACTCCGGAGGCGCCACAACTGTCATCACCGAACTCACATCAGCCGGCAACTGGCACTGCGAACTGGCCGAAACCCGCACCTCGCTCACCACCCCCGTGCAGCTTCTTGCCACAGATTCCGCCTCCGTGCTCTCCGGCGCCTTCTACCTTGATCTGCCCGCAGGCTCCTCACCCGACTCAATAGCCCCAATAGTAAGAACCGTCAGAGATGACATGCTTTATCTCCTCAAAAACCTCTGACCATGACCGAACTGACCGCCGGCTGCTGCCGCCTTTACCTCTGCCCCGTCCCGGACACCGCAGGCTCAAGACGCGACTGCGAGAAAGCCGCCGTCGAATCGCTTATAGCCCAAGCCCTTGGCGAGGGGATGGAATTAACCCACAGTCCGGAGGGAGCTCCGTCCGTGAGCGGACATCCCGAACTGCGCATCTCGATATCTCATTCCGCCAGCCACTGCCTGCTCGCCGTAGGCAATAGCCCGCATATTAATATAGGTGTAGATATTGAGTCTCCACGCCCGCAGCTGCTTCGTGTGGCCCAACGCTTTCTCACCCCTGCCGAAGAAGACTCTGCAAACCTCTGCTGTGACGAGCCGTCGAGACTCGGCATACTCCTGAAATACTGGACAGCCAAAGAAGCCGCCTACAAAGCCGCGCTCACCCCCGGACTCGCCCTCCAGGAAATCCACATAGCTCCTGATTTCACATCCGCGCAAGCCCGCGGAAGCAAATTTTCACTCTTCTGGCACTCCCTGCCCGCCGGCGAGACCATCGCACTGGCCTGCCTTGAACCCTGAATCTGCCTATCTGTAAGGCAATTCCCGATCAAAAGCCACCCGATTTAGAGTTTAAACAGACTCTAACGCAAAAATCAGTCCTCCGGCGAGGGCATTTAAAAGAATTTTTGTATATTTGCAGACTGAAAATTGGCACTTTACCGATTTTCTCCATGAAAATCAATCAGAATTTTAATTTTAACTAACTATTTAAATACATCACTTTAACACAATGCAAAGCAAAGGATCTTTGGGAAGTGTTGTTGCAGGTGTGATCGCCATTTTCATGGTGCTCATCTGCTTGTTCTACCTTTCATTCACGTTAGTTACCAACCACTACGAGAAGAAAGCGGAAGAATATGCCGCCGTCGAGGCTGCCAAGGACAACAACAGCCCTGAAACTAAACGTAAGGCCTACAGCGAGTACATCAAGAACATCGCAAACGAAAAGGTTTATTTAGGCTATACATTCAATGAAGTACAGAAACTCGGAGTAGGTCTCGGCCTCGACCTCAAAGGTGGTATGAACGTCACCCTGCAGGTATCGGTACCCGACATCCTCCGCTCGATGGCCAACGCAGAAGGCAACCCCTACTTCGAACGTGCCGTCATGAGCGCCGACTCAATCACCCGTGCCAACAAGAGCAATGACTTCATCGACGTCTTTTGCGCAGAATACCGTAAGCTCGACCCCCAGGGCGATCTTTCGGTAGTGTTCAAGGATCAGGTGAAGCGCGGTGACAGCATGGACGCCATCAAGAACTCACTCCGTCAGGAAGTGAAAGACCGCGTCAGCAGCTCCACCAACGTGCTCCGCACCCGTATCGACCAATTCGGAGTCGTTGCCCCCAACATCCAGGAACTTGAAAAGGACGGCCAGATCCTCCTTGAGCTTCCCGGCGTTAAGGAACACGACCGTGTACGCGAGCTTCTCAAATCAAGCGCCAACCTCGAATTCTACGAGACCACCCAGTTCAACGAAATAGCCCCGATGCTCCAGGCGCTTGACAACGCCCTGCGCACCGACACCACCGGCAACGGCAAAGGTCTCTTCGACTACTTCCTCCAGGTCGGCAACCCCTACCGCCCAATCAGCGTAGGTTCAGCCACCGAAACTGCCCGTGACACCATTGATGCCATCCTTGCATCAAACGTAGCCAAAGGCATCCTTCCCTCCAACCTCAAACTTGCATGGGAATTCAAGCCTGAGATAGTACAGGTCGACGACTCCGTACGCGGCAAGCGCAACCTCAGCATCTATCAGCTCGTAGCCCTCAAGACCTCAAACGGCAAACCCGCACTCAGCGGCGACGTCATCACTTCAGCTACCAGCGACTACGAAGCCATGAACGGCAACTACGTTTCAATGAACATGAAACCCGAAGCAGCCCGCCAGTGGGCCCGCATCACTGCCGCCAACCTCAACAAGCCCGTGGCTATCGTGCTTGACAATCAGGTCTACTCTTCGCCCAACGTCAACTCAGTGATCGAAGGCGGACGCTCGCAGATCACCGGCAACTTCACCACCGATGAAGCAAAAGACCTTGCCAACGTGCTCAAGAGCGGCAAGATGGCAGCCAAGGTCGACATCATCTCCGACACCGTGATCGGTCCGTCGCTCGGCGAACAGGCCATCCACGACGGTCTCTGGTCGTTCATCATCGCCATCGTGCTCCTGATGATCTTCATGTGTCTCTTCTACGGCCTTGTCCCCGGCATCATCGCCAACATCGCCCTCATCTTCAACATCTTCTTCACCTTCGGCATCCTCGCGTCATTCCAGGCCGTGCTGACACTCTCCGGCATCGCCGGTATCGTGCTCGCGCTCGGTATGGCAGTTGACGCCAACGTGCTCATCTACGAACGTGCCAAAGAAGAACTCCGCGCCGGCAAGAGCGTACGCACCGCCATCGCCGATGGTTACAGCAACGCATTCTCAGCCATCTTTGACTCGAACCTCACTTCGATCATCACAGGTGTGATCCTCCTTCTCTTCGGAACAGGTCCTATCAAAGGCTTCGCCACCACCCTCATCATCGGTATTGTCTGCTCATTCTTCACCGCCGTCTACCTGACACGCCTTATATATATAATGTGTGCCAAGACCAAGCCCTTCGAAAAGCTGACATTCACCACTCCCCTTTCGGCCAAGATGTTCTCTGACACCCACTTCAATTTCCTCGGCGCCCGCAAGGTCAGCTTCGGAATTGTCGGCGCGGTTGTAGCCATAGTGATCATCTCGTTCTTTGCCCGCGGCCTCAACCAGGGCATCGACTTCTCAGGCGGCCGCAACTATGTGGTTCAGTTCGATCATCCTGTGAAGACCCACGAACTCCAGGCTCAGCTCGCACCCCTCTTTGACGGTGCACAGCTCAGTGTCATCACCATTGACGACGACACCAAGGTCCGCATCTCGACCAACTACAAGATCGACTCTGACGAAGAAGGCATCGACAACGAAATCACCGGCATCCTCTACAAGGGCCTTGAGAACCAGCTCAACGGAATGAGCATCGAAGACTTCTCGACCACTAACGAGAACATCGGCATCATGTCATCGCAGAAAGTAGGTCCGACCGTGGCCAACGACATGCGCACCGACGCTTACATCGCCGTGATCCTCGCCCTTCTGGCCATGTTCTTCTACATCCTGCTCCGTTTCCGCAACATCGCCTTCTCGCTCGGCGCACTTGCAGCTGTAGCCTTCACAGCCTTCACCATCATCGGTTTCTACTCGCTCTTCTGGGGCCTCTTCCCCTTCGCTATGGAAATCGACCAGTCATTCATCGCCGCCATCCTTACGGTTATCGGTTATCAGATCAATGACACCGTGGTAGTCTTCGACCGTGTGCGTGAAAACGTTCAGCTCTATCCGAAACAGAACTTCTTCGACACCATCAACAGCTCGATGAACTCTACTCTCGGCCGTACAGTGATGACCTCATGCTCAACGCTCCTCGTGCTCCTGTGCATCTTCATCCTCGGCGGTGACGCGATCCGCTCATTCGTATTCGCAATGATCTTCGGTGTGATCATCGGCACTCTCGCCACAATCTACGTGGCAGCTCCCGTGGCTTACCTCACCGATGCCCGCCGCAACGCCAAGAAAGCAGCCAAGGCATAACCGCCCGGAACCATATCCACTTCTTATAATCCTCCGGCCCGTAAAAAATTACGAGCCGGAGTTTTTTATGCAGGAAATCCAACCACAGGCATCAGACATCTCCATCTTCCTACTTTAAACCCTAAATTACTCCCACATATAGCATGTGACTGAATATGCTATATAACAGCTATACTTTTTTTCTCGCTGCGAAAAATTTATATAAATTTGCCTCACTGTCATCACTTTTGACATTCAGAGATTGTTATAACAGCATATGGACAGAACTCAGACAAAATCACAGGCTCACCTCCGCTCTCGGCTCTCAGCCTTCGGAACCGTGACCCACCGCATATACCGCTTCTATGCCGATGGATTCCGCTCGATGACTGTAGGCCGGAAGCTATGGTTGCTGATAATCATCAAACTGTTCATTCTGTTTTTCATTTTCAAACTCTTCTTCTTCCCAGACATCCTGTCACGCGACTATGACACCGATGCCCAAAGGGCCGAGGCAGTGAGGGAGTCTCTTCTCAACCGTTAAGCTCCGGAAATATTCTGCCATTTACAAACACACACTCAACAGACTTTCTATCTCTTTCAACTATAAAAAACAACTTATAAAAAACACGAGAGTATGGACGATTTGATGACCGTAGTCGACTGGTCGCGATGGCAGTTTGCCCTCACAGCCATGTATCACTGGCTCTTTGTGCCGCTGACACTCGGCCTGAGCGTGATAGTCGGAATCATGGAGACCATCTATTTCCGCACCCGAAGCGAAAAATGGCTCCAAATTACCAAGTTCTGGATGACACTCTTTGGCATAAACTTCGCTATGGGAGTGGCCACCGGAATTATCCTTGAATTCGAATTCGGCACAAACTGGTCGAACTACAGCTGGTTTGTGGGCGACATTTTCGGAGCGCCGCTTGCCATCGAGGGCCTGCTCGCCTTCTTCATGGAAGCAACCTTCATTGCCGTCATGTTCTTCGGATGGAAAAAAGTCAGCCCCGGATTCCACCTCGCTTCCACATGGCTGACAGCCCTCGGAGCCTCGATCTCGGCCCTGTGGATACTGATTGCCAACGCATGGATGCAATATCCCGTCGGCATGGAATTCGACCCGGCACAGATGCGCAACGTCATGGACAACTTCTGGGACGTGGTGCTTTCGCCCGTGGCCATCAACAAGTTCTTCCATGCCGTGTTTGACGGCTGGGTGGTAGGCGCAGTGTTTGTCTGCGGCGTCAGCGCCTGGTTTCTGATGAAAAACAAGCGCCGTGAATTCGCTCTCGACTCGATCCGCATAGCCGGATGGACAGGCCTCGCAGGCATCGTGCTGACACTCTGGACCGGCGACGGCTCGGCAGTCCAGGTAGCGAGGGTGCAGCCCATGAAACTCGCTGCGATGGAGGGACTATATAACGGCAAAGTAGGCCAGGAGATAGTGGGCTTCGGTCTGCTCGACCCGTCAAAGACTCTCAATGACGGCAAAGATCCCTTCCTTTTCGACATCTCGATCCCCTACGGTCTCTCGATCCTCGCCAACCACGATGCCAACACCTTCGTGCCCGGCATCAATGATCTTATCGAAGGCATAAGCCTCACGCCGGAAGGCGACACCATCAGGACTGAATCATATGCCGAACGCATAGCCATAGGCAAACGCGCCCATGAGGCCCTCCGTGACTTCGACCGGGCCATGACCGACGGCGATACCGCGGCTATGGCCGAAGCACGCGCCCGTCTCAAGGAAGACTACCGCTATTTCGGCTACGGATATCTCGACAGCCCTGAGGAGGCGATTCCGCCTGTGGGCATGACATTCTATTCGTTCCACATCATGGTGCTTGCCGGAGGCTATCTCCTGCTTTTCTTCATACTCGCCGTCATCAGCTCGGCCCGTGGCGGACGCCTTTGGGAACGCAAGTGGTGGCAGTGGGTGGCCATACTGACCATCCCTGTGGTGTGGATCTGCTCAGAAGCCGGGTGGGTGACTGCAGAAGTCGGACGCCAGCCCTGGATCATCGAAGGCCTGATGCCCGCCCGCGCCGCTATCTCGGCCATCTCGGCCTCTACCGTACAGCTGACATTCTGGATGTTTGCCGCCGTATTCACAGCCCTGCTCGTGGCCGAGGTCACAATCATGATCAACCAGATCAGACGCGGACCTGAAAACCACTAACCCGATTTCTCACCCTCAAACAGACATAAATCATGGAACTTGAATCCTTACAGATATATTGGTGGCTGCTCATTTCTGTGCTCGGCGCACTGCTGGTGTTCCTGCTTTTCGTGCAGGGAGGACAGACGTTTCTGCTTTCCGTCAGCGACTCTTCCGAGGCCTCGCGCCGTATGATCAGTTCTTTCGGCCACAAATGGGAACTCACGTTCACCACTCTGGTGGTTTTCGGAGGTGCCTTCTTCGCATCGTTCCCGCTTTTCTACTCCACAAGTTTCGGAGGCGCCTACTGGCTGTGGATGCTCATACTGATCAGCTTCGTGCTCCAGGCTGTCAGCTATGAATTCCGCACAAAGCCGGGCAACATCTTCGGCACCCGCACCTACGACACCTTTCTCTTCATCAACGGCTGCGTGGGCTGCATTCTGCTCGGCGTGGCTGTCTCGATGTTCTTCTTCGGGGCTGAGTTTTCAGTCAGCAAAGGCAACATTCTCGACGGTTCTTCTCCGGTGATCTCAGTCTGGGCTCCCTCCCACGGTTTCGAGGCCATATTCAACTGGAAGAACCTGCTGCTCGGCTTCACCGTTCTCTTCCTTGCCCGCACGCAGGGAGCACTCTATCTGCTCAACAACAATTCCAACCCTGACAGCTTTTTCAAGGCCAACCGCCGCCGAGTCATGGTCAACGGTGCCATATTCGTGGTGCTCTTCCTCATCTTCGCCGGGGTTCTCCTCACGTCAACCGGACTGGAGACCACTTTCAACGGCGGGATCGACGGCCTGCGGAGCACTTTCGCTCCGCGCGAGTTCAAATACTTCCACAATCTGGTGGAAATGCCCTGGACTCTGGCCATCTTCCTGATCGGAGTAGTGATGGTGCTCTACGCAATCATTCGCTCCACTCTTGCCGACCACTGGACCGACGGCATCTGGTGGTGCGGAACAGGCACCATACTGGTGGTGCTCTGCCTCTTCTGGATAGCAGGCTACAACAACACCCCCTACTACCCCTCGCTCACCGACCCATCGTCATCGCTTACCATCTTCAACAGCTCATCGAGCCACTTTACTCTCACCTGCATGAGCTGGGTTTCCATAATCGTTCCTGCAGTGGCTGCCTACATAGCCTATGCCTGGTATGCTATGGACCGCAAGCACGAATAAGACGCCTATCATCTTGTAAATCCCACCGATCCAACACAATCAAAAGTTCCGGAAGTCTTGTCACCGACTTCCGGAACTTTTGTCATACAGTTTACCTCTGCAACTGACTTTTACCGAGCGGACAAAAGACGCTGACAGGCTCTTCCAAGAGGTCGTTTAAAAACGGCCTTAAAGCACTGCAACCTGAATTTCAGGCAATTTCTTAAATAAAAGAGCATGACTGCGCTATAAAAGCCAGAGCGGAATATCACATAAAAGATTTTTGAAATCGCAGGCGCGGCTTCCGCCGGATCATAATTCCGATAAGCCCGTTTAAGCGTTTCCAATGCTTCGCGGCGGTCATGAGCCGATAATTTCGAATAATTTTCAACATATTTATAATCGGCAAAACGAAAAGTGCAATTTTGAAAAACGAAAAGTACATTTTTTGGTGTTTTCCGGCCATTTCGGGCGCGTCTGTTTGACCGCCGTTCAATCATCGCTCAAACGCTGTTTAATCGGTTGAAAAATAGTTATTTTTACAGCAAAATAATCCCTCAAACTTTTTGCAGTTTGAGGGATTTTTCTTAACTTTGTATTGTTATCTTGGCCGCGTTCACACCGAATCTGCGGCCATTTTCGTAAGTATTCCGACGCATCTTTCTATCATTTTCGAGCGGTCGCGCTTCCATTCGGTCGCTTCCATCCCTTTGTCGTATGCTGGATAAGGTTGCTGCGGCTTTACGCACCGAAAACGCTTGTCGAGCGCGTAAATGTATCGGTAGGTCTTGACGTGGAACACTTCAAAATCGCCTATCAGCATCCCGACATTGGCGCGTAGAAAGCCCGACGGCGATGTTGAGTTGGTGAATATCTGCTCGTGTACCATCTCGCCGCTGCGTCTATTGCGCAGAAACTTTGTGAGGTGAAAGCCGTAATACTGAAAGTTGGCGGCTTTGTAGATAGTTCCGCAGCCGAGGCGACCGTCGGCGAAACTCTGCACGGCCACGAGGTCGGGGTCAAGGCGGCGCAGCAGCTTGATCGAGGCTGCTATCAGAATACTTTCGGCATTGTGACCGAGTTCATCATCTATCCACATACGGTTGAGTTCGCACATCCACGCTTTCGGGTTGGGGTGCGTGAATATCCGGGCTTTGGGGTTCTTCATGTAGCCGTAGACGGCCACTCCGAGGCAACGGTCGGGTTCGTCGGCGCGGAAGATTCCGAAGTTGTAGACACCGAAACCTCCGTCATTCCATTTGTGGGAGTAGTGGTTCTTGACAATCATTTCCTTTGCGGTGGCCTTATCAACAGGCTTTATCAGAAGCCGTCCGAGCGAGGAGGTCTCCTTGTAAATCTCCGTGGGGAGACTGTTGCTGTCAGTCATTCAGCATAAAATGGGGTTTGATAGTTAGTGAAACGGTTGGTTATCTCGCCCCTTTTGCGTAATTTTGCAGTGCCAATCACATACTAAAAGCAGCGACACACGGCGGTCAAAAGGCTATAACAGCCCTCGACTGCGCGGTGTGCCGCTGCTTTGTGATTGTATGTGATTGGCGTCCTACAATCAAGTCGGGGGCTGTTTTTTATTGCCCACCGACGTATGTTTTCGTTTATTCTGTTTTTTTCATCGGCTATTTCATTGGGGTTAAGATTTTAACATATATCTTTGCGCCATGCATTACACCCTCGACAGTTTTGCGATTTCGATTTCAAGATAGTGTATGGTGTGTGCGGCATGTGCGATTCCCTCTCACACTAAGTTATCGCGGCAATGGCCGCGTCCGACAGCAGGGATTGAGCGTCTTATAGACCCCGTTGAGATGATTTTGAACGAAGCACCGACTGGATTAGTCAGCGACAACCTACAAGATTTCACAACAGAGCATATATTGAGTTACGACCGCCGGGGTTTTTAGAGGAGCAGTTTTTCAACCGCCCCTCTTTTTTTGTCCCTAATCGGCAGAGAACCCACGGCGCACCACGGTCTTGTTGGTCTTCTTGTCGAGATGAAACCAAAGGCGGTATTTCATACGCGCCATCTCGCCGCCCGCGCTCTTGAACGTCTTCCCGGCTGCGGCAAACTGCAACGCGATCCGCGCATAGCAGCAAGCCTGTGTCTTGGGCTTTGTGCCTTTCCTGGAAGCTTTGACGCGAGTTCCGACCACTTTGTAGAGGCCGTTCCCGGCGGCGATTTCTGACAGACTCCCGCTTGCCACAATCATATCCGAGCAGACAGATCCGAGTTCCTTTCCGATAAGGGCATTGTCCTCCTTGTCGGTTACGCCTATGCACTTAGGCACATACCAGTTGTTGGGTGAGGAGGTGGAGAGTATCACGCCCTTGTAATGCACGTATTGGTTCTTCGGTTGCCGGAGCATACTCTTGCCTTTCCACGCGGCGTTTGTGCCTGTCGTGCCGCCGGAACGACGCTTTCGGCTGCGCTTCTTCTTGCGGAGCAGCACAAGCTGAACCCCCTCCGGGATAAAGCCGTGGCGCACATAGACGGTCGAGCCTTTTACCACCTTAACGTCGATATGCAGGTTTTCCGTTACCGGGTAGAAACCTCCCCACGTCTTTGCCGCGCTGTTCCAATAGCGGACGTAGCGGCGCAGGT
Organism: Duncaniella muris; assembly: GCF_003024805.1. GTDB lineage: Bacteria > Bacteroidota > Bacteroidia > Bacteroidales > Muribaculaceae > Duncaniella > Duncaniella muris. The sequence goes on from NZ_PUEC01000006.1 coordinate 105,473, forward strand.
CGGGCAGGATCTGTTCCTGTGTGATGTTGTTCGCGCTGTGGCGGTAGACGTTAATCGTGTATTCCTCCGCGCCGTTCAGAGCGAAACACCCCTTGCGGCAGTTAAGACGCACGTTGTCCTTTTGCGCGTCCAACTGAACGCGGGTGAGGCTGTCGGTAGACAATACGGTGAGTTTCTTGGCGAGGTCGCTGTTGACGGCGGTGTAGTCGAGCAGTTTCTTTGCCAACTGGTCGTTGGTTTCTATCATCGAGAACCCGGAGGCCGGATATAATCCCGGCACGTTCTTTGTATATGTCGGCACATATTCGGCGTAACGGTAAATCCGCGCCTCGCGGTAGGTCGTGCCGTCGGCCACGATGTTCTCGGTTGTCTCCCGGATCTGAATGCCGTTGCCCGGCTTGGCTGCGGCCTTGAAGCGCAGCACCTCGCCGTCTATCACCACAACGCCGTCGGCGGTGGCCGTAGGTGCGAGCAGGATGTAACGTTTACCGCCTATCCTTGCGAATGCCTGTAAAAAGGTAATCTGGTCTTGTATGAACGACAGCCCCTGCGTCGATAATGGATACAGGCCATTGCCACCACTTGCGACCGCCGTTGATAAATATTCCGCTCTGTTCATTGCTTGAGTTTGTTGGGGTGTAAATCGGAGTTTTTGAAAGGATTCTGTATTGCTCCACAATGGCCTTCACCTTGTCGAGCTGCGTTGTGTAGATGTTGTTGGGGACGCGCACGATGAACGAGTTCTGCGGCGCGTTGAGCCGCGCTTCGTCGGCGAGCAGCGGTGTCGGATGTTCCGGCGGCTCACCCTCTACGGGCTTGCGGTTCTTCTTCTCGTCCACGGCGAGCAACTGGTTCGGCATCGTCGGGTCTTTTGCATAGACCCACTCCCCCTCGTATGCCCCCGCGTCCTCGATCTCAAACCCTTTTTTCAGATTGAAAGCGTCGTTGAGAGCGGCGCGGAGATAGCACACCTGCCCGTTGTGGCTCAACCTGTATATGTGGTCGCCACGCGCCCGCAGGAAGCGCGGGTACAGCCCTGTGTCGTCGCCGAGGTAGAGCGGCGAGCATAAGGCGCGGCAGAAAGCGAACACCCGGCGCAGACGCAGGAACGTCGGCAGCATGGTCGCTATCCACTTGTCGAAATCTATGTCAAAAATCATCATTCGGCCACTTGATAGGCACGGCCTCTGACCGTGAGGTTCTGCAATGCGTAATAACCCGAATAGGGACGGCGGTAGCCGACGACACGCGAGTAAGCCTCCGAGCCTCCGGCTGCGGCCTCCACTTTCACGATGTCGGCCACGCGCACTCCCTCAATGGACTGCAAAGCGGCCATAAGGTCGGAGTTTCGGTATTCGCCGTTGAAAGGCAGCTTGGATATGACACCGCTCACGGCCTCGGTTATCACGTCCTTGCCGTCGCGCAGCAGTCTTATGGCCGTGTAGCCGTCCGCATCCGGGCGACCGTTGCCTGTGGGCTGCGCCGTGAGTATGGCCGGATCATAAAGCACCACGAGTTCCACGCGCATATTGTCGGCGGGTTCGTTCAGCACCTTTATGGCCACTCCCGCGTCCTTTATCTGCGAGAGGTAGCCTTTCAGTCCGGCGAGGTCATCGGGCTGCAGAGGCGTGGGCTGGCCGTTGTTGCCCCTCGCGGCAACCTTGATGAACACCTGCGTGTTGTCCTCGGTGGCGACCGCGTATTTCACCACACGCGCCTTTTCGATGTCGGCCTCCGTCATTCCCGACGTGTCGTAGTAGTCAGCCACGACCACGCCGTCGGTCATTATGAGATCCTTGCCACGCATATAGGCGAGGGTCTTTGTAACGTACCAACGGAGCGTGTGCGGGCGCAGGGCATCTATCCTCGCGTCCACCTCCTCGCGGTGGCGGTCAAAAAGTTTTTCGAGCAGCCATATACAGGAGGCGACGACGTAGAACATCAGGCTCTCCAGCGACACCGGGGAGAAAGCCTTGTCAAAGGATTGGTTCTCTTTCAGTCCGTACCCTGTGCGGATAGCGTCCTGTGAGATAAAGGTCTCGCATATCTGAGCCTTTATCTCGGCGATTGACCGTGCCATCGCCTCACGCTTTGTTGAGCGCGGCTATGGCCGAGCGGTAAGCGTCGAAATCAATCTCCGGGCGCGGTGTGTCGCCGTAACGCAGGTCGAGGTCATACTGAATGTCGGCCACAACTCGCTCCGGGTCGGGAATGCCTAAGTAGCGCATTTCAGAATAGGCCACAAGGCCGCTGTCAACCTCCTTGCCCTGCTGCGGTTCCTCGGCGGGAGGGGGTGTGCCGTTTTTGGCGGCGCGGCTCAACGCCTTGCGCTTGCGGAACGCGGCGCGTTTGTCAACTTCGGGGATTGTTGTCTTGACAGGCTCGTAGTCCCAACGAACAATGCAACCCCTTTTGCGACCGGTGTTGAACTGCTCAACGGCAGGGAGCGTCTCCCCGCTGAAAACTCGTGCTGTCATTCGCTTTGCTTTTGGTATTCTGTTTCTTGATGCTTGTTTACGCTTGCGGCGGAGCATACGCTTCACGCGCTCGCGGTGTTTGTATTTCTGTTTTAGTATTATCTTGGTGAAGTCCCATTCCACCACAATGTATTTCATCCACGCCTCGGAGATCCTACCGCAGAAAGCCCGGCGCATACCATATTCCTGTCCTTGCCGCATGAGGCCGAGATAGGAGTTGATGCAGCTCACGAAATGCTCCGCGTTGGCTTTGCACCATGCCGCGCCGCGCTCCTCGGCCTGTCGGTTGAATCCGTGCAGACGGCACATCGCTTTTCCGAGGGTGCGGTTGGCGATGGAAAACCCAGGCTCGGATGACCCCTTAGACCAAGGTTGAATTGACCCCTGAAAATATTTTGAATTGACCCCTGAAAACGTTCTGGCCGACGGGGTCAATTTTATTTTGTCTTATCGGCTTTTTATAGCTTTAAGCTTACGGACGCTTTCGCCGGTAAGCGTGATTCGATGAGCAGTGTGGACAATGCGATCGAGTATTGCATCTGCCACTGTGGAGTCACCGATTGCTTCGTACCAGTCCAGTTCGGGGAGCTGTGATGTCACGATGATTGATTTGCGACCATGGCGGTCTTCGATGATTTCCGTAAGGTGTGCGCGTTCCTTGGCGTCGAGAGGCACCAGAAAGAGATCGTCGAGGATCAGGAGCTGCGTTTTTTCGAGTTTCTTGAGCTCCGTTTCGATTGTTCCTTTGTTTTTGGCGATTTTCAGGGTTCCCATCAGTTTGGATGCGTTCGCGTACAGCACGCGCATACCGGCCTTGCATGCCTCGTATCCCAGTGCTGTTGCCAGATAGCTTTTGCCCGTACCAGAACAGCCTGTGATGAACAGGTTTTCACCTTTACGGATAAAGTCCAGCGATGCGAGACGCTCCATCTGATTACGATCCAGGCCACGCGGAAGGTTATAGTCAATCTGCGCCACCGACGCGTCGTCGTATCTGAAGTTTGCGTTTTTCACCAGGCGCTCAATATTGCGTGCGGCCCTGTAGTCCCATTCTCTGGATAACAGCCAGTTCAGAAAGCTGTCAGGTGTCATTGTCTCGGCGAATGTGGCCTGAAGACTTTCGGAGAACGCTGCCGACATGCCGTGTAAGCGCATACGGTGCATCAGATCCAGAGAGATGGAGTTGCGGTCTTTCTCCGCTGTTATTGGCGTGGTTTTATTGTTCGTTTCCATGTTGTTCGTTGTTGTTGGCTGATAGTTTTATGCTCGCGGCAAAATATTCTTTACCGCGTATGTTCCGGTGGGATGGTGTCTGACGGTCATTGCCGTC
>NZ_PUEC01000060.1 GCF_003024805.1 Duncaniella muris
AGGCTCATAGATGATGACCTCGGCGCCTTTGGCCTTGATACGCTTCATCACTCCCTGAATAGATGACTGGCGGAAATTATCGGAATTCGATTTCATCGTCAGACGATAGACACCGATTGTCACAGGGCGTTCGCTGGCAGATCCGAAGTGGTTGGCCGAGGAATAGTCATACCACTCCGCCATTCTAAGCACCTGGTCGGCAATAAAATCTTTACGTGTGCGGTTGCTCTCGACGATGGCCGTCATCATCTGCTGGGGCACGTCGGCATAGTTGGCCAGCAGCTGCTTGGTGTCCTTCGGCAGACAGTAGCCACCGTAACCGAACGACGGATTATTGTAGTGTGTACCGATGCGCGGATCAAGGCCTATGCCCTCGATGATAGCCTGGGAATCAAGGCCTTTGACCTCGGCATATGTATCAAGCTCGTTGAAATAGCTGACGCGAAGCGCGAGATAGGTATTGGCGAAGAGTTTCACAGCCTCAGCCTCCTTCATGCCCATAAAAAGAGTGGGAATTTCCTGTTTTATAGCACCTTGCTGCAACAGCGATGCAAACTCATGGGCTTTTGATTCAAGAAATTCGACATCGGCAATAGTCCGGATCGCATCATTTTCCTCTGCAAACTCCGGATTGTCGATAATCTTCGGATAGCCCACTATGATTCGGGAGGGGTAGAGATTGTCATACAGCGCCTTGCTTTCTCTGAGAAACTCCGGCGAGAACAGAAGATTGAACCTGCTGACCCCCTTGGCCGCATATTTCACATAAAGACTGCGGCAATAGCCCACAGGTATGGTGGATTTTATCACCATCACCGCATCGGGGTTGACTTCGAGCACGAGATCTATGACATCCTCTATGCAGTGCGTATCGAAATAATTCTTTACCGGATCATAGTTGGTCGGAGCGGCTATAACCACGAAATCGGCCTCGCGGTAAGCCTCCCCACCATCAAGCGTAGCGGTCAGATCCAGTCCCTTTTCAACGAGATATTTTTCGATATACTCATCCTGAATGGGCGAGATGCGCCGATTGATCTTCTCGACTTTTTCGGGGATGACATCAACGGCTGTCACCTTATTGTGCTGCGCCAGCAGAGTGGCTATACTCAGACCGACATATCCGGTCCCTGCGACTGCGATATTCATTGTTACTATTTCTTGATTTTATTTTTTCTTCTCCCCGCTGCCGTAATTATACCCATACCCGTAGCCATATCCGTAACCGTAGCGATAGGTATGGCTATAGCCGTAGCGGCCCTGGTCATTGCGGGAACCGTTGAGGATAAACGACATGTTGCGATACTTCTTCTCCTCATACAGCCGGTCGAGTTCCGGAAGCATCGAACGGTCGAACAGACCGGCTCGGATCACGAAGAACGTCCGGTCGGCAAACTTGTCGATGATCTGAGCATCAGCCACAACCTCGATCGGCGGACAGTCGATGATAATATAGTCAAACCTCGACTTAAGCTCACCGATCAGCTCACCGAAACGCGGCGACTCAAGCAGCTCCGTCGGATTGGGCGGAATAGAACCGATCGGAAGCACCTGCATGTTCTGACACTCCGGAGTCTTGACAATCAGCGTATCGACCTCAGACACAGCACCACCCAGATAATCAGCCAGGCCCTTTGCTGGAGAACCCATATAGGCCGACGTCGAACCGTGGCGCATATCGCCGTCGACAATCAGAACCTTCTTGCCCTTCAGAGCGATAGCCATGCCTAAGTTCATCGAAACGAACGACTTGCCCGAACCAGGATTGAACGACGTCATGGCAATCACCTTGTTGCCCTCCGAACTGTTGCACATAAACTCAACATTGGTCCTGAGTACGCGGAACGCCTCGTTGATGATATCACGCTTGCCGCCCTTGACCACGATCGTGTTCGCCTCGCCGGCCTCCTTCTTCTTCTCGTGTCCGTCTTGCGGCAGCTCGCCGAGAAAAGGCACAGCCAGATGCTCCACATCCTTGCGCCCGCGCACCTTAGTGTTGTTGCTCTCCATCAGATAGACCACCCCGAACGGAATCGCCAGACCAAGCAGAAAGCTCATCATCAATATATTGCGCGTATTCGGCGCAGTCGGGCCGAAACTTGCCGGCTTATTGACCACACGGGTATTATAAGCCGTAAATGCCTGCGAAAGCTCGTTCTCCTCACGCTTCTGAAGCAGGAACAGATAGAGCGACTCCTTCACCTTCTGCTGGCGCTCCACACTCAGAAGATACTTGGCCTGCGAAGGATTCGAAGCGATTTTCGACGTAGTCGACGCCTGCGAACCCTGCAGACTCGAAATCTGCATGTTCAGAGCATTGATCGAATTATCGACCGACGCCAGTATCGCATGACGCATCTGATCCATCTGCTCGTTCAGCTGGACAACCAGCGGATTCTTGTCCGACGACTTGGCCAGCAGCGAATTACGCTGAAGCACAAGATTGTTGTAATCAGTAATCTGCGACTGTATGTCCACATTGGCCACACCCGAATTCATCGGAAGCATCTTCTCGTTATCGCTTGCAGCTCCAAGATACGACTTTATATACAGCGTCTGCTTCAGCTGATTCCTCAGATCCATGATCTGCTGCGAAATCTGCTGATTCTGCGACATATACATCGACGACGCCGCACTGACATCCGGAATCAGATGCTGACTCTTATAAGAAGAAATATCCGAATCCACATTTCCGAGCTCACTCTCGATCACACCCAGACGCTCATTGATAAAATTCGACGTCGAGACAGCAATCTGATTCTTGTCGCGAATCCAATACTCATTATAGACACCGATCAGCGTGCTCAGCAGCGCCTGCGCACGCTGGGTCGACTGATCAGTAACCGTCAGATTGATCACACTGCTCTTGTCACCGCTCATCGCTATCACCATACGGCTCTCATAGCCACCGGCAGTAGCCGAAACCGGAGCTTTGACAACATTCAGTTCCACCGCCTCACCGGGCTTATAACCCTCGGCAGCCACCACGACCATCGGCCCGACGACCGTCATGAGCGTATCGTTCATAGCGCCCTGAACCCGCTCTTCCGACTTCAGGTCACCCGACTTGACATCTGACACCGAAACCTTTCCGGCCCCGTCGACCTCAACTCTGAACAACGCCGAACCATTTTCAGCAAACCCAGGCATCTCGACCCTCACAGGAAGATTCGAGCCATAGGCCACCACATCATGAAAACGCCCCGGAATATAATAATTCATATCCAGATTCAGACGTCTCACCACCTCTTCCATCAGATCAGCCGACTTCAGAGTAGTGATCTCATTCTGTATGTTAGTCTTATTCTGAAACAGCCCGAAATCGCCGAAATCCTCAGCCCCCGCCGACTTACCGGCAGCCTCGTCCTTGATCATGATCGACGCCGTAGTCGTATAAACCTTAGGAGTACACAGCAGATACACCACAGCAGCACCCACACACACCACCAGCGAGAGCAACACCCACGGCCAGTGATGCAGCGTCCTGTACAATATATCCGTCAACGGCACGGCGCTGCCCGCGTTGACACTCTTCCTTGCCTCTGATTTAATAGTCTCTGCCATTGCTTATTTTGTGAGAGTGATGATAAGTGTTGCTATTGTCAGACCGAACGAACCCATTGAAACCCAGAACGAAGGCGTGTAAGGCGTATTGCCGTTAGGCGTCGTCTCGCGCTTCTTCTTGTCATTAGGTTCCACGTAGATCACATCGTCCTGCTGCAGATAAAACACCGGCGACGAAGCCAGACTCTGCGCGTCAAGCAGATTCACCCTGTAAGCCTCCTGCTTACCGCCGCCCACATTGCGCAACACAAGAATATTCTCGCGCATACCGCTGATCGTCAGATCGCCTGCCATAGCTATAGCATCAATGATCGTCAGATGATCCTTGTTAAACTCATAGCGGCCCGGAGCCGACACCTCACCGATAACCGAGATACCCGTATTGGCAAACTCAACCGTAACTATCGGATCCTTCACCAAATCCTTACCGACAAGCTGCTCAGCTACATAATTCGCCACCTGCTCGCGAGTCATCCCCGCAATATGCAACTTGCCGATCACCGGAAAATTGATATCGCCCGCCGAATCAACCGTATAGTAAGCCACCTGACCGTTACCGCCGCCCGAAGCATCGCCCACGCTCTTTGTCGTTGACGTCGTCCCTCCAAGACGGTTCTGGACCTGCAGCAGATTAAACAGAGCCGACAGCGCCGGATCCTGCGTATTGACAACAATCGAAAGTTTATCCTCAGGCTTCACCCTGATATCAAGCTGACGCTCAGCCTGCACCACGGCACCGGTCCCAAGATCCGGAAAATAAGTTATATTTTTCGGAGTCGAGCAAGACCCCAACAGCAACGCAGCTGCAAGAAAACATGATGAGATGAATCGTATGCGCATATGTAAAGTTTTT
>NZ_PUEC01000061.1 GCF_003024805.1 Duncaniella muris
TTCGTGCTTTCAAAGTCAGGCGCAAAGAGAGAATCCCTTCGTTCTATTCATCTGAAGATGTCGTAAAAATCGAGGAATCCGTCAATCGCAACTGCGCTCTCGGAAAAAGAGACTATGCAATCATCCTATTGGCTTCAAGACTCGGACTCCGTGCGTCAGATATATCCACGTTGACTTTTGATGAGATAGACTGGGAGAGCAATCTTATCAGAAAAAAGATGGTAAAGACCGGCAATTTCATAGAGTTGCCACTTCTGCCAGAGGTCGGAAATGCCATAATAGACTATCTTAAGAATGGTCGTCCGAAATCATCGGCTGTGAATTTGTTCATACTGCACAGACCTCCATATACCTCCCTAACTGCCTATGCAGTATGCAGCCAAATAAACAGGCTGATCACACTCAGTGGAGTGAATGTCACGGGGAAGCATCATGGCCTACATTCACTCAGACACTCTCTTGCCTCGGCGCTTCTAAAACAATCAACGCCGATAGAAACCATCTCCGAGGTGCTTGGCCATCAGAGTTGTCAGTCGACTATGAGCTATCTGTCCATAGACATGGAATCGCTCCGGCAATGTGCACTTGAAGTACCGCTTGTTCCGGACACATTCTATAATCAGAAAGGAGGGGTATTTTATGAGCGACACTGATTATAAAAGCGTTCTGGCTCCATATATGGCTCAACTTATGGAAATGGAGCGTGCCGCAGGCGCAGTCAACACGCATCTTCCCGGGACCTTGAAAGCCTTTGATGATTTTGCCTGCTCTTATGGCCTGAAAGACACATCTGTGAGTGAGAGTTTTATTACCGACTGGCTCAAAACAAGGATTAACGAGAGTGAAAGAACTGTCTATAACAAAGTCTCGGTCTGGAGAAAACTTCTTACTCTGATGAATCGCAGAGGTTGTAAATGCTATGTCCCCAGAGCTATGAGAAGACCTCATAGCACGTTTACGCCCTACGTGTTCACGGAATCAGAACTTTCATCCATATGGATGGAAATAGACCGCCAAAGAGCACACAAGAACAACGCCGACTCCCCACTCATGGCGCTCCCTACCATTTACCGGCTTTTATACAGTGCCGGTCTAAGAATGGGCGAAGCTCTTTCAATCAGGAATAAGGACGTCAACCTGCAGGACGGCACAATACTCATACACGCCACAAAAAGAGAGGCGGAGAGAATAATAGCCCTTCATGACACCATGAAGGACGTACTCCGAGACTACATCGAGTGCAGGAACCGAATGCCGCTGTCCGGACTCACAAATCCGGAACATCACCTGTTTGTAAAGCTGGACGGTACTCCCGTCACGGATAAGGCTGTGTACGCCAACTTCAGAAGTCTGTTGAGAAAATGCGGGATACAATATGGTGGTCGTTCCAGAGGTCCATGTGTCCACTCTCTGCGACATACCTATGCGGTACATGCTTTGGCGAACATGACCAGAAAAGGCATGAATATCTATGCGGCACTTCCTGTTTTGTCTGCAAGCATGGGACACCATTCCCTGGAAGCCACTGAATATTATGTGCGTCTTACTCGGAACACATATGCCGACATCGAAAGAAACAGCTCTGCGATTAACGCGTTTGTCTATCCATCTAAATCAAAGAGCCATGATGACTGAGACAGACTTTGCAAACCGGTTAAGCTCATTTATGAGCGAGTATCTTCCTCATGACCGTAATGTGAGCAAGCACACGCTGGCCTCGTATAAGGTGGCATTTATCGACTTCATAATCTTTATGGAAAAGCAAAAGTCTGTAAATGTCAATCGTGTTATGCTCAAGCATATAACAAGGGAAAACATACTCGATTATCTCCACTGGATAGAGACTGAGAAAGGCATCAGTCTTGCAACACGCAATTATCGGTTGGCTGCGGTGAAGTCTTTCTGTCGGTTTTTAATGTATAAAGATGTCGATCGCATGGCTCAATGGCAGAATATTATGTCCATACCTAAGGCCAAAACAGAAAAAAAGGCGTTGGAGTATCTTACTCCTGAGGGTATAAAGCTTATTCTCGAACAGCCGGATCAATCGACCTCAATGGGGCGCCGACATCTTGCACTTCTGGCTCTGATGTACGATACCGCTGCAAGAGTGCAGGAAATGGCAGACTTAATCGTCGGCAGTCTTCGCATTCAGTCGGAACCATATACAATTAAAATAATAGGCAAAGGGAACAAAGCCCGTATAGTACCACTCTCAAAGGAACAAGTATCTCTGATTAAACAGTATATGTCCGAAAATCAGAAATTGCTCGTTTCTCATACATCGCCTTTGTTCCAAAACTCCAGAGGCGAAAAACTTACAAGAGAAGGAATCGCCTACATACTAAAAAGATATGCAGACATGGCAAGACATCTGAATCCGGGGCTGATACCGCAAAGAATAAGCCCGCACTGCATAAGACACAGCAGAGCCATGAACCTTCTTCATAAAGGAGCCATGCATATCGTAGACCTTAGGGACTTCCTCGGCCATGCTTCGATAGTCACTACCGGAGTATATGCGAGAGCAGACTCCAAAGCCAAACGGGAAGCTTTGGAGCAAGCTTATAAAGGTGCAACATCTGAAATGTCAGAAAGAGAATGGGAAAATGACAAAAACCTGTTGACCTGGCTTAAACAGCTGGGGCACTAAATCTTTATGAGAAGTCCATCTGATAAGTAGCCAAGATAGACATCTGGATATCAAGCCGCTTTGAAATGGACTTCTCATAATATATCTCTACTCATAAAATGTCACGCACTCCTCAACTGATTTTGATGGGTTTGCAAACTTGACTGCGAACAGAGGGTCATTCTCGGCTCGTTCTTCAAGATAAGCCCTGATGGTTTCGTTAAAGGCTCGTGTGCCTTTGTTTTCTTTTGTGGTTGCCATAGTCGTATGTGTTTAGAGTGTTGCGAGTATCATTTTCTCTATCTCGATGGCGTTGAGTTCCGTATGGAAAAGCCAACTGATGAAAAGTTTTCGCCCTGCGGGTCTGAGTTCATAGTATAGCTGACGATATGTTGATATGTTGCCGTTGAGATAGGTTTCTATCATATAGTCGGCGATGTTGTCAACCTCGTAGTATTTGGCTTGCTGCTCCCAAGTCTTTGAATGTCTTTTTGTTGCCATAGTCGTAATGTTTTATAGAGTTAATATCCAGTAGATAATCACTATTTCGGTAAGGATTGAGATTAGCCACCCCACACCTCGGAATATCGGTCTGAGTATCGCCCAAAGAATAATCCCGACAACCGCCCCGACTGCTATCCCCACCACCTTAGCCGCCTTTTTTAATGCGGTATGAGCTGGAGAAGGTGTGAAGCTCGTATTTTTAATATGTCTGTCGTTCAGTGTCATAAGGCGATATTTTTTTTAATGCGTATAATCGCTGTTTGAAGTTTGTTCGCTCGTTGACCCTGCGGCACGACGGGAGCAAAGGGGTGTTCGGCACTTGCACAAAAAAATACTACCGACCACCGGGAGCTGTGGAGATTTTTTTGCGCGAATGCCAAAGAATACCCCGTACCGTCGTGTTAATCAACTTCGAGCGAATAAACTTTGAACTTCGTTTATACTCAGCATGAAACATAGAGGCGGCAAAGCCCCGCAGGGTGACACTGGACGACAGACATAAGAAAAATGGAAACCGTTGAGATAAAAGCAATGGCACCGGAAAGAGCAAGTATGCGTATGTTGCCGTACATGGAGCAGGGCGTAATTATCGGCGGCATACGCTTTCTTGCTCCCGTGGGCTTGAACAAACGGATAGTGGCGTGACGGCTCAGATTCATTATAAGGAGAAGGCGTATGGCACACTGATTTGCCGATTGGAGTCTTGTGAGGGAAGCGACGTCACCGGAGCATCCTCACAAGGCGTTGAGGCAAACCGGTGTGTAGCCTTCTCCCATAGTCGGGATGCGGTCGGATGGTGTCAGTGACCCGCCAACGCCTCTATCCGTTTTCGCAGTGCAATCCTAAAAATCGCGTACTAAATAACCTATAATTCAAATCAAAGTGTTATATTTGTAAAATAATTCCAAATACAACATTTGAAATGATATTGGAAATAACTCTTACTAACTTTTTCTCGATAAATGAGAAGATAACTCTGGATTTGCAGGCTGCCAACCTCCAGACAAAGGAGGCGCGTGCCCTCGCCGACAATACATTTGCGGTCGGGAATGAAAGACTGCTGAAAACGGTTGCTATCTATGGTGCAAACGCTTCCGGCAAGAGTAACATAATAAAGGCTGTCAAGGCGGCTGTGGATATGATACTTGACTGGAAAACCCAGGCTCGGATGACCCCTTAGACCAAGGTTGAATTGACCCCTGAAAATATTTTGAATTGACCCCTGAAAACGTTCTGGCCGACGGGGTCAATTTTATTTTGTCTTATCGGCTTTTTAT
>NZ_PUEC01000062.1 GCF_003024805.1 Duncaniella muris
GCGCACACCTTACGGAAATCATCGAAGACCGCCATGGTCGCAAATCAATCATCGTGACATCACAGCTCCCCGAACTGGACTGGTACGAAGCAATCGGTGACTCCACAGTGGCAGATGCAATACTCGACCGCATTGTCCACACTGCTCATCGAATCACGCTTACCGGCGAAAGCGTCCGTAAGCTTAAAGCTATAAAAAGCAGATAAGACAAAATAAAATTGACCCCGTCGGCCAGAACGTTTTCAGGGGTCAATTCAAAATATTTTCAGGGGTCAATTCAACCTTGGCCTAAGGGGTCATCCGAGCCTGGGTTTTCCAGCAAGCCTTGATTTTCTGCTTGGGGCGTATCTTTATGGGTTCATGTTTGCCGTGGAGATTGAGTGATGAATGGAACTGAGTCTCGGTGCTGTCGAAAACATCAGAACAAACTTCGTATAACTCCGAAACAAGTATCATAGGGAACAGATCTTCTTCCCATTGGCGGCATGATTTCGTATTTGTCTGATTCTGTTTTACAGGTTGTTCAGGTGCCGGATAACTACCATTGGGAACCTGCATCTTTTGGATAAAGGTTTCCCTACATTTCGGATGTAGCCGAATTTCACATGGCGGAAAGTATCGCTCCACCGTTATGAAAATTCTACGACAGACACTTCGCAACTCATGGTACACATCGAATGATGGCTTCAATATAAATTCATCATATTCAACGCTTTCCTGTAATTTCTTAAGGAACTCCCGTTTCTTTTCAAGCCATCCCTCACGGGTTTCGGACATATGGAATTGCTCGATTTCCTGTTTGTATTTATCTATCGTCCAGTCATCAGGCACCGGGATTTTGTGACAAGCCTTTAGCGCGTACTCATAATGAGCTGCACAGATATAGAACATCTCCACTTCTTTAAGGAAGTGGTTGCTTTCGTACCCGTCTATCATGTCTGCCTTGGATTTATTCTTACGTTCACGGTCCAACGTATGGAATACACTCCAGAATGTAAGTAGCCTTGTTGCAATCTCGGCACAGTAATTTCGGGTTTGGTCAGCTTGTACCTTTCCGATTTCTCCAGAGGCGTGAGATTCGATGATAGCGTTTTCGATGTCAATAGAACATAGTTTGCTGGTGGCTTCGGCAATTCGCTTGTAAAAAATTGTATCCTGTTTGGCTACCAGCGGAGCTTTCGTAAGTTGCCTCAAATCTTCCAATATTGGCACAACATCGCGTAAGGTCGTATGGTTTGGCATTCGCGGGGTGGTATTTAACGGGTTGATGAATATGAATGCCAATAGCTATGCCGATTTACTGAAATTTTCGTCATAGCAACATTCAGCATATCAAACAACCTCCATTCACCAAGTGTTCACCGATCTAACAAACTACAAGCCATTCATAACGAAGCCCTATAATATACCCCCCCAAAAAAACGTTTCAGAAAGTTTTATACCGCTTACTTGGCGTGACGCATCGTATGCGCCATAAGGCATAGAAAATGAAAATGGCAGAATGAAGGATTAAAATTTATTTATAATCCATCTACCTTCTTTGCGTCCACCTTCACGCGATATAATTCCAGATTTTTGAAGCTACTCCATATCCCTACGGACTGTACGGTATGTAATTGCCATGACTTCCGCTATCTTTGGCATGGTCGCATCGGGGGTATTCTCCAATAGATGAATTATGTCCAATTGGCGTGGAGACAATTCTTTCTGCCCCTCTTTCTGCCCTCTTTGTGGGGCAGTATGATTCTCGGCACTAACTATCTTCAGTTCAAGTTTAACCTGCATCAGCTCAGGCTGTTCAATGAGCTGCGGCTCTAACCAGTGCTTTTCCTGCCATGCGTTGAGAATGAGAGGGAAACCGGAACCGAGGTTCTCGCCGTATCCAATGTTGAGACTCAGAATCCACTTCTGTTCATTATCTCTCTTATATTGTCAAGGGCTTTCTTTTGCATCTCATCTTGTAAGACTTTATCCGTCAGTTGCACTATGCGATTATTACATTCGGATAGGGCGGACGAAATGCCTTCAAGATAGCGGGTGTGATTGTTATTTGGAGAGTATAATTGGGCAAAGGCGGCTAACTTATATTCCGATTCAAGACGATCCTTGACAAAAAGGAGCGAAGTGAGCTTTTCAATGCTATTTCCTTTTGATACAAAATCGGCGAACTCTCTCAAAGGATTTCCTTTTGGGAAAAGAAGCTGTATTGCTTTTATGAAGTCTGATTCTGTCATATTTTACGTTCTAAAGATTGTTATTCTATGCTGTAGCAGGATTGGGGAGTTAAAAACGAGCGATGTGGTTATATCAGAAGCCATTTGTAAGCAGCACAGACATCAATGACTTGTCCCTGAACCTCCAATTCACGCTCCTCAAAGGCGGTGACCAAAGTCAATTTGTCACATTTTAGTGATGTCCCGGCTTTCACCAAAGCAGAAGTTTCGCGATTGAGAGTTTTTTCCGAGGATATGTCATAGGAGACCTGTACAAGTTCAACAACCGTTGCTCGATGACAGACTACGAAATCAACTTCGTAAGACTCTGTTTTGTGATAATAGACATCGTATCCGACTCCATATTTTCTGCATATTGCCAAATAAACCAGAGATTCAAGCCTCCATCCAAAATTATCTTTTGCAAAAGCATCCTTTCTGGCGTTCATAAGCGATACATCTATGGGGTAGCATTTCGCATTACGAATCCGCTCGCTGCTTTTGGTAGAATATTTGCGTAACTGTTTCAGGAGATAAGCCTGATAAAGGTATCCGACATAATTCTCAACGGTTTTGTCATTTTTGAAATTAAAAGTCTTCTGCAAAGCTGTATATATAACTTCGCATGGAGCATTATTCATAAGATGATGAGACAGTGACTTAAAGGCATCTTTGTATCTTACCTTAAAACGCTGCACGATGTCTCTTTCCAGAATATTTGAAACCAGAGTATCTATATATTCCTCGGCAGTTTCTTCTCCACTGATTATCTCCGGAAAACCACCTGTCTCCATGTACTTGTCAAATGCTCTGCGAAGTAAGGCGTCAGTTTTTGTAGAAAGATTCGTCGTTTCCACTTTCTCCATTTCGCAAAATTCACGGAACGAGAAAGGAAATAATTCGATTTCATTGTAGCGTCCGGTGAGATATGTGGAAAGTTCGCTACTAAGTAGTTTCGCGTTGCTGCCGGTTATAATCAACTTCATCCCGTGCCGGAGCAATCTGTTGACAAAGAGATGCCAGCCCTCTATATTCTGTGCCTCGTCAAGAAATAGGTGGGTGAAGTCACCATAAATCTGGTATAGGCATTTTAATACATCGTTCAGATCATCAGCTGACAAACGAACTAAACGCTCATCGTCAAAATTCACATAAGCAAATTTTGCCTGAGCCTTATTCAATACATTGAAACACAATGTTGATTTTCCACTACGGCGCACTCCTATTACTACCTGAGCCTTTTTACTCTCAAGTTTAACCATATCTTCTTCCTTTCGTTTGCAAAAGCATTGGGAACGAAGTGAGTCAAGTTCTTCTCGTTGGTCACGTAATATTTCAAGCAGTACTGAAGTCTCCATTAATATCTTGTATTTATGGCGCAAAGATAATGAAACTTCGGTAAATCGGCAAATTCTCACATTGAAAACTACGATAATTAGGCACATATAAAATGCGCGAACTACGATAAACCGATATTTCTGTTACAAAAGTTGGTCTATATCAACTTCATCATATTGGTGGCACGATAAATATTTTTTCATTGAAAGCCTGTGGAAAACCCAGGCTCGGATGACCCCTTAGGCCAAGGTTGAATTGACCCCTGAAAATATTTTGAATTGACCCCTGAAAACGTTCTGGCCGACGGGGTCAATTTTATTTTGTCTTATCTGCTTTTTATAGCTTTAAGCTTACGGACGCTTTCGCCGGTAAGCGTGATTCGATGAGCAGTGTGGACAATGCGGTCGAGTATTGCATCTGCCACTGTGGAGTCACCGATTGCTTCGTACCAGTCCAGTTCGGGGAGCTGTGATGTCACGATGATTGATTTGCGACCATGGCGGTCTTCGATGATTTCCGTAAGGTGTGCGC
>NZ_PUEC01000063.1 GCF_003024805.1 Duncaniella muris
CGTGCGCTAATTTACAGCACTATCTTTGCAGGCAACTTTTAAGTTTTGTATCATGGCAAAAGGTAAGAAAACAGGTGGGCGACAAAAAGGTACGCCCAACAAGGAAAACCCGCTCAAAGGGTATCTCCGCGCTCATAGCCTCGCATACTTTGAGCCGCGTGTACAGACCGACCCCGTAACTGGAGGATTGCGTGAGATTCAGCGTCAACGCCTCACGCAGGACGCCGAGGGAAATGTTTACAAGGTCATCGACCTTATTCCACTTACTGACTCCAAAGGCAACCCTGTCACGATGTCAGACTTCGAGGCCGACATGATTGCGCTCAATCCCAACGAGCGCGTCAACGCAGAGCTGCGCCTGCTTGAGTTCCACACACCGAAGATGAAAGCCGTTGAGGTCGATATGGACGTTCGCGGTTCAGTCACGACCATAGAGGACCGGTTACGCGAACTCTGCGGAGAATCGGACGAAGACGAAGACGACTGACGCGCCCCTGCGGTCTATTTTATCTACTTTTAGACACAACATAGTTTTTCATTTCTTAATTTTTGTAGTTTTTTTAGGCGACCAGTTCGAGAGGATTGGTCGCTTTCTCTTTTTCCTGCACCGCCATTTCGACAACCGAAACCGAACCAAACAAGAACCAAACAGAAACCAAAATAAAACCAAACAAAAACCAAAACATAACCAAACAAAAACCAAAAGCAAACCAAAGTGTAACCAAACGCTAACCTTCACGCGTGCGCGCGATGGATATTCCTATATGGATGTAGAAGGATATATTAAGTCGAATATATCCTATGGATGTAGAATAAAAACTTAAATCAAAGTTTTTATATGGAGTAGGAGACGGATGTAGTTCGCTTCGCTCCGACAACGCCGACATTAAAAAATTTTTTTGAAGATTTTTTCTTTTGGCTGACGCGCCGTAATCCTGCGGAGCAATAAAGAGAAAAAGAAAAAAGTTCCGCGCAAAAAGAAAAAGAGAAAGCCCGGCTCTGCTGTGAAACAAAGTCGGGCGAAAAACAAAAGTTAAAAGGCAAGGGGGCCGGGGTGCGTGCTATCTTTGCAGGTGAAATTTCAAAATCATATAGCGATGAATAGAAACTACAACTCAATCAAGGCTCTTGTTGGCGTAACCAACATCATCATCACTTCCGAACTTAGATACTCGGAGTTGCACGCCCTCGTTGAAAAATCTGCTGTCCTCGAAAATGGCATTCTCACAATCAAGGTCAAGGAATGCACCCTCGGCACTGAAGAGATAAACGCCCTTGCAAAACTGGGAGGAAAATATGTCGCATTTGATTTGACCGAATGCTAAAACCCTTTCCCTTTCGTACGCTCATACACCGCCTCGCGGTCAGCGTCCACGTCCTTTATGCGAAACTGCACGGCACACCCGGTCGGGATTGTGTCGGGCAACTGCCCGGCAAGCCGGGCGATGACCTCATCAACGGTCCCGAAGCCGATGTCGCTGACCTCGGAAAGAACCTCTCCGCGAAAGTAGGCACGGGCATAGACCATCCGCTTGGGAGAAAGCCTGAACAACTTGTCGGCAGGCTCATCGACCCCTCGCGCCATTCCCTGCTTGCTCTTTGCCGTGGAGAAAAAGATAAAGTCAATCACTTTGGCATTCAACTCCCAGGCCGGAGTGAAATCAATCTTGATGTAGCCTCGCGTAATCGTATGCCCATGCGAATGATTCATACCAAACGCCACCTCCGCAATGCTCGCGCCACAGTCGTTCTGCGCCACAGTACCCCAAGTGTGACGGAACGTGTATGCGCTGTACCAACGCTCCTTCGGTATCCCCATGCTCTTGCAGAGCTGCTTTATGCCATTGTTCACATTCGCGTTGAACGAGTCCGAGGACGTGAACCGCTTGTGAAAGTTCAGCAAGTAGGGGTCGTCAGCCTCGGCCAGATATTTCTCAACTAAAGGCTGAATGATAGGCTCGACACGAATCTCAAAGTAAGCGTCATCGGCGCGAAACTTCTTCGTCTTGGCTCTCTTGTAGCAGATACAGCCGTTTCGGTAATCCTCCTTGCGCAGCTCGTAGATGTCGACCGTGTTCATGCCTGCGAGACACAGCACCATCTTCGCCACATCGCGCCCCAGTTCGGGCAACGGATCGACCATGCGTGTATCCGGGAGAGGTGCGGTAAAGAACAGCCTGCAATCCTCCGGGCTAATAGCTTTCTTGACCGTGCGGTCACTCTGTGGAATCTTTACCTTTCCCCACGGATTGACCTTTATGCGCAGATTGCCGTTGTCATAGTCATTGTACTCCTCAACCGCAGCCTTGAACACCTGCCTCATACACACCGGGTACATCTCCTTTGCCCTGTGCGTATGCTCCAGCGACTGAATCCACCTCGTTATCTGCGTTGAGGTAAGTTGCGCGAACATGATTTTGTTCGTGCCATAGAACCGCTCCATGTGTCCGAGTGCCTGCCGATAGTTCTGCGCCGTGCGCAACTGGTACCGGTCCACCATGCGGTCGATATGGTGGCGCGCGTAGTCGCTGAAGCAGATGTCATCCTCACCGGTTTTGAGATATTCCACGACCTCGGCCACTGTCCACCTGCTGATGTCCTTTTTGTTCAGTCGGTCATTAAACTCCAGTATCCGCTCCGAACACCAATTAAGCACAAACGGGTCTTTAATCTCCTTTGACTTGGAGAGTTCCTTTTTCGTAATCATCTTGTCGGTCTTGATATACCCATGCACTCTGCGATGGGTAACACGGATATAGACCTGCATGAATCCGTCCTTGCGCTCACCGCGCACAACTGCCTTGAAGTTTGCCATTGTCTCTTCTATGTTCCAATATTTTGAGGTTAATAAATTCCATTGATTTTATATCTCTCACTACTGCCGAGAGTTAGTGTCGTACACACAACTGTACACACGTTGTATGCACCCCTGTCAAATGTGTGACACTTTCTGTACGCAAATCCGCGCATTTGCACTCACAAAGTGACGCCAAATGCACAAACCTCCTAAGAATAACTTAGGCTGTAACGCCTGATTTCTCAAAGCGTTACAGCCTAACTATCGGATTATGTTACGTTATGTCTTACTCTTCGATGGCAGCCTGA
>NZ_PUEC01000064.1 GCF_003024805.1 Duncaniella muris
ATGAGAAGTTGTTATGTCAAGTGCTGAAAGGAGTTGACTGAAAATAAAGAGAATACAGAATGTACTGGATAATACTTCTCATAATATGACTCTACTCATAATAGGTCTTATGAGAAGCTTCTCATAAAAACTACATACTCAACGAGGTGAAGAAAAGCGGTTGTTGCGGTTTTACCGATGCCGAGGTGTTCGGAATGGCAACACACTACTATGACGAGGAAGAAATTGAAGTTGGCAATCCAATCAACTGCCAAGTGGTAGTCAACCACACGGTTGAACTCACCGAGGAGGAAAAGGAACAGGCACGGCAGGACGCCATTAACAAACTCCGTGACGAGGAGATGAAGAAAAAGCGAAAGCCTATCCAGCCGAGAAAGACCGCCGAGAAGAAAAACCAAGTTGAACAACCCAGTCTATTTGACCTCTAACATATTACGACTATGAAACCGACAACAAAATTCCATAAAGACATACTCAAAGAAAGCCGTAAACTCCGCCCCGTCACAAAGGCGCAGGCTCAATGGGCGATAGGCGAATGTTTTGAACACTTTGCCTTCCGTGTTCAGAATGGTAATACCGCCTGCATGGACTGCGGACACACTTGGCACAGCGATGAAACATCGGGCAAATGCGTATGCCCCCGATGTGGCAGGGAACTCACTCTTGAAACCACCCGAAAGCAGAAGGCGAGCGGTAAGATGTATTTCAACGTGCTTGGTATGCACGGAAAGTACCAGACTTTGCGGATGTTCGCCATATTCGCAGAAATGCGCAAGGGAAAGAAAGCCGAATACAGCATCGTGGAAATCGGTCAGTATTGGGTAGCCCCCAACGGACAATGCGCCGTAATCGGACTTAGACGCAGTATGAGTTACTATGTGGATTGTTTCGCATACAGCTCACCTATGGAGATACGGAGCAAGGATGATGTGTTCGCAGACATAGCGAGGGATTTTCCGATGTATCCCAAAATGAAGATAATCCCATCTCTGCATATAGATGTTATGGGCAACAAGTTCTTCAATATGTCACCGGCGAGATGTATAAGCCGTTTTCTCTCGCAGCCCCAACTTGAAACGCTGATGAAAAACGATACCGAGCAAGTATTCAAATACTTTCTCAACCGCCCCTATGACTGCCGTATGTGCTGGGCTTCATACAAGATAGCCAAACGCCACAATTACGAGATAACCGACTTAGGATTATGGTGCGACTACATCAAGATGTTGCAGACCTGCAAGAAAGACACTCACAATCCCCACTACATCTGCCCCGACAATCTTCGTCAGGCACACAACATATACCACAAAAAGGTCATGGCGATAGAGGAACGCAGACGCAGGGAAGCCGACATAAGACGCAAGGAGAAGGAAGCACTCGCAGAGCAGGAAAAGAGAGATAGTTTTCTCAAACTCAAATCCAAATTCTTCGGACTTGTAATCTCCGATGGCGAGATTGAAGTGAAAGTGTTGGAGAGCGTGGAGGAATTTATAGAGGAAGGAGATGTCCAGCATATCTGTGTAGGTACAGCAATGTACTACGGCAAAAAAGACTCCCTCATATTGTCGGCAAGGATTAACGGCAAGCGGATTGAAACCGTGGAGGTGTCGCTTGAAACCCTTTCAGTTATTCAATGCCGTGGAGCGTGCAATCAAAACACCGAATATCACGACCGAATTGTGGATTTGGTGAACTCCAACGCCCGACTAATCAAAGATAGAATGACCGCATAAATGTTTAATCCGACCTGCGTCAGCAATGGCGCAGGTCACAATACCCACCCATTATGAACGTGACATTTGAACATACGACAGTAGTCTATGACGATAAGATAGCCGAGGTGCTTGTCGGTTTTGTGAACCATATTCTTATAGCCTACAACGAGGAAACTCTAAGGCGGTTGGTAGCCGACTATGCGGAGAAATCGACACTTGACCAATACTTCGTATATGGATTTGGCAGTCATCATTTTTGGCTCTCGCAAAAGAAAATCACCGACCCCGAAAAGGTTTTCAACTACCGAATACTGATTGTGAAATTCTAAAATACATTGATATGGCAACAAGATTAACTGTGAATGGCGTATCAACCACCATTACACCCGATACCGAGCAATACGAGCGTTTTATGTCGGCACACCGAGGGAAACGTATCCTTTTCTATCAATATGATTATCGTGCCACCGACGGCACTCTATTTAGTACCGTGGCAAAGACTTTGAAAGAATGTCGCCAACGCCGTGATGAATGGCTGAACAAGAAAATCAACAACTCAAAATAAAATCGTTATGGACAACCAAGTAGCAAAAATCATACTCCAACAAATCGGAGGGCGCAGGTTTGTGGCAATGACAGGAAGTCACGATTTCATAAATCTCGGCAACGGACTGAGAATGAGCCTTAGCCGTAACAAGACATCGGCTAATAGGTTGGAAATCATCTATGACGAGGGCGCAGACCTCTACGACCTGCGTTTCTACCGTCAGAGTATGAACCACAAGACCTTTGAGGTCAAGACAAAGGATATCAAGACATACGAAGGTGTCTATTGCGATATGTTGGAGGACATCTTCACTGATGTGACGGGGTTATACACCCGATTTTAATCGAACATTTGCCAAGTCGTAATATAGAGAAGGTGGGCGACCTCGTGATGAAGTTGCCCACCTTAATTTTGCCAAAAATTTCGGCCGCCAAAAGGCGGCGTTATTAACAAGAAAGAGAGTGCTTTAAGGCACTCTCTAAATATGGAGGGAGGTTACTCAACTGAGGAACTCATAGGGCTCTCTACCAAGATGAGATTGCTCCCTATATATCTTATAAATAAATTATCAACTTCTTTTGTTCTGCAAAGGTAATCATTATTATTGATATGACCAAAAATAGTTGAATTAAAATTAGAGCTTGTTTAAAAACAAATGTGAATAATAAATAAGCATCAGTCAATATTTCAGGCATTTATGCTTTGGTGATTGTTTAAATAAATGAATAACCAGAAACAAAACCAAAGAATTATGTATCTGACA
>NZ_PUEC01000065.1 GCF_003024805.1 Duncaniella muris
CTTCAGAAGGCTGTGCAGGAATTACGAGGAAACGACAGAATCAGCCAACGAAATGCTCATGGTCGCAGCTGTTGTTATTTCTCTCCGAAAACTCACTTCTGTTAACAATCGTTTTTAAACAAGCTCTTATTCTTTTTGTAAGAATCTTAAAGTCACCTATGCTGATATTGTCATTCAAACTCAGTCCAAACAGGTTCAATATCTCGTGATTCCCCTGCTTAAGCAATGTTCGGCATCCATGCTTGATAACCCAATCAATATTCTCTGATTGCCCTTTCCATTTTTTAGCCAAAGCAATTACGATTTGTGGATTATCCTTTGAAATATCGTTCAGGTTATTGGCAACACTCAACCTTACAAACCTGGATGGATCGTTTTTCAGATTTTCCATAATCGGAATGATGGGAGCTGGATTTTCTTTTAATTTAGGCAATGACATCGCCCACGGCAGACGAGGTCTGCACCCTTCCGATGCAAGCCTCCTTACCCCCCAGTGCGGATGTTTTGACCAAGCCAACATCTGTTTCATCATTTCATCTTGATATTTCACAATAAAGGCATGGGTCACAAATTCGCAAGTCGTGAATTGCGTAATTCGCTCAATGGCTTTCACTGATGTCTCATAGTCCTCTATTCCATATCGCTCCACATAATGGTCCAAAATAACCCCATATTCTAATGTCAGCAAATTGAAATTTTTATCGTCTATCTTTGAAAAATCGAGCAGTCTAACTTTTACACAGTCTAATAATTTAAAGATTTTCGCAACAGCTTCTTTATACTCGGTTGGCATAAACTTGTGCAGAACAGTAGTTATGTGTGCAATCCGCTGCTTATAACCTCTGTTCTCCCATTCTTCATCCATAACTAAAGTTACAAACTTGTCTACACTCATGTTCTGGAGAACAAGAGACAAGTCGTTGACAAACCTTCCAAAGAATGGCTTATCAAACATATTTTTAAAAGATTCTGCCATTACTTTTATCTTACTACTATACCATTTTCGATGTTGATTTCAATTTCATAGTCCTTTATATCCTTGATTCCGATGCCGCTATGAGTTCTTTATCTGCTTCGATATTCTTCATCTACAAAATAATACAATGCTCCATAGCACGATGGAGCGATTTATAAATGCAGAAGCACAAACTACTGATGCAACACTCGAAGTCGAAAGTCGTAGGAAACCTTGTGTACAGATGTAGAGGTAGCAGCCCATGCTGTATGCGTGAGAACCACTATGCAATCCCAGTACACTGGTGAATTTCCTACGTTCTCGACTTACAAGAGAGCATAACGCTTCTTATTTTCTTATTTCTTGGAAAGAGTTGCCCCTATCCGAATGCAAAATTAGTTATTTTATTGATGTTTTGGATTATATAGAGCGGAATTATAACTTGAATCCTCTATTTTTTCTTGGCTCTTCCGCTGACTGTCGTAAACTTTGCCGTAATTTATTCCACTGTTCTTTGAACCATTCGTCTATCGACTGCTTGTTTATGGTCAGTATCAGTTTGCTATCATCGGTTGGATTCTTTTCCACCTTGAAAATATCATTCTTGATGTCAAACTTCCGTCTGTGTTCTTCGGAATAAATCCTGCCATTGCACCTGATAGCCTCTTTCTTGGTCAGGAGGCTCTCTATCATTTCTTTGGTGAAGCCGATGGCAGCACACAATTTTTCCATTCTCAACATCTCCCTGAGCATCGGAAACCACTTGAAAGCCTTTTCAAGCAAGGTATTCAGCCGTGATATTTCCTTGTCTTTGGCTTCAAGTTCCTGATTGTGTATTCCTTGAAGATTGCGTATCTGCTTGCCGTGCTGTTCCTGCATACGTTGCATTTGGGCTTTCAAGTCATCAATGCCCTTGTCCCGTTTGGCAATTTCCTGACGCAATTCGTCATTGGATTGCTCCAGTTTCTTCATTTTCCCGCTGCCGAAAAGAGAACCCACTCCGCTTGCTATGACAGTGGCAGCATCGGTAGCCACGCTTTTGAGCTTGTCCGTGCGTATCTCCGATTTTACCTGTTTGAGTTCCTGTTCGGCAAGTTCCACCTGTTGTTCTTTATGCCGCTTTGCAGCATCTATGCGTTGCAGTTCGGCTTTCTGTTTTTCAATGATGAAGTCATTGCGTTCCAGATGTTCTTTGCCAGTAACATTTTTTGATTGCCCACGTTCCATCATTAGAATGTCTGATGCCAAAGTCTGCATTGCTGCCATATCCTCGTCATTGAGTTTGCGGCTCTTTCCTGTATCGTGGTTCATCCAGTCAAAAACAATATGGGCATGATAATTCGGCTTGAACCATTTTCCACCCACTTGGAAACTCTCCTTGTCTTCTGTGTCAGGTTTTCCACCCAGCCAATGCCCCTCATCCTTATGCAGGAATATTTGGAGTGGCGTGATGCCCCAGCGTCTTTGGCACTCTTCGCCAAATTCACGCACATCAGCCAGTGTGGTTTCCGGTCTGATGAGCAGTACACCCTCACGAATGGGGGAACATCCTGCCACCTTGATTATTTTACCATTTTTTCCTTTGCGTTCCCGCTCTTTTTCCTGCATGGCACGTCCGGTCTTTTCCTTGACCATCCGTTTGATATTGTCGTAGTGCGTTTGCAGTTCGGGAGTGCCGAAGTTCGGGTTTATCCATTGTTCGTTGTCGGTGGAAAACCCAGGCTCGGATGACCCCTTAGACCAGGTTGAATTGACCCCTGAAGCCAAAATATCACTGACCCTTTTGCCCAATATAAAAATGACCCCTGTCGACGTAATGTCAGCAGGGGATTTTAT
>NZ_PUEC01000066.1 GCF_003024805.1 Duncaniella muris
TGGAAAAGGCGCGAGAGTTTGACCCCTTCGGGCACGCGGGATTTGACCCCACGGGCATAATAAGATTGACCCCTTAAAAGTCCTGGCGGCGGGGGTCAATTTTATTTTACCTCAGTTGCTGTTTCAGGCCTTTTTTGCCTTGAGTTTGCGCATACTTTCGCCCGTCAGCTCGATGGAGTGGGCTGAGTGGACTATCCGGTCGAGGATTGCGTCGGCTACCGTCGGGTCTCCCACCATGTCATACCAGCTGGATGACGGATACTGCGAGGTTATTATGATGGATTTGCGCTCGTGACGGTCCTCGATGATGTCGAGCAGGATCGGACGCTCCTTGGCGTCGAGCTGGACAAGGAACAGGTCGTCGAGTATCAGAAGCTGGCATCGTTCGATTTTCTTTAGCTCGGCCTCAAGACTGTTCTTGACCTTGGCCACCTTGAGCAGCCCGAGAAGCTTGGCTGCGTTGGCGTAGAGTGTGCGTATGCCTCTTTTGCAGGCCTCGTGTCCCAAGGCGCAGGCGAGGAAGCTTTTGCCCGTGCCGGCAGATCCTGTTATGAAGAGATTCTGTCCGTTGCGGATGAAGTCAAGGGTAGCCAGACGTTCCATCTGGTTGCGGTCAAGACCGCGGCTGACCGTATAGTCGATTTCCTCGATGTATGCCTTGTAACGGAACGATGCGTTTTTTGTCAGTCTTGTCACCGCTGCCTGCGCGCGGTAGTCCCACTCGCGGCTGAGCAGCATGGACAGGAAGGAGTCCGGGGTCATTGCCTGGGCAGTGGTTCCTGCCAGACTCTCGCGGAAGGCCTCGGCCATTCCGTGCATTTTCATGCGGTTCATCAGATCCAGCGATATGGCGTTCTGGTCCGGCTGCTGTCTCACCGGCGCTGTCTTGTCATTTGTTGTCATTGGAGTTGTCGTTTTTTACGTTTTCTTTGTGGTTGACGCTGTAGTATTCGCGCCCCCGGATGTTTTTGTGCACAGGCGCGGGGGATGATTGCGCCGGGGTATGGACTGTTCCATCCTCGTCGGGAAGGAAGTCGGCGTCATCGCCCTGTTCAAGGACCTCACGCAGCGCCTGATATCCGTATTCAGATTTCTGCGAGGCGCATGCACATGCCGCTATGAGCCGGTCTGTTCCATATTTCTTATCGAGCGACAGTATCCCCCGACAGCTGCTGAAGGATTTTGGCGGGTACTGCATCCGTCTGTCTACTTCTCGTAGGTAATCCAGAACGATATTGTCTATCTCCGCCGCACGTCGGAAGAGTTCCTCGAGATCCTTGTCGTAAGGGCCGTAATGACCGGGCAGGTTGTGCTCCTTCTTCCACGAGTATGTGTAAGGGATGTCGCATCTGTCGTGCGTCGCCACGAGGTTCAAACCGCAATATATCTCCACTGTGTCGGCATCGTAGAGGATGACAACACGCTTGCCCACATGTTCGCGAGGAACGCTGTAGTGGTGCTTGAACAGGGATACGTAGCAGTTCTTGCCGACTGTCATCAGTTTGCGTTCCTTCATGACAAACAGTTTCTCGGGCAGGGGGCGGAGAAAGTCCTTCTCCCCGCGAAGGAAGATGTCACGGCGCGACAGTTCACGGCCGGCCATCGGCTTCTCGTTGAAGTCTAGAAGCGATATGTGTATCGCCGTGTTCAGCTCATCCAGAGTGTTGAAAACCATTCCCTCGATATCAAGATAGACTGAACGGTACAGGAGCTTGACCGCGTTCTCGACAAGTGCCTTGTCCTTTGGATGGCGTACACGCGCCGGGTATACGGCACATCCATAATGTTCGGCAAAGGCGGCAAACTCCTCGTTGATTACCGGTTCGTTACGGTCGCTGGTCTTCACCGCCGCCTTGAGATTGTCGGGAACGATGGCCGCCACAACACCCTCGAAGTACTGAAAGGCGTTCTGACAGGCCTTGATCAGGTCTTCCTTGCGCTGGGACCATACGGCCTCGCAGTAAGTATAATGACTGAACGGAAGTATGGCCACGAACACTTCGGCCTTCTTGACCTCGCCCGTCATCTCGTCGACAACCGCGAGTCTGTCGCCCGCGAAGTCGATGTACATCTGGTCGGCGGCGTAGTGCTCGACATGACCGACGACAGTGGTATGGAATCTGTATTGTCTGACGGTGCGTTTGAACACAGATTCCTGAAAGCCATCGGGATGACCTTCCCGATACTCATTGAAGAGCTTGCGCACGGTCATTCCCTTGCGTGAAAGACGGGCGACATAATCCGGTATCAGCGCATCAAGTTCGAGCTGACGCTGCGAAGGCTCGCGATGACGGAACTCCGTGCATCCGAACATGTCACGGAGCTGCTCCTCCGTAAGTTCAAGCAGCTGATCTGTAGGCTTGCCGCTTGAAATGAACAGCCGGACGTACTTGCGCACTGTGTTGCGGGAAATGTGAAACGTATTGGCCGTCTCTTTTATTCCCATTCCGACTGCGTAACATCTCAGGATGTTTTTTAATTTTGCAATCATATTTTGTAGTATTTGACATTGAACCCCGCCGTGCCAGGACAAGGATTCTCAAAACTACAAAAAAATTCCCCTGCCGTATCATCGACAGGGGTCATTTTTATTTTGCCCGAAGGGGTCAATCTTATTATGCCCGAAGGGGTCAGTCCCGCGTGCCCGAAGGGGTCAAACTCTCGCGCCTTTTCCA
>NZ_PUEC01000067.1 GCF_003024805.1 Duncaniella muris
GCGCCCTCGTGTATCGTTTAACATCATACGTTCAAGTTTATTCGGTTAGGCTATGGCCTCGGCCTCCAAGAAGGCCGCGACGTTTAACGTATATTCGATTTCTCCGATGAAGGCAAGGCGCGACCCGTACCACGCGTTCGTGACCGATGAATCGCTGTACGCGTTCGTGCACGAAACACCGGCGTGCGAGTTGGCGTAGTAGTAGGAGCGGCACACCACACGGGCCGACGAGTTGGAACACCAGAATTTGTCGCCGTAGTGGGTTGTTTCTGTGGCGTTGAGCAACACCGGCACCACGTCCATGAAACGACCGTTATGTAATTCGGTAATCCATGAATCGGAGATTGTGCCACTCTTGACGGTTCTTTCTTCACCGGTTCCGTACTCGGTAAATTTCCAAACGTAGTAATCGGAGGTAACTCCGCCCATCCATTCTGCGACATTACCCCAAAGATTTTCGTAACCTATGGCGTTGATAGATGTCGCATTTCGTAACGTCTGCGTATCGTCGTAATACCAGCCTCCGGCCGCACCGATAGCATTAGCCGGGTTCGCTATGGTGTCCTTCATGCCGAGGAAGGCGGTCAAGCCTTGAACGGTAGTATTTGAGCCGGAGCCATATCCGCACACGCTTGAACTGTCACGGTCGCCATAGTTGGCCCAGAACAAACAAGCGATATCCCGGTGCATTGGGTACGTTATTGGGGTGAATCCCTCACCACGTCTGCGGCAGTAATCAACGAACTGCGATTGTGATACGCTGACGGTCGCCGAAACGCCCGTAATACTGCGAATCTGCAAATTACCGTAATAGGCTTTCACAACACCGGCAAGCCATTGGCCGGTTCGCCATGCGTCCGGCTCGATAGCGTGAATCTCCGGCGAGGTGGTAAGCCATACGAAGGAGAAAGGAGCGTCGGCGCGGCAGGTGAACGCGATTTTTTCAGCGTTGGCCGGAACGGAGGTAAACAGGTAAGAGCCTTCGGTCATTCGTCCGCTATTGGCTGCGGCACGACCCACCACGTTGTTGTCTGCGTCGAGGAACACCGCGCCGTAAACCGATGAGTTCACGGCCGGCCATCGTGCTTGCTTGTAACCCTTCACCGGGGCAACATATACGCGGTAATCATCGTAAACCGCGAGGCAGTCGTCAAAGGTGGTGTAAGTGGTAGCCACTCGGCAAGCTGCGCGGTCGTGCAACTCCATATCTTCCGGGTAAAGTTTACGGCCCTCCGGCTGCGTTACAGCCTTCAGAGAGCTGAAGCAGTGGTAATGGCAACGGTTAATAAAATCGTCGATACCCTTGCACCAACGGTCAGGCTCGTACATCATGAAATCGCCTTCGTCTGCCTTCGTCGGGTGGTTGAACCCTTGCGTATTGGCCTCCGTGCCGTCGTGATAACGGCGGCTATCGGTATCGTCGAGAGGACAGACAAGCATTTTGCCGGACGCTACATATTTAGCCATTACGCGGTGACGCTTCGCCATGATAGCGGCGACGTGCGCCGACGGTTTGAAAGTGTTGTCGTAGTCGTAGCCCGTTTCGTTATCGAGGTTTGAGATATTTTTTGAATCTGACACCGTTTCATCGTACTTTATAACTGTCCATTCCGGCTGCTTTATGTTCAGTTCGGGGAAATGGGCCTGCAACTCGTTGAACTCCGATTCTTCGAGGTATTTCGTGAGTTGGTAAGTACCTACGAGGCGGCAAGTCGTCACGTTGTTACCGTTTTCATCGACACCCTTCATCGTCAGGAACTTGCGGAGGAGTTCACCGCGTCCGCTCTCGTCTATGCCTGTAACACGGAGGTAGGTCGTAGAGGGGCAACGGTTGAGAAGGGCCTGCCAGTCTATCAGCGGACAGTTATCAACGACAAGGCGAGTAACCGCCGGAGTTCCGGAGAAGGTGAGCGCGTCGGGCGCGAGGTTCTGAAGGTATCGTAATTCGAGCGTCTGGAGCGAGGCCGGTAACTTTGCCGTTGACATAGTTCCGCCCTGTGCGAAAATCACGTTTGTAAGCTGCGTATCTGCTGCGTCGAGCGTTTCGAGTTTACGATTTTCGGCCAGATTCAGAGAGGTAAGGCCGTTCAGTCCGTTGACATCAAGAGAACGGAGATTCCGGCAATTTTCGAGAATCAGGCCGGTGAGTGGAAAACCCAGGCTCGGATGACCCCTTAGACCAGGTTGAATTGACCCCTGAAGCCAAAATATCACTGACCCTTTTGCCCAATATAAAAATGACCCCTGTCGACGTAATGTCAGCAGGGGATTTTA
>NZ_PUEC01000068.1 GCF_003024805.1 Duncaniella muris
TTAGGACCGTTATAGTTACGGCCGCCGTTTACCGGGGCTTCAATTCAATGCTTCTCTTGCGATGACATCTCCTCTTAACCTTCCGGCACCGGGCAGGTGTCAGGCTGTATTCTTCATCTTTCAATTTCGCACAGCCCTGTGTTTTTGTTAAACAGTTGCCTGGACCTATTCTCTGCGCCCCTCCCCTGAAGGAGGGGACCCCTTATCCCGAAGTTACGGGGTCAATTTGCCTAGTTCCTTAACCGTGAATCTCTCGAGCGCCTTGGTATGTTCTACCCGACCACCTGTGTCGGTTTGGGGTACGGGTCCCTTCAGGATTAAGTTTAGCGGATTTTCTTGGGAGCCTGATTACCTCCGCTGTCGGATTGCCACGGGGGCTCTCCGTACTGTCCCGTTTCAGCATCTGAGGCGGTTTTGCCTGCCTCAGATATACCTACGCGGTTTAACGTGCTATTCCGTCAGCACGCGGGAGTGTCACTTCTCCGTCTCCACGTCACTCCTGAAGGGAGTAACGGAATGTTGACCGTTTCTTCCATCGGCTGCGCCTTGCGGCTGTGCCTTAGGTCCCGACTGACTCTGATCCGATTAGCGTTGATCAGAAACCCTTGGTCTTGCGGCGAGGGGGTTTCTCGCCCCCTTTGTCGTTACTTATACCTACATTTGCTTTTCCGGGACCTCCAGCCAGGCTCGCGCCTGACCTTCTGCGGCTACCGGAATGCTCCCCTACCAATCGACGGTTTAACCGTCGATTCCACGTCTTCGGCACCGGACTTATGCCCGATTATTATCCATGCGGGATCACTCGACTAGTGAGCTGTTACGCACTCTTTAAATGAATGGCTGCTTCCAAGCCAACATCCTAGCTGTCCTTGCAATCCCACCTCGTTATTGTCTTCAACTTAGCCCGGATTTGGGGGCCTTAGACGGTGGTCTGAGTTGTTCCTCTCTCGGACGCGGACCTTAGCACCCGCGCCCTCACTCCCGGGGATCGTGCCGTGGCATTCGGAGTTTGTCAGGACTTGATAGGCGGTGAAGCCCTCGCATCCTATCAGTCGCTCTACCTCCACGGTACTGCGCCCGAGGCTGCACCTAAATGCATTTCGGGGAGTACGAGCTATCTCCAAGTTTGATTGGCCTTTCACTCCTACCCTCAGGTCATCCGAAAGCTTTTCAACGCTTACCGGTTCGGTCCTCCAGTGGGTGTTACCCCACCTTCAACCTGCCCAAGGGTAGATCACTTGGTTTCGCGTCTACCGCCGCTGACTAGATTGCGCCATATTCTGACTCGCTTTCGCTTCGGCTCCGTCCATCAGTGGACTTAGCCTCGCCAACGACGGTAACTCGTAGGTTCATTATGCAAAAGGCACGCCGTCACTGCACGAAGCAGCTCCGACCGCTTGTAGGCACATGATTTCAGGGTCTGTTTCACTCCTCTGTTCGAGGTTCTTTTCACCTTTCCCTCACGGTACTGGTTCGCTATCGGTCTCTCGGTAGTATTTAGCCTTACGGGATGGTCCCCGCGGATTCGGCCAGGATTTCTCGTGTCCCGGCTTACTCAGGTGCCGTCTCTGTCAGTCGTCTGTTTTCGCCTACGGGGCTGTCACCCGCTGCGGCGCCCCTTTCCAGAGGCTTCGGCTAACTTCAAACTGTCCATTTGCTGACGGTCCTACAACCCCGGTCAGTGCCTGAACACCGCCGGTTTGGGCTCTTGCGCGTTCGCTCGCCACTACTGGCGCAATCATTGGGTTATTTTCTTTTCCTTTGGGTACTGAGATGTTTCAGTTCCCCAAGTTCGC
>NZ_PUEC01000069.1 GCF_003024805.1 Duncaniella muris
CTGGTGGCACCACGAAAAAACTCGACTTCGGTCGGGTTTTTTGCTTATATAGCAGATTATCAGCGGATTACTTACGCCCCGTCGGTAGTCAATTTTCAAACAATGTCGGCACAAATGTAGGCTCAAAATCAGAGCGTTACAAAAAATGTCGTCACAAAAGTTGGCACACCCAAAATGGCGAAAGTAACAATCAAGCGGCGAAATGAGAGCGAAAGAGCGGACGGCCGCGCCGCTCTGTATGCGGTGTTAAACATCGAGCGTATAAAAATCCGCCTCCCTCTGGATATAGCGGTAACGGGTGCGGAATGGGACCCGGTAACGGAGAGAATCAAGGGGCGCGGTCAGGAGGTAAAAGATAAGAACCTTATAATTTCCAACACGAAAGCGAAAATCTCGGACATACTCGTCCGGGCGAGGCTCACGGGCGAAACACTCACGAAAGACAGTTTTCTCGCGCTCTACCGTCGTCCGGGTGAAACGATGAATTTTCTTGAATACGCCTTCCGGCACCTCGACGAGCTGCGCACGGCCATGCAGCCCGAAACAATCCGGCACCACAAAGCGGCGTTAACGAAACTCCAGCACTATAACCCACGGCTCCAGATAGCCGAGATAACGCCCGAATGGCTGCGCGTATATGCCGCCCACCTCCGAGATAAGCACAATAACAACGCCGGAACAATACGCAAAAATATGTGCGTTATCCGTATGCACTATTATGCGGCTATGAGAGCCGGGAAAGTGAAGGTTAACCCGTTCGAGGTGTATCGGGTTCCGGCCGCCGACCCTGCTGTTATATTTCTTACCGAACAGGAATTAAACAAACTGACAAGCCTCTATCGCTCCGCCATTCTTGACGAAGGAGAACAGGACGTGCTTCGCTTCTTCCTGTTTATGACATTCACGGCCATGCACATATCCGACGCCAGAGCGTTGCAGATAGAGCAGATAAGCGGCGGCGAAATCCATTACCAGAGAATCAAGACACGCACGCGCGTAAATATGCCGCTATCGCGTCCGGCGGCTGAATTGGCCGAATACTACCGCGACGGACGGTATCGTGGCAATCTGTTCAGGAAATTGCCGACGGACCAGGCGTTCAACAGAATAATAAAAAGAATCTGTAAACGTGAAGGTATCGAAAAAGCGGTCAGCGCGAAAGCTGCCCGGCACACCTTCGCCACCCTTTACTACAAAAAGAACTCCGGCGACCTTGGCACTCTTTCAAAACTCTTGGGGCATACCTCGGTAACAACCACCATGATATACGCCCACATAATGAAAGAAAACCGCGTCGCCGGGGTGTCTGCCTTCGACGATATGTTATAACTCGTATTGGGAGTAATCGACGGCGTTTTTCGCTTCGATTCCTGCGGCTCGGCACTCTTTGATGTGCGTCCACATGGCTGCGACCATATCGCCCAGTTCGTCGGCTGCGGCTGCGTCCGTATCAGCCTCCAGCAGTCCGATGAACGGGGCGCGGTCGATTTCGCCGGTCTTATCGAGCGAGTACACCGCAAACAGAAAATTACGCTGTGCCGCGTCTGTCAGCCTTACCTTCCGTCCATTCCAAAAGAACGTATTAGCGATTCGGTCCTGGGTCTGTGCGTCGAAATACTCCGCCACTGCGTCGCGTATCTCGTCAACAGTCGGACGGCCGTCGGTAATCATTTCAACGGCCAGCCATCCGCGCTCCTCGTCGCGGTGGTGATTCCAGCGCACCGCCCAGCGGTCGCGGCGTGGGTTTATGCACTCGATAGG
>NZ_PUEC01000007.1 GCF_003024805.1 Duncaniella muris
TCTAATTGCAGACGTTGTTGGTCTGTCAGTTGTATAACTTTGATTTTTGCGATAGCGATGTGTCTTTATGTGTTTACACAAAGATACGCAAAAAAATTGATATAAACTAATTTTCAACATCTACTTATGAAAAAGATTGAAAACAATTTCGTAGTAACCGGTTTCGTAGGAAAGGATGCAGAAATCCGTCAGTTCACCAACGCAAGTGTAGCACGTTTCCCTCTGGCAGTAAGCCGACTGGAGAATAATGGCGAGGAATCCAAACGCGTTTCCGCCTTTATGAATTTTGAGGCGTGGCGTAAAAACGAGAACACCGGGTCGTTCGACCAACTGACCAAGGGTACGATGCTGACCGTCGAGGGGTATTTCAAGCCCGAAGAATGGAGCGACCAAAGCGGTGTGAAACACAACCGTATCGTGATGGTCGCCGTCAAGTTCTATCCACCCGTCGAGAAGGAGGAAACTCCTGAAAAGCCGGCCAAACCAGCGAAAAAAGGCAAGAAATAATCCTTGCCTTATCACGACAAAAGCGGCCTTCGGGTCGCTTTTGTTTTACTCATTACGGTGTTGTTGCACCATCTGTACTTTTATACTCTACTTGTTCTCTTTTACCGCATTCAGAAATGCTTTGGCAGGTTTGAATGCAGGGATGTTGTTTTGTCATATTGTTCTTGGGTTTAATGAATACGGTGCAAAATTAACAAATATCCGCTTGTTATAACAATCCAAACTTATTTGTCATCCCGAAAGCTGCTTTTACTGAATCCGCCGAAGACGCCCCTCAAGAGCCTGCCCACTACCAAAAACACCAGCAATAAAATTATAATATCTCCCATAGGTCTTACTTTTTATAGTTATATCCAACTTAAAGATACGAAAAAATAATGAATTAAGCAAGTAATCTACTGATTTTCAATATCCATATTTGATTTATAAGTTCTATTTCCGGATGCCCGGCACGCGTCCCGGTGTTCGGTTAAGCTGAACCTTATATTTATTGAGAATGCTGTACACGGTGCTTTTACTCCGGACACCGCTCTCTTTCCAAATATCACGGATTGAATGCCCATTGTTATACATATCCACGATTTTTTTGTCCCGTTCAGTTTTACTCATACTTTTTTTGGTAATCGGAATACTGATACTCTGCTGCAGGCGTATAATCTTATCTGACGACTTCCGCAAAACAGCCACTTCCTCCGGTAATGCCCCGAACATGGACAATACTTCCGCCGGTGTCGTGTCCGGAAACAATTTGTTGTCGGTGTCAATTTTATCGTGAATGGAGATAATACGCACGACCTTGATGCGGCATAGCTCGATTAATGCCGCCAGTTCCCGCAGTCCCCGGACAGCATTACTGAATTTTGACACCACCAATTCGTCTCCCCTTTCAAGATTCGACATCAGTTGTTTCCATCTCGGTCTGAGCGTCTCGTGTCCGACCGATTCTTCAACCACTTGTACACACCCATACTGGCGCATCCATTCCTTATCCGCATCAAACGCATCGTAGGAATTAGCCTCGAATATATAACCGACTTTTGCCATATCAATATACAATATTCATGATAACAAGTGCAAATATACAAGTTTTATTCGAGTATATGAATCATACTATATTAAAAAACGAAATTCGTACATTTTTCGTGTTTTTATCTTCACTTGTTTTCATTGGTAATCATACTATTAAGTACGATATTAAAAAAATGCACAAAATACGGTTTTTCGGATGCGAAGTATCAAAAATAATATATAGTTTTGCACTAAATAGTACGAAATGATATAGTATGAAAACATTAAAATCGAACTTAAAACAGCCGATAATCTTTGCCAGAATAATTGCCGTTTCGATTGCCATATTCCTATGCGCATCATGCGACAACGGCAATGGCAAACGATTGGCGAAAGCCAAGAATGACCCTGCCGGAACATACAGGGAATACCTGTCTGACATACGCAGGCAGAAAAGACTCTCCATTAAAGAATTGACCGGACACCTCAAGCAATGGCAAACATTGAGGGATTCCGTATTCCTGTATCTCGAATGTGATACGCTTGGCCGGCTTCATTCCACTGTAAAAGAAGAGTGTGAACAGATACATGATTCCATCCGCATGGAATTTTCGCGGATGGTGCTGTCTCAGACACGCACTTATAAGGATATACTGTGGGTAAAAGAACAAATCTCGCCGCATCTTGAAGACAAAGAGTTGCATCGTGTGGCTGAAACAATTCGGCCGTTCTTTGCCTCATTGGATAACCAGCCCGTCAGTCAGAGAAACCGACAACATATTCTTGCCACTTATCAAGCTACCCTTGCTGAAACGATTGATTACGGTATTCATTGTATGGCAGACCTGACGACCTTTATCGAAAAGGAGGATGCTGTGTACCGGGCATTCCTTTCACGTCTGCCTGATTTCGACGGCGAGAATCTTTCCGACATCACGCATGACACGGAACGATGCTGCGCACAGGTATTTCTTGCCGCCGAACGGAACGACATCACCTATCGCAATGCCATGATTTATTTGGCCATGCGCACCAACCGCAGGCTGATTCAGAATGTCCGAACTTGTATCGACGACATCTGCAATAAAAAAGTCAAGACACCGGCACAGGCGCAAGCCTACATCTGGATGCTTCTCCAGCCTTATTCGTCGTTGGACGGTTTCTGCCTGGCGTTGCTTTCAGCCGAAGAAAGAGAGCAACTCGATATGCTTGCCTTGCAGACACCCGACGCTTTCAGAGAGTTGGGCAGGATGCTGCACCCCGGAGACAACCGCTTGGACGAGTTGCCCGGAATGCTGATGGAAGCATTCATACACACGCTGTAAAATATAACAACAGAAAAATATATGAATATGTTACGACATTTTTATAATGACTTCATGGCATTCGTCCCCCTGCAACTTCCGCAGTTGCTCGATGTGACGACGATGGAAGAACCGCTGTTCTACGGCGACTATGT
The DNA here is from genome assembly GCF_003024805.1 of Duncaniella muris. GTDB lineage: Bacteria > Bacteroidota > Bacteroidia > Bacteroidales > Muribaculaceae > Duncaniella > Duncaniella muris. The sequence continues at coordinate 2,975 of NZ_PUEC01000007.1, forward strand.
GCTGCTTACATTTCCGTTGCGCACCCCTTACGAACTGGACGAAGTAATGGATATGTTCGAGGACGACATGGAGTTGATCACGCTTTACCACCATATCCCGATGCGGACGGAAAAATTCGGTCATAGCACTTGTGCATACTCGAATCCCGCTTTCGGACAGATGTTCAAGATGAACGCCAAGACGGATGCCGAGGGCAATGTAAACAGCATCCTTGTTACCATCTATGATTCTTTGGAGCAGATGTACGGGGACCTATGCCTCGATTTGGAACTTCACTCCAAAAGCGGGTTCCTGAAATACAAGAAAGACAAGTCCGACGTGCTGATGAATTTCATATGAGAGAAACTTTATACCGACAGATGGTCTATTGCATCAACACCTACCGGACGTGGATAGAGGTTGCCGATGACAATCTCTACAAGGAGCATATCATCTCAAGAACCGACCGCACCGACTACCTCGTTTCCCGTACATTGGTACTGCGTGCCTTCAAGACGAACGGCATACACGCCGAGGGTATGACATGGACTATTCCCGAACACGAACTGGACAAGGCTTTGGCCATCTACCGAAAGCAAGACAGTACATTCAAGCAGCGCATCAAGAAAGCGGCCATGTACTTTTCGCCCAAGGATGCCGAAACCCTTATCCGGCTGGCGACATACGGCATTGTCCAGTTGGAACTCATTGTGCGTCCCACTCCTATACCCGAAAAACCCTATTACTTATGTTACTGAATATCCTGCTACTCATTTTCTGTGCGATACCTTTCGGGGTATCAATATCATTGTACAAGAACAACAAGCGGTTCATGACAACCTTTTACATGGCAATGGCACGAAGCGGCAACGCCCGTAAACTGTATGTGCAAGTATGGCTGATATGCCTGCTTCTTTTCCATTATGTATATGCCTGTGGACATATGGGTGAGTTTGGAATCCTACTCTCTACCGGTGTCTGTACCGCAATGTTCTCGTTCCGACGGACGGACAACTGGTTACGCAGGTTGCTTGACCGCCCCCGTGCATTTGTCACACTCGCATCGGTCGCACTGGTCATCGACTTTGTGCCGCATCTGTACACCTTGGCGATAACCATTGCCTATCTTCTTCTGGCAGCCCTGTTCTATCCCTCCGTTCGGGTCATGTCCGAATGCAAGGATACGGGCACACTTTCCGGATGGGCAAAGCATCCCGGAATGTTGTCAGAATCCTATCACGACAATCATCACGCAAATCTGCCGCATGAAGCGGACAGCGGCAACACTAATATATCCGCACAATATGAATCATTAAAACCGAATGAAAATGAAAAATAACCAAAAGATACCTGTTTCCATATTGGCAGACAGGGAGGTATTCGAATATCTCAAGGAGAAAGGGGATGAACGCAGAACACGCACCGAAGCGTACTGTGACCTGTTGGACAAATCACTGGCAGGTTTCGTTTCTCCGTTTTTAAGAAAGAAGGACTACGTGCTGCAACCCAACCAGTGCCACCTGACCGTATCCGCCCTCGCATCGGAGTGGCATTGGCACAGGGCTACCGTCCGTTCTTTTTTGAGTGCAATGGAGGCATTCGGCTTGCTGACCCGCATCCAGCTTCCCAAAAGCGTGGTCATTACCATGACCGTACAATCCGGTCAGGCAGCACAGCCCCGCAATGCACAGGAGCAGCCGGACTTTGCCGGACAGCTCCGTGAGGTATTGTCCGATTGGGTAATCGGCAAAACGACCGCTGCCGAAACTGGCGTAATATGTGAACAACTCGTAAGTCTGGCAAAGACTGAAATTGCCGACCGTGACGCCGGACACTGTTCGGACACCCATTCCATCACGACCTCCGCACATTCCGGCACTTTGGTCATGGAGCATCGTGAAACAGCCTTGTGCTGCATCGCCCACGCCGCCCTGCAAAAAATCCTGCACAAGTCGAGATTCGATGACAGTTCGCCGCTTGTGGATTTCTTCCGGTTTGACCTCGGTGAAGAATGGGCTGCTTTCATTGAGTCCGCCAAAGACCTCGCCGGGCTGATTCTCGACACCGAGGCATCAGTGACGGACTTCGACATGGACGAAGACCAAGAACGCCTCAAATCGCTTCGCAAACCCTTTTTATCGCTTCTGGCGAAGGCACAGGCGATGGTGGATTGAACCGGGAGTCGAAAACAGATTGTATAACGCGAACAATCCACCTCCATCCCTTAACGGTTATCCTGCCGGTTATAGGAGGCACACGGGCTTGCCCGTCTGCCACGAAACAAAGGGAAGGGGGAGCCTAATACCCCGACCGTCTATCGACCGTCGGGAGGCTGTCCGGGCAAGCAGCAAGCTGGGACAGGAGGGATTGTCCGAAACAACACGAAAAGAGTATGGCAGATCAAAAACAGGTACTTGATGTGAAGGTGTCGAAAGGTATCACCGCAGCCCAGAGCAACGAACATTTGCGCGATCGCAGTGAAAGGGCGGAAAAGTACGCTATGAATAAGGGGAATTACGACCCCACACGCAAACACCTGAACTTCGAGATTGCACCCGGAGGCAAGGTACGTCCCATCGACACGAGCCGCAACATTCCCGAACGGATGGCGGACATATTGAACAGGCGCGGGATTAAAGACCCCAACGAAGGACTGGCAGAACCGAAGTACCGCACGGTGGTGAACTTCATTTTCGGCGGTTCCCGTAAGCGGATGCACGAACTCGCGTTCGGCACGCAGAACGTGGATTTTGATGAAGGTGCGGACAATACCCGTATCAAAAGAATGAGCGATATTGAACGCTGGGCGAAAGATGTCTATTCATTCGTGAGTGGCAAATATGGCGAGCAAAACATCGCCGCATTCATCGTACACCTTGATGAATTGAACCCTCATGTGCATTGTACTTTGTTGCCAATCAAAGACGGCCGCTTTGCGTACAAGGAAATATTCGCCGGAAAGGACAAGTTTGAATACAGCGCAAGGATGAAACAGCTTCATACCGACTTTTTCGCTGAAGTCAATACAAGGTGGGGAATGTCGAGAGGAACAAGCATATCCGAAACAGGCGCACGGCACAGGACTACCGAAGAATACCGCCGTATGCTATCGGAAGAATGTACGACCATCGAGGAAAATATCAGCCGTCATCAAAAAGTTCTGGCTGACCTCCAATCGGACATCCGTCTGGCAGAGCGCAGGGTCAAGGGGCTTACGACAATGGTCGATAACCTTGAGAAGTCGAAAGCCGAAAAAGAGGTCCTGCTATCGGCAGCCGAACAGGATTTGAAAGCGAACAAGGGTGATGCTGAACAATTAGCCGCACAAGTGAAAAGTCTGGAAAAAGAGCTGGCCGGAATCAACAGGCAACTGGCAGACAAGCAGGAGAAGTTACAGACGGCTGACCGGCAGCTTGCCGAGCTGAAAGAGAACATGGATGCCATTAAGGAACGTACCGGGGAACTCAAGGAGGAAGCCTACAAATACTCCCATGATGTACATTCCAAAGTGGACACGTTGCTCAAGGATGTCCTGCTGGAAAATGTGGTCGGCGAGTATAGGAACGTATCGGCACAAATGGACGTGGCGGAACGGCAACTGTTCGACGGCTCGCTCGTCCAGTCCATAGCGGAACAAGGTACGGACGTGATGCACTGCGCGACGATGCTGTTTCTTGGTATGGTCGATGATGCCACCACTTTTGCCGAAACTCGTGGCGGCGGAGGTGGCGGCAGCGACCTGAAATGGGGGCGCGACGAGGACGAGGACAACCGTGCATGGGCACTCCGCTGCATGAGGATGGCGAGCCGCATGATGCGTCCGGCCATTGGCAAAAAACCTAAACGGTAAGTGGCATACGCCTTACTACAAATCAAAAAGTATAACGAATAATATCATTGGAATATGACGAAACAAATCTTTTTTATATTGGCCGTGCTTTGCATGTTGCAGGCACAGGCAAGTGTACGACCCATACAGGTGGATACTGTACAACATACACCGTACTATGATGTCTCGGAGAAACTACAACCGATACAGCCCGTCTATCTTGATGGAGTGGTACTTCCGGCAACTCGGACTGGCAACTGGTTTGTCAGCATTACCGGGGGTACGTCCGCCTTTCTCGGCACACCTCTCGGCTGCGAAGACCTCTTCGGACGCTTGAAACCCTCGTACAGTTTCGCAGTCGGAAAATGGTTCACTCCGTCCGTCGGCGCACGTATCAATTACAGCGGTGTGCAGTTCAAAGATGGCACATTGTCCAATCAGGACTACCATCATATCCATGCGGATCTGCTGTGGAATGTCCTTGGCCGCAGATATGCCCGGCAAGAACAGGTACGCTGGAATCTTGCTCCCTTTGCCGGTGTCGGCCTGTTGCACAATGCCTCTAACGGGAATAATCCCTTTGCTGTTTCGTATGGCGTACAGGGAGAATATCGGATTTCCAAACGAGTAAGTGCCATGTTGGAACTCTCCGGTACGACCACCTTTCAGGACTTCGATGGTTACGGACGCCCGAACCGCCTCGGCGACCACATGGTATCGCTGACCGCCGGTTTCACGTTTCATCTCGGAAAGGTCGGTTGGAAACGCGCGGTTGATGCAACACCTTACATTCGTCAGAATGAGTGGCTCGTGGATTATGCCAATGTCTTGTCCGGAGAAAACAAGCGTTATAAAGACTGGTACGACCGCAACCGACGGACGCTCGCAGAATTGAAGAAAATTCTGGAAATAGAAGGCTTGCTTGACAAGTACGGTCATCTGGTTAATGACGATGAGACCGACCGCCGTCAAGGTTATCCCAGAAATAATTACAGCGGATTGAACTCACTTCGGGCAAGATTGAAAAACCGGCATTGGGATGGAATCTCGCCACTTGATTCTGTAAATATTGTATATGGCAACAACGGAGATGATTCCGAAAAACCGGGCATAATCGTCTCTGAAAGGACGGAACTCATACAAGCCGGAAATTGCATCGGGTCGCCTGTCTATTTCTTTTTCAATCTCAACACGGCGCACCTGACGGATGCTTCCCAAATGCTTAACCTTGATGAACTGGCTCGCGTGGCCAAGAAATACGGATTATCCGTGAAAGTGACCGGCGCGGCCGACAGTTCGACTGGAACTCCCGTGCTTAATGGTTCATTAAGTACATCGAGAGCGGATCATATCGTTGCAGAATTGGAGAAGCGTGGCATACCGATCGAACGCATCGTCAAGGTAAGCAGGGGCGGCATAGCCGACCATGTGCCGGTCGAAGCCAACAGGCATACGAAAGTAGAATTGTTTTTATAAGATGTGAAATAGAGCCTTTTTGTTATAACTGCATTTGTGTTTAACTGATGAAGTCTCCCCGCTGTGAAGCGGAGAGACTTTTTTTGATATTGGACATGGCTGTTCCTCTGTTTTCCCTCTTTTAGTCCCTTAAATACTCCCTGTCCGGGTAATTCACTTATTGCGCATCGGGCATCCTCTTCGGAGAGATTTTATATGCAAAGGTACAGCGTGTGTCCGGTCGTCAAGTACCGCTTTCGCTAACGGTTCCCGGATATTACGGCAGCCTTCCGCAAATCAAAGATGGACTTTCAGCCCCCGTCTCGTAGCAGGGCAAAGCCGGTCGAGCCGAGTTTTGCCCTTACTTTCGGTGGTTGGGTATTCCGTTCCATCCCGTACACTGTTTACTTGCCTTATCCGTCCTTTTTCCCGCTGTCAGTCCTGCATAAAAATCATTCCCCGACGAGAAGCCGAAAGAGCTTCAAGAAAAGGGAAATAAAAAGTTTAACAAATTAAAAATGACAACTATGCACAGCAGGATTTTTCAAATTTCAACGGAGCCGATAGACAAAGAGAACTATCTGAATGAGGACACACTTCAGCAAGGAGACGGGAGCTTCTATGACTATTGTTCAGAAATAGACGAGGAAAACCGTAAAGAGGATATTGCCAATTTGGTCAATTATGCCTTACCCAAAGGAATGTTCGAGCTTATATCCGATGACACCATGCGCTATAATGGTGGAATAGAGCAATGGAAAGAGGAGTATGTCGCCAATATCAAAAAGAGAGCGGATGCTCTTACGGCAGATAATATGTTGGAATGGGGTTCGACCTATTATCTCAAACAGGCAGTGGAAAATCCGTTGGATGTCGCCTATCATTTCTATTTGGATGGCGACGGCTGCCAGTCTTTTGCCGAACAGTCCTTTGCGTTTATGGAGTTTGTTTGTAGGCTTGAACCAGGAACGATACTCTACATCGGAGGAGTTGTTGATTACCACTTCTGATGTTTGTCCGAAACATTGGCAACCATCCGCTTTTGAGGCGGGTGGTTACTCTCTTTTTTGCACAGGCTCACCGGTTACTTTTATAAATATGCTCTGCAGAGCTTCTGCCACCAGTTTCACTGCCGGTATATTCCTGTTTTAAGGGTATAATCCCTTCACAGCCCCGACATACGCCGCAGGTCTGTTTTCGTGTGCAAAGGTACGGTGGATGAACATGGTTCAAGTACCGCTATCGCTACCTGAAATGAAATTTGACGACAACTTTCCGTAATCGAAGATAACGGTATTTCATAAAATTTCATCGCAGGTTCCTTGTCCGTCGTTCTTGTATCCCCCGTTTGGAACGCACATAAAAACAATCCTTTTGGGCGAAGTCAGAAGACTTCAAGAAAAGGGGAATAAAAAAATCACTAAATCAAAAGACAATGAGCAAGTACGATTTCATCAAGCAAGGTAACCTCCTTTATTGGAATACTTCTGACAATGAAAATTCAGAACGAGAATGTAAAATCATTTCCACCCCCGAAAAAGTGGATAGCGACAGTATTATTTTAATCGCAACAGGTTCTTCAGAGATTGAAGTTTTGGCATCGGAACTATCACCTATTGGCTCATCAAGAAGCCACAAAGAGGAATTTTTGCGCTGGAAAAAAGAGCGTGAGGCTGAGGGCATGGAGTTTTTCAACCGTCTTTCCGAAGTCATGGCAACAGACAATGATTTGGCTGTAGGCGATATGGTGGCGTTTACAAACGACTACGGGGTGGTGTTTGGCCCCAAAGAAGTATTAGCTTTCAGAAAGCCTTGGAATGGCGGTAGATGCGTATATATCGACAGTGATGCCTATTGGTTTCCAGACCGTCCCGGACAGCTTACCATCCTAAGCAAAGGAGGTACGGAATGACAACAAACGGCATACTCAAACGACTTGGTGGCAATATTGCCACAGGTCGTTTCAACTGGCGAAAATACTGCACACCGCAATCTTACTTCGGTTGGGAGATTTGCGTTACCCCTCTGCATTGCTCTTACGGACAGATAGGTTACACCGTTCATTTCCCTTATACCAATATACCGGAAGTGGAATACGATTGGGAAATGGGCAAACTGACCATTGACGGCGAGAAGTGGAAAAGTTATTTGCGGAACGAATAATAATAAATATCAATATGGCACAGAATTTTTATACCAAATGGCAGAACGCTATCCTTGCAGATGCAGGAGGCTATGTTTCAAAAGAGTATCGCAGTTTCCAGACAGCATTGGTGCGTGAGATTTCCAAATATGCCGCAGCCGTTGGCGCAAAGGTGGCTTCCAATTCAAAAGGGCATTATGACACCTCCTGCTTCATTGAGCGCAACGGCAAGTTCGTTTACATCAGCCACTCTTCCGGTCTTTCACGAATTGGCAGCGGCGTAAGAATTGAACTCGATTCGTTTCTGATACGGACTGCCCAACACGCAAAAGACTACAGAGGAGGATATAACCAATATTGTGACATGGCAAATTTGCAGTCCATGATGGATGATTTACTGAAAGAATAAAAAATTGAAAACAAGAAAAGATGCGGAGCCGTAAGGTTCCGCATCTTTTTCTTTCCATCCTTACCGGCGCATACCGCTGCCGTATTCTACCTCTTGTAGTTCTGCCCGATACTCTTCCTGTTCGTTCAGCTTCCCATTGCCGCTATCGTTTATATTTCAGATAAATAATAGCTTGTATTCCAAGCAGTATGGCATATAAGTATTCTACCGACCAATAAGCCGCCAGTGGAACACTCCAACGGCTTAGTCCCCATAAACAGGACAGGTAGGCAATCGTAGTTGTCACTTGAAATATGAAGACCGTCCGTGTCGCTCCCGTCCCGGTTACGGCATTCAGATAGACATAGCCGGGCAGGGCAAAGAAGTAATTCAATAGCATGACTGCGAAAGGTAGCCACGCTACTTGTACGATTGTCGGATTGTCCGTGTAAGCCCCGATAATGGGCTGGTGAAAGAGCAAGGCAAGGGCTATCAGCGGAACGCCTGCCGCATACCCCAAACGGATAACCCGGCGACAAAGTGGAAAAACATTTTTCTTTTCACCCGCACCAATCAGATTGCTGACCAACGAACTGGTGACACCCGATAGGGCATTAACAATGACGGAGAACAAGGCGGAAACGCTTCTGACGATATTCGACACCGCCAGCTCCATTTCCCCCAAACGTTCGATAGCCAAGAAGAACAGAAACCAAATGGCTACACTCATAAAGAATTGCAACATGCTCCATACCGAGATAGAAAGGATTTCTTTCAGTACCGTCATATCCATACTCCAATGTAAGCCATACAGATGTCTGTTGATGTGTCGAAACACATAGGCTGTCAGGACGATTAACGAACACAGTTCTGCCAATGACGATGCGATAGCCGCCCCCGATATGCCCATACCGAAACCGAATATCAGAATCCAGTTCATAGGGATATTTACCAGCACGGCAGTAAAAGCCGCCATGTTCAGGGCTTTTGTCTGCGTGATGCCTACCAAAAACGAGCGTAAGGCAAGAAACGGGAAAGAGAAAAACAGTCCCCAAATACGTCCGTCCAAATAACGGATAACAGCGTTATAGACAGCATCCGAAGCAATCAGATGTTTCAAAAGGACAGGAGAAAGAATTTGGGACAACAGGCAAAGAGCCACCGCCAGCGACAACAGGAAAGAAAAGCCTTGAAAGAAAGTCTTCCCCGTTTCCGAATACTGCTGTTCCCCGTTACGGCGGGCAATTACCACTTGCAACCCCAAACTGAACCCGAAGCCGAGCATATAAATCGCCAAGAACCATATTCCGGCAATGGCGGATGCGCCCAGTTCCACATCACCCACATGCCCCAAGAACAAGGCATCGGTAATATTTATCAGTTGTTCAATAAGGATGCTCATCATTACAGGAAAAGCGATGAGCCAAATTTTCTTATAGGTATAATCCATTTGTTCAAACCAATATGATACAATAAGCCATGCCGCTTGAACAGCACAACAATCTTGTAGATTTACAATTAGGGATAATGACAAGGCAGTAATAGACAAACTTAAACGATAAGCCTGTCTATTGCTGAATAGCGTTAATTGAGGGTGCTATTCGCCCGGCGTAGCTATATGCACAACTGCCATTTCATATTGTTGAACAACTATTCTTTTTCTGTTAGAGCTGCAAAGATAGCGTTTTTCCCTGAATTTGTATCTGTAAACTATCAATTAGCAGTTTTAGGAGAAACTATATTTTTGTGCTATACCTATTATATAATATGCAAATCAGCCCCCCGGAAAGAAAGATAGCTGGCAGAATAAACCAATAGTTGTTACTTATCAGAAACTTGGCTATCCAAAAAGAAGGGAGAAATGAAAATACATATTGGGTACTATCTGTAATCACAAAAGGTATGATTAATCCCACCATAACCAAAGCAGATACTTTGGCAAGTGCCATACCTTCCACTTTATTCCCCGCGTATGCTAAAATAATCATAGCAGCCACAACGCTTAGTATTGTAGCCAATATGGATATGATAAATGTAGTCCATAATGACATATCTGATACGGAACAGAAAGAAAGCAGCACGAAAGAAACAATGGCTGCAAATAAAACAGGAATAATCAATCTTGATATAAGATAACCCTTCTTCCCAAGTGGGGTGATTGTGATATACCTGTTGATTTTCATGTCCGTTTCATCCAATACCACCAAGACCGAAGCGAAACAAATCATGTAAGGACACATAATTGCAAGGAATAAATCCAATATCGGATAATATAGACTGAAATCCTTTAGCATCGGATAATGCTGTACAATCAAGGGGAAAACAAACCTGTATATTGCCGCTAATAGCAACGGAATACATATTATTGCAGATAACATACCGTCTGAGAATATGTTTCTGATGAACATTTTGAAGGAAATAATATTCTGATTCATAATTATATCGTCATCATTTTTTTTACTGACAGACAAGAAAAAATATACATCGCAATGCACCAAATGATTATTGCCATTAGAGACATGATACTGATATTTCCAGCCATAAGTTCTATAAGGCTTATACTCGGGTGTAATAGCATAACTCCCGACTTATAGCCCATTGTATAAATTGATATGGGAGCTACGGATATTATCAAAGTGGGAACCATAATCAGCATAAAATTATTCATGGTTGAAATGAAAGCGGAAAGTGATATTCCAACCAGTGTAAATAATGCTGAACCTAACATAATTCCAGTAACAAGGTGTATGTAAGAATGTTCCATGCCAGAGAATAATGCGATTAGCACTCCACTTAGCAAAGAAATCAGCCCGATAGAAATTACCTTTGACAAAATGTATGCGTGTACCGATATAGGCGAAACAGCTAATGCCTGCATTACTTTTTCGCTTTTCTCGAATAATATGATTGCTCCCATAAACATTAATCCAATCAGTACGGGGTCTGAAAATATAAGTGCAGTTGTGCATAGTTCCTTCCACGGCATAGGAAGAATGCGCAATACTGTAATATACACCAATGTAAATAGCGTGTATAGGGCATAAAAACCATATTTGTATTGCTGCCGAATATCGCCAAGTATTAAACCTTTAAGTTTCATAGTAATTTCCTCCCTGTTATTTCTGAGAATATATGGTCTAATGTCGGCTCATTGCTATGTATTGATAACAAGGCATTAGCTTGAATCAGAGATTGCAGCTTTTTGTCTGTACTTATTTTATCAAGTGCGATTGTAGTATTCAATTCTTGTTGATTCTCCAAATATGAATATGTCACTTCATTATAACGCCTTGACATGATAAGATTATGAGGAGTGTCCATAGCTTTAATGTTGCCATCGACAATAAATGCCACACGGTCACAAAGTTCGGTTGCATCGTGCATATTGTGAGTAGTCAGAATAATTGTCACTCCTTTATTTTTAAGCTCACGAATAATGTTTTTCATCACTTGGGAGTTTGAGGGGTCTAAACCTGATGTTGGCTCATCCAAAAATAACACTTTGGGCTGATGAATGATTGACCGGGCAAAGTTTAATCTGGATTTCATACCTTTGGAAAAACCTGCCACTTTCTTGTTGGCATGTTGTGATAGTCCGACCATTTCTAATAATTGTTCGGCAGGAATCAGCTTACAATCATATAAAGAACCAAAGAATTTTAAGTTCTCCAATGCAGTGAATTTCTCATAAAAACTTGGAAATTCAAAATCGACACCAATACTCTCATAGAAATGGTCTGGTCTATTTCTAATTTCATGTTCATTAATAGAAACACTCCCCTTATATTTAGGGAGCATACCTATTAATATTTTTTGAAGAGTGCTTTTCCCTGCTCCAGAAGGCCCTAAGAAGCCAAAGATTTCTCCGCTTCTTACTTGAAAATTCATATTCTCAATAAATGGTAGTTGAGAATAACTAAACGATAAGTTTTTTACTGTAATCATAATTTTTCAATTTTGTATTATATGACTAAATCTGCCTATACAGTCATATCGTAGATTCAAAACATCGCTATGTGGCATATTTGCACATAGTCAGTTGATATTATATAATCTTGTCGTGCTGGATTAGTCTTTAAATAGTTGCTGTACTATCCCCCTAACCATAAACTTGAAAACCTTATTGTAAATATCTGTTCCGATTGTTTTCTCGTTTAGAATAGTCAAGAATGCGGCTCTTAAAGCCCCAGCAAATACCTTTGCGTCAATTGATTTATTTTCTGGAATAAATTTCAGTAGTTCGTTTGCCAACATGACATCATCATCTACGTGTTTTGAAAGTACTTCTTGAGGGAGTTTTCTGCTTAGATATTCCACGTCACAATTCGCAAAGGCAGATACAAAGTATGGCTTGTTGTTGATTAGCAAGTCAGATATAATATCTGTCAATGTATCAACCGTAATATTATCGGTATGCTTATTTATGGCATTCAGAAATTCTTTTTCCAGTTTCTTATGATAGTCTATTATTGTATCGAAAAAAAGAAGTTCTTTTGATGTATAGAACAGATAAAATGCCCCTTTAGAAATATTGGCATATTTAACAAGTTCATCTACAGAAGTTTTGCGTACCCCTTGTTGTTGGATAAATAACAAAGCTCCTTCTTTGAGTTTATCCTTTATAAGCTTTCTTTCGTTGTCATCAAATGCTTTTGCCATATTGTGTGACTATTTAATCATTATTGGTCACTGCAAACATACGCGTTATTTTTGAATTGACAAAGAAATATTGGTTTATTTTTCCCGGAAAGTTACTTCATATCAACTTGCGGTTATATCTTTCGACACAAATTAGTCGGTGTAAAGTCCAATGTGATTGCCCGCAGGGTCAGCAAATACGACAAAATACCCTTTCTCCTCGGCTTGAATTTTAGTCTTGGGAATAACTATGCTACCACCTTGCTTCATTACTTGCCGGATTGACCTATCAATGTCTTCACAGTTAAAGTGAATTAATACACCATGCTCTGAGGGTTTGAAGTTCGGTGCATAAGATATAGCACCTACCGTTTGTCCGTCCTGCACGAAACAAGCCATTTTCTCGTTATTATATTCGGTTACCATAAGTTCAACTCCTAAGATTGTTTGATAGAAATTTACTGATTGGTAGAAGTAGGTAACGGGAATTTCAAAGAATGCGATTAAATTTTTCACGTTCTTTTAGTTGCTATTTTGTCCTGCGCTAAGACAGTGCAAAATTACGATTGGCATAAGGAACTGGATAGAACGAAGGGGACATTTTAGAGGGTGCAACTTCACACGTTGTTGCACCCTCCTTGTTTTTAACTTTCACTGACAGTGAAAGTTTTAGATTTTCTTTCCGATATAAAATACATAACCATAGAAACCTTTATACTTATTGTATAATGCTTCTTCAAGATGTTGAAACTCTATGAGTTTCTTTACGGTTTCATTATGGGGATATTTTTCCAGCATTAGTTTACGGGCCTCAATCAAAGGCTGATAGTAATGTTCCGTCCAGCATTTTTCCGGCAATACAAATGAAGCGACTGGGAGATAGCCAGCCTTCTGCAGTTGTGCGACTTTAACAGGAATTGTATCTATCTCTTGATACTCCTGCATCCAAAAATCGTGTATTTCAGCCGGACGCTCTTCTGTAAACCATGAACTTTCCGAAACAGCAATATACCCATCAGGTTTCAAATAATTACGCCATTCATTTATACCTCTTTCAAAGCCGATATTATAAATAGCACCTTCCGACCATATCAAGTCTAAAGATTCTTTTTCAAAAGGTAGATTGTCCATTGAGCCAACAATCCCCTTCACTCTGTTTTGCAAATTCAGTTTTAAGGCATCATGATTGAACTTATCAATACACCCTGAAAAGAAATCAAGTCCTGTAATAGTTCCTGATACATTTTGTGCCAAAACCATAGTTTGACCTCCCGTTCCACAACCAATGTCTGCAATTTGCGCAGTATCGCTCAGATTATCAATGAAACTTAAAGCCTTTAATGTAACATCAGGACTTCCCGGACCTTGCCTTTTAGTATTAAGAAAAAATTCACAAATTAAATTTACATCGAAACCGTAAATTGTGTTGTTATCGTTATTCATTTTCATTGTATATATTGCGTACAGGGAAAATATGATGATACCTTACCTATACACAGATTAAAATTATAATATAAGCATACGAGAATAGCTCCCGAAAAGAATTATCCGAGAGTAAACATAAAAAGCAATCTACATTAAAAATGCAGATTGCTTACAACACAATATCCGATTGGTTTGTTTTCTTCATGCGAGCAAAGGTAGTGAATTATTTTATGCCATGCAAATTCAGTTTTGAATTTAGTCATTATGATACCTCATGTTTCATCGAGCGCAACGGCAAGTTCGTTTACATCAGCCACTCTTCCACGTTAGCCCGAATGGATAGCGGCGTAAGAATTGAACTCGATTCATTCCTGATTCGCACAGCCCAAGACGCAAAAGACTACAGAGGGGGATATAACCAATATTGCAACATGGAGAATTTGCAGTCCATGATAGACACCTTGTTAGAGGAATGAACAAGAAAAAAGATGCGGAACAGGTTTTGCTCCGCATCTTTCCTTTCCATCCTTACCGGTGCATACCGCCGCCGTATTCTGCCTCTTGTAGCTCTGCCCGATACTCTTCCAGTTCGTTCAGCTTCCCGTTCACGGCTTGCAGGTTGGCATCAAGCCCGACATTGTGGTCGTAAGGAAAACGGTGCTGCGCAACAAGACCGGCATTCGTAGCCTGCCCGACATCAAGCGTATCGGATTCCTTGTTATATTCGACATACAGCACGTCACCGTTCGGCATCTCGAAGGCCGGAATCTTTTGATGCGCCAAAGCGGAGAACTGTTCCACCGCCATCTCCCTGGCAACCTCTTTTATCGTCTCTCCGGCAATATCGACACCGTAACGCCGGATATGGTCTCGGATTTCCTGCTCCGTGAATTTCAACATCACCTCGTAGGTTCCCCCGACACTCCCGTTGTACACGACAGCGAAATTCTCATCCTCGGCAATAAGGCTGTCACCCTTGTTGTTCGTGGCCGATAAATAAGTATGCTGTTCGTTGATGCCATTGCCGTCGTAATACTCCTTGGCAAGCGTCAGCAATCCCTCGTAATCGCCTTTCTCCCGAAGTTCGTCAAGCTGCCTCGTGTCATCCGAAAATTGGAGATACGCAACAGAAGAATAAAATGTCTTCTCCTTTGCTGCCGCTCCGTTTTCCTGCTTCTCGCCGACATTTTGTTCCAGTTCTTGCGCTATCTTATCCACCTTCTGGGTAATCATCGAGGTTGCCCTTTTCACGTCCAGAAGCGTTGTCTTGATGAACTGTGGCGATTCCTTCAGCTCATCAAGCCAACCTTTAAGATACGCGCAACTGTCCTCCTTGATATGCTTGGTCATGCCGTAACGCTGTGCGACCAGTGCGCTGCCTAACTCTGCCACCAGTTCCTCACGGGCATATTCAGGAGAACCGAAAGTAGTCGGCTTGAACCTGTCAAGTACGTTTTCCGCTCCGGTGGAGTGCGTCATCTCGTGGAACAGTGTCCCGTAGAACGATTCTCCCGATTTGAACTGCTCCTTTTCGGGTACGATGATTTCGTTCTTCGTGATGGAATAGTAGGCGTCATTCTGATATTTCGGCGTAATCGGACAAATCCACAGGTTATCCCTTATCATCGTATCGACTGGGGCAAAACTGAAATGCTCGCCCTCCTCGATTGCCGGACGCGAATTTTCTCGCTCCAGTTTTTGCCACAGCTCCGGTCTCGCTTCCTGCAAGTTAGTCTGCGCGACATTGAAGACCCGGAACACCTGCATCTTCGGATAGACATTGTATTGTTCCTTTTCGTCATCGGAGAGTTTCTTGTAATCGTCATACTTGATTTTCTCCTTAGTCTCCTTATGGATACAAGTGAACGTGGTGAGCATGACCGGAAAGGATTTTTCACCACGAAGCACGGAGACACGCGGCAGTTCCTCTCCATCCTTTCCGGGCTTATTGAGCTTCTGAACACAATCGAACGTGCAGAAACGGGGAATCTTGTACCCTTCTTTCTCGCAGTGCAAAAGCAGCATAAAAGCATTCATCCCGTTGTACTCGCGCCCGTGAAGGTTGCGGGGCCACTGTAGCGTACCCTCCGTAAACCAAGGCTTTTTCCAGTCCTTTTGAATGCCCTCGATTTTCTCGATCATCATTTCGGCGAACAGGTCAAGAGCCTTGTCCTCGCTGTTCGGTCCGTCGGCATTCTTCTTTCTGTAACCGGCCATAACCCTTATTGATTATAGTTAGACGAATCCGCCACATATTGCGTCAGTTCCTCCACCTTGCAGGAAAGGTTGATTTTCCCGTTGTGTGCCGACAGGTTCATTTCACCTTTGGCATCCACCTTTACACCTGGCTGCAACCACGCTTCGCGCTCCTTACCGAAACAGAAGAAGCGCACCCGCTGGTACTCGAAGCCGTCATCGACCTTCTCTGCGCTAAACGCCGAGAACACCGTATAAGGCTGGTCTTTCTTATCCCTTTTTTCCTCGATGTTCTGGCCGACCTTACCACGAAACACCAGCTCGCCCTTGACGCAATCCGCATCATCCGTAGCGGCATTGCAGATTTCATCGGCGAACAGGTTGAAATATAGCTTGTCGCCCCGGCGTTTGAGATACATCGTACCCCTCACTTCTACACGGGAGCCGTTCCGATAACCGGCGGCTTCCTCCTGACAGCCCTCCTTGCGGACATCCACCTCGATAGTGTGCCCGCCACCCGTCGCCGGAATCTGTACCCGGAGCGGAAACACCAGAAATTCTTTCTCTTCTTTGTTATTGCGAACCGACGCATCGCGGCCGATAACGCCGCATACCGTAACATTACATTTAATCATCTGTTTTTTGTCTTTAATGATACATGGATCATCCGGACAAGTGATACATGGGTTGATTGATGTTGAACTGTTGTAGGGTGCGGTCAGTCGGGTGCGCGTATCATCGCCCAGACCATCCATCCGGCGATGGCTAATTGCACGCCCACGACAACGAGCGTCCCGATCCACCCCAACAGCAGGTAGCAGAACCGGACGTGCAACGCAAGGAGGGAAACTCCCGCCAGACACTTGCATAGCTGTATCATCACGCATTTTATCATATCGCCATGCCTTTATCTTCGCAGGTTTTCCGTTTGTCCCTGTTGTCGGGACATCCCCTGCTCGAAATTCTGTGAGGCCGCTTCCGACAGGATAACCGTATTCAGTATACCGGTTACACGCATCCGCTTGGCCTCTTCCGTGAGTGTGCCGTTGTTCAATGTGGCAGACAACCGGTTCAACTCGGAGGCGGTCAGCTCCCGTGAGACACGCAGTTCCCCGTTGTCCGCTTTCAGAATGGCCTTGCCGTTCTCGCCGATAGTCAGGTCGCAGTTCTTCATATTCGGCAACAACGGCTTCAGGTCGATGGTACGAAGATCCATCGCGGCGGATATGGCTGCCTTCTGTTCCTCTTCCTCCCGGTTGTCAATCTGTGTGGCTAAAAGCATAAGGGAGGCGAAAGCAGTCATCGCCATCTCCACAATCAGGTCGTTGCATCCCGACATTCCCACACCGCTGTCCTCCGACGAAAGGAGTTTTTTCATCCATCCGTCTGGCGAAAGGTTCTTTTCAGGCACGGTATCTTCCGCCGCCTTGTATTTGACGAGCAGGTCATTTCCGTTGTGCAGCATTTGCAATTTGATATGTCCTTTCTGTGCGATTTCAGCCAGATACGCCGCAGGGTCTATATCCCGTTTCGTCCCGTCGGCATAGATATTCTTCACACCGAAATGCAGATGTTCCCCGGTCGTCCGTGTCCCCGTATTGCCCGATGTGCCAAGCCGTCCGCCTGCCTGTACCGTATCGCCGACCTTGACGGAAATCTCCTTGAGGTGCATATAGGTACATTGTACCTTGCTGCCGTCCGTCCGGGCATATTCCACCGTCAGCGACTTGCCGCCGGGTGTATTCTTGTTCTGGTTTACCGCCACGACCTTGCCGCCGCTCTCCGTAGCCAGTACCGCGTCGGCTTTGCAACGGATATCCACGCCCTTGTGCATCTGTTGCTTTGTGCTGTCCAACGGGTCTTGCCGTGTTCCGAACGGAGAGGTAATGAACAGAAATTCCTCCCGTTCCACCGGGAACGAATACCCCGTTCCATGTTCCGCACTCTCGGAAGTCTGGAGCGGATTGTGTTCCACCCCGAACTGCCGGCCTTGTGCCGCCATCTCCTGCATCACCTGTCTGTCATACTTCTGCAAGCCGTTCTGCTCAATGATTTTCTGCAGGTTCTCGGCATACTTGCCGCCTGTGGCGTAACCGGCTTTCTCAATGCTTTGTGCCCAGCCCTTGTAATCGTCCGGGGAGAGTTTGAAACAACCGGCATAGCGGCTGTTCTCCTTCAAAAAGCGGGAATGATGCTCGTATGAATCACCCACGCTGTCATAGCTGCAGAACTTTTCATTCGGCTTATCATCGGTGTAGATTCCGTATTTGCCGCCTCCGGCAATCCACGAGGGTGTCGCCTTGATGCCGAAATGGTTGTTCTCGTTCCTCGCCAGACGGCTCTGTCCGTTGCTGCTTTCCAGTATGCCTTGCGCCAATGTGACGGAAGCCGGAATGCCATACCTGCGCATCTGTGCCATCGCATAATCCGCGTATTGCAGTGCATATTCCTGATTCTTGCTCATAATCGTCACTCCTTATCTATGAATACCCCTATGTGTTTCCTGCTCGTCCTGCCGTTTATCCTGTAGCTCTATCTCACTGATGGCGACACGCTCACCGGCACGGACAAGTTTGGGCAGATAGCTGTCCAGTTGCGTCCTTGGGAACTCTGCGAAAGTCGAAAATCCATGTTCCGGATATTCCTTGACCGTAATTCCCAGTATTTTTGCTCCCTTTGCCGCATCCTCATTATAAAGCCGGTACACTTCTCCTGCACGAATCAGATACAGGGCGTCGGGATGCTTTTCCTTGAGGTTGTCCCAAAACTGCCGTTTCGGAGACACGTTTTCATCATTCGTCTCTTCCGACCGATTTTCCGCCACCGTCTCATTCTGTTGCCGTACCTGCTCTTCCGTTTTCTGTTCCCCGACGGATTGTCCCTTTTGCAGCACATCGGCAAACAGCGTAGCCGCCAAATGCCGCTTGTAGCCGTCCCGGTCTTCCGCCACCCACATCCGTTGCCACTGCTGTGGAGTGACGCTGCGGGGCTGCAGCTTTTGTCCGTCGATGGTTGCCACACACTGGATTCCATCCTGCCTGGTCTTGAAGATGGCAACACGCTGAATACGGTTCAGGTCAATCTCCGGTGTATCGCTGCCGAACAAATCCACTTTCAGGTCGGGCTTGACCTCCGCCAGTGCATAATACTTGTGCGCCAGCTCCATCCGTACCTTGTCAATGTTGTCCATCGCCTGCTTGAGCGTGGAGAAAAAACGGTTCACATCCTCCTTATCGGGATAGACGCTGTACCCCTCCTTGTTTTCCGGCTTGATATAGAGTGCCCAACGGTTCTTGTCGTCTTGAATCATCTGCACGGCATCGAACCCGACCTCATTCGCCCGTCTGACCGCCTCCGACACGTCCAACGTGGAGAGCTTTTCCAACGTGTAGTTCCTTAACCGGGCCAGTGTCACCATTTTTTCATTGAAATAGCTGTCATCGGGTCTGTAGCCCAATGCACCGTCAGTATTATAGAAACGCACCTGCTCGATACCCTCTTTCTGCAATGCCCGTTCGATACGTCCCTTGTTCATGCCGGGAATCTCGTTGTTCGTCTCGGTCGAAGCTCCTGCCGGCAAAATGACATCTGCCGATTTTGCCTCCCGGTCTATGACGAGGACGATGCTTTTCGCCGCCTTGTCCGGGTGCTGGCGGATTTCATTCGCCACAAAGTAATGCTTGGGCATCTGTTCCTGCATGGTCGTGGTCTGCCGTCTGTTTCGCAGGGTGGCGTACTCAATTTTCTCGCCCCGTTCCGCTTTTCGGATAACATCAAGCGCATTGTTCACGTCGCTTTCGAGAGCGTCCATCATACACGGGTTTTCCTTGAACTCCCGACACCAGTAATCCACCGTCTTCAGGCTTGCATCGGACAGACGCGCGGGCAGTCCCAATTCCAGCATCTTGATACCCGAAGCCAGTTCCACTACCAACCTTTCATATTTTACCGCATCCTCTGACGGAGCCACGCCATTCTTCATGACCATGCCTTCACGGGCAAGCCGCTGTTGATGCCCTGTGGCACTCACGATCTGCCGCAAGGCTTCCTGCACATAATCGTGGTAATGCTCAAAATCCTTTTGACGCGGCATATAGACCGCATCTTTGTCCGTCTCGTAATGAGGAACTCCGCTACCGTCCGAACGCACGGGAACGAGGTTGTCCCGCATCTTCAATAGAAAGTCGTTGAACCGGGTGCGCAACCTGCGGTTGTCCGCCTCGGCATATCCTCTTTCCTGAACATTGCCGTCCTGCTTTACCGCATCCTCGTAAGCCGGCTTGTCAACGTAGGGCAACGTCGTCTGGTCGATATTGAAAAGCGTGCGGATCTCCCGGTTATGGACACCCTTGAACTGTGCCTTATGCTCTTCGTCCAATTGGAGATAGGCGGTGCGGTCGATGGTTTCATTCGGGTTGTTCCGGTTGACATACTTGTTCCAGTTATAGAACAGGAACGGTACGCCCTGCTCATGCTCCCGCACCGCAGCACCCCGTGCCTTGGTTTCACTGTAAAGCGTGAACAGGTTGGTCTTGCATCCGTTATTGTCCGAATGCAAGGCCATAAAGAGGGCATTGAACGGGCTGGCCGAGACCCCTTGCGGATAGAGCCGGGGAAATCCCTTGCCCGATACGTTGAGCCAATGGCCGCCGGCGTTCGATGCCCCGCCCAGTGCGGCAGACAGCAGTTCCGTCTGCTTTTCTTCGGCTTTTTTTTCGATTTGCGACTTTTCTTTCATATCATCATGCTTTTATTGTTCATGGATTTATTGGATGCCCCGTGTGCGCACAATCGTCTCCCGCTGTCCGTCGTCGTAATTCTGCGAGGCGATATGGCGTAACTGGTCGCTCTTGGCAAGCACGGCGTTCGCCAGCGTGTTCAGCGGCAATGCCCCTGCACGGTAAGCCTCCGCGACGGTCGGCGTGAGCTGGATGGTACAAGGCACACGGTCTATCGTGGCGATGAGCGTGCTGCCTTGCAGTACAGGGTTTACGATACGGGAATTGAGCGGTTCGTCGGGATAACGGCGGTACTGGTTTTCCGTATGCACGTCGGCGGACGGCATGGGACGCCCCAACGCCTCGTGTCCAGCCTTGTTCAGCTGGTTCGCGCCGCCCAGACCGACAAGGAGCATCTTCAGCAGCGGGTTACGCACGAACAGACCGGCCACAATACTCGCTATCGGCAACAGGTTGTCCCCAAAGCGCAACGATTGCGTCTTGCCGGTAAAAGCTCCCAGCAGGATGTCGGGCAGCATGGCCATGACATATCCGAGGTTGCCCGTGATATCGCCCAATCCCTCTAATCCCAATGTACCGAGCAATCCGCTCCATCCGTTCGTGTTGGTCTGCACAGCCTCTCTCTCTTGCTTTTCTTCCTCATGTGGAATAACCACCTGCCGTTCCTCTTTCTCCACTTTTTCCCTCTGTTCCATTTCCGGCTGTGTTGATTCCTTTGTGGATTTTATAGCCGTTGCATTCTTATATTTCTCCAAATGCTTCAAATAGGCTTCTTCCTGTCCGGGAGCGACGATGAGCGGCACATCCTTGTACCGTTCGGCACGTTCATTTTTCTTTTCAGGGTGTCCGGGCTTTTCGGACATTTGGAAAGGGGTAAACTTTGGTGCCTGCATCCACTCCAAAAAATTAAAGTTCATCACAGGTGTTTTTTTCTTCAACTGCTCGTTGGCCACCACAATAAGCGCACTATCACCCGTCTGTACTGTTGCAGCCTCCTTACGGAAGTCCGTAAACACGTTCCGTTCGCTACCGAACACTCCTTTGCTGATACATTGCTCCACAGAGAGCTTGGGCGACTTTTCAGGCTCGAAGCGTGAGGCGACTGCCGAGATAGCCACGTCCGCCCCGACAAACTTTGCCAATGTCGCCCACGAACCCGCGCCACCCATCATGACGGCATCCGCCGTTGCGCCCAATACCCGACCCGCACCTTTTTCCCATCCTTTCGGACGGTAGGCCGCTTCGCCCCGTGCCTCGATTTCCTCAGCAAGCGGCGAGCGGTTCAAGGTCTGCGAAAGTCCGAGCAGGCTTGATTCTGCGGCTTTGCGGATGATGTAGTCGGCTGACGATTTCGGCATTCGCTCCTTGACCAGCCGGTCGATCATCAGTTCCTCCACCCGATAGTCCATATAGGCGTAGGCAAGGTCACCGCCCAATTGTTCCGACAGTTCGTTGTACCGTTCACGCCCGATTTCCCGCACGACGGTATCGCGCCATTGCCCGGCCATGTATGCGAGGTCTTGCTGTATCTCCTTGGAGCCGGTAATCTCCGCCTTGCTCATTCCGATGTAGTCCTCCGTCGTCTTCGAGTTCCATTCGCCCGTAACCTTGAGTACCTGGTACGGGTCGCCCATCGGCTGTGCCGCAGACGCCATTGCGCTGAGTATGCCGCCCAATGAGGTGGAATACTCCCTCATTTCCTCGCCCTGCTTCTTCGTGAGGAAAGCCTGCGTTTTCGACATGACGGGAGCGAGATGGCAATGGAAATAATCGCTCACAAGACGTTCTATTTCCGCGAATTGCCGGCTATGTCTGATTCCATCCATGTTGTGTATTATATATTTATCTGTTTCAATAACTGTTCTTTCGTCTGCTCGATGGCGTTGTGGTAAACCTCCATCTGCCGGGGAAAGAACTCTTCCAGCCATGCGTCCTTTTCGATGTTGTCCTGCATGAACCGTATCGCCTCCTCCCGTTCGATTTCGACGGATGTCTCGCCCTCTTCCCGGTTGTTGAACCATGCCTTGGTCCACCAGCGCACACCCGCCCGGTCGGGATAAACCGTGACAAGCCTCGGTATGTCGAAGCTCTGTATGTCGATGTCCAGTTCCGCCAACGGGTCTATGATGCCGCCATAGGTCAGGGCTTCGTCATGGAGTTTTTTTTTATGTCGCTGCTCGCAGTGGAGAGGTACACATCATGCCGCAGGGCGAGGTAATGCAGGAAATCCGCAATAAGGAGGTTCTGCACCTTGCAGGCCAGCGGCATGGCCTTGTGTCCCAGTCCGAGCGGATTGGCCATGCTCGGCATATTCTCGTAGAAATACTCCTTCATCGCGCCCACCGTGAAGATGTGGCGTAGCGACTGCTCCGTATTCCGGGGCAAGGTGTATGCTCCATGCCGCAAATCCTCCATATAGTGCGGCAGGAAGCGCAGCATCAGTTCCTCTATCTCCCTTTTGTCCCGTTCATAATCGGTTTTCAGTTCCATCTCCAAGCCGGATAAATAGTCTGTCTCGTGTCCGCCGGCCTGACGCATTGCCTGTATGTTCCCGTACAGCATCGTCAGGAACTCCAGCGGGTTCAGTTCCTCGCCCTTGAAGCGGACAGTCATGTGCAGTTTGTCACCGCTCAAAGCTACCGTCTGTCCGGCCTTTACACGCTGTCCGAATTGGGCGAAGACATTGGACAGGTTTCCGTATGTCACCTCATACTCCCCGTAGCGGATGGTCTGGCAGATGCCGTGTCCGGAATCGTTGCCCACGCCCGACACAATGCCGCTGGCGAGGGCAGAAAGCATATAGCACCGCACGTTGAAGTCAATGCCGTGATGAAAGAATTTCTCGCCCGTCGCCGGGTCGGTCTGTTCGCCGTAGCCGAGCGACAGCTCCACGTCTTTGCCCTGCTGTTCCTCGAAAGGCATACAATAACCGCTATCGGATTGCAGGATCATTTCTTCTGTATATTTCATGCTGTTTACCTATTGATTCATATTCCTATCTTCTCATCCCTCCGCCATGCGTCTGTTCCTCTGCCGGAAGTTCGGGCGTCCGGGTGCGCTGCACGTTTTCTGTCTCCGGCGTTCGGAAGACACCCGCATTGTTGCCAATGAGCATCATGCCGAGGAATGCGCCGGCAATCTTGCCCAGCCAGCCGAAGCGTCCGAATATGAGGAACGCCGCCGCAACCAGCCCGGCAATACTCAGCCCCGACACGTTGCCGCTGCCGAGGTTACGGAAAAAGTTGCCGAACATATCAAGGCCTCCGCCACCGGAGGCTTGGCGCAAAAAGTTCGACACGCCGTTCAGCTTGTTGTCAATGCCGGTTACCGCACCGCTGACCGAACTGACGGCTTCCCCGGCCTTGCCCGTCAGTTCACGCACCCCGTCCGCTGTCTCCGCGAGGGTATTCGTCGCCGGTTCGCCGATGACCGCATCGCTCACGATACGCACCACGCTTTTGTCGGTGGTCAGCTTCTCCCAACCCACATAACCGACCGCGCCGCCGATGGTCGCCGTCTTGACGGCCTGACCCGCGCCACGCAAGGTCTGCGAAGGGTGCAGCACTGCCTTACCCATACTTTTGCCGGTGGCCGCCGTTGCCGTACCGACACCTTTTGCGGCCTTGCCGCCATATTTCAATAGTGTACTCCAAACGCCCATACGTTGTCTGTTTTTTAAGGTCTTACATTTTTTCCTATCTGCCGCCAGCGTCGCTTGGCAGCTTCCACTATGTCACGTTTGTCGGCCGCCGGACGTGCTCCCTCGTCGATTTCACGCCAGATGTCGCCCATCGTCGTGTACTTCACCGCCTTGGTCAGCCGTTGCAGTTTCTTGTTCATCATCTTGAGTTTCGGACGGATGCCGAAAACGATTTCCATGCGCTCCTTTTCCGTCATTTTGTTGTCCGACAGGCACGCCATGCGGATGTCATTCACAATCTCCACGCTGTTCATGATCAGTTCCCTGTAAATTCGGTTCCGTTGCGTGGAGAGGGCGACGGCCAACGCATGGGAGCTGTTCCGGCTCACCTGTCTGGTAAAGTCACCCATGTTATCCGTCAGCTTCGATATTTCGTGATAGAAACCGTATATCTGCGCCGCGTAGCAGACTATCGACCGGAAAGAGTCCAGATAGCTGTTGAACTCCCGTTGCAGGTCGGTCGTGGCTTTCACTTCCTCTTTCGTCCACAGGTGGCCGGTGGTCTGCAGCAGCATGACTTTCTCCTGATTCTTCAGCTCCTTTTCCGCCTTGTTGGTATAGAGCAGGATCATTCCGGCCAGTACGGGGTCGTTTTGTGCCTGTGCCTTGCCGATACCGATGCACAACAATAAGATGCCTATCCAAATCGTCCGTTTCATTGTCAGTTCCGTTTTTATCGTGCGAGGACGGCAGCCCTGCGCCAACGGGTCATGGCCATCCGAGCCGCCTCCCCGTTGTTGCGGTCGAGCATCCCGGCCGTCACATTGTTCCACACATCATTGAGGGTATAGTACCGCATGCTCAAGTAGAGCAGGTGCAGCTTCCGGCTGAAAGCCGAAAGTTTGTCGTTCAACGCCCACAGGGTCTTGCTGCGTTCCGCTCCCGTGAGCATATTCTCTTTTCCGCCCTTGGCCACTGCGTCATTCAGGAGTGTGAAGACCGATACCAGTTCCGTTGCCGTCTCGATATAGAGGTTGTTCATGCTCATGGAGGCAATGATGCCCTGCGGGTTGTTCCTGATGGCGTTGCCAAGTTTCCCTAACGTGAGAAAGATTCTCACGCCGTCGTTGTAGAGGTGGGTGCAGGCTTTCAGCGACGAAGCGTAGCCGCTTGCCGTCTTGAGATAGCTGTTATATTGCTTCTCCCATTTGTGAATGCGGTTGAACTCGGCGGCGATGCTGTTCTGCAGCATCGCTGTCTTCGTCTGACCGTTTATCTGTTTCTCTATCTGGTCATTGACGACCTCGTTGCCCTCGGCCAACGCCATCCATTCCAAGGGATTGGACGCCGTGATTTGTGCTTTCGCCCAGTGTGGCATCAGGCAGACGGCAAAAATGACCAGACTAATGATTCGTGATTTCATATATTCCCTTTTTTCGTTTGTTATACTCGACCCGTTCCCGGATAAGCGTTACCACATCGAAGTTGTGTCTGATACCTACCAAATCAAGCCGGGGCGTATTCCTGTCCATCGAGAAGATGCGTACCGTCTTCAATCCGCAAAGCTGCTGCATGAGGCTTTGGTGTTCCACAAAGTCCACGATACGGTATTGTTCCATGTAGTCCGTCTTCCGGGACAGCACCCCATGCCTGCTGATAAGCTGCTCGCTGCCGATGTGGTAGCGTGTCCGGCGCAGATAGATGAAACGGTACAGCAATGCCAAAGAAAGCAATGCGGCGACCGGTACGGCAAGAGCTGTCAGAGGCAGTCCCTCCATGCCACCGTACACCCATGCCGCACAGCACAATACGATTGCGGGCAACTCGTCGATAACGAATTGTCCGGCGTGCGGTCGCAGCACGATACTTTGGAAATGTCCTGTGGGTGCATCGGTCATCATCGGCGAAAGTGTGTTTGTTGTTCCTCTTCCGGTGACTGTTCTCTCGCCTGTGTCTCATCGACCGTCTCTTCCTGTTTCTGCCCGGCCAAAAGCTGTTCGTTCCAGTCCTTGTTGGGATAGGTAGGCTGTTCACGGACAAAAGAGGCGTCATTCGCCTTGTCCAAACCGAGGAACTCCCGCAATCCTTCACGGAACTCCTTGTAATGTCCGTTCATGATATCCGTCTGTTCCCGTATGTCGTCCGGATGGCACAGGCCGCTCGAACGCATCGACATGGCTTCTTCCCACGCGGATTCATATTTCCCGTAGCTCGACCGCAAAGCGTCGGGCAGCAGGTCTATGTCACCTTCATCGAGGTTTTTGCCATCAGAGACGGAATCTAAATAAGGCTTCCGCTCCGGTGTCTCCTCGATGGTGGAACGGACAGCCCGGTACATCTCCTGTTGCAGGTTCTTGGCAAACTCGATTCCCGCAAGGTCGGTATCGAAACAGATGTGTTGCTTGGCAGGAAGCGTGAGCGTAAGGACACCCCGCATCTGTTCCACCGTCGGGTTGCCGCCGGTAGATATGAAGACCGCTTTCCGCAAATCCTTGTCGTTTGCCTGATGAAGCTGGTAATAGGCCATCGCGTCGTAGGCACTCTCGAACCAGTAGATATGCCTGGCTTCGGTAAGCGTAGTTTTGGCTGGGCTGGCAATCCATAGCCCTTGGCTCGAATTGCTCCCTTCCGCCTTCCCTTTATAACTGCCGCTGCCATCCATGCGAGGGCGGCCTCGCTCTTCCAGTCCGACAACCTGTCCCGTATCTTTCGGAACGGTCAGCGGAAAGGCGAGGTTGGTGTATTTTATGCCGTTCTCACGGTGTTTCGTCGCCAGACAGAAGTTCCGGTGAAAGGCATACTGCGTGTAAAGGTCGATGCCCCGATGCTTGAAGAACGGATAGAACTTCTTTTGTGTCGCCCGATCCTGCGGATTGAAGTGGTGAATGTCGTAATCCGCCATGTCAAACGGCTTCACATCCCGTTTAGGCTGGATAATCCGGATGTCCCGGTCAGCGACGGGATGGTTCAGCAACCGGTTACAGACAAGGTTTACCAGTCGGTCGGGAGACACGCCTGCACGGTATTCCGCAAAAAAATGCGGATGCTCCTTGATAAAGGAAATGATGTTATACGACTTCTGCTGTTGCGGTTTGAAACAGCATTTCCCTTGCTGCGTGACAATGAACTTGTCGTTGCGGATGCGCCGCCCCTCGCTGTCCAACCGGACATACGAGGGATAACGCAGGCCGTCGCGCCGGTTCAGGTGATAGCCCGCGTCAATAAGCACGTCCTGAATGTTCAGCCTGCGCAGAAAATCGTCGTAAGTCAGTTCGCCCTCTCTCATGGTTTACCTCCCCATTCTCATATCATTGATTTCACGGTTCATCTCTGCCTCGAAACAACGGATGGCCACATCCCTCGGCGTATCGACACCCGGCTTGAAGTACGGGCGTGGCGGACCGCCGAAACGCTCGCCGTAGAACTCCGGGGCTTGGCAGTGATGGTGGATGCCGTGCGCGACACCCGCCGCGACTACCGTACCTGCGGTGAGGGCGGCAAAGATTTTCGTACCGAGCCCCCGTTGTGCTTCCGGGCGTGTCTTCATGTCCACTTCGCTGAAAATCTTGGAAAAGAGCTTCATCCGGTGATAGTCATCCACAGCAAGGAACTTGTCGTAGTCCCGTTGGGTTATCTCATGGCTGATAGCCTGACCGTCGATAACGGCGGTCATCCTGTATTTCCCCTCGGTTTGTGCCGGTTGAACGGCTATCTGGCTCACTTCAACTTCCCGCCCGTGCTTCTCTTCCCGATACCATCCCTTGTTTTCATTCAGAAACTGGAGGTCACGCCCGTCAACAGCCGCACCGACATAGCCCTGCACGGATTCCTCTTGCTGTTGCAGCGAGGTTTCCACCGGCATGAAAGCCTCCTGCTCCTGCCGTTGGCGTTGTTCCAAATCCTGCTGTACTTCGGGATGCAGACCGATAGCGATGCGTTGATCGCTGTTGAGAGCCTCCATCGTCATTTTGTCGGAAAAGTCAGCTCCGATAATGCCGTTCAGCAGTTCCAGGCGTTTTTCTACGGGTTGTTCCTCGATGGGTGCGGCAACCAGTGTCCTCACTTCCTCTTCCGTCAGGTCATAGACCATATCGGCTTGGACGCTTTCCGACTGCACGGTCAGCGTCCGCCTGTCCGCGTCCACGACAAGACCGTGCGAGGCAAGGCACTCCGCCCATTTCTCGTTGGAAAAATAGACCGGAGAGGCTATAAGCTCCTTGTACGGCCGTGCCGGTTCCCCGCTGCGCGGACGACTGACCATCGGCGTGATGACCGCCTGCAAGTCCTGCAGAACGTCCCGTTGCTGTACTGGTTGCGCCTGTTGATGCCCCTTGTAATAGAATCCGTAACCGCCCGATTGCAACTCGCCGGGCTTCATGCGCCCGTCGGGACGTTCGGGTACGATGGACGGCCCCGGAAAGAACAGTTGGCCGCCGACCCTGCGCAGGTGGAAGCCCCACTGGTTGCGTGGCGTCCAGCCGAGGAACGGCGGGGGCATTCCCATCCGTCCCATGCGACCGTACTCGCCGATGCCGATGCGGTAGCCATGCAGCCCCATAGCCACACGCCCGTTGGCATTTCGGGCATGGACGAAGTTCTTGGGCATATAGAAGTCTTTGCCCACGATGCTCGTGAGCACGTTGTAGGCTTTCTTGTTGGCCGTATTGGTTCCCCAGTCCGTGAGTGCCAACATCTGACGTTCGCTTATCGGATAGACCAGCAGCGGAGAATCATGCCCCTGCACAATCAGCCGATACCCTGAACCATCAAGCGCAATATGGGCTTGCAGGCCGTTACGCATCAGCATATTGCGCATTTCGGGCTGCAAGTCCATCTGCCGGGGATTGGTATTCGTTCGTATCGCCATAGTCGGATTGTTTTCGTTATGCGTCGCCGCGTTCCATTGCCACCTCTAACTCTTCGTCCTTGAAGCGGACAAACTCGGCAGCGGATTCGTTGCCGACAGCAAGCCCCTTTTCCTCGCAGTAACGGGCGTATTCCTCCTGCCAGTCGGCGGAGAAATGATTGACGTAATCGAGCCAGCCGTATTCGCCGCTCTGCATCTTCCCGACAAGCACCTCTTCGGGATAATATTCGTTTTGTGCCATAATCTACGGATTGATTGTTTTTACTTGTGAAGGGCTGCCGCACGGTTGCGCTCGCCGCTCTTCTTCTGTTCGTTCCACAACTCTTCGGTATAGTCCTCTTCCGAAACGTAGTCAAGGTTGCCGTCATCGTCCATGACCCAGCAACCGTAGCACCCGAAGGTGTATTTGTCCCACTCGCGCTTGGGCTGGTTGCGCCATTGCTGCGCGTCGCCCGAACAGATGCGGATGCCGGTCTTGGCATGAAGGTCTATGCCCACCGTGGCAGGCTCGCCGTCCACAACGACTGTCAGCGGCTCGCCGTGCTGCATCCCGTTTACCTCCACCGCACCGAGACGCATGACCTCGGCCAGCACTTTCAGGTTGCGTGCGATGATGGGCGTGGGGACATACATCACCTGTTTCGTCTCGGCATCAATCTGCACGAAAGCCTTGCTGCTCCGGCCGTCCGCCATTTCCACGTCGGCGACAATCGTCTTGCCGTCGAGCAACTGTTTCTGTTGCACTTCGTCATACCGTTCCAGCGGAGAGGATTTCAGTGCCGGATAGAAGACCACATCCACCTGACCGTTGTCCATGCGGATAAAGGCAAAGCGGCTACGGCTCTCTATTTGCCCGCCATGCTCGTCCGTGACACGCACGGGAAGCACGGGAGAATGCCGACCATTGCAGATGTCGTCCAACACACGCATCGGCAAATCCTCGATCATCTCCCGTGTGAGACCGAATCGTTCCAGTGCCGGAAAAGGTAATTCATCAAATTCAATCTGAACTTTTTTCATACTATATTCATATTATAAAATTGTACTATACAAAGATAGAGACATCTTATTATGACGGACAAAAAATACAGCTATATAAATGGTTGTAATATGCTGTTTTTATCTTCATTAGTACGATTGTTCAATTCAAATCGTACTAATAGACGCAAAATATCAAACCAATACAAGAAATGACGGCTGTTTGTTTCCGACATGAAAACTCCCGTTATAACTTTGCCGAATGAGAAAAATTTTACTGATAGCAATATCGGGTATTTCATTCTGCACGATGCCCGTTCAGGCGCAGTTCAACACGATTGCCAAGACACCAGAAAGATACAAGGTAGAAGCCTTGCAGGAGGGTATGAAAAAGCAGGAGCCGACACCCGAAAGCATGGCTCCTGCACAGGAGGCTTCAACAAAACCTGCCGATGAAAGTAAGAAGTTGTGGATTGACCGTTATCTCAGCGTGTCTTATCCATTGCAGCGCATCAGAATTACATCGCCATACGGCTACCGGAAAGACCCGTTTACCGGGAAGAGGAAGTTTCACGGTGGTATCGACCTGCACGCACGAGGCGAGCAGGTATTGGCCATGATGGAGGGGGTAGTCGTCAAAGTGGGACAGGACAAGACGTCCGGCAAGTATGTGACCCTGCGGCACGGAAATTACACCGTCAGCTATTGCCACCTTTCACGGGTGCTGACCGCCAAGGGTACGGTAGTCCGTCCCCGCGATGCCGTCGGTATTACCGGCTCGACCGGACGAAGTACAGGCGAGCATCTGCATATCACCTGTAAGCTAAATGGCAAGAATATCAATCCCTCGGTTCTCTTCGATTACATCAAATCCATGCAGCAGGAGTGTGTGTCGGCATTAGCTGGACTGTTATAGGGCTGTTAAGCCAACACCTCGTCCAGGTGACTGTAATTCAGAAGTTTGATTTCTCCGGCAGTATTTTCGAGTGCACCCGCATAGGCCACCGCCTTACCCAGTATGGTTTCTTTGACCCAGCCGTCCATCTGTTTCAACGCCTTCTCGAAGTCCGCATGGTAGGTCATCGCCGACTTGATTTCAATACCGTATAGCCCCGAATGTTTTTTCAACAGCAAATCGACCTCGTTCTGGTTCGAATCCCTGTAAAAATAGAGGTTGCTTTCCTTGCCTTGGTTATACCGCCGCTTCAAGGCTTCCGTTACGATGAAGTTCTCGAACAACGCCCCACGCATCTTGTCCCGTGCGAGCTGTTCCGGCGATTCGATGCCGAGCAGGTGACAGGCAAGCCCTGTATCCGTAAAATAGAGCTTGGGAGTTTTAGTCAGCCGTTTGCGTGTGTTCTCGAAATAGGGAGGTAGCAGGAAGACAATATAGGATGCCTGTAAGACGGACAGCCATGCCGTAACGGTATGTGAACTGACACCGATTTCGTTGGCCAATTCAGAGGCTTTGAACAGCGAACCGATACGTCCGGCGCAAAGCCGGATAAACGTATGGAACTGCATCATGTCCTTAATTTGCAGCAGATCCCGCACGTCTTTGTCCAAATATGTTTTCATGTACGCCGGATAGAGAAATTTGGGTATGTTACGACCCGAATAAATGGCAGGGTAAAACCCGTTAAACAGCAGGTTGTCAAGTGGTGTATCAGCAGCCTGTTCCCGTATTTCGGAGTATGACAGGGGGAGCAACTCGAAAACAGCGGTACGTCCTGCCAACGACTGCGTAACCTTTTTCAGCATGGCAAACTGCGAACTGCCCGAAAGGATAAACCGCCGGTCGGCATCATCGTCCACCATACCCTGAATATACGACAGCAGGTTCGGGGCGTTGTGTACCTCGTCGAGAATCATGCCCTCCGTGTGCTGGTTCAGAAAAGCGACCGGGTCGTTTTCGGCGAAACTCCGTACATCGAGGTTTTCCAACGAGTAATACGGCAGGTGTGAGAACAAGTTGCGGAGCAGCGTCGTCTTTCCGGACTGGCGAGGTCCTGTTATCGTGATGACCGAAAAATAGCGGTAAGCCTCTTCTATCACGGCGGATAGCTCCCTGTGGATATATTTTGCCTCCATACTGTTTATGCAATTTTGAAATACAACTGCAAAATTACATAAAATACGATGCGCCGCAAATTTTTCAGGGTATTTTCTCACATCCCAAGCCGTTTTTTTTATCATATACGACTCTTCTTTTTTACGAAATCCTTGCTTTTACCGGCAGGTCATTCTTTACTCTTTTCGTCGGCGAATGTAGGACGAAGCGCATAATCGCCAAGCCGCATTGCATTCGGATGACGAAAACAGACTGTTGCACGGTCGGTTTTCTATCCGGGTTTGGCTTATGATGCCACAACTTCATCCTCTGGCTGCCTCAAAAAGCTGAAAACAAACCTGCACGGCAAACGAAAGCAGGGAAAAATAAAAATCAGCATGATAGTTCAACCAATTAAAAGTAAACAAGTATGGTAGAAGAAATTAGACAAGACGACAAAGTGATATTGTCGAGCGAAGACGGTTTTTCCGTCCCTATGATTTTCAACAACCTTTGTGGAAAGAATTTCATTGGCAAAGAATACAAGGACTATATCAGGCATATAGCCTTTGAGGAAATGGGACTTAAGCCGGGCATCGTGTCCCATTATCGGGACGGTGTTCTATATAAGAACGGCACAATCCCGGAACTTTGAACAGGTAAACCAAAATAGGAACAGTAAAAATCAAAATTTATACAAATATGGAAACAACAACTATTCATCCGGCAGAAGCCTATCTCCGAAACGAGCAGAATCCCACCTCTTTATATGTAAGGATTGAAGGACAACGTAGGCGATTATTCATCAACCGCAATGAAAACGTCATCGGCATTATTGCGCCAAGAAAACGAAAAAGCGGGTACATCTTCACGGATTGGGTAAGCATTGAGAAGATATACTATCCGTCATCCTCTCCCGAAGATGCAGCGGACATAGAAAAGAAACAGGTCTTGAAATACCAGAAACTTGCCCGACTTGCCACGCATACGAATGATTGGCTTCGCAAAATCGCTAATGCCGATTTGGATAAATCCCTCTACGAGAACCGCATCACGACCGGCACACGCATCGACGGCAAGTGTATCGGACTTGCCACCATCGAGAAGTATTGCGGCAGTTGGGATATGGCTCGTTTCAGAACGGCACTGAAGCAAGGCGAAAAGTTTTCCACCGGACGCTTCGACTTTTGCGGCTATGACGGTACGTTATGGTGCGAACCACGCGAAAACGGCGATATGGCGGCTGGATTCAGCAAAGAGTTCCGGAATTGCGGCAACGGCTACTATTATCTGCTTATCAACGATGAATACATGATAGGCTATGACATAGACTGAGTTATATGCAGGGTAAGGACAGACCGTATCGGGCAAAGTCTCGGTACGGTTTGTTGTTCCGATCAACTGACGGCCTTTTATAAAAATCCTTTCTTCCTCTTATAGCCTTATATCCTGCGGTCAGTTTGCCATAAGCCGCTTCACGCATTTGTGTGACACGTTACATAAAGTGCGTGAAGCCCCTTTTGCAAAAGGACGGACACGGACAGACTTGGCATTACAGGGGGCGGGATGAATCCTGCCCTCCGCAGTTCCAAGACCGTCCATCGGGAAGTCCGTCCCGGCTGACCGCATTGCCCTTTTATCCATAGTCTTTCCTTTTCTAAAAGATTTCCATTAAACCCAAGTCCGCTGCCGTGCGACCTACGGGAAAGAATTTTCCGCAAAGGTAACCGGCCGCTCCAATCTTGCCAAGGCCGGCGTGCCGCCGCGAGTGACACGTAAAAATCTTCCTCTCCGTCTGTCGAGCGTATTTTTTCGGATCAGCCTTGCCCAATTGTCTCTTGCCACCTTCTGAAAGCAGAAAAATCTTCCCGGCGGTCGCAAACAGACCGAACAAAGGGAAATAAGAATCTTGATTCATGAGTATTACAAAAACAATAATAAGTATGGAAATATTGAAAATCGTAATTCCCAAGTGGAATATAGCGGAAATTACTGGCTATGACCCGATGACAACCTTTTGGCAGGACTTCTCTATAGCAGACAAGTTCGGGAATGAAGCCATAGCTGACACATACAGAAGGGTTAAGGCAGAATGGAAAGATAACTACAAGCACTGGACAGAGCTGTGCCTTGTGCTTAATCACAAAATTTGGCAATGGCACGAGCGGGACAACCAGAAAGCCACGCTCTATGACCGCCTTTGGAAAGAAGCAGACGGAATGACCGCCGAATGGCCAGACGAGCAGCAGGAGTATTACTTTCAAATAACGGATTAAAGCAATCGTTGGGAAGGTGTGAAATCTCCCCACTATAAACTCAAAACTATGACCGCTCAAGAAAAGATACAAAAAGTAACGGAAATATCCCAAAGCAAAGGCTGGAGCATAAGTGTGGATGACAAAAATAAATCAAATATTCAGTTCGACTTCCAACGCTATACCAACTATGGGCAGGATTTTAATTTCAGTGCCGAAATGAAATGCGAGGACATTGATACCCTCATTGCTGACATGGAACAATATTTCGAGGGTTTTGACCCGGATTACGAAGCCTATCTATGGATTGGAAATGATGGGCACGGTAAAAATGGCGCACCTTACCACATCAAGGACATTGTATCGGATATGGAGGAAGCGGAAAAACAAATACACGACTTGTTGGAAGCACTTGAGACAGAATTTATCTAATGCGCATGATGATTTATAAGACTAATTCCAAAAGGAGCTTATTTTACTGTTATACAACCGATACTAAATGTAGTATATACTAAGGTTAGTAAAGTAGGATATTAGGAAATATCCCATCAGAAATGATAGAATGCACTACATTTAGTCAATCAGTATTTTAGTATAGTAGTAGATACTATAATACTAAAATATACAAAAGTAGTAAAATAGTATGCACTAATAATAGTAAATACTAAAAATAGTATTATCTTTGTATCAGATATAAAGACACGAAATTATGACAAAAATAATCGCAGTTTTGAACCACAAGGGCGGTGTCGGAAAGACAACTACCACCATCAATCTTGCTGCCGCATTGCAGCAGAAGAAAAAGCGTGTACTGCTCATCGACATGGACGGTCAGGCAAACCTCACGGAATCCTGCGGTCTCTCCATCGAAGAGGAACGGACGGTGTACGGAGCGATGAAAGGCGAATATACCTTACCGGTATTCGAGTTGGAAAACGGTCTTTCCGTTGTACCGTCCTGCCTCGATTTGTCGGCGACAGAATCCGAGCTTATCAACGAGCCGGGGCGGGAATTAATACTAAAAGGGCTGATTGCAAAATTGCTTGAAACCCGTAAATTCGACTATATCCTGATTGACTGTCCGCCCTCGCTGGGTTTGCTGACGCTCAACGCCCTCACATCGGCGGATTTCCTGATTATCCCGGTACAGGCGCAGTTCCTCGCCATGCGCGGAATGGCAAAGATTACAAATGTGGTCGGGATTGTCAAGGAACGTTTGAACCCAAACCTAAATATCGGCGGCATTGTCATCACCCAGTTTGACAAGCGCAAGACGCTCAACAAAAGTGTGGCGGAACTAATCAGCGAATCGTTCTGCGACAAGGTATTCAAGACCGTCATCCGGGACAATGTATCATTGGCCGAAGCTCCGATAAAAGGCATGAATATCTTTGAGTATAACAAGAACAGCAACGGGGCAAAGGACTACATGGAGTTGGCAAAGGAAGTGTTGAAATTAAAGTAAAAACGATATGGGCAAAAGTGATTCATTGAAAAGCGGCATGAGAAGCGGACTGGACGGCTTGCTGTCATCTACCGGGAAGTCCACGCAAAAGAAAGAGCCTGCACCGGTCAAAACGGGAAAAGAGCCTGCCGTGCATTGCAATTTTGTTATCGACAAGAGTATTCATATCCGGATGAAATACCTCGCTATCGAGAAGAATATGTCGCTCAGGAATATTGTGAACGAGGCGATGAAAGAATATCTGGAGAAGCACGAGAAATAACCGGGGCGGCAATCCTCCCAATCGACTTTTATACCATACCGCTATCTTATGGCTCACGTCCACAAGGTAGCGGTTTTCCCGTTTATATCCCCTGCAGTTCTCTTGTTCTATTGCAAGGCTGCATTTCCCCATTCTATCGATTCCTCTTATCGCTCGTCCGGCTTCATTCCTGCCATCGCCGGTTGGTTTTCCAGACGCAAATTTGGACTGCCGCGCTTGATTTCACCGCTTTGAAGTGCATTTCTCGTAAAATTCTTCCTTTCCGTGAAAGAGTAATTTTCCGGAAAAAGCGTTGAAAATAGCTTGTTCGTCAGTCCCTTGAAGCATCTGTAAATCCCAAGCGGTTCAGGCAGAAAAAAGAACCGAAAAGAGGGATAAAAAAGAAAATCAATTCAATGACAATTAAATTTTATGATTATGGCAACAACAGCAGTTCAAGCAGTAGAGAAGAACATCACATCGGTAGCATTGGCAGACATTCAGCCGAGCAATTACAACCCTCGTAAGAATTTTGACGAGACAAGCCTTGCGGAGCTTGCCGAGAGCATCCGTCGGCAGGGAGTGCTTCAGCCTATCGGAGTGCGCCCCATTGAGGACAACCGCTTCGAGATTGTATTTGGAGAACGGAGATACCGAGCCTCCCTCATGGCTGAATTGACGGAAATTCCGGCTATCGTCATGGAAATTTCAGACGAGACAGCCGAGGAAATGGCGATTACCGAGAACCTGCAACGCAAGGATGTTACACCCATTGAGGAAGCAAATGCTTATCAAAAGCTCATAGACAGCGGTCGCCACGATGTGCAATCCTTGACCGTGCAGTTCGGCAAGACCGAGGCATATATTCGTACACGCCTCAAATTCGTGTCCTTAATACCTGAAATCGCCTTGTTGTTGGAGCAGGACGAGCTTACAATCAGTGTGGCAACGGAAATCTGCCGTTATGGGGAAGATATACAGCACGACATCTACGACAAGCATTTGAGAGAGGGTTTGACGTTTAATAGTTGGCGAGGAATGAAAGCCTCCGAGGTAGCAAAAAACATCGAACGAAGCTATACGACTGACCTCAATCGTTATTCGTTTGACAAGACCCTATGCCTTTCGTGTCCCCACAACACCAATAACATGATGTTATTCTGCGAGGGAGGTTGCGGTAATTGTGCCAACCGTTCCTGCCTTGATGAAATGCAAACGTCATATCTTATGGAGAAAGCCGTACAAATCATGGGACAGCGACCTCTCGCTTTACTTTGCCGAGGATCTTACGGTAGCAATGAAAAAGTAGTTGAATGCCTTGTCGCATCGGGTTTTGAGGTCGAAAACCTATCAATGCGTCCTAACGACTATCCCGAAGAACCCGAAGCTCCCCAAGTAGAGGATTACGAAAATACCGAGGAATATGCGGAAGCATATAAAGAGTATGAAAAAGAGCTGTCGGATTATAACGAAGAATGCGAGGAAGTGAACCGCAGGGGCGAAGCAGGAGAAATCACGTTGTATGTGACGATTGAGCGCAACGATGTATCGCTATGTTATGTAGAAAATACCGAAATGCAAACGGAGGCAGGAGAGACCCAAGAAACGGTTGTTTCCCCGATTGAGAAATTGGAGAAGCAGGACAAGCGCAACAAGGAGATTGCCCTTGAAAAGACCGTAGAAGACACCAAAAAGCAGATTCTGGAAGTTGATATGACGGAAACCAAATTTGGTGCGGACGAGGATAAGATGATTTATTTCTTCATGCTGTCCTCACTCCGAAAAGAACATTTCGAGGCGGTAGGCATTGAGGATAAAGGCTCCTATTACTACCTTACGAACGAGGACAAAATGCGCATCATCGAGAACCTTACCGCCAAGCAGAAAGCCGTTATCCGCAGGGACTTCTTGATAGCCAACTTCAAGGACGCATTTGGTAGCAACGCCATCGCCACCCTTTTGCTTGATTTTGCCAAAAAACATATGCCCGACCGATTGGCAGACATCCAAAACGGATATAACGAGATTTACGAGAAGCGACACCATCGTATTGAGGAAAAGAAAGCCGTTTTGCTCGTGCAGGAACAAGCCAAACAGGAGGAAGCGGAACAGCCCGAAGAACCGCAACCCGAAGCGGAGACACAGACCGAACCGCAAACGGAAGAAATAGCTGCTTGACAAATGTTATCATAACGGATAGGGGGACGGAGAAATCCGCCCTCTATTTATTTTTGTATGCCCTCGGATAAAGAAGCCCCAAATACCTCTTTTAACTTTCTGACGAACCCGTCACCACCCGCCCGTTCTCCATTCATAGCTTCCGTTCCATTTCTTTTTTACCATTTTCAACTTCCCTTTTATAGCGTTTCCCCGGCTTCATTCCCTGTCAGCCCCGGTTTGGTTTTATCAGATGCAAAGGTCGGCCGTCGCGCTTGATCCGGCGGCTTGAAATGTATTTCCTGCAAATTCTTCCTTTCCCTGAAAGAGTAATTGGCAGGAAAAGCCTTCCGTATGAAGCTGTACCGACAGCCGTGTACCGCATCCATAAAATCCCAAAGCGGTTCCGACAGAAAGGAATCGAACGAAGGGAAAATAAAAACAAATCATTAAAATTTAAGATTATGGACAACATCAAGGAAAGCAAGGAGTACCAACTCGCCAAAGACTGGGAAAGAGCAGTGAACGATTACGGCTTCAATCCCAAACGGTTTGCAGCCGCTATCCCCGAAATGCACCCCACGCTGCAGCAAAGCCTTTACAGGTTGGTAAAGGAGTGTATCGTGGTCATGGCAGACGAGACACGCAACTACGACGACCGCAACCGTGCATCGCACGAGGAAGCGAAGTGCATCATGGAATACCTCAAGGCTCACGGAAAACACATCCCATTAAGATAACAGATGTATGAAAACGAAAGAATTACAATTTGACGGCAATACCTACATCTGCCGTATCGTGAAATCCAACGAAGGTGAAGAACTCATTATCGGTTCTACCGCTCTGCTCGATGCACTTCATCCGGGCAGTTTCGAGGACGAGAACGAAGGCTTTGCAAGTAAGGAAGCCGAACAAATATATGACGAGGTTTTCTTTTTCGCCGATACGAAGACCCTCAAATTACCGGACGGCGAACTCATCACGGAATTAAAAGAGGATAACCCCGAATGGTTCAACTAACATAAATCAATAATCATATTAAAAATCAAAGTTATGGATAAAGAGTATGTAATGCACATCGCACAGACCATCAAAGAACAATTACTGTCATTTACCCCCATACCCGTCTTTATGTCGTGGGGAGTCAGCGAATTTGTCGCTACGGTATTCCAAGAATTACCGGCACTGCGGCTGAAAGTAAACGGACGGTTACACGCCGGATATGTCGTTATCGCTCTCAACGGCTCTGATTACTACGAGGTCTATCTACTGAAAGAAGATGATAGCAATGCAAAGTGTGTCAATGAAGAAGTCTGCTTCGACGAACTGGGCGATGTTATCGACCGGGCTATCGAAAGCGGTACAGACAAGGAGGAATACGATAAATTCTGCGACCGGCAACTTGCCGAACTTTTAAGCGGTACACGAGCTTAAATAAGCGAACTACCATATAAATAACACTGCCCCCATTTTCACGCGGGCAGTGTTATTTGTATGAGGTTGGATGCGTCCAAGCCGCAATATCCTATTATAAACTTACTTTTGAAATTCTTGTTCCACTTTTACCGTTACATACATCTGGTTACGGCTTGTGGGATTGTCCGGCTCCGTCATTTCCAATACCCCTGCACCAATCATCGGATTGATATAGACCTCCATAAGATTTTCCCTATCTTTCAATCCTAAATGTTGCAAAATATCAGATAGGGATTGCGGCTCAACACAGAACTCCAAGATTTGCTCTTTTCTCAAATCCTGCTTGCGAGGTTTTCTTGTCGGGTTTTCTTGTCGGGTTTTCATCCCTAACTGCAAGGTCAGCACAACATAGTCCGGACGTGTTTCCTCGGCTACAGTAGGAAGCGGCCAACCCAAAGACTGCCAACCGCTCACAATCTTATCCACACCGCTACCGGCTTTCTCGGCACGCCCCAGACACATGAACATCTAAGTGAGTAGATTGGCAGCAAAGCGAGTGCAGGAAACCGGAACGCTAAAAATACCGAATAAGACCCACACGGCACTATAATATGTTGGCATTCTGCCCTGTATATCCCGTATTTTTCGTACCTTTGCGGCACAAAAACGTATGTATATGGAACAACAAGTTATCCCATCGGATTATACACAATATGCAGAGGCAGTAGAGATAATCAAACATGCCATCGAACGCTGCCGGTATAGAAGTGCGGCTGCGGTCAACAAAGAAACTCTCTCGTTGTATTTTGGAGTGGGGAAATTCGTGTCTGAAAATTCCCGCATCGGCTGTTGGGGTACTAAAGCATTGCCTACCATATCAAAGCTCCTTCAACGGGAGTTGCCCGGTCTGCACGGCTTTTCTGAATCGGGGTTGAAACGGATGCGCTCATTCTATGAGGAATGGAGGACGTTTTTAATTCGTCCAACAGTGTTGGGCGAATTGGAAAACCATTCGTCGGAAAAGGGTACGGCTTTAATTCATCCAACAGCGTTGGGCGAATTGGATATTGACGAGCATCTACTGCTGCAACTTATCGGGCAACCGGTCAATACCGAATTTACCTGGGACGATTTTGTCAAGATTAGCTTTTCACATCATATTGAAATCCTGACTCGTTCAAAAGACATCGCAGAACGATTGTTCTATATCCATTGTGCCGCTCAAAATGCGTGGTCGCTATCCTCTCTCAAAAATTACTTGAAAGAAGACATCTATTCAAATCGCGGATCTTTGCCGAGCAACTTCC
Organism: Duncaniella muris; assembly: GCF_003024805.1. Classification (GTDB taxonomy): domain Bacteria; phylum Bacteroidota; class Bacteroidia; order Bacteroidales; family Muribaculaceae; genus Duncaniella; species Duncaniella muris. The sequence goes on from NZ_PUEC01000007.1 coordinate 44,144, forward strand.
TTCAAGTGCTGCCCGAAGCCATTTATGCCGTAAAAGCGACATTGGCGTTCAAGGATGAGTATATGCTCGAAATGGTTAATCTGGAGAATGTGGGAGAACGCGAACAGGACTGGAACGAAAAGGTCATCGAAAACCAAATCGTAACCAATATCAAGCAGTTCATTCTCCGTTTTGGAAACGACTTCACTTTTATCGACAGTCAGCATCGCCTGATAGTTGCCGGAGAAGAAATGTTTGCTGACCTTGTATTCTTCAACAGAGAACTGAATGCCAGCGTAATCGTGGAATTGAAACGGGGCAAGTTCCGCCCGAATTATCTCGGACAGCTTAGCGGTTATCTGACTGTATATGATATGACCGACAAGAAACCGCACGAGAACCCTTCAATCGGTATTGTCCTATGTCAGGATGCCAACCGCCAGTTTGTCGAAATCATGGTGCGCGACTATGATAAGCCTATGGGCGTGGCGACATACCGCACAGCCCAAGAAATGCCGGAAAATTTGCGCAAGACTCTACCGGACATCGACAAATTACAAAATCTGCTGTCGGAAAACGATTCCAAATCGGAAACTATCAGATAATTCATTTACGTCCGTAAAACCGGCTTTATGCCCACAAGATTTTGGGTAACTGAAATTGAATATAAAAATCCCTGCAATAATTTCGTGGTTATTGCAGGGATTTTGACTTATTTCGCCCCACGCTTGTTCAGTACATCCGCTATCATGTCTTTTACATCCTGTCCGACTTGTATGAAATTTTTATACAAGATGCGTTCCCGTTCCTCCCTCGACTTGAAAGTGTAGAACTTCGGTAGCGGTACATAGGCCGCTTCCTCCGCTTTTATCTCCCTCATATCGAAATCCGTCTTGCAGAAGAACTTTGTAGTCTTGAACTCTTCCGACTCCTGAATGTTCATCGAGCCTCCCGTACCGGTTTTCGTCTTCACGAAATCACGTGCCGTCTGTCCGCAAATCCATCCCGTCGCCATATCCGAAATTTTCGAGGCGGGTACAAGACTGTCCATGTTCTCATTGAGATTGATACTCGTTTTGTCCCGGTCGATCGTCACGCCCTTTTTGACCTGTACCACCTTGCCGAAAATGTCATTCGACAACCATTCCAGTGTCTCTTTTGCGCGAGCTGAACCGCTTACCACGTTGCCCACTGTCGTGATGATTTTTTGCATTCCCACTTTTCCGTAGTCAGCCTCCAACTGCGGCAACTCCTGAAAACCCAGCGTTACGCTTACCTTGTTGCTTCTCGCCGTACCTATCAGTCGGTCTATCTTGTGGAAATACAGTGTCGGTAGCTCATCCACGATGATGCTGACCGGAATATTTTTCCCCTGCCCGGTGTTCACACGGGTAACGAGACGGTTCAATATCAGAGCGTTCAACGCTCCGATGATACTTTCCATTTCCGGATCGTTGGCTATCAGCAGATAACTGGGTGACTTGGGGTCACTAACTTTCAGGTCGAAATCGTCCCCATCCTTGTGGAATATCCAGTAAGATTCCTTTGTAGCCAAACGGCTGGTATAGACACGCAGCGTACCTATCATACCTTCCAACTGTTCCATCGCCTTGTTTTTGAAGGCCGTCTGGAACGGGCCGAGCAACGGCGCGACCTCGTTGTCCGTCTCAAGTACCTCAAAAATAGTCTGGTAGCTCTCATTGAGAAATGAAAGGATATGCGGCATATCCGAGTATTTTCCAAGCCAATAGGCAGGTTCCACGATGCTGCCACCCTCACGGTCACGAACGACACCCGTCGGCTTCCAGAACTTCGTCTGCGGATCTTGCCGTTTCTCCGCATACAGTTTCTTTCCGTTTGCATCGTAGGGTTCCCGCTCGTAGTTCACGAAAAAGTAGATACAGGCGGCAAGAAAGTTCACGGCAGAAGTCTGAAAGAACTGGTCACTGCCTCCGCCTCCCTCTTTCTTGCCTTTCTGCAGGGATTCCAACAGGGTTTCCGCCGTTTCGCTCGCCGCCGCAAGATTATTGATGTACTTTGCCTGAATGGGGTTCACCCGTTTGCTGTACTCCACATCCACGAAGTTGATGATGTTGAACTTGCATCCTTTTGGCACTTTGCCGAGCTTCTGGTTTTTCTTGTAATGATAGTAAAGTTTAGTGGCAAGTGTCGGAAATTTGTAGTCATAGACCACCATCGCAAAGCCCTTGGCACTATGTTGGCGGATGAACGGTTCTATGATACTGAACGTCTTACCGCTACCTGGAGTTCCAACCACCCATGTTCCTCTGAAACAGTTGCTTATCGACACCCATCCCTTGCGAAATTTACCTTTGTAATAGTACCGCATCGGTATATTCACGCTATACTGGTTCTCAACCTTCTCTTCGCTCTGCTCGAAACTTTCATTCTCGAAGTTAAACCGGTCTTTACCCAGTCCCTCCTTGATGAACTTCGAGATGTTATCCAATGCGATATGCACCAATATCACACCGACCAGCGTAGCCGCCATATAGAAGATGATGTTCAGCGGCAAGGTGTAGAGCCTCGTTTCCATCGTATGATGGTACAGCCACACGGAGAACACAATCAAGAACAATCCGCAGATAAGTGGATATAACACTTGCCTGCGTGCGTCAAACTCCAAGTGTTTTTTGTTGCGTGTGCCGATACAAGTGATGCAGATGAGTAGGAAGGTCGCTATCTTACTATACACGAGGTTGCCGTCGTTATAGATCATCCATCGCTTGATGCGCCCGTGTATATCAATCAATATGCCGCCCCAGTGGTCGAGCATGGCAGGGTCTATGGCATACTCGAAGAACTCCATCAGCACGGAGATATAGATGACTGCACGGAATATCTTGTAAAATCCTTGTAGTTCCTTGCTTTCTTCCATTGTCTTTGTCCTTTCCCTCTTTTCGTTCCTACCTGTTCAGTGTGATAATCGGCCGCACCTTGTGCGCCTGTGTCTTCGGGGTCTCCTGCATCGCACCGCTTCCTGTCGAGTAAAGCCACGCTTTCGCCGTTTCCTGTCCGGTTACCTCCGTCGATGTCCAGTACCAGCAGTCGTTTTCATCCAACGGCAGCGGATGGCCGCCACACCGTTCGATGACAGGATTGACGGTTTCCCGGACGGCATACAGCAGCCGCATCTGTGCCACCGACGGGATATAGGCACTCTGTCCGTACCGCCACAGGTCAAAGACCGCTTCCGCCATAGGCGAAGCCGTCTCCCGTGTGTCGTACAGTGCAAAGGTGTTCATGTTCCCGTCCAAAGCCTCGATGTCGGCCGACGTCCCTTGTGCGACACCGAGGCTGTCGGCAAAAGCTGCCGGAGCAATGTCCCACAGGTAAACCGCATAGCCGTTCCCTTCCGTACCTTCACGGTGTTCGGTATCGAAGACAACCGCTATTGCCCGTTTTCCCGACTGTTCATACTGTACGTAGGATAAAGCCGTACCGTCCTCGCAGAGAATATGTCCCGGACGTACCGCCGTATCAGGTACGTCGATATGGGCGTCACAGGCAGCGCACAATACCGCCGTCACTGCCATTGCAAACCATTGAATCTTTCGTATCATGTTATTTTCGTTTTTTGTTTTTCCTTTATTTTATCGGCAGTTTCACCCCCAGCACGATACCTGTCCGCAGCAAATCCGCCCCTTTTATCATCATGTCACTCTTTACCTGCCAGAACAGTGTGCATCCCGACCGCAGCACATAATTGTGTTCGTAACCCACATGGATTCCGGCAAGAAACTTGTTCGTGTCGCTTCCTGCCGAAGCTCCGATACGCAAGTTGCCGTAATGGTTGCGTCCACGCACCACACAAGGTTTGTACGCCACACCGAAACCGTAAGTGCGATAGTTGCGCCAGAAGGATTCCGGGCAGACATGGCCGCACGAGCCGCATTCCGCCCATTTCAGGTAGCCGTTGGCAAAGAACTCCCACGCATGGCGGTAGTTCATTTCATGCTCGTAAGCAAGCGTTACGTCCATGCCGTTCTCATACAGCAACCCCACGCCAAGCGAGAGGCGGCCGCTGTTGCGCTGCGCACTTGCATTCATGAAGACGCACATGCAGGCAAGCATCAGTATTATCGTCTTTTTCATCGTCATTCCTCCTCCAATAAAGCGGTGTTAAATGAATCGGCCGACAGCACATCCTCGTAGTCAATGTTCAGGCTGATATTGCGCCCGCTGATTTGTTGTTCCGTCATTTCGATGGTCAGCAGCTTGTCGTTCGGAAAGGTCATCTTTTTCACGACAATCACGTTCCGGTAGCCGTGCTTGAACGTCTTGCCGTGTTCCAATACCAGGGCAGGCGTCAGTTCGATGGTCTGCGCGTTGGTTGCCTTCGAAAGTTTCTTGTCCGACAGTTTCACCCGTATCTCGTCAATGTCGAAACGGATGTTCGTTTTGTTCTCGATGGAAAAGTCGATGAAGAAATAGTCGCCCACCGAGTAAATATTGTTTAGGCGCATTTCCATTCGGTGCGCCTTGGTCGCCACGTTGCGGATTTTCGCGGGCGAGTTCCACACCCGTCTTGCAAAACGCACCATGTCGGCTGTGGACATCGAGACCGTAGGATTGTTGTAGGCATCCCGTTCCTGTAGCTGAATTTCCTTGTCTGCCACCGCCTCGCTTATCCGCGTGGTGTAGATGAGTGCATACTGCGTGCGATAGCGTTCCGTTACGATGGTGACGATGGCCAGCACTTCACCGTCCTCGTGTCCCGTCTCTTTGGGCTTCAACCGGATGATGTTCTCAATGGGTTGGTCGCCCGCCACCTTGTCTGTGGAAATATCCACGAAGCGGACCGGTTCCGTGGCTGTGATGACGGTCGTTACCTGTTCATTGACAGTCAGCCGTTCCATCTCTTCGTATGTACGCTGAGCCTGTGCGTTACGTGTGGCAAAAAGTCCTGCCGCCAGAAGAAATGCAGTTACAATTATTTTCTTGTTCATATCGTTTCTGTTGATATTGTTTATTTCTTTATTTCCCTTATTTCGCTTTCTTTAATCCATGACCACGTTCCAGTTCCTCCCGAATCCGTCGTCCTGCAATTTCGCAATACGTCGGTTCAATCTCGAATCCGATGTAATGCCGCCCCGTACGGATGGCGGCAATGGCGGTCGTACCCGAACCGATGCAGTTGTCCAGCACCACATTGCCCTCGTTGGTATAGGTACGTATCAGGTACTCTATCAAGGCTACCGGCTTCTGTGTCGGATGATAGAATGCTCCTGTCTTGTGTTCCTTGGGTATGGAAATGACAGAGGTCGGGTACTTGTCTTCGGCAACACGCACCGGAGCCAGTTTCATTTCACCGTAACAGCGGTTCGTGAAACCGTCCGTCTTGCGGCGTCCATGATTCCTCCGTTCCAGTGGACACGGCGTCATTTGAGGATGATATACCGGCTGACGGTCGTAGAACACGATGATGTCCTCATGCTGGCGTAGCGGCATCCGGTTGGCATTCAGGTGACCCGTTACCCGGTCTTTCCGCCACACGAGGTTATACCGCCACATCCGGGGTTGCGAGAGCATGAGTTGCGCCGAGAAAATGCCCTGCGCAAAGAGGATAACGGGGCTTCCCGGCTTGGTGATCCTGCGGTACTGTTTCCACAACGCTTCGAGCGGTATCTGCCTGTCCCAGTGTGCCGCCTTGTTGCTACGGTTCAACACGCCGTAAGGCAAATCCGCTATCACGGCATCGACACTGCCGTTCGCCATGAGCTTCATACCCTCGATACAGTCCATATTATATATGTTGTCAATCTCTATCATGGCTTCCGTTTTTACTGTTTCTCACGTCCGTTCACCAGATAGACGAAAGTGCCGTATTTCAGCTTTACCTTATTTTTTTTGATAGCTTTGCCGATGGCATTGCTCGTTTTCTGATAGGCATTCGTAGCGGCTTGCATTCCCCATTGCGAGAGACTGTTGCCGTAACTGCCGGTATTCATGTTCAGATTCCCCGACACCGCACCGCTTGCCACATCCTTGCTCGTTTCCCGGAACTGGCTGTTCGGTACATAAAGTCCTTCCATGCCGTCCGTGTCGTAAAGGGACAGGCTGACCTTCACCAGTTCGTCCTCGATGAGAATGCTGGTGATGTTCCCCTTCACACGCCCCGACGAGAAGCCGCTCATGGTGGCATACAGATACGACCCTCGTTTGACCACGCACTCGTTGATCTCCACGTCGTCGAGCAGACGCAACCGCACACGCGAGCCGTCCACCGCCTTGATGTCCTCGTCGATAATGGCCTTTATCAGTTTCGGTTCACGGGCATTGACCGCAAGCGTATTGAAGTAATCCGAAGCCGTCTTTACCTTGCGTACCACTTCGCTGGGCGGTTCGTTCTCTGACGGCGCTTTTACCGAACGGCTCTCTTCCTCTATTTTTCCCTTGACCTCTATGGTTGCCGTCGGGGGTTGCGCCGATGCGGTACTGTCCGTATCGGTCGCTGGTAATACCTCATTGCGTCCTCTCAACCTTGCTTCGGCAAGGGCTTTCTCCAGTTCCGCGAGAGCTTCTTGCTCGCGTGTCTTGGCATCGGCAATTTGCGCTGCCGCAGCCTTTTCCTGCTGTTGCTCATCGAGCAAGGCGATGTCGTCCACCGTGTATTGCGATTCATATTCTTCCTTGTTGTCATCGGGTTCATCTCGTTCTATGTTATCCACTGCGGAGTAATCCTGTATCTTACCCCATGATTTGGCCATGTTCTCGTACTTGCTGCCTATGCCGTCACCGCCTTTAAGCCGGGCATCCGGCAAATCGGGGTTCAAAAACTCCGTTGTCTGCAGCGTCTTGTCCGGAATCTCCGCCGTTTCGGTATGAAACAGGTCGAAGATGAAGTACGATGCAACCAGAAGCGGGATATACAGGACAGCCGGAAGCATATACTTCGGCTCCCTGAAATTGATTTTATCAAATATCTTCATCATACATCTTTTAATTGAGTTGTACATACTTGCCTTCAATGCTGCAGTTTTTCAGCACTTCTGCGTTTTCCACTCCGAATGCGATCAGGATGCTGCCGCAACCGGGAGAATCGCCGCGTGTTCCGTCCGGGCGGTAAAACCGGATGCGGTGGCGCAGGAATTTCATGCCCGTCGCTTTCTCGAAAATGACGTCCTGAAACATTTTGGAATCGCAACGGTTGAACAACAGCGCGATGCCGTTGCCGTGTTCCGCCAGCTTTCGGACAAACTGTTCGATAAGGGGACGCGAGTACGGAGGATTGAGCCATACACGCCCTTCCCATTTCAGGGACAATCCGTCCATGTTCCGGTCATACATGACTTCGGCGGTCGGCCACAACGGACGGACAGGGGCGCAAGGGTCAAGGTCGAACCTGCCTAACGCTTTCAACACCTCCTTCGGGGTGTACCATTCGTCCGACGAGCGGACTGATTTTTCAAATCGTGTATTCATAAGCACTCCTTTATTGCGGTTCATATTTCTTGTTCTCGTTCCGATTTTCCCTTATTTCACCCCCTTGCAGCCTCTTGTGTCTTTCCCGTAGCACCGAATCCTGCATTTCCGTCGCCGTGCGTGTCGGCCGGCTGTTGCGGTATGCCATTGTAATGCGATAGATGTTCCAAGTGAACCCTCCGATAGCGAAACCAAAGACGATGACCAGAAAAAGTATCCGGTGTGCGTTGGCGAATCCCTGCACCTTGGCGGCAGCCTTGTCAATGCGTGTCGCTTGGGCGAACTTTCGTCCGGCGGACACCTCCCGCTCGTAACGGTCTTTGTATTTCGGATCGTTCTTGTCCGGCATCTTTTCACCGAAGAGCATCCGCCTGAATCCCTTGATATTCATAAACTCCATTGTTTAGTAGTTGATCTTCGTTTTCTGTTCGATGTCCTTGTTCAGCAGGGTTCGCCAGTTCACGATAAGCAATCCGTGCGGGTTGTTTTCTGTTCGGGGCACACGCTTGAGTTGCCCCGCCGTGACCAGTTCCCGCATGAGGATGTTGCTCCGCCGCTCAATGCGTTGCCGTCCGTAGTAAGTGAACTCCATCTTCTCCTTGTTGAAAGCCACGCTGTCGCAATAGATGGAGAACACCGAACTCGTACCCAAAATGTTGGAGTAGAAACCCTTTTCCTTGAGCGTGTTGTATTGTGCCAACCCCGTCTCATCCACCAGATACATCGCTTTTTCCATCGTATAGCGGATGTATTTGTCATCCGGCGGTAACGTGAAAAAATAATGGTGGAACATTTCCACATGGCTTTTGGCTTCCACGTCAAGCGTTTCGTCTATTGTCGTGCGGTTCACGAGGATAGGCACGTTGCCGTCCAGCACATACACCTTCTTCTGCGCATCCGAGACCATCGTCCGGGCTGTCCAGATACTTGACAAGCTGATGATGACACATCCCACGAGAAAAGCGGTACAGATGATGCCCACCAGTCTTATTTTGTTTTCCAAATTCTTGATGACCATCGGTTATTCCCTTTTACCGTTCAACATCTGTACATATTCCGTGTGCAGCATGGGTATGACCGCATCCAGAAGTTCCGTCAAAAGATTCTCGAACTCCGCCGAGAATATCTCCACGTAATAGCCCTGCATCTCCACGTGGACAAGCACCCACCAGATTCCTCTTTTGCGCTTACCTGCGTTCCGCTGCAGCAGGGCAAGACGCAGCTTGTACGTCAGGTACGTCACCAAGGGGGCGATGTACCGGTCGTCGTACTCGAAGGCTTCGTCCAGTTCTTCATACTGCGGGTCGATGCGGTGGTTTTCCGCCACCTCGCAAACCTCTTTTCTCGCTCGTTCCTGCGCAAAGGACATGAATTTCTCATCCTTGCACCAACTTTTGATTTTCTCTTGCAATTTCATGTTATTATGATTTTTATTGGGTTTATATTATCTTTTGCGGATTATCTCATGATGCCGCCCAACCCTCCGGTTGCCGTCATCTTCGCCTGCTGTGCCACGCCCTCGCCGAAGTTTCGGGTAGAGAATGCCGTGTCGCCCTCCGGTATCATCCATGCCGCCAAGTCCGGAACAAGGTTCAGGCACTTGAGGGCTACAATCGAAGCCGCCATCAGGTAGCCTGCCGAGAAGAACGAGTTTTGCAGGTAGGCAGCCATCGTCTGCTCGCTGGCGGTTATCGCCGTCAGGTTCTCGATTTGGATGCACAATACAATGTCAAAGAGCAGCAGCACATAGAAGCCCACGAAGTAGAGCATCGCCCCGTAGAAATGCACCGTCAGATAGCGTGTCAGCCACTTCGCCCAAGCACCTTCCCATTTCGGCAGGATGCTGAACGCCCACTGTATCGGTCCGAAAATCGTCAGCATTCCCAACAGGATTTGTTGGCAGTAAATCGTTGCCCACCAACCGATTCGGAACACCACGAGGGCAATCAACATGATGATTTTGTCTATCCCCACGATGACTCCTGCCGTCAAAGACGTGAACCACAACTTCGCCGCATCCTTTTCCATGCTCGTCACTTCGTCCACGCCGGTCTGCTCCATTGTCGCCTCTATCAGATTGGGATCGGATGTGCCCGTGTGGGCGACATCCGCCTGCGCCTGCAGGTTCGTGTACATCGTGTCACGCACATGGATGAGCTGTTGAACTTCCTCGAACCTGTCCGATATCTGTGAAGCTTCAGCTTCGTACAAGTCATGGGTGTACGACCCGATGCAATTCGGGATGTAGGACAGAAAGTCCAGAAAACACCAGTTGTTCCGGCTCCCCGCCATACCCGTGTCCGCAGGCGGATACCACCAGCAGATGATAATCGACACGGCAAGCGGCCTAAACAGCTTCATAACGTCCAACGGCTCGTGCTTTACCATCATCTTGTAGGCGATACCTGCCGCCATGACGATGGAGAACAGTGCCGCGAGTGCCATGCACATCTGCAATATCCACCAAAAAGGACCCTGCGCACCGGTAAAAGTCGCGTCCGTCAGAAACTCGTTGGTCTGAAAGATGACATCATCTATTTCCTCCTCCAACAGGTTGATGCCGAAATCCGAAAGTATATCTCCGTTTGCCATAGCCCTGTCTTTTTATTTCCCTCTGTTTACACTCTCGTTGTCATCTTCGCCGTTTCCGTTGCCGCCCGATTGCGAGCCACACACCGCAAGGCGTGATTCCTGCCACCGGCTCATGGCATTGCGGACAATGCCGCCCTTATGCAGGGTACGGTTGTCCGTTGCGTTCAGCAGTGTGCTTGTTGCCGTTGCGTTCTGACGCTTGGCGAGGTAGCTCACTAAAATCTCGTTCTGCCGTGCCACATCCTCGTAGATGCGCAGATACTCCTTCTTTCGCTGGGCGTTTGGCATATAGGCGTCTTTCGTGGCGTTGATGGCGCACTGATAGACGTGGTAGTATTCCGTCCACCGTTCCTTGTCGGCCGGAGTACCGCCGGACAGGAGAATACGGTCGATGTTGCGCCGGAACCGTTCCATCTGTCTGCTGACCTTATCGCCCTCGGCAAGCCACGCGATGTCCACCTGCCGGTCGGCAACGTTCAACGCCTCGACCTTCGCCCGCTTGACCAAAGCCGAATCAATGGCTTCCGCTTCGTCCACCTGGTTGTAGAGATTGATACCGGCAAGTGTGCGGAACGAGAGCTTGTTTTTGGCCGCCGCCGACTTCTTGTATTTGTTGTGCAGCACGGAATAATAGAGGTCGGGCGAGAGTGCGCCCGTACCGGTTTCCATGACCGTTACCTGATTCTGTTTCGGCGAATCATGGTTGTACGTTACATACTGTGCGTGTACGGCTGTCGTTACGGTGACCGCCACTGCCATGAGTAATAGTTTTCTGTTCATATTCTTCTCTTTTTGTCGTTAATAATCCAGTCTTCCGGCTCCGCGCCAACGCCCGAAGGCGTCATCGAGAATCTCCCGCATGGTGCGGGAGCGATATACCTTTGCTTTCCAATAGCCGATGCGCACTTGAATGTACCGCCATGTCTCGAAATAGGCCCGGTTCAGATGCCGCTCGATGTTGTCCAATGAGCGGTTGATGGCCTCCAACACCATCAGCAGGTCGGAGGTCGAGCAGGCGGCCGCTCCGGTGGCATACAGCACGAGGTCGCTCACGGACTTGTAGAGCTGTTCCCCCTCACGGGCAATCGCCCTCAGCCCCCTCGCATTGATGGAGATAATCAGGGTATCTGCGGATTCGATGCGTCCACGTTTCAAGATCTTCGCATTGAAATCCTCCAACAACGATTTATAGTCGCCGATACGGTCGCTGACCGATGTATAGGTATTCTTGACGTTCAGCACCGTGCGCAACGACTGGTACATGACGTCGATGGCATCGAACGCACGGGTGTATTTGTCAAGGTCAATATTCAACTCTTTATAGTCCCCAACTTCTTTACAGCTGTACTCGTGCAACAGCTTGTTGCTGTACTCCAAGGTGCTACGAGCCAACAGCAGGCTGCGCTGCTTCTTGTGGTCGTTGATGTAGGCTTCGACGGAGACTATATCGAAAGTCCACTGCGCCTTGGCGATACCGGGCAGCAGGGCGAACAGCACGACGGCAATCTGTATGGTACGTTTCATGGCCGTACCTCCTTTCTGCTATTCCTGCTGTTGCCGCTCCGAAGCGTCCGTGCATTCTCCACCCAGCGGTCATGGCATTCCTCCACGAGTGTCAGCCTACGGCCTTCGTCCGTGTCCAGTCCGGGCAGCACATCCTTCATCACGTCAAGGATGCTCCGCTTGTAGTGCATCATCTTTTCCAGCGATACCAAGTCGGCATATATCTTGGTGATTCTGCTGTCCACCTCTCGCGCTATCTCAAGGCGGTCGCTTGACCACAGCAGATGGTACACGTCGCCTGATGGTGTTTCTTCCGTCGGTGCGCTGCGGGCGTATTCCGTCGTGATTTTACAGGACGGATGTTCACGGGCGATTTCGGCTATCCGGTCGTTTACCAGTTTAGCCTTTTCCGCATCCGAAAGTCCCGGATCAAGGGTCAGCACGTCAGCGACGTGTGTGTCCGTATATTCCGAAGTGAGTTCCCACTTGATTTGGATAATGGTACGGTGTATTTTTATGCCGAGAAAATATTTCGGCTTGCGGGCAATGGAGACCGTAGCCCTGAATGTGATGATACCGTTGATATTCGGCATGGTCGCCTTGCGTACATACGAGTAGCCGTTCCATGCTCCGCCGTCCTGCCAAGTAAGACCGTATGCCGCCTTGCAGTCCTGCATGATGGCAGGGATGCGGTAATAGTCATCCGTCGCCACGCTGTTGTCGTCTGCGGCATCCGACTTTGCTTGGGCATAGTCGGACTGTTTCTTCTTCCACTCCGCGAGTTCGCCTTTCAGACGGTCTATCCGTGTCTTGTTCGCGTTGTACTGCTGCCGGTACGTCGTCGCATCCTCAATGCTCGCCGTACTGATTTTCTTCAGCAGGACAGCGTTCTCGTTTTCCAATGCCCCGATTTGCGCTTCAATATTGGCCGCTTGGCTGTTCGCCTCGTTCAATAGCGCGTCCAGTTCCGAAAGGTCGAGGTCGTTTTCCGTCACCGAGGTCTGCATGGCGCACTCCTTGGTGTGGGCATTCAACGAGCTGCCGCACTTGCGGCACTTGTACTGTGTCGAGCCTTGTCCGAGCGTAACCCCGTCGGAACAGGTCACGCTGATGGTCACGCTCTCGCATCCCTTCAATTTGGCTGCGTCCGTTGCTTGGTAATAGTTTCGCGCACCGGAAGATATATAATAGGTGTAGCCGTCCTCGTTCTCGTTGAACTCCGCAAGCCGGACATTCAGTTGCGCCCGAAACGTGTTCAAGTCCATCGAGTAGGAATCGAAGACTTCCTCATAGACGACCTCTTCTTTGTTCCAGTTTTTGCTCACATGGATTTCGTATGCGTATGCCTTTTTGGTCTGCTTGTTTTTCTTGCTGATGATATAGGCACTCATCCAATAGTTGATGCTGTAGCTGAACCCGTCGTTCTGGTTGTTCAACTGCTGCACGCGGTTTCTTGACCAACCGGCATATCCTTCCGAGTTGGCAAGTACCTGTTCCCGTTGCGAGGCATCAGGATAGAAATTCGGGTCGCTCGTGTTGAACCGCACCCATGCGCCCCCGTTCAGGATGCTGTTGTCGTCCGTCGGAGGATAGTAGTCGCACAGCGATACGCTCCCTTGGTCACGCCGGGCAATGTACCACCGCTGCGTGTAATAGTTCCCCATCGCTTCGTCCAGGTAGTCGGTCATCCATGCCGTGAGGTTGTAGTTGCTGAAGTTGAACAGACCGGCCACGTTGTCCGGACCACCCACCATGTCAATCAGCAAGCCGCCGATGTCATGTTCCGCCTGCTCGAATAGACTCCCGTAGTGTTCATACAGGTTGCCGATTTCTTCAACCTTTCCACCCAGCAGGTCATGGAACGAGCTGCTTTGCAACAGGGCGTCACCAAGATTGGCAATGCCTGCCGTTGCAAGGCCGACCCCCATGTTATAAAGGTTGTCGAGGTCGCTTTTCAGGTTCTCGTGGGTGAAGTTGCCCGGTATGCGGGCGAAGTTGTCCATCATCCGCTGCCAGTCGATGTTTCCCGTTTCGGAGAGTTTCAGCAAGGGGGCAATTTCCGGATTGATTTCGAGAAAGGCGATGTCCGAAAAGGTCAGCGTGCTGTTGGTCACCACGCTCTCGAACTGCATACACAGACTTTTGGTATCATCGCAGACTTTCATCAGGTAACTGCCCCAATAGATAGCCGTTTGCGGCGAATGGAGCATCTGCTTCGCCACCACCCATATCTTGGGCATGATTTTCTCCGCCACCATCCGGTAGATGCGCCGGTAGTAGTAGTTTTCCGTACGGCTGTTCCAGATGCCGAGGTCGCTCAGGGCTTTATGCTCCAAGAACTTGGCCGCGAATATCCCGGCGGTAGCGACCTCCGCTGCCGTGTAGTGCTTGAGGACGTCATCGACCTGCTCCCGGTAGTACCCTTCGGCGACCGCTTCCGTACCGAAGGCGGCCACCATCGCCGCAACGGTACGGGTGTCGTAGTTCACGCTGTAATACTGGGCGTGAACCGTCTGGCAGAGTGTGACCGAGGCGATGGTCAGGATAAGGAGTAGTCGTTTCATGGCTGCAATGTTTATTTGGATTCATGCACGGGACGGAGGTTGAGCACACGCCCCGTCTCGTTTACTTTTTGTGCAAAAGGCAGGGACTTCCCGATACCGCTGGCATCCCAGTCCCGGCAATATGCCTCGATAGCTTCCTGATGGCTGCACCGAAGTTCCTTCTTGTAAAGCTTCAGTGCCTCCTTTTCCGCCCGTTCGGTCGTGTAGGTCATGTAGCACTCGTGCGGCTCTTCCACGCCGTACACGCCGCTGGTCGTCCCCCGACGGATAAACACTTCGCGGAAGAAGCTGCGCCCATCCTTGTTCTCCAAGCGGTTGATGGTAAATATCTTCTTGCAATCCACCTCGGTCAGACCAAGAATCTTTCGGATTTCGTCAAAGCGTTCCTTGAACTTGCTCTGGTCAAGCAGCATCACCACGTCCGAGTTGTTGATGATGGCCTCCTTCACGATTTCGCTGCCGATGATGTCCTGTATCTCCTGCGTCACCACGCCGACAGAAGCCCAAAACTTACGGGCGGTCTTGTACATGAACTTGATGTATTCCGCCATGAGCGGGCTGGCAATGGCCTTCCACGCCTCTTCGATGACAAGGACTTTACGGTTCTTCTTGATGCGCATTTTCTGCAGGAACACGTCCATGATAATCAGTGTGACAATGGGAAACAGTTTCTTGTTTTCCTTGATTGCATCCACTTCAAAGACGATGAATGTCTCGTCAAACAGTGCCGAATCCACATTCTCATTGAGAATCTTCTCATACGCGCCTCCCTTGTAGAACGGCTGCAGCATGGTCGAATAGGTCGAGTAGCTGATTGTCGTGATGTCATTTTCGGTGCAGATCTGCTCCAGACGGTCGAATGAGTAGTCAAAGAATGAGTTGAAGTTCAGTTCCGACACTTTGAGAGCCGCCCGCCGTGCCTCAAGCACCTCTATCTGTTTGCGCACCATCTCATCCACCTCTCTGGGTGGTTTGTTTGGGTTCTTTCGGCTGGCCGCCGCAAACAGGTTTTTCAGCAGTACCTCCCGTTGCTCGTCGGTGTATCTTGTAAATCCGTTGAAATAGGCATCATAGTAGTCTATGATTATCTGCTCGACAATGCGGAACTCGATTTCGGGAATCTGGCTGTCCGACCCTTTCCAAATCATCAGGATAAGGTTCTTGAGGAAGTCTATCTTCTCGATATTGTATTCCTCCCGGTTGATGCGAAACGGATTCATCGTAATAGGCCGTTCCTCGGTATAGGAGATATACTTGCCGCCCAGATACTCGCACAGTCCCTCGTATGAGTTCCCCGTATCGACCATCACCACATCCGTTCCCTGCTCATGGAGCTGGCGCACGACCGAGTTCATATGAAAACTCTTGCCGCTGCCCGAAGGCCCCAAACAGAAAAAATTGGAATTATCAGTCAGTTTATTCTTTCCCTCTTTTCCCGTGATGTCGATAGCCACCGGCACGCCCTGACGGTCGGTGTAGTAAATCTTCAGCGGCGTTTCCTCGCTGTGCAGCACACGCTCCTTGTACATCAGGCACATCGCCGCATCGGAAAGGGTCAGGAAACGGTCGTATTCCTCATTGAGCGTGTAGCAGTTGCCCGGAAACGAACCGACGAACAGTTCCAGTTGGTTGTATGCCCGCTTGCTGATATGGATACCCATACGCCCGAAAGCGTTTTCCAAGTGGTTCGTACACTTTTGCAGGTCTGCACCGGCAGACACGGCCACCACCATGTTGAAGTGTGTATATACCAGTTGCTTGCTCTCACGGGCGATGACTTCCTGCACACGCTTGATGTCCTCGACCGCCATCTGGTTGTTCGGATTGGGAATGCTCGCGTGGCGGTTCTTCTTTTTGTCGAGCAGCGACAGCTCACGCTTCTGGTTGGGCAGGAAGATGATTTGGTTATAGACCACTGTCTCGGCGTTCGGGATGCTGTCCACCACCGACACCAAATCGACGGGCATTTCCGTGTTGTTGACCTCGATATTCGTGTACGGACGTATCATCGAGGGCAGTGCGGCGCAGTCCACATCCACAAGGCTGTACACCTTGCAGCGTTTGTCGCCCATCGACACGGTTTCATCGTCCGCCTTGAAGTTCGTCATCGACACGGTGCGGTCTTTGAAGTTCATGGCGAAGTAACGATCGACGTACTCGCTCGCTTCGGCTTTGTTCAGGAATCTGGCCTGTACGCCGCCGTCACGTAACTGGTCGTGCACTTTACGGATTTTCACAAGGAAGTCGCGCCACTTTTTGCTATCGAACGAGAACAGACGGCTTTTCTTCGCCTCTTGCGTGATGGTCAGGTAGCAAAGGCTGTCCGTGTAAGGACGTCCCTTGAAATAACGAAAATAGGATGAAGACAGGAACTCCTGACCGTCAGTCGGTTCGCTCGCAAACTGTTTCCTGACGAAGATGTCCTGCTTGTGGATGGCGTACCCTTCGCCCAACGTCTGCGCAAGGGCGGTGAACAAGTGTGTGAAGTCGTAGTAACTGTCAATGTCCGCCGAATATTTCTGTACCGGATTCTCTATCTTAAGTACGGCGGAATATTCGCCGGTCTTGGTGTACAGCACACCCACACCGTCCGTTTCCTCCGCCGAGAAATAGATGTCCTGAAAGATTCGCTTGCGCTTGCCGCCCGTACCGAACGCATAGACCGACAAGGCCATACCCGCGCACAAAGCGACAAAACATAAAATGATGTATAGGGTCATTTCGATATACGTGTAATTAAATAGGGGCAGGTTCGCCTTGCTTCAAGACAAACCCACCCGCGTTCAACAATCAATAAAGCCATGCACATTGCCGTGATGGTTTTTCTTTCGTCAGATCTTGCGCGAGTGGGCATACACATACACACCCGGAACGACCTTCTTGCTATGCAGTCCTTTCCGCTGTTTGAGGAGGATGAGCACGATACCGGCCGATACGACGGCTGCCAGCACGACAAGCCCGGCAATGAAACCGAGCAGGCAGTAGGCGGCGACAAAGCCGACAATGGCTCCGCACGTCGTCACCGCCGCCCAATATATATACCGGCCTTGGATGCCCAAAAACTCAAGAGGCCGTTGCAGTCCCTTGAACAGCGGGTAGTCCGGATAGCGTTCGTCCTTGCCTTTCATACTTATCCTTGATGTTTAAGCGGCAATACCGAAGAACAGAGGCAACGCCTTGGCCGCCGCAATGAGGAAGATACAGGCTCCCACGACCATCATGATCTTCTTCTTGACGTCCTGCTCCTCGTTGTTCATGGCGATATATACCGAGATTGCACCCACGATGGCCACAACGCCGGCAATGGCGTAGCACAATTTCACCATAATAGGCACATACTTGGCAATCTCCTCCGCGACAGTGGATAATGCGCTCGTACCGGCGGAATAGTCGCCTGCGGAGTTCTGCGCTTTCGCCACCATGCCGGACAGCAGCATGAAAGAGAACATCATTACTTTGGTGGGGATTCTGTTGACGAATCCGAATGCCTTGCGGCACAGTTGTTTGGTTTTCTGAAACATACGTTTACTTTTTTAGTGAATACTTTATTTGTCTGCGACCTGATACAAGTAAGGTTATATGCGGTAGCCGAAGAAAGCCGGGAAAACATAGAATGCCCCGATCAGGAACAGGCACGCACCTACAAGCGTCATTATCGACTTGGTGATGCCGTCCTCGCCCGTGTTCATCTTGATGTATATCTGACAGACGGACACGATGACGTAAACTCCGGCGATAGCGCAACAGATATACTGGACATAGAGCATCATCGTCACCACGAAGTCGTGCATCGTGGCCAACGCGTCCGCTCCCCAGCTATAGTTCACGCTGCCGCTTTTGGCAAAAGTCGTGTAGGGGAACGGGAGGCACAGCGCACATAGAATCTTTTTAGCTTTCGACATCTCACAACCGGTCTTGAATTGGGTTCCACTTTATTTCCGGTCGGTTGTCTAACCGTCCCTTGGAAATCATAGCCTTGTACATCTCCTCCGACGTGCGTGCGTCCGACAGGTAAGGCGTGGTATCTTCCATCTGTTCCTCCGCCTCGGCCTTCAGGCGTTCCAGCTTCTCCTGCGCCGTTCCCTGTTTGTCCTTGACGTCCTCCTCAGGGGATGTTTCGGAAGAGGTAGCCGTACTTTCCGTATCGTAGTTCTCGCTACCGATACTGAAGCCGGTCTCGCTTTCCGTGACAGCCACACTCTCTTCCTCGTCCGGTGCGCCGAGGTCGAAAACCTCCTCGTCCGGTTTGTCCGTTCCCTTTTTCCCGTAGAGATCATGCGCTATGATGACGGCGTAGTAAATGATGTAGGCAACCGTCAGGACAATGGCAAAAATGAAATATGAGTTCATGTATTTAGTATGAATATTAAAATTTGTATTAGTATGATTTTGCAAAGAAACGCACGAAATATAAAACCATAAAATAATTGAGCATTAAACATCTATTTCGTTAATGAGATTTGTGTAAGTTTCAAAAATCGAACTATTAAATCGTACTATATTGCAGTCTCCATGGAGGGAAATGGAGAAATCGGGGCATAAAAAAAGCCCTCGTGGTGGAGAGCTTTAGGTGGCAAAAGAGAACATTGAATATCAGCGTTTCTTTCCGCGCAGGTAGTCGTTCAGGTCTTTGTATTCCGCATAGTGGCAGGATTCATCGCTGACACGTCCGCCATACATCCCGGCAATGGTCTCTGTGGTTCTCTGCCCGGCAAGGTCATTGTCGAGATAACAGTGAATGTCCGAATACTCCTGTAAACGTGCCAGCGTCTTTTTCAAATTGTTTACCGAGTTCATCACGAGGTAGTCGCATGGTATGGCAAGACAGACCGTCCGGTCGCCTGCCAGTTTCAGTGTCATATAAGAAAGAAAATCCATGAATCCCTCGAAGACACAGACGTTTTCCTGTGTCTCTTCTGTTAGATGTCTTATCAATGAGATGTCCTTGTTGTTCAGGCATCCCTTGTAATAGGCGTTGCGCACCTCGTAACCGCCTGAGATATTGCCGAATGCGAGAGCAAAGTAATGATGGCCTCGCAGTTCGTAATGCACCTCCTTGCAATACATACGGCTGATGTCCGAATCTATAAGCCGGGATTGGAGGTAAGAGAACAGGGCGTGATGACGGAGTGGAATCACAATCACGTCTTTCATTTCAGCCTCCACCGGTCGGGGAGGAGCGGTCGGCATACGGGTTCTCGGTAGTGATGCGCCATTTACAAGCCTCTCGATATACGCCAATGCCTCGCTTACGCTGTCCGTCCGGCAAATGTATTTTACCAGTTCCACCAGGTCGCCGCCGGTCGCCTCACCGAAATCGTACCATTCATTGATTCGGTCATTTACCTTGAACGACGGGGTACGCTCGTTCCGTAACGGTGAGAAGTACCAGTATTGTTCCGACTTTATATGCTGTGCATGGTGGCCGAGCTGTGCCAGAAAATCCACGATACGCACTTGTTTTGCTTCTGCTATGGTCATTTTTCTTTCAGTTATATCCGAGACAGATTTGCCGCAGTCTCATTCTTCATCGAAAAGCATGACCTCGGTAGGTGTCATGTCATTATAAAATAGCTTATCCCGCTTGATAATAAGTTTAAGATTGTCGGTCAGGTATTGCAGCAACTTTACCATGACACTTCGACCCCGTTTGAACCCGATAGCGGCATAGGAAGCCATGAGAGCTTCCAATACATTCTCGAATCCTTTGATGGGCTTGTCTCCAAAAGCGGCGGCAAGGGCTTCCCGGTGCTGCTCTATGGATAAGTCCATGAAACTCATCCGGGATTTATGTTTGATTTCCCCGTTGAACGAATGGTTTTCAGCCATGACAGGCAATCCGTTGTCATCAACGGTAAAAGCAAAGGGCTTGAACTCTTTTTCGCGGATATGCAATGCGTGGACCTCGCTGATGTTTGGGTTGTCATTGCTTTTGCTGATGACCAATACGGTTTCCGCCTTATTGCTCATCTCCGTGCCGATATGCCCCCGTACATTGTTGTCCCCTTTGTTAAGATGGAGCACACAATGGATATGCAGATCATACAGGGAAGACCACTCCATCATCTTGTTGATGACTTCCACCGATTCACCGGCATTATTGATGTCGAGCATCAGGTCGCGGATGCCGTCGATGATGACCAGACCGTAGCCTTTGTTCTGACGTAGGGCATAGTCAATGACTTCAATACGTACCGCCGGAGTATATTCTCTTAGACAAATGAAGTCGAGGTTCTCGTTATCGGTTTTCGTGGGCAGTCCTGCCAGTCGTAAGATGCGTTCCAAGACCGTATGACAGTGAAAACGGCTTTGTTCCGTATCAACGTACAAGATTCTGCGCTTTCCTTCGGGCAGATGCGCCCGGTAATTCAATACCTGTCGCCCTGCCAACGATGCGGCGACAAGTGCCGAGACATTGAATGTCTTTTTCGACTTGGCCTTACCGGTCGAAGCACTGAAATTGCCAAGCGTGGCTATCGTTGAATTGTCTATCCAGATGATTTGCGGGGGCGTTTCGTAGGTATCGGTCGCCCTGATCTGGGAAGCGGCAAGAATATCCAGCAACTTATGTTCCTCAAGTCCTGCACCTGTGTTATAATCAGTCCTTCTTTCGTTTTCCATAGCGTCTTTGTTTTAAGAATGGTTGTGTCGTTGCAGTTTCGGTCGCCATGCGTATGGCATCGTCTGCAGTCGGTTCATGGTTCTGTAAAAGCCATTCATCCAGTTCTTCCTTGGCAAAGTAAATCATTTTGCCACGCGGCTTGTAATGCGGAATCTCTTTGTTCGCCGTGAGTTTGTACAGCATACTGTCGGAAACCCCGATATACATACAGGCATCCTGAAACGTAAAGACCCGTTTTGTCGAATAAATGCTTTTCTCCAACAAATCCATCCGTTCCAAGATATTTTCAACCGGTTCCAGCTTTTTAAGAACCGATTCAAGGGCGGTGATCCGTTCGCTCATCCGCTCCATGAAAGTTAGTCTGTTCGGCATATGTTTTTAATTAAAGTTTGACAATAGGATTGTGCCTCCGTTATCGACGTGCTGATAACGGAGGACAAAGGTATGATATGCCGATAAAGGAGTGAGAATTATCGGCGTGATACTATGCAAGTATCATTCTAACTCTCACTCTTTTATCTTTCACATGGTGGATTTATTCACACTTTCTTTCAACTGGCTGATGGCTCGTCTGATACTGTAGATGACCGCTGTCTTGTTGTTTCTGACAGCGGAGAGTGCCGATGAAAGATTGGAAGCGGTAATGAACCGTGTGCCGTCCTTGGATTGCAGGAACCGCCCTTTGTCCAGAACAGACTGCCAGCGGGATTGGATGAAGGAATTTTCGAGAAGTGCATCGAAAAGGATAACTACATGACGGAGGTTGTTCACTCGGATATGAAAGCCTTCTTTACAGGAAAAGAGAGCTTCCATATCCTCGATGCAAACCTCTGAAACGCAAAACAGATGATAAGTATTGGCACAAGACACAATACCTGTCATCTGTTCTTGGGTGAAATTGCAGCCGAAAGAAAGCGGCGGGGCTTTTGTCTCCCCATCGGCACGATGCTTGACTGGTGGCGGCAACGGTTCCGACCGATTATAGTGCCACCGCAGCTCCATGCACTTCTCAAAGGAAAAGTCGGCGGCAACAAAAAGAGACTGGATAAGATGAGCACATTCGGTCAGAAGCCCTTTGGCGATGTGGATGTTCATCTCGTGGCAATTTCGGCAAACCACACTATTGCAGTTTATGTAACGGTGGCTGTTGATGAAGTCATCCACATAGCGGCTATACCGCTTGCCATCTGCAATTACATCCTGAAGATAGAGTTCTCTCGCTTCGGAGAGTAACTCAAATAATTCTTCTGCCACATCCTGTTCAGTAGCAAAGTGGGTTAGGTGTTGCTTCCCTTCAAAAAAAGAGAAGACTTTTTACTTTGTTCTTTCATGTTAATTTACTTGTTTATGATTACTATATTAAAAAAGCGTAGTGAACCATTATTTTTACGATTGAAAATAAAACCATGTCGTATAATCGAATGACGACGTATCAACACTGATGGCTATATTAGGATACATCAATTATTTTGTAAGTTTCATCAATATATGACTGTCTGCGTCTTTCAGAAACAAGACAGAATCATTCTTGATCTCAAAAGCTTTTATTACGGGAAGAATGTGCTTCACACTTTCTTCCATAAGTATATCTTCACAAGCCTTTTCCGTAAATGTTGTTTCCGAGAATGTCAATTTACTACCATTAACGGTATATCTACTGGACCCCAAATTGCAGCCGGTATTGCAGGTTATGATTCCTTGATTACCAAATTCAAGTGAATAATCACCCCCATCTGCGACTTGTGAAAGACCTATTGGACAAGAAGTAGCGATACATTTATACTCTATAATCCGCCATTTGCCATAGAGTTCAAAACAGGAATGCTTATCGCAGGAGAACAGCATTATAGATAATGACAAAATTATCAAATACACTAATTTCATATTATTTGCGTTTTATGGTTTGACATTTTCTTATGCTCATTTCTTTTGCATACGCAATCTCTCCATGTGCCCTTATATAGCTAATACATGCCGGACGGTCAGAATTGAAGAGCAACGCAAACACTTTGCTTATAAAGTTGGAATAGATTTTACATTCTCTTACGTCACGCTCACATTCGGCACAGGTATGATAACCTTTGCTTATGCAACATTGGCGGATTTTACACCACGATGCTTTCTCGTTATTCTTGCATCCGGGACATTTTCCGGACAAGAATTTGCGACAAGCACCACAGTATAAACCACAAGCAGCGATGCTATCAGAAGTCGCTATTATCTGTTTCATACAAACCACGATGCACTGAAATGCTTGATTACCGCTATGAGCAACCCTAAAACAACCGCATTGACAAGCACAATCGGAACAGCTTTCTTTTCGTTCTTGGCAATCATAACCACCATAGGCAGAGCCATTAAGACTGATACAATCGGACCAGATAAAAAGTTGCTGACATTCAACTGTGGAAGTGTGGTGTTGAATATAATGAAAGTTACCACCACATACTGGACGAAAGCAGACCAACAGTTTGCCTTATCCATTTTTTTGAGAAACATCGGGAGTGCATCAACGGCTCCGATAACTACTCCGACAAAGATTGTAAATACTAATTCCATTGTTATTATATTTTATGATACAGGAGATGTCGCATTTTATGTAATGCGACATACTCCTGCATCAGATTAAGATCCAATTGTACTATTGGTATTTATTTCCTTGAACTTATTTACCGTTGGAAGACCAATATTCATTGCAGATATAGTAATTAAACTCCAAAGTGTAGCTCGATTCTGCGGGCAGACCCTTATTGAGTCCAGGGTGGAATTGTGGAAGCATACGCGCCACACGAAGGGCTTCGCCATCAAGTGTCTTTCCGGAGCTTTTCACTATTTTGGCATCTTTCACCATTCCGTCTTTAGCAATAGTGAGTTGCACAACTGCATCCATGTTAAGAACACCGTCTTTATAGGCAGTTTCAGGGAATTTTATGTTTTTGTTGATGAAAGCTCTCAATTTGTCCTTGCCGCCGGGAAAGTTAGGCGCGGTTTCAGTCTTGATGAACTGAAGGGTTCCGGGTGCATCAGCCTTTTCGGTTACCACAACATCTGAGTTTCTTTCCGTGATTTGGATTGATTCATCAGATTTTTCCGTAACTTTGTAGTGGATATTGTCCACCGGTGTAGCGGAAGACGCATCGTTAATCACTGCTGACACCGCGGGGGTTGTCAGACCTGCTACTGCAAGTGCCAATGCTGGCACCATGACAAAAGCACGCACACGGGCTATGCCTGTCGGTTTGCTTGATAACATCATAGTTATACGTTTTTTAAGTGAACTGTGATTCAGACAGTTGGAAAGAGTTGCGAACCTTGCTCCAACTGTCTTTTTTATTAAAAACATTTGATATTCCTCTCGTTTAATACCTGAAGCGAGCACACGGCTGTCAGCTTCATATTCGTGGAGGGTATGAAGTTCATTGCGTAAAAGCCATATTGCAGGACAATACCATGTTATGATAATAGCAGCTTGTATCATCAATAGATCAATCCAATGGTGACATTCCACATGTGCTTTCTCATGCCGAACTATCATTGCACCATATTCATACCAGTCTTTTCGTGGCATCATTATGTATCCGCCCCACGCAAAAGGAGCAACGCTATTATGTCGATGCAATACGATATGATTTCCATCACTTTTGATATGTTCTCCCTGTATAATGAAAAGCAATAATCGCACTAACGATACTAAGAAATAGATAATCATCGCACCAATTCCAATCAAATACAACGTGACAATATAATTCCAGACGGGCATTATATGTTCCGTTACAGTCTGAGTTACATTTACAATTTCAGTAGTATTTAGATCTAATACTATATTCTTAGAATCTATATCAACTATGCGTTCGGGTTTAAGAATAAAAGGAGGCAAAATAAAGGCTATGATTATGCTCAACAAGAGAAATATCCTGTTGAAGCGAAAACATCCCGCATTGGCAATAGTACATTTATATACCACCCACACCACAGTTAATAGTGTGCTTGCCAAAAGGGAATATGCCAATAAACTGCCTGTCATAGCTATTTATTTTTGCGATTAGTAATTTGTGCAATGAGTTCCTTTGCGTCTTCATCACTGCAATATTCATTGTTAATAAGGAAATTTACAACATTATGTATAGAATTATCAAAATATCTCCTTATAACATTGCGCAGATTGTGACCGCAATACTCATTACGTTGTATTATTGGAATATATACAAATCCATTATTTTCAGCCCGATGTTCAAGATACCCCTTTTGTTCAAGGAACTTTACAAAGGTTGCAACCGTGGTCCGACTTGGACGCGGCTCATCATGAAGTTCAACAACCTCCCTGACAGAAAGTGCACCTCTGTCCCAGAAGTAGTTCATCACATATTCCTCTCGTTCTGTTAATGGTTTCATATCAATATTCATTTTTATTAGTGGTCTAAATAAATTAGACGTATTGATAACGCAAAAATAGTCTAAATATTTTAGACAACAAAATAATTTCAGTCGAAAATGCTGTGATTTTTCCAAAAAGCGAATTGCGTGCGACTATTAAGTCACTGATGAACAAGCTACCAATATTAGACTCAAGGTCTTATTTAGGCCTTAAAAGTAGAGCCAACATATTTGATTTTAGATCATTCACAATTTCAGAAGATATTATTTTTCGGTCATAACTATATCCAATTTGCATAGTGCCATTTAATGTGGCAACTCCAAGAACAATGTAACTGCCCGGAGCTTTGGGCGCAAAGAATACCAAATCACGAATGCTATAAGAACCTATCTGAGTATCAAAGTTCAATCGTCCCAGGTTAGATACAGCCGTAGATGAAGGATTGTCAATTGAAAACATTGAAGCAACCTTTTTCGCGACTTTATCATCACACTCCCCATAAGCAGCAAAATACATCGCATCAATAAGTAAAGGATTCATAGATGCATAGGCATTTAGTATAAGCCATTGCGCTCTGGTTGAATCCATTTTAGATTTGATTTTCTTCTTTATATGAATAGCATTTTGCCAAAAGTCTTTTTTAGGATTATACTTATATGCAATTGTAATGGCCGAAGCAAAATTGCCTAAGCTGCTGTCTGCTGAAAACGAAAGTTGTTTCCGTATATCTATCGGAATCCCGACTACCATTTTTTTGTTATTGATGAATGTTTCTTGCATAGCTCCAATAAATGCCGTAACAATTGCATCATTTATTGTTATGCCGTGTATTTTACAAGCATTGTACAAAGAGTTCATATCAACTTTGTTTATGGTTGAGTACGACAAAGCAATATCTGTTAACTGATGGTACTTATTGAACATCTCCCGGTATTCCGCTTCACCAAAACGTTGCTGCTGACCTTTAGACCACTTTGAATTTAGTGAACGCAGAAGCAATTTTACAGGAAAAGAAAGTTTAGCTTTTTGTGGAAAATCACTTTGTTTTGAGATGAGCTGTTGTTCTTTTAAGGGCAAATTATTTCCAGCATAAACAAACACTACATCCCTCAATAATCTTGCAATAGCGTTACCGTCACCTAATAGATGATGACATACAGCCAGAATATCAAAACCAGTCTCAGTGTAGAATACAAAAAAACGTATGAGTGGACCTGTTTCGCAATTAAAAGGCTTTTTATTCTCGGACTCGGCAATTTCCAGCCATTGATTTGAATGTTCACTTTTAATAAAATGCAATTCGAGCTGATGAACAGTGTTTTCCTGATAAAATGCCTCTCCCTCATTATTCATGCAAATGGATGAATAAAGTAGCGAGTGAACGCTTCTTAATTTAAGCAATGTATTTTTAAAACGTAATTCATCCAAGTGACCGTCAACGCTTAGTTTCATCAGAACCGTAAGTGACGGATTACGCAGAAGGTGACGTTCCGTAAATATTCGAATATTAGTTTGCATGCTCTTTATCTTGATTAATCCTGCAAAGGTAAAGAGACCGAAACTATCAATTCTTGACTTATGTCAATCCTATGGATTTTTATCTAACTTTTTTCTTATTCTACTTAGCGTTTCGGGAGAAATGCCCAAAGTGGATGCGATGTGTTTTAAGGGAATCTCTTTTTCTATGTCTGGATAATCGTTTAATAATTCAATGTATCTTTCCTCAGCGGTATCGAAATACAGTGCTAAAGCAATATTACGCCAACCAAACATAGAACGCTCCGCAATGGTCGTCCTTAACTTTTGCGTATCTATATTCGTGTCGAATAATTCCATCATCTGTTCGTAATTAAACAAAACAATCTCATAATCCTCCATTGCTTGAATACAAAGTTCAGCATTTGTTCTTTTCAAGAACGAATGGTAATCTCCGATAAACGGAAAAGATTTATTGAACCAAAGGGTACGTTCATTACCTTCTTTGTCTATTTTGTAATATCTAAATTTCCCGGAATCTACATATCCCATGTATCTGACCGGACAGCCCTGCATCTGAAAATGTTCACCTTTCTTGATTTGGATGTTTTTCAGACGCTTGGTGTATTCGAGCACATCTGCATTGTTTATATTCAAACTACATAGAAGATTAATTAATCCGTTCATATACTTTATCTTTTCTGTTTATTTCTATACATTCAAAATGTAGCACTTCTACTTTTTCCTTCATAGGGAGTGTAAGAAATGCCTTAGGAGTATGACCAGAAAACCTTTTTACCTCTCTATATAAATGAGAAGCATCATAATATCCCGCTTGGATAGCAACAAACAAAAGATTATTGAATGAAGTATTAGGTTTCAAAAGATGTATAGCATTCCAAAACTGAACAATTCGACTATATTCTTTTGGGGAATAACCTGTATAAAACTTAAACTTGCGCTCAAATTGTCTTAGGCATAAGCATACTTCTGTTGCCAATTCCTTAATCGAAACAATTCCTTTCTGTCTGCGAATCAAGGAAACAACATGAGATATTTGCTTTTCTGTGCCCATGCTGTTTTTGTACAGTTGTCTAACCAATTCATGTTCAATACAACCAATCGGATTTTGATTTTCAGAGAGTTGATATATAAAAGATTGACTAAACAGAGCAGGGAACTCGTGACTGTCTAATCCTTGATTCATAAATTGGGAAAGTGGGATCTTTATGAATCGAGAAAGTCCGCACGGCTGAAAACGTACCCCTATAATATGAATGAAGTTTTTCTGAGTGACCAATTCCGTAAATGTATTCATTGGACCGAAAAAATAGGAATGATACGGTCTCATTATCAGGTCACTACTGGTGCAGTCTGTGGCATTCCCCACGTTGAAAACAAAGTCGGAACAACCATGAGGTGGAATGTTGAATTTCATTCCACTTCTTGTTTCTCCTTTATATTCCCAATAGCGATCTATAAAAGGAGCTAATAAGCTACATGGCGAATATTCTTTATACATATTACAAATGTCGGTATAAACTATGATTCTAAGGAATATTAGTGATTATTTTTTTGCCTTGACTGTTAATTCCGATAAACCAATGATGAATATGATAGATAGAAAGTATAAACACACTCAAAAAGTAAATATGTTCCGATGTCCACAATAGTGGAACACTTGAACTAAAATGACTAATTATTCCCACATACGCTATGTATATAGATAAAGACATAAATGCTATCAATAGAGATGCCTTAGCATGGCCTATTCCAGAGACTGCACTAAAAAATACGAATGTAGGTACAGCTATCAAGTAAGAGGTGAGCATAACCTTTAATGTAGGTATCGCATCAAACACCAATGCAGTATTGTCACTATAAATCCGTAAAATAGATTCTGGGAAAAGAGCGAACAGCACTATTATTGGCAAAATAATCATGTAACATAAAAGCATTACTTTTTTGCATACATATAGGAAAGGGCTGCTTTTATCTTCTCCTATGAGATTCCCAACTAATGAACTGACAACAGATGCAGATGCTTGTACGAAAAGAAAAAGGAAAGACGAAATGTTTCTAACAACATTAGTAATCGCCAGTGACCTTTCCCCGAAATGCTCTATTGTGATAAAAAAAACGAACCAACTGCCAAATACTAACCCATTTTGCAGCATCATCAAAACAGAAACAGAGAGTATCTTTTTTAATACTCTACAATCTATGGCAAATCGCCATTTGACTCTATATTTGCACGTGCTTGCATTCTTTTGGGTATATATCATGAAATAAATTGCTGCGACAGCTTCGGAAATGACAGATGCAATGGCTGCTCCGGAAATTCCTAATGCTGGAAAACCTAATGCTCCAAATATTAAGATATAATTTAGAATAACATTGACTGCTACCATCGTTATGGAATTGAGCATTAGTGCAGATGTGTGTATTATTCCGATATAAAAGGCTCTAAACATGATAATTGTAAAAGAAAACAAGAAACCATAGATTCTCCAGTCAAGATAGAGCATAACTGTTTGGAATACGGATTCAGAATCTATAATCGACCTTAATATAATAGGCGAAATTATAGAAGTAATCAATATTATCATTATCGCTAACATTAACAAAAAAAGTGTTCCTTGAGAAAGAATTTTCCCTGCTTCCTTATACTGCCTGTTTCCATTATATTGAGCTATCAAGATTTGAGTTCCGATGCTGAACCCAAATCCAATCATATATATAATCAGGTAATAAGTGCTGGCGATAGCCGATGCCGCCAATTCGGTTTCTCCAACCCTACCTAAATAAGCTGTATCAGTAAAACCTATCAAGTATTCCATTAATAAACTAACAAATACAGGTAAGCTGGTTTTATAAATTGATATATAGGAAATATTCATACTAACTTCATTTATCCGGCAAAGTTACTTCACTTGACCTATATTAAATTGTATAAAAACGACATTGCTGCTTTTTACATGACATCTTACAATACAGCATTTTTCAATAGTTGGGATAACCCAATGGCGATCCCAACTAAAATGACCCGATTTACAATGACTTACTTATCGCCGTAAAGTCCGATGCGGTTGCCGACAGGATCTGCAATGATGGCGAAATAGCCCCAGCCATCCACTTGAATCTTGGTCTTGGGAGTGACGAGTGTTGCGTCGTTGTCAATCGCCGTTTTCACATCGGCATCCAAGTCCTTTGCTTTGAGATATACCAGTACGCCTCCTTCGGACGGTCCAAAACCGGGGAACGAAGGCGCGGATGAGATAGAACACACGCTTTTTCCGTCTTTCATTAGACACGCCATTCTCTCGTCGCCGAATTGCGACACCTCCAGCTCCTCACCAAAGAGTGCCTGATAAAATGCCACCGACTTGTCGAAGTCATTGGTGGGAATTTCAAAAAATGCAATCATACTTATTGTTATTTTATTAGTACGCTGCAAAGTTACAGCGACACGACAGCCTATGATAGTAAAAACCGGACATTCTATTCCTTGGGTACATTTTAATGCCCTTTATCGTCTGAATTATAACTTTTCTGCAACTTGTCACTAAAAGATTCTCTGAATGCAATCCGTAATCCGTTCAGGAAAGACTCGTTGATGTATATTGATGAAGTCGGACATTTGTCAGCGCATAACCGGCATTGGATACAGTTTAGTTCATCCGTTGGCAATACTTTATCCGTTTTTGTGAAGATGTGCATCGGGCATACTTTGACACATTTTCCACAATTCACGCATGAGGAGGCATTGAGAAACACTACCTTGTCACCGAAAACCAAATCGGCCACATTATGGCGTATCGGGATGCCGTCCGAATACCCGATAACCGGATTTCTGTGAACGGAAGCCAATGGGTGCAGTTTCCAGTGGAGTCCTTTTGCAAACAGCCGTGCCTTGAACATATCCAGCTCATTCGGTCTGGCTTTATTGTATCCATTCATCAGCACCCAAGGGCCTGTACGGTCAAAACCACGGCAAGAAAACTCACCGGCTATAATTCCGCCTTTTCTTTCGATGATTTTCTTCAGGGGTTTATGATATGCCCCCAAGAATGGACGGCAGCGGGTGGAAAATATGAAAACATTTTTCCTATCAAGATTTTGCTGCGAAACAAATCTTTGAAGCCGGATATCGTGAGCTGCAAAGTTTATTGCGGAGCCGAAGCCAATCAAATCGTATCCCGACAGGTCTATTGTCGGAGTGTTGTCCACTGATACCAGTTCGGCGGACAGTGCGTCAGCCATACTTTGTGCAATCTTCAGCGTATTGCCTTTGTATGACGAGCGATATAATATTATCGTTCTCATCTTGAAATGGATATTTTTGTTTCGGGGGTTCCGGGACCACCATTCACACCCTTGTAGCCAACAAACATCAAGGTAGTAGTATCAAAATAATAGTCACAGCTCCAGAAAACTGACATGAAACCGGTTAGACAGACTTCGATTTTGACGGTGTTCCTACCGTCTAATTTCTCAACACCCTTCTTGGTAGCCGACATGGTGTAGAGCTTGATGTTGTCAGGGCGAAAACACTCGTATTCCAACGAATTACCATTTTTTAAGGTCAGCCCCGCATTGTATGCGATATTTTGATACCACGGTTTGCCGTTGCTTTTAACTGTCTTAGAGATTGGTTTGCCGTTGAACTTACCCGATATAGAATATTTGCCGTTTTTTAAGCTGACAGTTAAGTTAGTATTTGAAACAGGGTTGATTATTTTCCAACTTTCGGTCTTATACGCATTGTCCAAAATATACTCATGCCTTTCGTTGCCTTGAACTGTATTCAGATATATCTTCCCGTCTTTGTGTTCCTCCGACCATTTGACAGACGTTTTTGTCTTGCCGCAAGTAGAAATGTAATTCCTTTCCTGCGCCATAACAAAGACTGCAAGAAACAGCGT
The DNA here is from genome assembly GCF_003024805.1 of Duncaniella muris. Classification (GTDB taxonomy): domain Bacteria; phylum Bacteroidota; class Bacteroidia; order Bacteroidales; family Muribaculaceae; genus Duncaniella; species Duncaniella muris. The sequence continues at coordinate 75,626 of NZ_PUEC01000007.1, forward strand.
CAGTGCTATTACGATTATATGCTTCATAGCTTGCTGTCGTCAAAGATGAAATCAACATACTTGGAAATCATTGCTTCCATTCTGCTCCACGCTTCCGGCCGGCTGAAATCTATGCCGTTCAGTTTGGGGTACTGTCTTGTGAAAAGTACAATGTAATTGATTGCGGATATGATTATGGCAACGGACATATCGTTGTCGTTACCTATATCCAGACTTTTGTTTAATTCTTCCTGCAATTTATAGCCGATGCGTTCCCTTTCTTCGAGGATTCCCTTGAACGATGAATGACCGGATAATTCCCATACCAGAAGTTGCTGCATGAGAACATTCTCTTTCAGATAATGAAGTTGCCGGAAAAGCACGTCTTTGACAATCTGCCTTATATCCCACTTTTCGGACTGTTTGATGGAATCTATAAACTCCGAATAGGCAAATGAATAATAGTCGTGCCGTTTTGCCCATTCGACGAGCAGACCATCCAATCCGCCAAAATAGCGATAAATCAAAACTTTATCGCATCCGGCTTGACTGGCGATGCGGTTTACCCCGATTTTGGTAAATCCGTCATTCTCTATGATATGGCTCACTGCATCAAGCAGCCTTTTCTCTGTTTCTTTCAATTTTATTTTGGTTAATGTCACTAAATGGTGACAAAATTATAAAAATAATCGGTGACAACCAAATCGAAATCTATATCAGTGTAATTTTCAGAACGTAAAATAGTCGGAAACAGGAGCGCAACGGGATATGTACTCCTTTGGGGTGTAACCGGTGAATAGCCTAAATTCCTTTATCATGTGTGATTGGTCCGTATAACCACATTCGTATGATAGCTGGGCAAAACCGATTTTCGGATTATGCTGTAATATGGATAAGGTGCGTTGCAATCTGATGATGCGCAGGAAATCCTTTGGGGTAGTCCCGATATGTTCTGAAAAGACACGGCAAAATTGCTTTTCACTCAGGCACGCTATGTCAGCAAGTCCCTTGATGTTTGTCTGGACAGAATTGCTTATGTGACGCACCACGTTGGAAAGCCTCGGTATATTGTAGCTATTCCCCAGTAGTGCGCGGTTTAATAGGAAATTTTCAATTAAAGTAACGGCTTTTTCAAGATTGTCGGCATCACCCATTTTCCCTGCCAAATCCTGCAACTCAATGTCCTCCATATCATATATGGAAATGTTCCTATTGCAAAACAGACTGACGGGGATATGAAAAAACATCTTTGCCGTGTGTGGTTGAAACACAGTCACTATCATTTCGATGTTTCCCGTGGAAATGACATCTGTAAAGCTGGTTTCTTGTCCGCTTATAAAACAGCGTGGCTGTAAGTCATTCTGACTTACAACTTTCAGTCTTTCACCACAATGAAATACAAGCGACATACACCCCGTCGGCAAAGTGCGCTGCGACACCATGCCGGGTGAACTATCCTGCAATACCCAATAATACCGCACAAACGGTTTCAGCGCAGGAGAGGGATGTATGATCTTGAATGTTTGCATCCTGCAAAATTATAACAGGGCTATTTATTCCGATAGTAAAAAATGGACATTAAAGCCTACGGAATATTTATATTTTCTCGTGCGCAAAATCGCCATCAATATATATGGTTGCGTCCTCGCCTACAAACTTGATTAGAGTATAGTTCGGATCGGTAGCACCTCCGGGGAAATGATTTATCAGCCACTCCTGCCACATCTCTTTTCGGATTTTATCATCGCTGACAATTTCCGCTATGCCACGCAGAGCGACACTATCACCATAAAAATAATAGCTTACTCCTGCTTTGGAATTAGTCTTGAGGTCATTTATTTTCACGGATGCGGCATCAGTTGCCATCCAAATCTCGTTACACCCGTTGGTTTTAATTTTCTTAATTGGTACAGGGCGTGGAAAACCATCCTCATTTATAGTGGCAAGTGTGACCTCATTGCATTGCGCAAGTAAGTTGACAGCTTTTTCTACAAGGCTTCTTTTGTCTTTTTCTTTCCAGCGTTTAAGCGTTGGGAAAATCTTACGCATTTGTGCCTTTGCCTGTTCCGGAGTGAGATCCCAACCTGTTTCTTTGTTTATCTGGTCAGTAAACTGCACACAAAATTCAATCATCTGGCTCATATTGAAGTCTTGGAGAAATACTCCATCCTTGTAACAATAGCCACAATAATCCTCACTTATGTTGCAGTCAGCATTAGTTCCGGGGTTAGCAGGATTAAGAGGCATCCCGCAACTCTGACAAATTTTTTGTTCCATATATCAATTTATTAAAACATTTTTACTACTTCATTATCAACTGGTACATTAAGGAAATATCTTCAGAAGCCATTTCAAACTTAGTTTTCTCTATGAGTATGTTTTGCCCCGTCATTATATAGGAGGGGAGGATGCGAATACTGTTATATGAAATCTCGGTATTGCGTAATTTGTATGTGGAAATGCTTGGAACAGCGTTCTTCTTGGTCGCCTTCTTGCTAATCAAGTTAAAGGCTTTCTTTGCCACATCCCCCATCAGCATTATAACCTTGACGTTGGGAAACAATGCAAGCTCTCTTTCCAGATATGGCAGACTCTCCTCTATACTTTCCTTTGAAACGGCATATTCGGTTTTGGGTATTTTAACAGCATTGGTAATATAAATCCCCTTGTTGAGAATATCCTGCACAGAATCTACCTCTATCCCTGCTTTTCGGAACAACTGTATTGTCGTTGACATATACGCAGCGTCTTGCTTCCCATAGAAGTCATCTTCCGAATGTGACGGGACAACCTCATTTATCATAATTGCACGTATCGCTTCGGGGATAACCTCCACGTTATTAAAACGTAAATCAGTTTTACCCGTAGAGAAGTGTTCCAGTTCTTTTTGAATATTCATAATCCTAACCTTTATAGTTCTGCTTGATTTCATTGATTGATTTGCCGCCAATGCCGAAATTCTCATCAGACAACTCCTTGATTGTGACAGTGAAGAACTGAGCAGGAATATGTGTTATTTCGGAAGCTGTTGCTGTGAGCCGTTCAATCAACTCTTTCTTTTGCTCTGCGGTCAATCTACCGCTTTCAATGGATATGTATGGCATTGTAATTTTCTTTCGTTAATTTATAGAAATGCTCAGTTCGTATATCTCCAAGCGGAGACGTAATATCTTGATTTGTGTGATGATAAATGAATCCGCATTTTTCACATACACGCCTCGATTTGTCATTCCCTTCATAATATCCGCACCAAACGGCATTAAGTTTCAGCTCATCAAAACTTCTGTGAAGCAATGCCATGACTGCTTCCGGGATGAGACCTTGCCCCCAGAAAGGTTTGCCAATCCAATAACCTATTTCTCCCTCTTCCATACCCATTTCCGCACTATGCAATCCGTTGGAAAACATAATGCCACAACTGCCGACAGGCTTACCTGTTGATTTCAAAACCACAGCGTAAGTTTCCGGAGCAGTGAACACCGTTCTTATAATCTCAAGGCTTTCATCAACCGATGAATGAGGATTCCAACCTGCAATCGGTCCGATGTCTGGGTCACTCGCATATTTGAACAGTTCTTCTGCTTCGCTTTCGCTCCAAGGTCTCAGTATCAATCTTTCTGTTTCAACCATAATTAAATTTGATTATATTTCCCTTATAAAAGATTGAATAATTCTTTATGTACTTGTCCATTGCTTCCAATAACAGAATTTCCCTGAGCCGGGTCAAGCGCATTCCCGTTCCAATCAGTCACTTTTCCTCCGGCCTCTTGTATCAAAAGCATTCCTGCCGCATAATCCCACGGATTCAAATATATCTCGAAATATCCGCCTTGTCTGCCGCAGGCTGTATATGCCAACTCCAAAGCGGCAGAGCCAAGTCTTCGGACATCTTGGGAATTTTCGTAAACTTTCAGAAATCGGGCAAAGTTTTCTATCGCCAACTCTCTTTTCGCTGTACCGATGCCTATAATGGTTTCCGATAGTTTTGTGGCAGAGGAAACGTGTATGGGCTTGCCGTTCAAGAAACTTCCTTCTCCCTTGACAGCAGAAAAAAGTTCATCGTGAAATGGATCATAGACAATGCCCATTACTATCTCTTTCTGACTACAAAGAGCTAACGACACCACACTATGCTGATAGTCGTGCATGAGGTTGGTAGTGCCATCAACAGGGTCAAGAATCCAGTAGCTGTCTGTATCCATACGCTGTAAGCCGGTTTCCTCTCCGAGAAACTGTATGTCCGGTGCAAGTGTATATAATGCCTTCTTCAAGAAATCCTGAACGGCGACATCCACTTGAGTAACGTAATCGGCTACTCCTTTTTCTTTCACATGGGCTGCCATTTCCCTGTTTGTGATTATTCCCTTAGTCTCTTTAACCAAGCTGATTATACGTTGTATATCCATCTTTATAGGGTTTAATTCAATAGTTTTTGCAAGTCATCGATAGAAACATCCATTCTCTTGGAAACTTCTTCCAAAGTCATTCCATTAGAAATGAATCTCTCTATGACCATTTTCATTTCCTCACCGACTTCTATGAGATGTCCATCCAAATCGTAAAAGCGGATTACTCGTTGTCCCCAATCATGCTCAACGACTTCGTCTAAGAATGCGATTGACGGATTGCCTTTCAGCTTTTGCAAAAAGCCGTCAAAATCATATTCCTCAAAGGCTATTTCAACATTGTTTGACTTTTTATGGACTTTTTCTTTTGGTACGCCAATAAGCCAATCGAAATCCTGCTGTAAAGCCAGACCGCAGGAGAACAGGATATTTCGTCCATAATCCTGACAGACTTCCAACCCGAATATGCTTTCGTAGAAACTTCGGGCTTTGCTTATATCTGACACGGATAAAACCGTACAACAATATCTCATATTTATTTTTTCCAGCGTTTGAGGTTGGGATAGAATTGACGCATCATCTCTTTAGCCTGTTCCACGGTCATATTTTCTCCGGACCACTTGTTTATATCATCAGTGAACCGGGCGCAATGCTCAATCATCTGCTCCATTGTAAAGTCCTGCGTGAACCGGCCATTCATGTAACAATAGTTGCAGTAATCATCATTGCGGCTGCCATCGGCATTTATTCCCTTATCGTTGTCAGTTAATGGCATACCGCAACTTTGACAAAATTTTTGTTCCATATTCATATATTTAGTTGTTTGATATTCCTTTTAATGCGCATTTAATTTTCCAACTCGCATAAATATGAGCCAACCAATGTTCGGAGAACGGCATCATTATAAGACCTCGGATATTTTCACCACACCAGTAATCTATCAACCACCGGGCATTTTCAGAGTCGCTCACAACATGAAGTGATTTGAGGTTTTCCCTATCTTCATCAGTCATTCTGCGTTCCAAATCGCAAAAAGAAAGCTTTTTCAACAATAGGTTGGTATTGTCTTTTACAGATTCAGCATATTCATATAGCGCATCTAAATTCAATGTTTTAGAGAAATCTGATATTTCCTGTTTTTCAAGCTCGTTACCAGTCGTGATAATTGGAGAGCCAATTGATCTTTTATAATCCCCTGAAAAGAATATCTGATCGTCCTTGTTGATTAAAGTATGGATAACAATATCCTCGATACGGAATATATGCCAGATGGAATAGGCAATTGTCTTGCTGTGAAAACCGTCCTCTTCAATGAATGGGATAGCATTGAAATCAGCACGGCATAATTCCACTTTGAACTGCACTAAGATATCGAATAACTGGGTACGCAAAGACAATAAGTTTTCAATTCCCAAATGAAATGTGGTTTCATTGGAAATTTCTTCCTTAATCTTATGGCATTGCTCTAATAAATTATTACCCATACCTTTTCAATCTTATTGTTGGCGATTTCCTTCAATTACCTGATTTATCAACTCCCGAACTTCATCATCCGACATTTTCCTATCTCTTACAAGAGTGCTTATCACACCACGAATAGAGTTATTAAAATATCTCTGTACGACATTCTTCAGGTTGTTGCCACAATACTCATCCCGTTCTATGAGTGGGTAGTATATGAAACCGTTGTTCCCTGCCGGCTTATGCCCTAAAAAGCCTTTCTCGACAAGAAACTTCACAAATGTAGATATGGCTGTCCGGCTTGGACGAGGTTCGGGATAAGTGGCTATAATCTCCTTAACGGTAGCTTCGCCCTTCTCCCAAAACTTGTTCATCACCTCTTCTTCACGCTTAGTAAGTTGTTCCATCATCAAATGAAATTTAGTATATGCAAAGTTAGTCTAAATAAATTAGTCAACCAAGCACTTTGAGAATAATTATATAACATATTATTCCAACCTCGTATTTCAAGCCGTTGGTGGATATTTATCAGTTGGGCTAAATTTCCCTGTTTAGCATTTCTTGCAATAAATGCCTCCAACGACAAGTTTACTTTGGTTTTTCCCTTATAGGCACCCGGATTAAAGTAAACCTAATTCTATTTGCAATCCGATTATATGTAGATGTAAAAACAATCCTACTTTATACTTCGATTTGCATGGGTCAATCAAACAATCCGTTTACCAGATTGACCGCATCATCCTTCTTCTGATTGATGATTTTGGCGTATACCTGCGTCATCTTCACATCGGCATGGCCGAGCAATTTCGAGGTTGTATAGAGGTCTGCTCCAAGGGTCAGCATCATCGTGGCAAAAGTGTGCCGGGCGGTGTGAAATGTAAATCGCTTGTCGATTCCCGCAGCTTTTGCCCAAGGTTTGATAAGCAGGTTCATCATTGACGGGCTTGGTAAATCGAACACATGGTCGTCTGCTGTCTTTTCTCCTCGTTCCGGCATCCACTTCAAGGCTTCGGGAGAAAGCGGTAGATAAATCGGTTCTTTGGTCTTCTGCATGGACACTGCCAACCGATATTGTCCTCTATCGACGAAGACGTCTTTCCACTTCAATCCGACAATATCGCTCACACGCAATCCGCAGAAGCAGGAGAACAAATAAGCGGACTTTACAGCCTCATTATTCATCGGAGTGGTAATCAATGCCCGCACTTCCTCGATAGTCATATATGACCGTTTACTCTCCGGCAGGCGAATCTTATCCGAATTATTGATTTTGGTAAACGGATTGACCTTGATAATCTCCGCACGAACGGCTGCATTCAAAGCTCCGTTCAGGATGCGGTAGTAGGTGTGGAGTGTAAAGTTCGATACACGCTTCCCTTTGGGACGATATTCCGTCATCAGATAATCGAGGTAATCCTGACAGAATGCCTTGTCTATCCGATCCATTGTCATCCGCTCTCCTGCATAATCTTTCAAGATGCGAATAGTAACTGAGATTTGGTTTCCGTCTTTCTTCCCACGTTTTGCCTGATTCTCTTTATACGTATTCATCCAATCGAGCAAGAACACCTTTTCCCTGTTCTCGATGCCAGCTTCCCCATTCGTCAATTCAATGATGCGTTTCGACTTGATGGCATTGGCTGCGTCCATCGTAACCTGATTTCGTTTCCGGGCATTATTATCAGTTTCCGGGATGATATACATTTTGAGGTACTCGTATGTTCGCTTTCCGTCGCGGTATATATCCAGATACAGACTCTTACTTCCGTCACTCAGCGGTTTCATCCGAAGACGGATTGGTTCTTTGACCTTCGTCGGTTTCTTTACTCGTGGCATAAGCAATTCCTTTTTTTCGTTATTTCTGTTGCAAAGGTAGAAATAATAATCCAAAACAAGGAACAAATAAGAAACAAAAATGTACCGAATAAGAGCCAAACAACCGAAAACAATGAAAGCAACTGAAAAGAAATGCACACTTATAAATAGCTATAAAACAGCACATTTATTTTCATTTGTTTGGTTGTTGTTTTCATTTTAGATATGTATTCTATAAATCTGGTAAATTCCGTCTGTCTACAAATTAAGGTAAGACTTCAGCGCATCGACATATTCCTCAAAGGCGTTTCGCCCGGCGGGTGTGACTGAGCAGATGGTACGTGGCCGTTTGCCGGCCATGCCTTTCTCTACAGAGATATAGCCTGCCGATAAAAGTTTGTCGAGCTGCACACTGAGGTTTCCGGCAGTGGATTCGGTTTTCTCTTTTAGATAAACGAAATCAGCTTCCTCTACATTCATCAGAATGGACATTATGGCAAGCCGGAGTTGCGAATGTAGAAGCGGATTCAGCTCTTTCATCCCTTTTTCGCTTTATGATTAATTATATGACCGGGAACAATCATCATCACAACCCAAAAGAGAATGAAGAGGGGCATGAACCAGTTGGCTAAAAGAGGAATCTTACCGGTCACACAACATACCAAAACCATTCCGATAGCCAAGCCGACAATTCCGCCCCATGTAAGGGATTTCTCTTTAACGATAAGGCCTTGTGCAATCTCAGCAAAGGGAGCGGCAATAAGTGTATAGACAGTCATTGCAGTCCAGCATTTGATACCGCCAATGAGTGAGAATCCGAGGCAAATAAAGGTTAAGACGATTTCGGACACCCCGAATATCGACCATAGATGAGAGGTGATTTTGTCGGAATAAGTCACTGCACCATCAGTTCGTTTTTCACGACGCGCCATTATAGAAGTTAACGGCATACCGATTACGGGAATGGCAAACCACAGCCAGTTCCATACATTTTGCTGTGTGGCTGCGAGCAGTATCCATACCGATATTGAAGTAAATACCGCAAGGTATCCCCACATAAGCAGGATGTTACCGCTGCCGAGGTAGCGGGCTTTGGTGCGAGCTATCATCGAAGTAATCACTTCGAGGCTCTCTTTTTCAGTTAGTTTTTTATCTTCCATTTTACAGGTTTTTGAGGGTTAACTTTAGGTTTATTTTATAAACCATTTTCTTTTGAAAAAAGAGCGGTCGCGCGATTCCGCTCTCTATTCGGATGTAAAGTTAATAAGGTTTATAATATAAACCAAATTTTAAATACATTTTTTTTAATCTGAGACGGCGGAGCAAGTGCAGGACAAAATGATGATGATCCGCCATCAATAGACACCTCCCTGCCAAATCCATTCGAAAACATTCCGGTTGCCAAACTCTTCACCATTCACACACAACCAATATACACCTTGTTTCACCATCAAACGCTATCAGGCCAAGGTTCGATCAATATTAAAATGTGACTAAAATTTAACGTATCCATTAAAAAACCTTCTGAAAAATTTGGAGGGATCGGAATAAAGTACTACCTTTGCACCCGTAATCCACCACACAATGGTTCCTTGGCCGAGTGGTTAGGCGCCGGTCTGCAAAACCGTTTACAGCAGTTCGAATCTGCTAGGAACCTCTCAAAACCCGACTTCAAGTCGGGTTTTTCATTTATAGTCCATATTATGAGTCTGGGATTTCGGGTCAGCGGATTTTTCCGGTGGGCGGAAGGGAGATGTCAAGAGTATAGTGTTATCTTGGCGCATGGTAAAAAAAGATCAAGGGTAGCAGTCAGGAAAAAATAGAAGATAAACACCCTATGATCAGTGTTTACCTCCTACTCGATTATGAGGGGCGTTTCCTGATTTTAGAAGAACGCCATATTCACACACGTTATTCAGCAGGCATCCGCTTGCTGAAGAATTGCGCTATGCGATCCATCGGAATCTTATCAAGATTGTCATAGAGGTCACAATGACTGGCTCCATCCACTATAAGCAACTCCTTGTTATCGCCGCAGAGCAGTTTGAATGTATCTTCTCCGAAATAGCGCGAATGAGCTTTCTCTCCATGCAGAATCATCACGGCATTCTCCAGTTCGCCGGCATATTCAAAAAATCTGAAGTTCATCAGCGGCAGTATGGATGTCACATTCCATCCATCGGTTGAATTTCCGGAACGCGGATGATAGCCACGCGGTGTCTTGTAATATGCATGATAGTCTTTCACAAACTGCGGAACATCTGCGGGCAGAGGGTCCACCACCCCACCGGCACGCTTATAGGAACCGTTGCGATAGTCCTCTGTGCGCTGTGCCGCAAGTGATGCGCGGGCGGCGTTACGTTTCTCAGCCGAATTGTCGGTATCGAAATATCCGTTGGCTGCAACGCGAGTCATGTCATACATTGTCGATGCGACCGTGGCCTTGATACGCGGATCGTTGATGGCCGTCTGGATGGCTATACCGCCCCATCCGCAGATGCCGAGAACTCCGATCCGTGAAGAATCGACATCCGGCTGCACCGACAGGAAGTCAACCGCCGCTGAGAAATCTTCGGTATTTATGTCAGGCGAAGCCACACGCCGCGGGCTACCGCCGCTTTCGCCTGTAAATGCAGGGTCAAAGGCAATTGTGATGAATCCGCGTCCTGCAAGCTGCTGGGCATATAGTCCGCTCGACTGTTCCTTGACAGCTCCAAACGGGCCGCTAACGGCTATTGCAGGAAGCTTTCCGGCAGCATCTTTCGGAGTGTACATGTCAGCTGCAAGCGTGATGCCATAGCGGTTGACGAATGTAACCTTCCGGTGATCTACTTTATCGCTTTTCGGGAATACCTTGTCCCACTCTTGTGTGAGCGCCAGTTGCTCCACCGGAGCAACTGACATGTCTGTGTTCGGATTTTCCATTACCTGAGAATTTGCTGTCAGTACACTGAATAAGATGAGATAAGCTGTTTTTTTCATTTTCTTCATGTGCTGTTGGTTTAACAATCTGTTTGTCAAGTGCAAAATTAGTATGGTAAGAAGTCTTTGCAAAACCCCGAAATGCGGTAATAATTACCACTTTTCACGATTTTTCCATTTCTTTATGTCCTGAGCCAGCAAACCATTTGGGACGCCCGATCGTTTAAGCAAATGTTTAAGAACCCCTTTTACTGACCTTTAACCCCTCATTGTGATTGTATGGACAAGAAAAGACTCACCGCTGAAAACGGGCGCCCGATCGCCGACAACCAGAATGTCCAGACCGCAGGTCTGCGAGGCCCCGTCACAGCTCAAAATCCCTGGTATCTTGAAAAAATAGCCCATTTTGACCGAGAAGTCATACCGGAAAGGCGTATGCATGCCAAAGGTTCAGGCGCCTTCGGCACTTTCACCGTCACCAACGACATTACAGAATTCACCCGCGCGTCTATTTTTTCAGAAATAGGCAAACAGACACCTTGCCTTGTAAGATTTTCCACTGTAGCCGGAGAACGCGGAGCCGCTGATGCGGAGCGCGATATCCGTGGATTCGCCATGAAATTCTACACCGATGAAGGCAACTGGGATCTTGTCGGCAACAACACTCCGGTGTTTTTCCTGCGCGATCCTCTGAAGTTTCCTGACCTGAACCATGCCATCAAGCGTGACCCGCGTAACGGGATGCGCAATCCGACGGCTAACTGGGACTTCTGGACTCTCCTGCCGGAAGCCCTTCATCAGGTCACAATAACAATGTCGCCACGCGGCATTCCGGCTTCATTCCGCCACATGCACGGATTCGGGAGCCACACCTATAGTTTCATCAACAAGGACAACAAGCGCATATGGGTAAAATTCCACTTCCGCACCCTTCAGGGCATAAAAAATCTGACCGACCAGGAGGCCGAGGCCATCATTGCCAAAGACCGCGAGTCGAATCAGAGAGATCTGTTCGAGGCCATTGAGCGCGGCGAATTCCCACGCTGGAAACTCCAGATACAACTGATGACGGAAGAGGAGGCAAAAAAGTACCACATCAACCCGTTTGATCTGACCAAAGTGTGGTATCACAAAGACTTCCCACTGCACGACGTTGGAATTCTCGAACTGAACCGCAACCCTGAAAACTTTTTCGCCGAGATCGAGCAGGCGGCCTTCAATCCCGCCAATATAGTTGATGGCATAGGTTTTTCGCCTGACAAAATGCTTCAGGGACGCCTTTTCTCATATGGCGATGCTCAACGCTACCGCCTCGGAGTCAACAACAATCTCATTCCGGTCAATCAGCCGAAGTGTCCGGTGCACGCCTATCATCGCGATGGACAGATGCGCACCGACGGCAACTATGGATCGACTATCGCATACGAACCCAACAGCTTCGGGGAATGGCATGACAATCCGGTAATTAAAGAACCGCCGCTGGAACTCCAGGGGGAAGCCTATGATTATGACGAACGGGAATATGACGATGACTATTACACTCAGCCCGGCAAACTATGGCGGCTGATGTCAGACACCGACAAGCTTGCCACCTGCCAGAACACCGCGGCGCAGATGGAAGGAGTGCCGCTATTCATAAAGCAGCGCCACACACGCGCGTGTCATAATGCCGATCCTGAATATGGCAGGATGCTTGCCGAAGCACTCGGCATAGACCTAGCCGAGGCACTCACAGCCGAAGATCCTGCCCATCCGTTGTGGGACAAGCGGAAGACCAATAAATAGGAGAGATTCTACTCTAATCCGCATACATCCATAAATTCTGAATCCGGGGCATGAGACAGAGGCCTTGCCGATGATTCATGGCCCGGTTTCAATTTTTATTTTTAACTTTGCGGTTACTGTCACATCTGTCAGCCGGCAGTCCGGAAACAGAAGAAAACAATTCATCCAAAACCGAAAAAATGAAAGCGCTCACATATATTTCAAAAGGGAGATTCGAACTTACCGAGAAACAGATGCCTCAGATCACTGATCCGAAAGATGCGATAGTGAAAGTGACACTGTCAAGCATCTGTTCATCGGATCTGCATATCCTGCATGGATCCGTACCCCAGGCAAAGCCCGGCATAACCGTAGGCCATGAGATGGTAGGCATAGTGGAGTCGGTAGGACCGGAAGTAAGTTCTGTCAGACCGGGCGACCGGGTTGCGGTCAATGTAGAGACCTTCTGCGGGGAGTGTTTCTTCTGCCGTAGAGGCTGGGTCAACAACTGCGAGGATCCAAATGGAGGCTGGGCTCTGGGATGCAGGATCGATGGCGGACAGACTGAATATGTCAGAGTCCCGTTTGCCGACAATTGTCTCACACCAATACCCGCAGGCGTTTCCGACGAGCAGGCTCTCTTCACCGGTGACATACTTGCTACGGGTTACTGGGCGGCCGAGATTACAGAAATTTCAGAATGCGACACAGTGCTGATCATCGGGGCCGGCCCGACAGGCCTCTGCACCCTGCAATGCGTCAGCCTCTATAACCCACGCCATATAATTGTATGCGAGACAGATGACGCGCGTCGTGATTTTGTCAGGAAACATCATCCGGAGGTGTTTGTCACTGATCCGGCCCGATGTCTTGAGGATGTCAGCAGGCTGACCGAATCAAGAGGAGCAGACCGGGTGATCGAAGTGGCCGGAACGGATACATCTTTTGAAATGGCCTGGAGGGCAGCGCGCCCCAACGCCATTGTGACCATAGTGGCTCTATATGACAAGCCTCAGATATTGCCTCTCCCCGATATGTATGGCAAAAATCTCACGTTCAAGACCGGAGGCGTAGACGGCTGTAAATGCGACAAAATTCTCCGTCTGATCGCCGAAGGTAAAATCGACACTACACCACTCATCACTCACCGCTATCCGCTGAGCAGAATACGCGAGGCCTATTCGTTATTCGAACAACGCCGCGAAAACGTCATCAAAATAGCCGTTTATCCTGACTCCGACGGATGTACGGTCGAGCCTGATGACATTGACGAACTTGAGCAACTCGGTCTTGACAGTTGCGGAGACTAAGCTATCACATCTATCAGCGCAGCTTCCTAAAAAAATTGCGGTGCGCGGCATTTGAAATCTGCCATGCACCGACGAACGAAATATTGCCTGCAATCTTATTTACCTTAATTATTATTTAACAAGCCGGCTAATTATCTGATCGCAACTTTGCGGACTACAGTCTGCGTCTCACCATATGCCTTTACTATATAAAGCCCCGGAGCTACGCGAACACAATCAGCAGCATCGGCAACTTTCATCCCGGCCATATTGTAGACCTCGATCCGGCTCACGCCGTCAGCAGAAATCATCCGGTCGGAAGTGTGGATTCTGACTCCGTTGTCAGAGACAATTGATTCTATACCTGTAGTTGTGTCTTCAAGTTCGCTTTCTATATATGCCTTTACTTTTTTCCCGATTGCAGCGCTTGTAGCAGCCGTAAACTCCCCGGCAGAATCATAACCGTGTTTTGAGATGGATGTAACACCTATATAATTGAATGTGGCAGTCGCATCATTGCCAAGGACACCCTGAGCCGCGCCGGCATTATCTGCAGAGTGGTTGAGTCTGATGCCAAGATAAGAGAAGCCCCACGCATCCTGATCGTCATACTTGAACGATTTGTTGTTTGCAAACGAGGATGGGAGTTCAAATTCTTCACTCCAGTCAGGAGTGGCTGTAGGGCTTAGAGGGTGTTTCATAGCAATAGTTAAAATTCGAGCGAAAGATTTGAGATGGATATGGCTCTGAATTGAAGGAGCATAGCGAGCTATGTGACTGAGATGAAGAGCCATAGACGCTCAAAGCTTTCGGAGGCGATTGTATTGTCTTTTTGTAAATATAGTATTCCATTTGTGAAAAATTTTGAGTTACCTGAGCCTTGGTGTCTCTTTTGCTAAATTGTTGAAGCTCGTCAGTCGCATAGCTCGCTATGCTTCTTCCTCCCTTCCAACAATTTATCTAAAAGATACACCACTCAGATTTTAACTCTTGTTATGAAACACCTTCTTACATTCTCATTGGCGAGACTTGGGAGATAGCGCCAATAATAAGCCTCGGTATCAGTAGCCTGATTATTGGTAGCATATCGGCCGGCATTTGAATTCTGGCTGGTTATGAAATACGGAGTAATGATATTGTCGTCAGAAACTACAGGGCCAAATTCCGACCGTTTTAACCGCTATCTGCGAAGTTTTTTGTGGATTGACGATATCATACTTGTCATTGACGATCTTGCAAGCCATGAAGAAGGCTCCTATCAGTGGCTGTGGCATCCTATCGGCACAACTGTCAAAAAAGGGGTTGATCTTGACATCAGAAACGGGAAAGCTCATGTAGTGCTCCGCCAGCTCTACCCCGAAACTTTGGCTCCGTCAGATTTCATCCATGATTATCCCTCCAATATGACATGGGAAATCCACAATGCTCCCGGAGAGGACAATAAAGGCGATCAGCCATACTATTCATTCCATCTGCCCAAACGCCATGACCGGGTGAAAGGGGTGACCGCACTCATCCTTGATCCGGAGAGCCAGCCAGAGATCGAACGCCGCAAGGGTGACGGTTGGATCGGAGTCAGAATCAAGTCACACGGTAAAATTACAGATGTCTATATCAACCAGCTTGCCGACGGACGGATTATGCACATGAATTCATGGATCAATCCGGACGGATGGAATACCGATGCCTATATCACAGCGCTGACATATTCTGATGACAAACAAGCACTCCAGCACAGACCGTCACGCCATATCATCATTTATGGCAGCCGCCTCCGGCATGGAAACAGTGATCCGCTTTACTCTGAGTTGAAAAAAAACAATAAAATATGGTAACGGACCGGCATTATCAGCGGGTGACTTATATGTCATTGAGAGCCATCGGATTCATATCCTTGCAAAATTTTATGGATGGAAAAATTTAGCGGATTTCTGAAAATTCCATTTGGAAAATCAAACGAAATAATATAACTTTGTGTTGTAAAATTGAAGAGAGCTAAAAAATCCCACGCCGGAGCACGATTGGGAAACTCATCAATTATTCTTGAAATACCGAGACAAGCTTAGTCGCCCGATGGCGGGCCTCATCCCCTTTCGGGGAGGCGTAATTGCCCGGAGGATTACAAAGGTCGGCGAGCACTCAAATCCTGTCATTCGGAGTTTCATCATCTTCCTCCGGCGTGGTTCTTATAAGGTCGGCTTCGCTCACAATCCGAGCGAAGCCGGCTGTTTTTCTATGCGGATACGCCCAGATGAAACGGCCTTACAGAATTTTTCTAACGGGTTTGAAAGTGATTCCGGGTCAGCGGATTTTTCCGGTGGGCGGAAGGGGATGTCGGAGCATAGTGTTATCTTGGCAAAATGAAACCAGACCAACTACTCAGATCCATCCTCCCCGAAGTCCTGATAGACAACTTCGACATTGACCGCTTTGAAAAAAGCGAGAGCCGTTTCGACATTTGGCTTGATGAGAAGAATGAACAACTTAGCGAAGACAAGTACAATAAAAACATAATCTGCTACGGTTTTGGTGATTACCGAACCATACAGGATTATCCCATAAGGGGGCGTGCCACATACCTGCATGTGCGGAAGCGCAAGTGGCTTGACTGGAGACAGTTTGCTGGAAAGAATGAGCAATGATTGTCATATATAAGCATTTGCCATATATTTAGAGGTCGTTTAAAAACAATAGTTAAAATCTGAGCGAAAGTTTTGAGGTGGATATGACTCCTTCCTCATTTGCAACAATTTATCTAAAAGATAAACCACTCAGTTTTTAACTATTGGTTTTAAACGACCTCTTATATCCCGTTCCCCGATATTTATTAATTCCGTGGGCGCATATCTCTCCGGATTACCAGGATCGGAAGTATTAACAAAATAGCAAGTATTGAGACTGCCAGGCCTCCCATTGTACCTATGGCAAGCGGAAACCAGAAAGATTCTTTACTCTCGCCGATTATAAAAGGTATGAATCCGAGGATGGTCGACATGACAGTCAGCAGTATGGGAACTATCTTGACGCGGAAAGCACGCAGATAGGTTTTCAATGGTGCCATTTGCGGATATCCGGCTTGCAATGAATTGTATTCATTGAGAATATATATCGCAGCGTTAACGGTGATGCCTGCAAGCAGTATGAAGGACGCGAAGCCTCCCTGATCAAAGTTAAGTTTGAACAGATAGAACGAGGCGAAAACTCCGATGAATGACACCGGTATGATGAAAATGATGGCAAATGGCTGTCGCAGTGAATTAAACAGTATCGAGGTTGTGAAGAATATTATGCCCATGACGAGCAACAGCAGCAAGTAATTCCCGCTTTCATCTTTGGTTTTCCACTGGCGCTGCTCTCTTTCGGCTTTATATCCCACCGGCATGAGGGCATTGATTATCTCAAGGTCGCGGTCGAGCACTTTATCGCCCTGCATGTTGGAACCTATATATTCATATTGAAGACACATCACATATTCCTGGTTTTTCTTGACAATGTCCTGCGGGGCCTGACGTTTTTCTATCGAGCCTATATCTGACAGTTTGAATGTGCGCCCTCTGACGGTAAAAGGCTGACGCATGAGGGTGAAAATATCGTAGGCATCCGACTGGATGGAATAGAGATTTATACGCTGCGATGTGCGGTCTACAACAATCTGACCGCAGTTGATCTCCCGACCGAATGTCGGCTTGATTGCCGAGAATAGCTGTGTGGCTGTGATGCCGTATTTAGCCATGCGGTCCCTCTCAAAAACCAGGTGAAACTCCGTATAGTCATCCTTCCAGTTAGAGAACTCGGATGCCACCGCCACTTCCTTGATGCGACGGTGGGTCAGCAGTGTGTCACGCATACGGTAGGCCCAGTCAGAGAGTTCGTCATAATTGTAGCCTGTCATCTTCACGCGGTAGCTTCCGGCCGTCTCTCTGACATCGTTGCTGAACCCTTGGTCTTCAAGACCATATACGCTCCATGAACCGCCACCGAGTGTAAGAGCCTTGGATATGACCTCGCCCTTCAGTTTGTAAGGGAATCCGTCATGCTGATGCCCCTCATTGAACATCACCGAAATGGATGCACGACGGGCACTTGACACGGAAGTCTGAAACTGGCGTATTTCCTTAAACCCGCACAAATAGGCCTCCATCTGCCTTACAAGTGCGTCCATCTGCCGGAGTGTAGCTCCGTTGGGCAGAGTGGCGTTGATATGCAGAACCGGCTCACTATTGTCGCGGTCCCAATAGGAACCGTTGTAGACTTTTTCGACAAACAGTCGCAGAGTGCCACCGAGTGCAATGTCGGTCACCGGTCTGATTTTCTCCCGATATGTCGGGCTTCCGAATATGGAATTATATTTCTCTGTCCAGTATCCCTCACCTTCGATTTTATCCGGGAGCATGAACACCGGCAATCCGAAAGAGAGTATCACAATAACAATCATGGCGACCCTGAACCGCAGCATAAACCGAACTATGCTGGCATAAAGACGTGAAAGGCTCAGAGAGACCCGATGGCGCAGACTGCGGAATTTTACGTTCTTGCCATTCACCCTTTGCAGGCCAAGCCTCTCCACAAGTGCTGGCACAAGCAGCAGTGCCACCGCGAGCGAGACGGAGAGATTGATGATGACCACTGTGACAAAATCCTCCAGACTTAGGCGTGTTTTCTCGTCCATGAAATAGACCACCGACAATGCGCCGATTGTGGTAATTGTAGCGGCAAGAATGGCGGTGAAAGCCCGCAGGTTACGCCGGCGCGTGTAGTGATCGGCCATTACAATGAGATTGTCGATGACGAGATTGAGTGAAATTGTGATTCCTGCGAGTGTATAGAGCTGGATTTCGATGTGGGCGAGATAATAGAACACTGCCGCCACGGCAAGATTGATTGTCAGGCCTATGGTTATCATCAGCACATAGCGAAAATTGAGAGTGACAAGGCCAACGAACAGCAGGAGTATCAGCACTGTGAGTCCTGTGCGGAAATATATCTTATCGAGCTCGCCGCGAATGCTTTCGGTTGCGTCATATGACAGGTCAATCATATAGCCCTCAGGCATTACAGTCTCAAATCGGCTGACGGCTGTCCTGATTTCTTCAGCCAGCGTAAGCTGATTGGCATCCTCCCCGGATGTAATATTTACATAGATGGAGTTAAGCCCGTTGATGCGGAAATGACTTTTAGGTGCCGCCTCGGTGTGGATGACACTCACAAGTTTATCAAGAGTGACCGATAAGCCGCTGTTCAGTCTGACGGAAATTTCCGATGGGATAAATGAGCCGGCCGTGCCATCGGTATGCAGCGATAGGCGGATGTATTCAGATTTGTCACCGTCATCGGCTATGACAGGTGCCATGCCAAGAAATTCGCTGGTATAATGCTCGCGTATGGCCTGACGCAGATCGGACGGCGTAAGGCCGAGCGATGACAGCCTGTCTATATCGTAATGCAGCTGCCACTCCATAGGCTGCGCACCGTTGAGTTCTACCTTATATACTCCGGGGATACGGGCAAGGAGCGGTTTGAGATTTTCTTCTCCATAAGTCTGGATTTCTGACGGATTGGCCAGAGCGTTGAGACGGTAGACCATGAATGGCCTGGAGCTCTCCTTCTCAACCGCGCGGGCCGATATGGATGGGTAGCTGACACCCTCGGGCAGTTCGCTCCATATCTGCCTGACGAGTGTCGAGACCTCAAAACGCACCATCTCGATGTCGGCATGCTTGTCAAGGTCGATTGACACGCGGCCGCCCCCGTTGGATGATTTTGAGCTGATGCCTTTCACTCCACTGACACGCGCGAGCACTGATTCGATGCGTGAAGTGACCTCGGCCTCGATGGTTCTGGCCGAACTGCCCTGCATCGAGAAACTGACTGTGAGTGACGGCAGATTGCGCGAAGGAGCGAGTTTGACCGGAAGGAACGGCACAAGCGCGCATCCCACCAGCGACAGGACGATAAAAATGACTATTATGGAAAACGATCGTGAGGCCATCTGTCAGTTTTTCAGCTCAAATTTCTCTGAGAGCGGCATGTCAAGTTCAAAGTCGTGTAGCGTCAGACGCCGGATTTTGTAATGGCTTAACCAATAGTTCTGGAGGGCGGCTATATAATTTTTGGCTGCTTCCTGCCGGCGGTTGAGCGAGAGGGTTATACTGTTTATATCCGCCTTGCCTATTATGAACCGTTGCCGGGTCTGGGTGTATGCGGTCTCGGCAAGATCGAGGGCTTCAGATGCCGATGCGATCAGACGCTGACGCACTTCATAGTCGGAGACGGTCATGATAAGGTCTTCCTCCACACTGAGTTCATCCTGACGGGCGGCGATACGCGACACATTCAGATTGTTGCGGGCCATGTTGACCTTTCCCTTTCTCACCCCCCAGTCAATAAGCGGCACTGAGATGGACACTGACACAAGATCCTGGCGAAGCGGCGAGCGGTAGGCGCCTGAAAAATCATCAGCCACCTGGTTGAAACCAACCGAGGCGTTGACTGAGACGTTAAACCGAGACTCAACCTTGGCCCTGTTAAACTCCCTCTCACCCTCAAGTATGGTCTGGCGGTGGCCAAGCAACGTAGGGTTATTCTTTTTGGCCATTGCAAGAGCCAGATCCAACGGAATTGCTGTGGTAAGCGGACGGCCAGGCATCTTAAGTTCTATTTCGGTATTCTTATCCATGCCGAGGAACGAAGCGAGCGAAAACGATGCCCTTTTGAGCGCTATACGGCAGTTTTCAAGAGTATTGCGGGCATTAACCTTGTCGAGTTCGAGAGTGAGCAGGTCGGCACGGGAGATGGCCGCGATTTTAAAACGCCGCTCGCCGATAACGTAGAGTGTGTCGCATGAGGCCACATTCTCTTCGGCAAGACGATATTCAGCCTGAGCAAGTGCGAGGGCGAAAAAATAGGAAACAGCCTGCTCGCTGACAGATTCCATGTTGTAGATCAGTTCCTTTTTTGCTTTCTCATAGCGCAGAGGTTCTATTTTGCGCTCCCACTTGAAAGCATTAAATCCGAGCAGGTCCTGACGGTAACCTATACGCACGGGCACAGACGAATACTGAGTATATTTGTTCTGCCCGAAGTTGCGCATGTATTCGAGGTCGGTCTCAAGATATAATGAGCCCCCAAGAAGATCAAAGTTCTGAGTCACCTCCAGTCCGGCCGAAGCACTGAACATCTGCTGCTGACGGAATATGTCGATATTCTGCTCCGAGTCATAGCGCTGGGTCATGTAGCGGTAATATCTTGCCGGTGTAGCCGTAAGCGACAGACTCGGAAGTCTGTTGGCCTTGAAGCTGACATACTGCCAATAGCTGGCCTGATACATATTACGGTATCTGAACGCCATGAGAGAGGAGTCATTGGCAAGCTCGATTGTCTTTTCAAGTGTTAATGTCATTGCCGAGGCAGTGACAGGCATAAGCAATGCGATTATGGGCAGGAATATCTTACTTATTTTCATGTTTGCGATAGATTAGCCAGTAAAACAACGGGATAACGAAGATGCTGACGATGGTGCCGACCACCATCGATCCTATCATAGCTATGGCGAGTGGCCGCTGGAGCTCAGAGCCCATATCGGACGTAAAAAGCACGGGGAGCATGGCGAAGACGGTGGTCAAGGAGGTCATGATTATGGCGCGCAGACGGCGTCGGCCCGCTGTATGTATTGCCTCTGACAGAGGCATACCCCCCTTGCGCAGTTCGTTGATGGCATCGAGTTTGAGGATTGAATCGTTGACTACGATACCACACGTCACAATTATACCTATGGCCGACATGAGATTGAGTGTCTGTCCGAAAATCATGAGGGCAAGCAGTGCGAAAAATGTGTCGACCGGAATTTCAAGCAACACTATGAGTGGCTGGAGGAAACTCTCGAACTGTGCACAGAGAATGAAATACATTAGCATGACTGACACAAGGAGTATCACCGTCAGTTCTCTCATCATGCGGGCATTACTGAAAAAACCGCCGGCAAACTCAACTTCATGAGAGCCGTCAGCAGCTACTGTCTCGCGTATGGTCTCGATGACTTTCGCTTCACGACCGGGGACTTCAAGACCTATAGGCACATATTCGCCGGCCACGCCGGCCGTAATGGTCTTGAGATCGCGGCTGTGACCGACCGTCACGAGCGAGCGAAGTGGAATCTCAGTACGGACACCATTTTTATCGGCACGCGATCTGACGAAAGCGTTGCCAAGTATCTCGCCGACACTCTGTTCACGCCCTGATATTTCTATCGGAGTATATTCCTGATAGGAGCGGAGTGTCGACACTGTGTTGCCCTTGAATGCGGTGCGCAACGCACGCTGCACCTCGGAGTAGTCGACATTGTAGATAGCGAGAAGCGTACGATCGACCGATATGTCAATCTGCCGGCGTAACGGAACCGGTGACAGGCTCTCACCAGTTGCCTCCCCTATGCGTCCGCACAGTGATGCAAGACTGTCAATCTCGCCGGCATCTTTATTCCGGTTGCTGATTCTCGCTTCGATGTCAGCCTCGTCTGACGAAAAGATTTTTTCAAAGATATTGCCAGTTTTATGGAATGAAACTGTCGCAGACGGATATTTGTCTCTGATACGGTCGGCAATACGATTTTGAAGCGGTGATATATCTTCAGGTCCGGAGGTTTTGAAATAAAGCTCGGCTTCAGATGTTGAAAGGTCGAAGTCGGATGACAGCATGTAATCCTGCATGCCGATATAGGCTGAACTTTCGACTGACGCAGAATCCGAGAGAGCCTCGACCCGGCTGCGGTTTGTGTCAAGATTGATATTCTCGTTCCAGTCGATGCGGACGATTGTCTCGTTGCTGTCTATCTCAGGCATGCGCTCCTGACGCATAAGCATGAACATTACGACGCATAGCGGGACTGTGAGCAAAGTCGAGGCGATGAACGTCCATTTATGCCGGAAACAGAAATCCATCCCGCGGTCATAAAGACTGATAAAAGACTGATGAGAGGCTGGGGACTGATTCTGATTTGAATCTGCTGATTTGCCCTCTTTTATCCCCGATTTCTTATTTTCAAAAAGATAATACAGCACCGGGAGCAATGTGATCCCGACAATATAACTTGCAGCAAGACCGGCTGTGATCGAGAATGCCTGGTCAGAGAATATCGCTCCGGCGATACCGCTCATGAATATCAGCGGGACAAACACGGCTACAGTTGTAAGCGATGATGACAGCATGGGCGTTATCATCTCGTTGGTGCCTTTGACGCAGGCATTCATAAGCCCGTTGCCGCGATGACGGAACTGGGTGATGTTTTCAGTGACTATGACGGAGTTGTCAATCATCATGCCGACGGCAAGAATCAGTCCGGCCATAGAGATGATATTGATTGACACGTTAAAGAGATAGAAGAGCAGGAATGTAAGAATTACTCCGACTATTATACTCAATCCGATGATGAATGACGATCGCGCACTGCGCATGAAGATGAGACACACCACAAACACGAGCAAAAGGCCCAATATGAGGTTCTGCTCAAGATTGGAGATGGTGAAGTCAAGCAGCTCGGTCTGGCTTCGGGTTTTGGAGAACTCTATTTCGGGATAGCGGTCTGAGAAATATTTTATGGTCGAGTCGAGAGCCTTGTTCATTGCATCCATGCTCTCCTCACCGTGCTTGATTATGGCAAGAGTCACAGCCCGTTTGCTGTTATGCAGTGAATAGCCGGAAGGCACACGGTTGGTCAGACTGACTTCTGCAAAATCGCCCAATTCCATAATCTTCCCGCCCTTAAGGAGCTTGATCCGCTCCACATCCCCGACAGAACGCAGAAGATTGGTGACTGTGATGTTATATTCATAGTACCCGTCGCGCACGGACATTGAACCGGGCTCGACATTGTTGGCGGTGAGAGCGGATTCAAGATCTTCGACGGTCACACCGGCTTGTGTCATACGGTCTAAATCAGGGGTGACCCGCAGAACTTTTCCAGGCACACCCGTTATGTCTACCATTGCAATCTCCGGCTGCTGTTCAAGACGGCGTCTGACAATGTTTTCGGCAATTCCTGACATGTCAAGAAATGACATTCTGCCGTTTTCGTCTCGCAGGGTCATTTGCAGATACAAGACCGGTATGTCGGTAGCGCTCGCTTTGACAGCCTTTGGTCGTGTAACGGTCTTGGGTAAGGAGTTCATTGCCGCGTCAATCTTTTCATTGACTTCTATAAAGGCGAGGTCGGTGTTGACACCATAGTCCATTGTCAGCGAGATTATCGCCGAACCGTCGCGGGTCTCGCTCTTGATTTCGCCAAGTCCGCCGACCTGCATGAGCTGACGGCGCAAGGGTGTGACAACGGTATTTTCGAGTTCGCGCGCCGAGACATTGTCACCCGTGACCTGCACGGTAATGTGAGGGATATCTATGTCAGGCAACAGCGAGACGGGAAGTGTTGTGTATGTCACACATCCGAGTATCACCATAGCAAGAAACGCCATGATGACAGCTATGCGATGATTCAGGAGATAACGGACCATGTCATTTCTCAATTATCCTGACCGGAGATTCGTGGGCGAGGTTGACGTTACCGGATGTTATGACTTTCATGCCCGGCGTGAGACCATCGGTGACGGTGTATTCGCTGAGATTCTCAAGGCCGGTGGTGATATAGTTCCACATTGCTTTATTGCCATCAAGGGTAAACACGACCTGACGGCCTGAGCGGAGTACCACGGCGCTCTTGGGTATGACCAGAGCCTTGTCGACTGCGCGTTTCACGCTTATACGGACGTTCATGCCGTCAATCAGTCCGCCTCCGCCATCGACCGATGCCCAGACTTTGACCATGCCGTTGTCATCAACCATCGGGTTGATTTCAGTGACATGTCCGGTGCGCGAGTCTGTGGTCGAAAACGGAGTCACAGCGATTTTATCACCCGGCCGAACCATCGGCAGTTCGCTTTCCAGTACAGAAAATTCGGCCTCCATGCCGCTGTCGTTGATAATCCTGCACAACGGTTCGGTGGATGACGACATGTTGTGGGGAGTGGCGGTGAGATTGGCGATGACGCCACTGACCGGAGCATGGAGGGTGGCATCTTCAAGATCCTTGCGAGTTGCCGCGAGGTTAAGTTCGGCCTGCTGGAGACCGCTGCGCAGACGGGCGAGTCTCATAACGTCATCAGGCACTTTTTCAAGCCGATCCGGGTCGTAGCCCTGGCCGATGAGCACATCCTGCATCTCAAGCGTGGCTGAGGCAACGGCACTCTGCTCCTTCTCAAGCTGGTTGTCGAGTTTGTAGGTGTCAAGTGTGGCTATGCGTTGCCCTTTGGTGACCCTCTGTCCATTACGCACATATATGGAAGCGATGAGTCCGGGTGAACGGAAATTCACATCAACTTTCTCACGAGCTGAAATACGTCCGTTGCTCACGATCTCATGATTGAACACTGTAGATTGTAGATCCATGACGGTGACTTCAGCTATATGGTCGGTCTCAGCCGTGGCTACACCGATCTCATCTGCATTATGTTTTTTATCCGTTTCTGGAGATGAACATGATGCGAGGAGGACCGACAAAATGAGTATGGCAGGGATATATTTCATGGTATTCAATGTTTATTGATAGCTTTGAACATACGGTTAAGAACATGTGATTTCCAGCGGATTCCGGCAGTGCCGACTATAAATTTCTCAGGCACAAGCCCAAAATAGCGCGAGTCTTTAGAGTCGATTACGTGGTCTCCGGCTGCGAAGCAGTAATTTTCTGTAAAGATATAACTTTTTATCGGCTTATCATTAATAAATGCCGCAGAATCTTGCCACTTTAATTTGGATTTCGTTTCCCATTCGATATACCGTCGGTAGAGTAGCCAGCTTTTATAATCCAACTCTACAGACTGCCCCTTGCCCGGAATCAGGAACGGCCCCATGTCTCTTACCGTCCAGCCAACCGCTGAATCACGGGGGCAGCATCGCATCCAGGAGGGCCATGTGTGCGGATCAGGATTTTCACGGGTGAACTCACGAACATATAGTCGCAAGGCCTCCTGCTCCGAGGCTACACCAAGAGTGTCGCGGCATCCTCTGACATGGTAGAAGCAATTGCGGATTTCCAGAGTGTCGCCTGCCACAGCAACGGCCCGCTTGCAATAATATGTAGCGAGGTTCATGGCAATGCTGTCGCGCTTACGGTCAGAGTCAAGATATGGGTAGTTGAATACTATGATATCGCCTCGCTCCAACTGACCGTAACCCGGAAGACGCCTTATCTCGTAAGGCTTCCCCTTGATGGCATCGAAAATATTAAAAATCCGCGCACCCATTTTCCACTTGTTCACCAACCCACTCTCATCGGGCAACAATGTCGGCGACATTGAGCCCGAAGGAGTGTGGAATGAACAGGCTGTGGTTATCTGAATCAGCCAGTAAAGCCCTACCCCGATCACCGCGACCATGAGCATGTACATGATGAACTTGCTTAATCCAAGCATATATAATCTGTGTTTCTGTGTCTTTCAATCATTGAGATACACCCTCTAAGATATCCTTTAAATCATATTTTTTAAATATGTCGTTTTTAAAATTTAATGTATATAGTGTATGATTCCGGAAGTCTATGTCAAAAGAAGTAGCCAGTTCAGGAAGTTTTATGTCCAATAAGGGCATACCGTCCCAATTAAAGAACCATAGTTCAGATTTTTCACCATTAATCTTATTGATGACGAAAAACTTCTCATAACCGTTTACGCCACTGTAAATCAGCTCTTTATTCTCAGCTGTTTCGTTGTCGATATATCGTTTATAACTATCTATCTTACCTTCAGGCATGACTGTCACTGAAAAGTTATCATCAAGAGAATATATGTTAAATTGTGGATATAAGTAGATGTTGAAAATTAGTTTATATCAATTTTTTTGCGTATCTTTGTGTAAACACATAAAGACACATCGCTATCGCAAAAATCAAAGTTATACAACTGACAGACCAACAACGTCTGCAATTAGA
>NZ_PUEC01000070.1 GCF_003024805.1 Duncaniella muris
TGCGGATTATTGCTCCACAGACTCCCTGATCTATGCAACTAACCGTGCGTTGGCTGCGCTTGGATCTGAACTCTATATCAATTTTGCCCATACGGCTTAGTATAAATTAATTTTTACGACTTACTTATTCTCAAATATAATATTGGATAATATCTTAAATATTATCTTCAAGATCACCATAAGATAAAACACCTGATATTGATGGTTCTTTTTCTATCGCAGCTCGCATTAAATCGAAATGCATAAAAAATGACTCCATATCATATTTCCTTGACATAATACTACCAATTCTACTACTGAAAAATCTTACAGCTTGGTTGAGTATAAAAATAAGATAATATCTTAAATTGCTCGCAAGACTTTCAATATCTTGTTTGATCGCAGCCTCATGTATGAGTTCATTTCGCAATCTGTAAATGCGGGCAATCTGCCAAGTAACGTTTTGCCTATGTAATTCAAGATACTTGCGAATATCTTTTTCTTTATTAGATAAGATGTGTGTAGAATATCTGTTTAATCTATATTCTAACAATATTGGTAATTTAATTCTATCTTTAATGTCACTAATAGCATCTTTTTCCCAAATATGGGGGATTTCTATTCCTTTGGCAATAGATCTTACTTGAGCATCAATTGCCAATAAATTTCGCTTTCCATAACATGAAACAAGTATACTTACCAAATTATCCTTAATTCGACCAAAAGTACTATCAGATGCTATTGGTGTTGAAAATAAGAATTCAAGTGCTATCCAATAATTAATAAACCTTTGCTCTATTTCAGTATCAGCATCCCCTATTCGTAAATGTCTTAAAGCGGCATTAATACGATTAGTTACATCCGTAGTGATATTATTAGATGCATGGATAGCGTTTAACCTATCCTGTATAATATTAATACGAGTTTGTTCCTCTTGATTAATACTGTCTAAAATAGGGAGAGTCGAATGATCAGATACATAAAGGATTTCACCTCTTTTCTCAAGGACTAAAGCAGATAATAATGGTATCATCTTTGAATTATGCAATGCAAAATGGATACGATCCAAATGATTGCTTAGCTTTTCCTTTGCCTGTTTAATCGCAGCAAATTCATCATAAGATTTCACATTAACCGAATAGAACCTTTGATTATTCAAGGATGTGATAAAATTGGGGCGCCTATTAATTACCCATTCGGTTTTATATTCTTCTGGATATAATTTAGAGAATTCGGGTAAATCAACATCTGCTTCTGTGCGGCTAACTGATAATTTAAAGATTATTATATAATCTTTTTTATTCTCTAAATTTATCAAACTTACAAACTTTTCGTAAGAATCAGAAAAATTCTTGATTTTAAAATTTTTCGCGCAAGTATATAGGTAACTTTTTGAAAACCCTATATATATTAATTCACTACATAAACTGGATATTAAACAATCAAGTTTATGCAAGTTATCCATAAGCTGACATTCTTTAATACCCTCAAATGGCAGCAATGAAGTCAAATCTTTTATCTCAGATAATAAGTTTGAAATATATTTTTGTGATTTAGTATTTACAATGATTCGGTAAAAATCACCGAAGTGGTTGAAACTTAAGTTAATATATCGAATCGTCAAATACAAATGAATCGCCAAAGCGTTCATTATAAAAACATTAAACAATATGAACGTATTGGCGATTC
>NZ_PUEC01000071.1 GCF_003024805.1 Duncaniella muris
ATAAAAAGCCGATAAGACAAAATAAAATTGACCCCGTCGGCCAGAACGTTTTCAGGGGTCAATTCAAAATATTTTCAGGGGTCAATTCAACCTTGGTCTAAGGGGTCATCCGAGCCTGGGTTTTCCACTTGTCATAACTGTAAACGAGGCCGTTCTCAACATTGTTCCCCTCCGGGGTCTCTTCCGTGCGGTAATTAACATCCTTTACACTTTCAAGCTGGAATTTCTTCCCTTCTTCCGAACTGTAGGTGTAGGAGAGGTCATAGCCGACATTGAGGGTGCCATTGAACTGCACGTTATCCTGCGTCAGATGCTGGCGCTTGGAGGTGATGCGGTGCATATTGTCATAGCCCAT
The DNA here is from genome assembly GCF_003024805.1 of Duncaniella muris. GTDB lineage: Bacteria > Bacteroidota > Bacteroidia > Bacteroidales > Muribaculaceae > Duncaniella > Duncaniella muris. Next base: position 356 of record NZ_PUEC01000071.1, read on the forward strand.
GTCGAGGGTGTAGGATGCCGATTTGCTGTCAACCCCGGTATAAGTACCCGTTGCCGATGCAAGACGATACAGCCCGTCGTAGGTGTATGAGTGAGCCATCTGACCTCCGGCATTGCCGCTCTGCGGTAGCGAAGCGTTGTTTGCCACCGAAAGGACATTGCTCACCGCGTCAAAAGTATAGGCGTTGTCCATAATGGATGTGCCTCCGCTGTTGACCGCGAGGTTGCTGAGACGGCGACGATTGTCGTAGGTGTAGAATGTCTCCGCGCCGTTGCAATATTTCAGGTAGCTGCGCTGCTCGAACTTGTCATAGCCGAGCTTGGTGATGTAGTCATAGCCGTATGACTTCTCGCCACGGACTTTTTCAAGAAGACCTCCGAGGTTGTAGGAGTATGTGACCTTCTCCTCGTCGGGATAGATCATCTCCACAAGTCTGTTGTGGCTGTCATAGGTCCACTGGGTGACGTAGGTTGCGATAGCCTGATTCGGGACTATGAGTGTGCGGCGTGTCTTTGTCACCTCGCCCATCTTGCCGTAGAAGTATTCTATCGCGCCCGTTCCGTCCTCACGGAGCATCAGACGGCCGATGCGGTTGTGGGATGCGTTGCGGCCACCGTAGTAATACTTGACATTGTTCTCGGGGTGGTCTGGATAGTTGATACCAGTCAGACGGTGATAGTCGTAGGTATAGGTTATCATCTTCCCTTCCTCCGCCATATTCGCGGTCTGCTTGGTCAGCACGTTGCCGAGAGCGTCGTAGGTGAACGATGTGATTCCGCTTGCCGGATGGTTGACCTCCGTGCGGCGGTCGCCCATGTCGTAGGTGGAGAGGGTCTGGTTGCCCTCAACGTCAGTGACTCTTACAAGTCGCTGGATTCCGTCATATTCAAACGTGGTCGTGATTTCACCGTCAGGTCCGCTATGCTGAACAGACTTGACAGTCTTGCCGCTTCCGTTGGTGAATGGAAAACCCAGGCTCGGATGACCCCTTAGACCAAGGTTGAATTGACCCCTGAAAATATTTTGAATTGACCCCTGAAAACGTTCTGGCCGACGGGGTCAATTTTATTTTGTCTTATCTGCTTTTTATAGCTTTGAGCTTACGGACGCTTTCGCCGGTAAGCGTGATTCGATGAGCAGTGTGGACAATGCGATCGAGTATTGCATCTGCCACTGTGGAGTCACCGATAGCTTCGTACCAGTCCAGTTCGGGGAGCTGTGATGTCACGATGATTGATTTGCGACCATGGCGGTCTTCGATGATTTCCGTAAGGTGTGCGC
>NZ_PUEC01000073.1 GCF_003024805.1 Duncaniella muris
CAATGATTCGGTAAAATTTGAGGTTGTTCAGCCTTGGCTAAGCCGCTAACTGAGCCAACCGATGATTTATTTTCTTAATTATTTTGAGATGCGGAGATTTTCCGTAGGTCGAAATAATTGTAGAGGCGAGATAAGATTCAAACATAAGCCGTTTGAACTGTGCTAACGAAAGATCCGGATAATCTTTCCTTATGACCTCCTTGCAGACATTGAGTGCAGTGAAGGAAAGATTGAATGCGAAGTCAAGCCGGTCTTTGTCGCGTGTCTGTTGCGACTGGAGTCCGGTAAACTGCTTGGCATCGCGTATACCGAACTCAATCTGAAAGCGGGTGCGGTAGAAACCGATGATCTTTTCAGACCTCATATTGGTGTCGGTAGAGAAGTAAAGAAGAGGCTCTCCGTTTTCAACCGGACATACCACGATACGGATGTCGCGTTTCAATGCCCTCGAATGTACGACCGCCGTGTGACATCGGGTTTTGTTTCCTTTGGAATCCTCATATATGAATGAAGTGAACACGGACATATCAAGATTGGAGAAATCCACTTTCTCTCCATACTTTTTCTTTCTGCCGCGTCTTCGCGTGGCGGAGGAATCCGGTATGGCCAGATACCTCAGATATGAGTTGGCACGTAATCTCCCGACAAATCGAAATCCCATGCCAATCACTTCATTTACAAACTCATATTTGGAGAAAAAGGCATCGGCAACCAGAATATCCGTCAGTGAGAGCAGCTCTGTCGCCTTTGACCTGACAAGTGCCACATACCAGCCAAGCATTGACATTTGTTTCTCAGATTCAAGAGTCCTGAAGTTCGGTGACTGGACAGCACCGAGCATCACGCATGTATGTTTACTCAGACTTATTGCCCCGATCGCCATTATCTCCAGACCGCGTTTGACACGTTGTGCCACCCCTGACCAGAAACAGCCTATGCCATACGTCAGTCTGCCTGCTTTTGAAATGAACGACGGATCGATTGCCACTGCCATGTCATCGGCCGGCCCAAAACAATCCTGCGCCATACCTATGTTGACTTTCATCCAGTCTACGGATGTCTTGAAATTGGAAGCAAAGGTCTTGGCTGTACGACCGCCATAGCGCGACAGCCGGGTAAAATTGACTTTGCCCGGAATCAACGCCACAGTGCGTATTGTTAAAATCAGCCAGTTGAGGAACCTTTTGCTCATCTTGGTTGTAGTATTTTCAAATACCGACTTACACCGAAAGGTGAAGTCTTTGAGAATCGCCAATACGTTCATATTGTTTAATGTTTTTATAATGAACGCTTTGGCGATTCATTTGTATTTGACGATTCGATATATTAACTTAAGTTTCAACCACTTCGGTGATTTTTACCGAATCATTGT
>NZ_PUEC01000074.1 GCF_003024805.1 Duncaniella muris
GTCGTACATTTGTACGGTTAAATGTTTTTGAATAAATTTATCTTCAAATATCAGGCATCACAAGCATGGAACAAGGCAGATTAGGGGGTGGCAAAACCCGTGACTAACGTTCAGTCCCCATGCTTTTACATCTAAAGACTGGATAGTTCGTTGGGGCGGTATGACTGACCCCGTGTTTGCGACGAGAGTGCAAAAGATGTAGTTCCTGACAAAAGATTTGATAACATGACATACATAGGCATCGACATCAGCAAAGCGACGTTTGTAGCTGCTTTTCCTCATGGAAAGGGCTACCGTACCGAGACCTTCCAAAACAACGCGAAAGGCATTCGCAAGTTCATCTCGAAGCTTGACCATGCTATCCACCACTGCGTGATGGAGGCGACAGGCAACTACTGCTTCCTTCTTCTTTATCTTCTTGACAAGACCGGCATACGGGCAAGCCTCATAAATCCGAAGAAGATAAAAAACTATTCCCGCGTAATGATGTCGGTTACCAAAACAGACTCCAAAGATGCCTGTCTCATTGCCGATTTCGGGGAGAGATTCAAGCCGGAACCATATAAGTTCCCGTCCGAACAGATAATGCTTCTGAAACAGAAGAAAACAGTCCTGCGTCAACTTCAGAAGCAACTGACAGCGACAAAGAATCTTCTTTCATCACTTGAGCCTCTGCCGGTTAAGGATAAGAAATGTCTGAACTCATTGAAACAGACCATAACCTTCCTTGAAAAGCAGATCAAGTACATGCAGCAGGAAATGGAGACGGTCGTAACCGATGTGTTTGACAAGCAGCTTAAACTCCTTACCTCTATAAAGGGTATCGGAGTCACACTTGCCACTGCGCTGATTATAGCTACCGGAGGCTTTACCTACTTTGAAAATGCCAAGCAGTTGTCCCGCTTTATCGGTATCTGCCCCACGATAGAGCAGTCCGGCACAAGCATCAATATCCGTGGACATATCAACCGTAACGGTGACGAGACTCTGCGTTCGATGCTTTATGTGGCGGCATGGTCAGCAAGTCAGCACAACAAGGCGTGCAAGGAATGCTACCAGCGTTTGCGGGGCAAAGGAAAATCAGGCAAAGTAGCCATGATTGCTGTGGCAAATAAACTCGTTAGACAGGCTTTTGCTGTTGTGACATCCAATAAGTCATATATCGACGGCTTCGTCTCTACGAAACCTGATTCCGCCCTCTAAACTATTCCTCTCTCCTTCTGGCGAGGGGATGCCCGAGCGGCGGGGGCGGCCTAAACCGCCCCCAAGAGCGGACTGCGGCAAGACCATTCTCAAATAATCTAAGGTGGATGTAATTTTTGCCTCATTTTATTTGGTTTTTAATATAGTTCGTT
>NZ_PUEC01000075.1 GCF_003024805.1 Duncaniella muris
TCTGCTGCTGTCCGCTCTTGGGGGCGGTTTAGGCCGCCCCCGCCGCTTGGGCATCCCCTCGCCAGAAGGAGAGAGGAGAATGACTAATGCCCATCTCAAAGTTTTGCACTTCGATTTGGAATCTTCACTCGAAGCAAGATTGAATATTGGGGCCTTTTCTAAGAAAGGGGAAAGTTATTATGGTTCGATTATAGATTTAGTGCATCGCTACAATAGGAGTATTTCTGATGCAGAATTAGCATCCACTGTTTTAGCAGAATGTTGCGATCTTGAATTATCTAAGCAGTATATCCCAGATACAATATGGAGATTAATGCTTAGAGATAGTGGAGTATCAGCCAATCGCAAGATTGAAGATTTAACTAATGATGAGATTGTGAAACTTAATATATCATTAGGTAAAATATTGTATGCGACGCGAAATTCAATAGTCCATGCAAAATCTAATTATACTCCAACAGGAAAAGAATGCCTAAACAAGGATATTGGAGCACTTAATGAGTTTATGAAAGTGTTTTGTTATGCTATAATTATGCATAACAATAATATAGATTAGCTTATAAAAGAATTTTTGCATTATTTAATCAACCCCTACTGTCCGCTTTTTAGTGGACAGTAGGGGTTGTGTTTTCTGCATTATCCGCATTTTGTCAGTTGCGGATTACAAGCATATAGCCGAACCCACGTTGATTGATGATAGAAATTGATGGATCGTGACGGAGGGCTCGGCGGAGTTTGTGGATGTAGCCATGCAGGGAGTTGCGGTTGCTTTGTTCATCGCGCTGCCACACGGCAATCATCAGTTCTGAGGCATCGACAGTCTTCCCGATATTTGTGGCCAGACGTTCAAGTATCTTGGCTTCAAAGTGAGATAATTCTGTTTCTTTGTCGCCAAATGACAATGTCTGGGTCGTTACGTTAAATATGTATGTTCCAATTGCAAACCGGATATCCTCGGTGCGATTGTCACCATATCTTCTTAATAGTGCTTTAATCCGCACTATCAGTTCGCGGAGTTCAAAGGGCTTTTTAAGATAGTCGTTGGCTCCGATTTCAAAACCTTGCTCAACATCATCTATTGTGCTTTTTGCGGTGAGGAAAAGCAATGGTACTGTCGGCGACAATTTCCTTATCTCCTTCGCCATAGTGAACCCATCCATTTTGGGCATCATGATGGAAAACCCAGGCTCGGATGACCCCTTAGACCAGGTTGAATTGACCCCTTAAGCCAAAATATCACTGACCCTTTTGCCCAATATAAAAATGACCCCTGTCGACGTAATGTCAGCAGGGGATTTTAT
>NZ_PUEC01000076.1 GCF_003024805.1 Duncaniella muris
TGAAGATTCCAAATCGAAGTGCAAAACTTTGAGATGGGCATTAGTCATTCTCCTCTCTCCTTCTGGCGAGGGGATGCCCAAGCGGCGGGGGCGGCCTAAACCGCCCCCAAGAGCGGACAGCAGCAGAACATACTGGCAATACAAAATAAAAAGGGAGACCGAAGTCTCCCTGAGATTAACTAATTTTGTATTGCTTATGTACAGACAATTAACCTCGCAGCAAAGGTCGCAAATTTTCGCCTTACTGCAAAAAAAAACTTCGAGAGAAGAAATTGCCCTCATAGTAGGGTGCAGTCAGTCAACGCTTTGTCGTGAACTGAAGCGCAATTCCACAACCAAAGGCCACTATCTGTGGGAAAAGGCTCATGCCAAAGCCCTTGAACGCAGAAAGCGCACCACATCCAACAAGAAGCTCGACAGCGTGTTGGTGTGGCGTATAAAACAGATGATTATTGACCACCAATGGTCACCAGAACAAATTCGTGGCGTGTTGGCCAAGGAAGGTGTTTCCGTATCCATACAGACCATTTACAACATTATAAACGCTGATGAAAGCGGAGAACTGCGCCGTCACCGCAGACATCCCGACTTCCGACGACGACCAAAAGGCGAACGCAAACCCACTAAAGCCACCAACATACCAAACCGCACAAGCATACACGACAGACCGGCCGAGGCCGACGGCAAACGCTTTGGCGATTTTGAGATGGATCTTATTGTTGATGCCTACGGGCACGCGATTCTAGTGCTGCTTGAACGCATGACTGGCTTTGTGATGATGGAGAAACTACCTTACGGAAAAAGAGCCAAGCCATTGTCAAAGACTGTCGTGAGAATGCTGTACGCATACCGTAAATATCTTAAAACCATCACTACTGACAACGGCAGCGAGTTCGCGGCACACCTCGACATAACCGCCGGATTACGCATCAAAGGTCTTGATGATGTGACTGTTTACTTTGCCGACAGCTACTGCTCATGGCAGAAAGGAGCGGTCGAAAACATCAACAAACTCATCCGTCAATACATCCCCAAAAAGTCAAATTTCAATGATTTCACTGACCTATACATCAAGAATGTCGCAAAGAAACTAAACCTCAGACCACGGAAAAAACTCGGTTTTTCAAACCCGAAAACCGAGTTCTTCAAACAAATCGCTAATTTTGCACTT
>NZ_PUEC01000077.1 GCF_003024805.1 Duncaniella muris
AGGGCAACCGCATCAAAATTTTGCTTTAAGTAGCATATCGGTCAGATAGTCGTTGGAAAGGCTCGCTTTGAAGCGTCTTTTCTTCAGACTACTTTTGTCGACATGCTCTTTAATAATCTGCATTGCCAACTTCCTGATTGTCGATAGGTTTAGTGCCGCATACCCTTTCCTTGCACGGCAGGCATCTTCGAGGAATGTCACATCAAGATTCCAATGCAATTGGTTCTCGATTGACCAGTGACCACGGGCCAACATATTGAAGTATGCAGCCTTGGGATAATCTTCGTCACTGATGTACCGTCTGACGGCGGTTGCCGTGCGGTTGCCATAGTCAACCGTTGAAGTGACCTCTATCAATGTTTTCAGGCCGGGCCAGCGAGCCAGGACATCCTTGTCCTCGATAGTGTCCGCATTCAATATGCGGCAATCGCGTGTCTCGATACGTCCGTGGTCGGCATCCATCTGCGAAGCTGAGTCAACTGGCTTATTGTAGCGGAATGCATCGATAATCTGTTCGTTCATAGCTCCCTGATTCTCTTTGACTGCGAGAAAGTAATGGGCATTTTTATCAAGGATGTCTTGAGCGATTTTTACTTGTGTGCCAATAGCATCTATAGAGATTACAGCTCCTTCGATATCCAGTTTTTCAATAAGCTGCGGTATGGCGACTATTTCATTTTCCTTGTCTTTGAGACGTTGCTGTCCTACTACTATATGATTCTCGCTGACATAGGCGTTCATGATGTAATCGCCTTTCGTTCCATGCTGTTTAGGCGATGTACCCCTGAGCTTTTTGCCGTCTATGACAACCTGTTTTTCAGAAAGCGTGTCAAGGAACTTCCGGCCATGCTCAACCAGACATCTCTCAATCTCATCGGGATCCACAGCACTCATCAGCCGCTCGAAAGTGTCAGGCGACGGGCTGCGGTCAGAACGCTCGGCAAGCAGACCGAAATCACGCGCCCGATAATAAGCGAACTCGCTCATGTCCACATAATCCTCGCCTCCGCAGATATAGGTCAGCAAGGCGATTGTCAGAAGGTCGGAAAGCGCGTATGTGCAACGACCTGTAACCCGATGATCGGGTACTGTCATAAAGATTTCGTTTAGCATGATTTTAGTATCTATATTGTTGATTGTCAGCTACAAAGATACTAAAAAA
>NZ_PUEC01000008.1 GCF_003024805.1 Duncaniella muris
CTGCCTCGCAATATGTGTAGTGGCTACATGGAAGTATCGCCACAAACACCTCGACCTTTCGTATCCCGGCTGTTGCCTCATCGACTATTTCCAATCTGTCTCCGGCAAAATCGATATACATCTGGTCTCCGGCGCGGTGCTCCACATGCCCGATGGCATTGGTCTGCAGCATGAACTGCCTGAGTTTCATCCCGAAAGATGCCTTCAGATAGCCATCGGGATGGCCGGTATGATACTCTTCATACAACTTCTTGACCGTCATGCCCTTTCGAGAAAGTCGCGCCGCATAATCGGGCAATAGGGCTTCAAGCCTGACCTGCCGCTCCGACGGTTTACGTTCCCTCGCCCCTGGTATGGCAAATAGTTCCTGTAGCCGCGCATCACTCAGCGACGGCAGCTTCTCAGCGGGTATACCGCTGTCCTGATACATTCTCACATATCGACGCACGGTGTTGCGGGAGATATCAAAAGCACTGCAGATGCTTTTTATTCCCATCTCCGATGCGTGACATAAGAGAATGTTTTTAAATTTTGTGTTCATGTTTTCTTTGAATTATATCCCCCGTCGGCCAAAACGGAATTCAAAGATACATATAAAATCCCCTGCTGACATTACGTCGACAGGGGTCATTTTTATATTGGGCAAAAGGGTCAGTGATATTTTGGCTTAAGGGGTCAATTCAACCTGGTCTAAGGGGTCATCCGAGCCTGGGTTTTCCACATTGCCTTCTTTGGACATGAGCGGACGCATTTTCCACATTCAATGCACTTGTCGTGGTCTATGACTGGATAGCCGTCGGGACCTTGTGCAATGGCACCCACCGGGCAAAGACGTATCAATGGACACACATGGTCATGCGGACATAGTTTTCGGTTGACTCCTATCATCAGTTATTTGGTTTTGAGGTTTGATTTTCATGATTTTGAGTGGGCATGACGCTACACATTTGCCGCATTTGATACAATCGGCGTGAAGATAGCCAGTCTCTGAGCCGCGACTATCGTAAGGTGTAATCTGCATGGGACATACCCTTGCGCAACTTTTGCATTTCATTTGGCAAGAGATGTCAACGTAGACGCTGGTGAACGCCTTAGGATACGGAGCTTTCTTTGGAGCAACCCATGATGAAAGTGTTCCCATAGGGCAGAATGAGCACCACGTCCGTGGTGCGTAGATGAACGAGAGGGTCACTCCTACCACTGTGGTTATCGCTATGATATTCCAAAACACACGCCCTATGGCATTCCAATCACCCCATGCGAAATACATCTGCACACCAAACACGGTAAATATGAAGAGAACCATAAACAGACGGAAGCCGAATGTGCGGACAAAGGGTGGAATAGGGCGATGAGGCGAGTATTTCGCCAATAGACGGTCGTACATATTACCTCTAGGACAAGCGTTGCCACACCACCATCGGCCACGGCTCACGGAAAATGCCACAGGAGCTATCATGCATACCAACGCCAACAATCCTATTGCCGGATAGAAATAACCTATCGCGAGATAAGCCAACAGTATCCAGTAAAGCGACCAGCCTTTGGTCGGTAAATATCTGTGAAATCTTTTCTGTGCCATAATCATTTTTAATATGGCACAAAATTAATGCCTTTATGATAGAGCAACAACAGATTTTAGCTATCTTTGCATTGAATTTATCTATCATGACTCTTCAACAGCTGAAATACATAATAGCGATAGACCGATACCGCAATTTCGCAAAAGCCGCTGCGGAACTTGATGTAACGCAGCCTACACTCAGCGCGCTTCTCCTAAAGCTGGAGAATGAACTCGGAGTACGCCTTTTTGAGCGTAGCAACAAGAGTGTGCGCCCAACGGCCACCGGAGAAACAGTGATAAGGCAGGCTGAGAAAATTTTAAGTCAGACCGAGTTGATTTCAGAGACAATCTCGGAGCAGAAAGGCGAAGTATCCGGTTCGCTTTCAATCGGTATCGGGGCCAGCATCGCACCTTATCTCATGCCGTGGTTCATCAAAAAATACACAGACCGTTATCTAAATGTAAGGCTGACTGTCAACGAGATGAGGGGTGATATGACCATCGACTCTCTCCGCTTGGGAAAGATTGATATCGGAATCGCAATCAGTGGCAATACCTCTCAGGAAACTATTGAAATTCCTTTCTATTGCGAGCCGTTCCACGTCTATGTGGCTAATGATTGTCTGTTGAAAATGCCTAAATTCAATCCGGCAGATCTGCTGCATGAAAAGATGTGGATAATGAAGGAGTCACAATGTATGCGCGAGAGCGCATTCAGTTTTTGCAAAACAAGGAGTATCGGTCGTCATATCTATGAGGCTGGAAGCATCGAGACACTGATACGCATTGTCGATATAAACGGAGGCTTCACAATCATACCGGAAATGCACCTTCCATTTCTGACAGACGCACAGCGGGAAAATGTACGACCGATAGAGGGTGAATATGTCTCGCGACGGTGTGTCTCAATCTATATCCGCAAGGATTTTATAAGATACCGCATGTTGAAAAGTTTGATTGAAATCATGTTGTCAATTATTCCTAACAAAATGATTGACAGCAATATGCATAACAAGATCGCATTAATATCAAAGAATTGCCATACATTATATTGAATTACAACAGGTGCGAGATCGACTAAGAGGTTGTTTAAAACGGCCGTGATGTCGCCCAAAACTTTATAGGTTTATAATTACGCTGATGCAGGAAACTTCCAACATTAAGAGGGTGTTTCTTAATCGAATTTGTCATTCCGGTATGATTTTCATACATTTGTAGAAACTTAACATACAATCGTCACATACGTGACTTCACCAATCCTATCACTCTTATGCCACGCATTCTGATCATCACTTTCTGCATGCTCTGTGCCATGCAATGGTCTCTTACCTCTGCCAATGACTGGGAAAATCCACAGATCTTTGCCTCCGGCCGTGAACCGGCCCGTGCGACCGCCTTCCCCTATGCCTCTCCGGCTGAGGCTCTGGGCGGCGACTATGAATCATCACCTTTTTTCATGAGCCTCAACGGGAAATGGGCTTTCAGATTCTCTCCGACTCCTGACAAGCGGCCTGTCGGATTCCATGACCCCGGATTCAGCACTGCCGGATGGGACAGCATTCCGGTGCCCTCAAACTGGGAGACCGAAGGTTACGGTACACCTATATATACCAACGTCACATATCCGTTTCCGAAAAACCCGCCGTTCATCGACCACTCCGACAACCCTGTTGGGTGCTACCGCCGTTCGTTCGAACTGCCCTCCGGCTGGGACGGTCGCCAGGTGTTTCTCCACTTCGGCGGCTCTACGGCCGGAATGTATGTGTGGGTCAACGGCCACAAGGCGGGCTATGTGCAGAGCACCAAAAATCCGGCTGAGTTCAACATCACCGAATATATCACACCAGGACGAAACGAGCTTGCCTGCGAAGTCTATCGCTGGACCGACGGATCATATCTCGAAGACCAGGACTTCTGGCGCCTGTCAGGCATAGACCGCGATGTCTGCCTCTATTCTACAGACAGCCTGCGCATTTTCGACTTTTTTGCCAACGCCGACCTCGACCGCAGCTACACCAACGGAGAATTGAAACTTGAGACTGTGTTGAAAAACTATGCTCAGACACCTGCCGCTACCAGCCTTGAAGTCTCGCTTTATGACGCCGCCGGCAAACGGGTCTACAAAAACACCCGGCGGCTGAATCTCGGAGCATCAGCCACCACCACCGAAGCGCTGACCGCAAAAATAGGCAAAGTCAGAACTTGGAGTTGCGAGGACCCATATCTCTATACACTTGTGCTCACACTTTCTGACAGCTCAGGCCGTGTCATCGAGTCAACATCGGCAAAGACCGGATTCCGCAAAATCGAGATCAAAGACAGCCGCCTGACGGTCAACGGCAAGCCGCTTGAAGTCCACGGAGTCAATCTCCATGAGCATCACCAGACCCAAGGCCATGTGGTTGACCGCGAGACGATGATGGATGACATCCGCACGATGAAGCGCCATAATATCAACGCCGTGCGCACAAGCCACTATCCCCAGTCGCCGCTGTGGTATGATCTCTGCGACCGCTACGGCATCTATCTCGTGGATGAAGCCAACATCGAGGCCCATGCAATGGGCTCGGTTCCCTGGGACCGGATCGACGACTGTCATCCGGCCAAACGTCCGGAATGGCAGGCTGCGATTCTCGACCGTGAGATCTCCCTTGTGGAGCGCGACAAAAACCATCCGAGCGTTATCATCTGGTCGCTCGGCAACGAATGCGGCAACGGCGAGAATTTCCATGCAGCATATGACTGGATAAAGGAGCGCGACAGTTCGCGCCCCGTACAGTTCGAACAGGCGGGTGAAGACCGTAACACCGACATAGTCTGCCCCATGTATCCAGGCATCTACCAGATGAAAGAATATGCAGCCCGAAACAATCCCGGCAGACCGTTCATAATGTGTGAATACGCTCATGCAATGGGCAACAGCACCGGTAACTTCCAGGAATATTTCGACATAATCCGCTCGTCAGACCACATGCAGGGCGGTTTCATCTGGGACTGGGTGGATCAGGGCCTTCTCACCAAAGACGAGAACGGCGACAGCTACTGGGCCTATGGCGGCGATTTCGGTGCCTATACCCACACTCACGATGAAAATTTCTGCATCAACGGACTCGTACAGCCTGACCGCACGCCCCACCCCGGACTGACCGAAGTCAAAAAAGTCTACCAGGACATACGTTTCTCCTCCACCGACCCCGCATCAGGCAAAATCACGATCGAAAACCACTTTCACACACGCAATCTGCTTGACTATGATCTCCGCTGGGAACTGCTGATGAACGGCGTAGTGACAGACTCCGGCATGATCTCGGCCAATGTACCGGCCGGACAGTCAAAAACTTTCAGCCTGCCTATCAAAAAAATAGATTCTGACAACAGCAACGAATACTTCCTCTCCCTCTATGCCTACACCCGCAAAGGAGATGAAATCATACCGGCCGCACATGAAGTGGCCCGCGAACAGTTTGCACTGAACCCGTCCCATCCCCGTCAGCTGAAAATAACCGCTAACCTCACAGCCCCAAAGGCAGTCAATGACAAAGGCCGCTGGACAGTCAGCTGTGCAAACGGCGTGACAGTCCGCTTCGACTCCGTCAGCGGAATGCTGAGCGGCTACAGCGTCAATGGGCGCGAACTTATAGCCGCCGGGCCTGAACCTTCGTTCTGGCGTGCCCCGACTGACAATGACTGGGGCAACAGCATGCCCCACAAAGCCAATGCCTGGCGCTATGCCGCGAAAAACCGCAGTCTAAAATCGTTTGAAATGACCTCAGAAGATGGCAATCCGACTGTCAGAGCAGTCTACCGCCTGCCTGATGTCCGCTCAGACTATCATGTCACCTATCGCATCGAGCCCGACGGTTGCATCAAAGTCACCTCGTCATGGCAGGCCGGTGACAATGAGGTCCCTGAGCTGATGCGCTTCGGCATGAGACTGGACCTCCATGCCGGGACGGACAATTTCAGATGGTATGGCCGCGGGCCCGGCGAAAACTACTCCGACCGCAACACAGCCTCATTCATCGGCATCTGGGAAGGAAAGGTCGCAGACCAGTTCTATCCCTACATCCGCCCGCAGGAAACCGGCAACAAATCTGATGTCCGCTGGGCCTCACTGACCGATACAGAAGGCTACGGAATCAGAATAGACGGCGATGAGCCGCTCAATGTCAGTGCTCTCGATGTGCTCCCCGAAGATCTTGATCCGGGAATGAAAAAGCACCAGATGCATAATTCAGACGTGCGCCACCACCGCGACCGCGTCTTCCTCTACATAGACCTCGCCCAACGCGGACTCGGCGGAGACAACAGCTGGGGAGCCGGACCGCACTCGCCTTACAGACTGAAAGACAAGTCATATAGCTACAGCTACACCATAGCCCCGCTGCAGCCATAGCCAACTTCTGAAATAACAGACCGCAGACAATATCACCGTCTCAGTCCGCAAAAAACCGGACCGGGACGGTGGTATTCAAATATTTTAACCTAAATATTTTCAAGTCACCTTGCAACAGCCCGGCTCAGAAGCCCGACAATCCACAGAAGGAAGATGGCTCCGACCACAGACGTTATCAGATTACCTATGATCCCTACGGCCGTGATGCCAAGCAGTCCGAAAAGCCAACCGCCAAGCACACCGCCGATTATGCCAACTATCAGATTCACGACAACTCCAAAACCGCCACCTCGCATAAGCTTGCCGGCAACAAAACCGGACAGAATCCCAATGATTATATACCACAAAAAGTTCATAGCTGAAATAGTTTTAACAGGTTTTCGATATTCTCTCCAACGGCTTACCGCCCTTTTTGGTTCAGACCACCACAGAGAGGCTGTTCATTTTCCGAAGCAGAAGCCTTATATATAATATATATTTATTAAATTTGTGGCCTCTAAGAAAGACGCCTTATACACATGCGCACGATTATTGTTACAATCCGCATAACATTGTAACATTTTTGTAATTTTTATTATTCATAAATAACACACTACAAACCAGCATATTACTTAAAATTGTAACAACTTTGTCATTAAATTAACATATTTTTACATTAAATTTCTGAATATTCCGTCCCAAGGCTGTAATTTTGAACTGTCAAACAAAAACAAGCACCGACAAGCAATCGAAATTAACAACTCTCCATAACCTCAATAAAAACGCTTCAATTATGGGAACTCAGGAATTTCAGAACAAGCTTATGAGCCTTCAGAGCAACCTTCTCAACTTTGCGTACATGCTCACATCCAACCGTGACAACGCTTATGACCTGCTGCAGGACACCACCCTGAAGGCCCTTGACAACGAAAGCAAGTATGTTGACAACACCAACTTCAAAGGCTGGGTTTTCACCATCATGCGCAATATTTTTATCAACAACTATCGTCGCGTAGCACGCTCGGCAACTGTCATTGACCAGACTGAAGATCTCTATCACCTGAACCTCTCGCAGGATTCAGGTTTAGAAACCCCCGAAGGATCATTCGGAGCAAACGAGATCACAGATGCGATCAACGCTTTCCCCGATGAATACCGCATCCCCTTCTCGATGCACGTGGCCGGTTACAAATACAATGAGATCGCTGAAAAGATGAACCTCCCCCTCGGCACCATCAAGAGCCGCATCTTCTTCGCTCGCAAGAAACTCCAGACCCAGTTTGCCGACTACCGCTAAGGCGCGCGACGACGACTGACCTGATGAATGCAGGGCTCAAAGTCCAAACGTCATCATAATAAAAAACTATTTTGTAGAGATTAAGTTTCATGTTTCAACTATAGCTGTTTCCAAACAAGGTTAAATAAAGGTAAATAAGATTGGTTTAAACACACACATACGGAAACAATTTTAAGGTATTGATTTGAACACACTAAAGTCCGGCGCGAAGCGATTTCGCAGCCGGACTTGTCATTTAGAGGCCGTTAAAGACCCCGTTTCTCTATATCTATTACTCTAATCCACTTTTCTATTCTGTGACACCGGTCATTCGGCTGTCAGCAGCAGGACTCTCGAACCCCATTCGGTGCGTTTGTCCTTGTCGACATTATAGCCTACCGGCATTTCCAAGCCATTGTCCATCAGATAACGGCCGGAAAAAGTTTTGCCTTCATATCGGAGCGGTTTATTGTCTATACGGTTTATCTCGCGCACCTTATAATTCCGGTCGGGATCCAGGCCGGCCATCTTCACGCGCGGAAGCTGCTGATTGCGGAATGCCTCGGTCTTCCACCAGAAATAGACGGCCTTGTCTTTTTCAGGAGTGGCATACAGAAGAGAGGCCACACCAAGGCCCTCGTAAGGCGACTGCAGGCGATAGATATCACCCTGCTGCACAACAGGACGTATCTCCTTGTACTCGGCTATCGCCTTTCGACACTGCTCCCTTTCAGCCTCTGACATGTCGCGCGGCTGTATCTCCATGCCCAGGCGCCCGCTCATAGCCACGTCAATGCGGTATTTCAGCGGCATAGAGCGATAAGTCTGATGGTTGGGAGTGGCACTGATATGCGAAGCCATAGCAACGGCAGGGAAAAAGTAGGAAGCACCCCACTGCATGTAGACTCTCTGAAGGGCATCGGTGTTGTCGCTAACCCAGAATTCGTCAAACCAGGGGAGCACACCGTAGTTTGCACGACCGCCACCGCTTGCACATGCCTGTATGGTCAGGTCGGGATACTTGGCGCGGATGCGGTCAAGCACTTTGGCCAGACCTTTGTGATAGTCTATGTAGAGATGGCTCTGATTATCGGCTGAAAGATATTGCGAACCGTGGCTGCGGACCGACATGTTGGCGTCCCATTTGATATAGTCGATTTCAGGATATTTCGTCATCAGAGTGTCGACTACCTCAAACACCAGATCCTGAACCTTAGGGTTTGAGAGGTCAAGCACAAGCTGGGTGCCACCGCGTCCATAGACGTGATCGCGGTGGCCGGGCTTGATCACGTATTCGGGATGCTTCTCATAAAGTTCGCTTTTGGAGTTAGTCATCTCAGGCTCTATCCATATGCCGAACTTTATGCCCTTGCTTTTGGCCGCATCAATCAACCCCTGTATTCCGTGGGGCAGCTTGCGGGTGTCAACAATCCAGTCGCCGAGGCCCTGCGTGGCGTTGTCGCGCGGATGCTTCACGCCAAACCAGCCATCGTCCATGACGAAGAGTTCGCCTCCCATCGAAGCTATATCAGCCATCATATTTTCCATCCCGGTTTCTTCGACATCGAAATAGACACCTTCCCAGCTGTTTAGCAAGATCTTGCGGAGTTCATTGCCGTGGGCAATCCTGTGGTTACGGCCCCAGCGGTGGAAATGGCGGCTCACTCCGCTCATGCCCTCGTTGCTGTAAGTAAAGGCCAGCGGCGGGGTTACGAACACCTCGTCTTTCTTCAGATGATACTCCGAATTGTCCTCATTAATGCCGGCGAAAAAACGATGATAATCAGTCTCGTCAGTGTCAATTACCAGCTTGTAGTTTCCGCTGTAGCAAAGGGCGGCCCCGATGACGCGGCCGTCATTCTCACGCGGCTTTCCGTCAAGCGAAAGCATCAGCTCGCCGTGGGCAGTATGGGAGTTGCGCACACCGTCGCGGTTTTTGATCACACGCATTCCGTGTGTCAGGCGCGAGCAGTCAACCCGGCTTTCATTGCCCCAGCTTCCGTAGAGTTGCGAGAGCCAGACATCGCCATAGCGCACAGGCAGACATCCTGAAGCGAAACGGTCGAGGGTCACAATGCCTTTCTCCTGATGAGAAATTTCGGTCCATGTCTCGATGACATCTTCAGCCGGATATGTACGATAGTTGACACTGACAGTGAAAGGATAATGGGAATCCCGAAGCTTCACGGTTGTGATTTCCGAGTCGCCGTCCCTGCGGGCCGACGTACTTTCCACTTTAAGATCAAGCGTCATGTTTCCATCGGCATGAACCGCACTCAGAGCTGCTTCACGTGTAGTGTCAAGCCCATAGGCGGGATATGCGTCGGCCACGGGGCATCCGGCCGCCCTGAGATTGTCAGCGTCAGAGTCGGAGATACGGCCGCCGTAATAGAGAAATTTCAGATTTTTCCCTTTTTCGGCATCAAGCACCATTGAGGTCGACGGAGTGTCAAGTTTCAGCACTTTGGCATATGCGCTCCACGGAAGTCCTGCAAGCAGGACAGCAGCGAGTGAGACGCGCCCTATCATTCTGTGTTTCATATGGCAGATGTTAAGAGATTGTTTAATTACAAGTGTTACTTAGAGACTATTTCTGGATTCGAGCAGAAGTTCGCCGAATTCGAGAATGCTTTTTGCCGTAATGTCGGGCATAGGATCGGATGCAAGCGCAGTTTCAAGTGTTGTCTCGCCTGAAAGCACCAGCACTCCGAGCGCTCCGGCGTTACGGGCCATAGCCACATCTGTGTAGATGCGGTCGCCACACATGGCAATCTCGTCGGCGGCAAAGCCGTAACGGTGACGTATGCCTGAAAGCATGTCGGGGTTGGGCTTCCCGATCACAATATCCGGCAGCCTCCCGGTGGCATATTCGATCGCGCTGCAAAGCGAGCCGCAGTCCACAAGCACTGTCGGTTGATCTGTGGGGCAGACTCGGTCAGGATTCGTGGCTATATAGGGAACGCCTTGCGAGGCGAGCCATGCGGCATGACAGAGGCGCGGATATTCCAGAGTGGTATCAAAGGCCACCACCAGGGCTTCAGGCAGCACTCCGGTCTCCACCGGGGCGATCTCGAAGCCTGCGGCCTCAAACTCGGCAAGCATACTGGGGGTGCCGAGTGCGAAGATCTTTCTGACGCCGGGCATATTGGCTTTGAGATAGTCAATGGTGGCGACTGCCGTGGTGTACATTTTCTCCGGTCCGGTCTTGATTCCGAGCCGTTCGAGTTTGACGAGATAGTCGGCGATGCTGCGGGTAGGATTGTTGGTCAGAAACGAATATCCTATGCCGTTGGCTTCGAGCATTTCAAGAAACGGACGTGTGAAGGGGAAGAGCGTGGCGCCCATATAGATGGTGCCGTCCATGTCAAGAGCCACATGGCGCACCTTGCGGCATGCCTCCATCAGGCGCTCGCGGTCAAGCGGCGAGATCCAGGTGGCGCATCCGGCAATCAGACTGTCATTATTTGCTTTCATGGCTTTCTCCTTCGTGAAGACCGTCAATAGCCTCCTGTTCTTCATAAAATCTGTTGCTGCGCGCATAGCCATCGCGGGGAGCCATCCACATTGAGATGAATGTCAGCGCTCCGAGAATGCCTACGGCGATAATTATATAGAACACCATGTTCCATCCCCAGCGGTCGGCCACGATGCCGATACCGATTGCAGAGACGAAAGATCCGAAATAACCGAATATTCCGGCCAGGCCGTTGGCTGTAGCCGAAGCCTCTTTAGTAGCATGGTTGGCAGAGGCTATGCCTATCAGAGCCTGGGGGCCATAGATAAAGAATCCGGCCATAGCAAGGAATAGCGTGGAGACTATTATCGGCAGTCCGGGGAACATAATGAAGATCCCCATGAAGACAACAGCTAAAGCCATGCACACAAAACACATCCGGTGGGCCTTGCCATGAAAAATATGGTCTGTGGCCCATCCGGCGAAAATGGTGCCTATTATAGCGAAGATTTCAAAAGCGCCCACTGACCAGGCTGCATCCTCGATTGACATGTTGCGCGCTTCGGTCAGGAATTTAGGGCCCCAGTCGAGAATGCCCATACGCATCACATAGACAAAGATGTTGGCTATGCAGAGAGTCCATATCCACCGGTTGGTCCACACCATAGCTTTGAGGAATTTACCGCGCGAGGGAGTCTTGCCGCCCTTGGCATCTGACTTTCCGGTATGGGTGCCGGGCAATTCAGGGAGGCCTACAGAGCGAGGATCGTCACGAAGGCCGACATAGAGCCACAAAGCTCCGCAGACAGCCAGACAGGCCGGAAGCCAGAAACACCATTTCCAGGCATCCCAGTGGGAAGCATAGCTGAGAATGGTCTTCATATGCTCGCTGTCAGAAGGATCGAGATTGAGGTTTGCCGCAATGGTCTGTATTATCTCAGGATTTCCGCTAAGGTCACGACCCATAGTGCCCATGATATAGCCGCAGACCACCACTGCCGCGGCAGCGCCGATAGAGTGAGAGGTGTTCCAGATAGACATCTTTGTGGCCAGTTGCGAGGGGTGGATCCATGACGGGAGCAGACGTGCGCACGGCGGATAGCCCACTCCCTGGAAATACTGGTTGAGGACTATGGTCACTGCCATCAGCATGATCAGCATGTTGATGAAATCAGGTCCGCTGTCCACGCCTGTGATCCAAGAGCTGATGTTGACGCCGAAGCCGAACATGAAGTTGGAGGCGGCACAAAGCAGCAGGCCGACGGCCATGATGACGCGGGCGCTGAAACGGTCGACAATGAAGCCGTTGACAAAACGCGAAAGGCCGTAGATCAGCGATCCGACACCGATCACAATTCCGAAACTTGTGTTTGAGATGCCGTATTGCGCCGTTAGGCCGGGCATGGCGATCGAGAAATTCTTTCTGACAAAATAATAGATCGCATAGCCGATCATGGAGACAACTATGGTGCGCATCTGCCATGACTTGAACTGCTTGACCACTTCCGGTTTCCATCCGGCATAAATGTTTTCAGTCGACATATCTGATTTGGTATTAAGAGGCTATATTTTCATTTCACACCGTTGGCTTTCATCGTCGCTTCCACGTCAAGGGCTTCGGCGAGGATAGTCACCGGATTTTCCACCTTAACCCCGGTGCTCATCTCGATCTGCATCTTGCAGGTCTCGCAATCGGTGGCCACAAGGTCGACACCCGCTTCAATGATGCGGTCAAAGAGCTCTCGCCCTATGGCCTGTGAATAGGCGTAGTTCTCTTTTTTGAATCCATAGGTTCCGGCTATTCCGCAACACGACGATTCAAGCGGCACAAGAGTGAGGCCGGGAATGCTCCTGAGCAGCGACACGGAATGAATAGCCCATCCGAGTTTCTGCATATGACAGGGGGTGTGATAGGTGATGCGCCGACGATAGTCTTTCCGGAACACGAGTTTCACCCGTCCTTCATCCACAAGACGGTTCAGGAAGGCGGTGGCAAGCAGGATGCTGTCACGCACGTCGGCATTGTCCACATCGAGCAGGTGAGGATACTCGTCACGAATGGTGAACACACAGGTCGAGCTGGTGGCTATGACCTGCTGACCCCGGCTGACGGCCTTCCGGATCGACCCGATGTTAAGACGGGCATCGCGCCGGGCTTCGTCAACCATCTTGTTGGCGATCTTGGCCACTCCGCAGCAGCGCTCCTTCTCCAGCAGGCTGACTCCGTAGCCGATGGCATTCATCAGCTTGACAAAGTCGCGGCCGAGCGCCGGATTGTTGTAGTTGACGAAACAGCCGTGGAAATATGACAGCCGGCGTGGAAAACTCGACTGGTCAGGAGCCTCGCGGCGCATCCACGACTCGAATGTCTCTGAAGAGTAGGTAGGAAAATTTCTGTGGTGGTCGATGCCGAGCGTAAAGTCCATGACGCTTTTGGTCAGCGGCATCCTGAGAGCCGTATTGACAATGAATGACATCGAGGTCGCCATCTTGCCCATGAAATCGGTGCTCGCAAGCATGCGGTCACGCAGTGAAACCTGACGCTTGTCATATCTGATGCGCGCGGTCTGGATGATGTCACCGATCTTTACGTTTGACGGACAGGCCACCTCACAGCGCTTGCAGTTGAGACAATATTTCAACGCAGCATCATAAAACTCTGGATTTTTCAGTCTGTAACGTTCTCCGTCAGGCCCGGCCTGCTTCGGCCCCGGATAGTCGGGATTGACGGCGAGCACCGGGCAGTAGACAGTGCAGATCGTACACTTTATGCACTGTTCGAGATTGTTCGGACTGATATTTTTTATCTGGTATTCCATCGTAAAAATTGGTTTTACTGTTAGGCTTGGGCTTCTGAATTGTCTGCCCGGCCGGCTGCAATTATGTTTCGTGCCACCTGGAGAGCCGAAAGTATGGCGACCCCTCCACCCGATCCTTCGCGTATCGGGTTCGATCCGCCGAGAATAGCACCCACAGCATAGACATTTCCGGCAGGAACACCGTTGAACATCACATGGAAGTCACGGTCTGTAGTCACCCCGAACTGCATGTAGGGCTGATTGTCGAAAATGCTTTTTCCGCACCAGAGACTGCGGTCTGACGGAGCCTCGACATCAGCTCCGAGCACCGGTTCATAGATGCGGTCAGGCTCAGCGACAAGCCCCTGGCTGAAAAAGCTCCCGGTAGCGAGAATGAAATTGTCGGCCTGCAGGCTCATGCCGCTGAGGTTAGCGGTTTCTATCTCTTTAAGGGCAGGGCCTTCCATGTAACCGCGGGTCACGTTGTCGCCAAGGAAATAAGTGCCTCCGAGCTGTTCGAAATAACGGCGGAGACGTATCTGCGAGCGCATCCCGCAGACCGACATAGGCAACACCGGCACACACAGCAACTTGGGTATCACCATAGAGCGCAACTCTCTGACCGGCTGCTCGGAATCAATCCCGACCACTGCTGGCATGAATACCACATCGGAGTTTCCGGCCGCACGGTTGATCTCGGAGGCAAGCATCTCAAGCACCGGGCCTTTCAGCACTTTGGCTATAGCCGCAGCGCGCATTTCGGAGGAGTTTCTGCGCAGGCGCTCTATGGCCGGAAGCGTTATTTCGGCATAATCGCAGGGCAGATTGTGTTTCTTCAGTCCGTCGGCAAGAAAACCGGGAAGGAAATCAAGAAAGCCCTTGAAATTTATGATCGTAGCCTTGCGCCATCCGGTTTCCGACGGATTCTCGCATGTGGCGTAGTCATCCATCGTAAGCCAGGAAGGCTCACACAGTCCAAGCGGCGTAAGGCGGAAATGATTTTTTGAAGAGTCGCCGATGAATGTCAGCCCGGCATCCGCAAAGATCTGTTTGGCATCATCGGCAAGAGCCGGGATCGACTCCGCTCCAATCTTGGAATAAGGATGTCCGGCGGGCAGAGTTCCTATAGCCTCAAGCGGATGAAGCAGCTCCTTGCCATCGGCATGTCCAAGCAGCCCGAAAGAGCCGGAATGGAAGTGCAGAGCACTCTGCCCGGAAGATATGATTGCGACTTTGCTGCCTGACCGTGCGAGTTTCACTCCGGCCATGAGGCCGCTGAGACCTCCTCCTATTATAATGGTATCGTATTTCATCGGAATTATTTTTTATCGGTCGGCATTTTCGTTTGTCACACACTCGCAGGCTTCTTCATGAGGCTGAAGTCCGCAGACTCCTCTGTAGAGCCAGGCCATGAACTGGGCCTCGACAAGAGTCTGCCCCCATGCCACCGGCATCATTCCTTTCCAGCGCTCGTTGATGAAACTTGCGAGGTCTTCGAGCGCCGCCGGCGGATTTCCGGTCTCGTCTCTCAGTATGGCAGCCGCTCGGCAGGCACACAATCCGCCCTGGCAGGTGCCCATGCCCATACGGGTGCGGCGGCGGAGATTGATCAGGCTGTCGGCATGGAGTTTCTTAATGGCATATTTGATCTCCCCTACCGACACCTGTTCGCATTCGCAGACAAGAGCATCATCCTCATCGGCATTATAGCTTATTTCTGCGCTCATGGTGCCGTGGCGCCCCTGGGCGGCTTTCTGGTCTGTGCTCAGTTCGATTATATGTGATTTGCGCTTTCGGACTCCGGACTCCGGCTCCGGAGTTTCCGATCCCGGAAGTGGGATCTCGGCCGTGCGACACAAGCGACCTTCTATTCCAAGTTTGCGGCAGGCCATGTCGGAGGCCCATTCCGCCATCAGGCGGTAGGTCATGAGCTTGCCTCCAGAAATAGTGATCATGCCTTCGACTCCGTCGCGCACGGCATGGTCCATGCAGACTATGCCACGGCTGATGCTGCGGCCCGACGGATCATCGTCAGACGCTATCAGAGGTCTCACTCCGGCATAGGCGCGGAGAATTCGCGTATAGGCCAGACAGGGGGCAATCTTTATGCCCTCGCGCAGAAGCACATCTACCTCTTCGCCTGTGACATCCATTCTGTCCACCTGATCAATCGGAATCCGGCTCGAAGTCGTGCCGATGAGCGAAATGGTGTCACCCGGCACGAGGATATCCGCATCAGCAGGCTTGCGGCAACGGTTGATGACCACGTTGTTGACTCTGTGGCCGAATATCAGCAGGGCGCCTTTGGCCGGAAACATGTTCACCTTTATGCCGGCCATCGAGCATATACGCTGCCCCCATATGCCTCCGGCGTTGATCACAAGCGAGGAGCGGACCTTGAATTTCTGACCGGTGCGCTGTTCGCGCAGCTCCACTCCGCTGACACGCCCCGACTCCATAAGCAGATCCGTGACCTCATGATATGTCAGAATATCCGCTCCGTGGTTACGCGCGTCCATGACATTGGCCGTAGTAAGCCGGAATGGGTCGATGGCACCGTCAGGCACTCTGACCGCACCTATTATATCTTTGTTGACCGCAGGCTCCATTGCTATGGCTATGGCCGGATCTATGACCTCGGCGTTGATGCCGGCCTGCAGGCATGATTCCACAAATTTCTTCTGATAGCCCAGATCATCCTCCGGGAGCGTGACAAACAGGCCTCCGGTTTCTTCCACACAGTGACGCGCTATACGCCGCAGAATCATATTCTCCTTTATGCACTCGCTGGCCGATTCCTGATCGGTGACGGCATAACGGGCTCCGCTGTGAAGCAGCCCGTGGTTGCGGCCGGTAGCGCCGGCTGTAAAGTCAAAGCGTTCTACCAGCAATACAGAAAGACCGCGCATAGCACAGTCGCGGGCTGTTCCGGCACCGGTAGCGCCGGCTCCGATCACTATTACGTCATAGTGCTCTTTGCAATGGTTCATGTTCATATGGATTTTAACCGGATTAATTTGGAAGGAGAAGAATTCAAGCTACATCAAATTTCGAATCACTTTCGAAACATAATATTTTTGATTTCGCAACAAAAGTAAGAATCTTTTATTAAAAAACAAAATATTTTTGCAATGACAAATGTTAAAATAGAGCTGTTTTTTAACAGACCTCCGGATAGAGGTCCGTATTCATGAAAGTTTTTTAACTTATTATATGTGAATTTTCAAATATAATTAATACATTTGTCTCTGACACAATACATATCTCTTTATACCTTAATATATATGACAAAAGAAGAACGCCATAACCTGATCCTTGAGACTCTCATCCGCCATGAATCCATACCGGTTTCGAGCCTGTCGTTACTCTTGGACGTATCAGCGGTTACGATCCGAAAAGATCTCACCGAACTCGAAAGTGCGAACAAGCTCTATAGAAGTCACGGCAAAGCCGTACTGATCAACCCGTATATCAACAACCGCTCCATTCTGGAGAAAGAAAAACTTGCCCGCAAAGAGAAAGAACTGATTGGCCGCGAAGCCGCATCGATGATCACTCAGGACGATTCGATCATAATAGCCTCAGGCTCCACAGTCCTGGCCTTTGCCCGCTGCATCAAGCCGATACATCGGCTGACCGTGATAAGTGCATCTCTGAAAGTGTCGGAGTATCTCGGCACCAACGAAAACATAGAAGTGATCCAGCTCGGAGGCACCCTGCGCCACAGCAGTCTCTCAGTGGTAGGGAAACATGCCGAAGCCCCGCTGAGCGAATTCTGCTGCAGTAAACTGTTCATTGGAGTAGACGGCATAGACCTCGACTTCGGCCTGACCACCACTGATATACGCGAAGCAGACCTGAACAAGGTGATGATGCGCACGGCACAGAAGACCATCGTCCTG
The DNA here is from genome assembly GCF_003024805.1 of Duncaniella muris. Classification (GTDB taxonomy): domain Bacteria; phylum Bacteroidota; class Bacteroidia; order Bacteroidales; family Muribaculaceae; genus Duncaniella; species Duncaniella muris. The sequence continues at coordinate 17,370 of NZ_PUEC01000008.1, forward strand.
GCCGACTCGTCGAAATTCCGCCGCCGCGGCTTCAGCAAGATAGCCAATATCACTGATATAGATACCATTATCACCGACTCGAACATACCTCCCACAATCAGTCAGGCCATTGAGGATCTCGGTATCGAATTGAAAATCATCGACATCAAAAACACCGCGCCGGGCATAGATTCTCAGATCTGACTCTGAAGCAGCCCGCCGGACCATCAGCTCATTCTCCACACTCTCCCTTCTTCATACCCCGGACCTGACACATCAGCGCCATAGCAACACACGTCGCTTTCGCAACGAAAGGCAACATTCCATCCCGAAACACAGCCCGAAAACAACAACTTACACACCCTTACAGAAGTTTTTCTGCAACCCATTACGTAATTTAGCCAAATTTAGATAAAAAAGTGCAAAAAAAATTTTGCAGATTAACATATATATTATACTTTTGTTGCGAGTTGAAACCTAAAATCTTTCGTTTCAACCAAAATTCAAAACCAAACCAGTGAACTGTTCCTCAGGCAAAATAACTAAAAAGCCTCTTCCAGCACTCTCCAGCCGACAGCAAAAACGAACTTGAATCTAACCCTAAAATCTACTTCCGACAAGCAGGACAAACGAAACCGGCCTTTTTGCGCCGGATTTTCCGGCCACAACAAAATCTGCGGATTGTCAGCATAGAGAAAATGCCCGACCATAAAATACAAAAAACAAAATAACCCAAATCAACCTTATGAAAAAACCATTCCTTGAAACGCTCACGGCGATAGCACTATGCTTTGTCGGATTTTCGTCGTGTGGTGTTGACGACACCGCGGAAGACGCAGTGCCCCGTCTGAAGGTCGATCAGAACCGAGTGGAGCTGATCAGAACCGGCACCCTCTCATCCGGAGCGACTGCAACTCTCACAATCACCGCCAACAAAGGCTACAATGTCACCAGCGACGCCGAATGGCTTTCGGTCGACAAACCTACAGGCCGTGGCGCCGTCAATGTCAGCATTCTCGCCGAAAAGAATGAAAGCGGAGCCGTGCGCAAAGGTCTGCTAACCATCACCTCCGGATCAAACCTGAGCGAGACAATCACCGTGGTTCAGAACCTCGAAGAAGACCGTGACGACCACATGCCGGTGGGCCACATATATTTTAATGACGATTTTGCCTGGTGTGTGGGCGGCACCGATGATGTCGGCAGCCAGACCATCGGCGATGCCCGCAATATCTACACCTGGAATTATGAGGCCAACGGTTTCACAAGCTCTCTCCCCACATTCCAGTCTCTCTATGAAGACCTCAACTCAAACGCCAAGACGGTCTATACGATGAACGGCTACATCAAATTTGACAAGACCAACACCATCACGGCAATAGCAATCCGCAACCTCGGCATCGCCGCTGAAAAATCGACAAACGTCAAAGTCAGCTTCCGTTGCGCCCGCTACAACACCGACAAAACCACAGTCGTGGTAGCCATCGAAGGCGAAGGCTCGATCGACGGAGGCTCGCAGGCCGGCACCCGGATTGTCAGCGCCCCGGTAGCAATGTCAGCCGACAAACTCACCTGGTCAGATGTCAGCGTCAACATCCGGGGCATATCTTCAAAGACCAAAATCATCATCGGCGAACAGACCTATGTCAAGGACGGCATCAACAACAGCGGCACATTCCGCTGGTATATGGACGACCTCAAGGTTGAACGTATCGAACGATAACATCCTCTTAATTAACCGAATAATCAATAGACATGAAACTGCATAAAAATTTCATCTTCGCATCGGCACTCGCCCTCGCGTCAGGTCTGGGACTCGCGCTCACGGGCTGCAACGATGATGACGAGAAGATACCGGCCTATTTCAAAGCCGACAACCGCGAATTCACTCTTGAATACGACGGCCTGACCGACAAAGGCGAAGAACCCTCGCTGACACTTAACACAAGCGGCAGCTGGAAAGTGAGCCAGAAAGACGAGTGGATACACCTTTCAAGAGAATCAGGCACACGCGGCAGTCACAAGATCTTTGTGACTGCCGATGAGAATACCGGAGATCCACGCACCGGATTCGTTGAAATCAAACTCTCCGGAAGCAACAAGACCGAGCTTTTGGCCGTAAGCCAGAACAAGAAGGTAGGCACACTCGCCGTATCGCCCGCACTAATCAGCGTGACAACCCTCGGAAATGCCGCCGAAGGCGAGACTCTTGCCTTCACCATTGACACCAATTCAGACTGGACCGTCTCACTGCCTGCCGGCTGCGACTGGATAACTCCGTCAAAGACCTCAGGCCAGGCCGGTAAGGAAAAAATCTCATTCACCGCAGCGCTCAATCAGACCGGAGCCGAACGCGAGGCCCGGATCACCGTCACTGCAGGAGCTCTTTCCCGCTACACCACAGTGCGCCAGGACGGCACAGTCTTCTCCGTCAGCGAAAACGGCAAACCCATAAGCAAACTGACTTTCGCCGCCTCTGACGCCGCCGGCCTCAGCACCGAGCTGACCGTAGGCTGCATTGAATCATGGACACTCACCGCCAAACCCCAGTGGCTGACCGTAACCCCGTCAAGCGGCGATGCGGGAGAAACCAAAGTCACTCTGACAGCAGAAGTCAACACCGAGGCCGCCCGTGAAGACTACATCACAATCACCACCGCCCACGGTCTTGTGCTCACCGCCCCTGTGCTCCAGCTCTCAGACCGCCCCGAACCTGACTCAAAGGCAGTAGGTTTCGTCTACTACAACGATGATTTCTCCTGGGTCAAAGGCGGAGCCGACCAGGTAAGCAACATCAACGGCGGAGCCCCCAACGATGCCCGCAACATCTACACCTGGGACTTCAAGACCAACGGATTTGACGATGTGCTTGCGCTCTTCAATCAGAAATACACCGACTACAATGCCTCGGCCAAAGTCATCTACGCTATGGACGGCTACCTGAAGTCCAACAAAGGAGGCGCACAGACAGCAATCGCAATCAAGGATGCCCTTCCCATTGAAGGCGGACACTATGCCAACGTCGACGTGACTTTCCGCGCAGCCAAAAACGGCACCGACCCGATGACCGTCTCAGTTGTGATCGAAGGCGAGGGCGAAATCGTCGACGGCGTGAGCGCCACACAGAGCAAGGAACTCGAACCTTTCAACAACTCCGACAAAACCATCCCCTGGACATGGACCGACATGAAAGTGACCGTCAAAGGGGCCACAGCCAATACCAGGATCATCATCGGCGCGACTCCGTTCATCAACAACGGGTTCAAGTCAGTGGCAACTTATCCCGACAACGGAAAGACCTCTTACTACCGCTGGTTCATGGACGATCTTAAAGTAACCCGAATCGAGACCAAATAAAAACGACAGACAACAATGAAACACAGACATAACACAGCAAGAAATCTCAAGGGATTGTTTTGCACCTTGTTCCTCGGTCTGATTTCAGCGGCATTCATGACCGCTGCCGCGCAGGTGACCGGCACTGTGACCGACACCGACGGTGAACCTCTGACCGGAGCCACAATCATAGTCCAGGGCACCAAGCTCGCAGCGGCAGCCGACATCGACGGCAACTTCTCGCTCGACGCCAAGCCCGGCCAGGTAATGAGAGTGACCTATGTAGGCAAACTTCCGGCCGATGTCAAGGTTCAGTCCGGAAAGACACATTATAATATAGTACTCGACTCCGATGACAAGATGCTCGACGAGGTTGTCGTCGTAGGCTACGGCACAATGGAGAAAAAGCGCGTGACCTCGGCCATCACCTCGATCAGCGCCGACGACATGATGTCGGGTCTCGGCGGAGCCACTATCGCCACCGCACTCCAGGGCAAGATCTCAGGCCTGACCACCACAGGCAGCGCATCGCCCAACGCCTCTAACGGCTATCAGCTCCGCGGCGTGGCTTCAGTCAACGCCGGCCAGGGCCCGCTGGTAGTGATCGACGGTATCCCCGGCGGTGACCTCCGCGCCATAAATCAGGAAGACATCCAGTCAATCGACGTGCTCAAAGACGCATCAGCCGGAGCCATCTACGGCACACGCGCCGCAGCCGGTGTGATCCTCGTGACAACAAAGAAGGCCAAAGAAGGCAAGACCCAGGTCAACTACTCGTGTGAGCTCTCGATCGAAAGCGTGCGCAAGCACCTCGACCTCCTCTCCTCTCAGGAATACATCGAACGCGGCCTCGGCCAGGATTACGGCTATGACACCGACTGGTACAAGGAACTCACCCGCGACAATCCCCTCAGCCAGCGCCATGTGCTGACCATCTCCGGCGGCACCAAAGACCTCCAGCTCTACTCCTCGCTCATGTACTCCGACCAGCAAGGCATAGTGCGTGGCGACGGCCGCACCGACTATTCCGGCCGCATCAACGGCCGCTACCGCATGTGGGACGGCGTTGCCGAACTCAGCATGAAAGCCCAGTTCCGCCAGGCCGACCGCGACAAGCGCAACGGGTCCTACACATTTCAGAAAGCCATCGAACTTAACCCGACCATACCTCTGTGGGACCCCTCAAACCCCTCTGACTACAATGTTGACGGCGTAGGCATGGGCGGCAACTCCTGGAATCCCGTAGCAGACATCGAATATAAAGATTACTCGGCCAAAGACCAGTGGTTCCTCGGCGACGCAACCCTCAAGATCAATCTTATGAAAGGCCTATCCGTGCAGGGCACAATGGGCCTCGACATGCGCCAGCATCAGTATTACCTCTACTACAACCAGAAACACCGCGAAAGCGTCACTTCAAGCAAACGCGGCAAGGCTACCCATGAATTCAGCAAGTCACTCAACAAATCGTTTGAAGCCTATGCCAACTATATGCGCGAATTCGGCGAACACTTCGTCGACGCCGTGGCCGGCTACAGTTTCTATGAAAACGAAGGCACCGAAAGCTTCGAGATGACAAACGCCAACTTCACCGTTGACGGCATCGGCCCTTGGGACATGAGCGCAGGCACAGACCTCAGCGACGGCCAGGCATCAATGGCCTCCAACAAGAATCCTCGCCAGCGCCTGCTCTCGTTCTTCGGCCGAGCAAACTACTCTTACGCCGACAAATACATGGCAACCGTGAGCTACCGCCGCGAAGGCTCGTCAAAATTCGGCAAAAACAACCGATGGGGCAACTTCTGGTCTGTCTCCGGAGGATGGCGCATCTCACGCGAGAACTTCATGGAGGGAATCGACTGGATCAACGACCTGAAACTGCGTGTGGGCTACGGCGTCACCGGCAACAACGACTTCGGCAGCGGCTACACCGTGCGCACCTACAAGTCAAACGATATGTATCCCACAAACGGCATCTGGCAGCCCGGCTACGGCTCAACCAAAAACATCAACCCCGATCTGAAATGGGAAGAAAAGAAGGAGCTCAACATCGGTCTTGACTACTCGGTGCTCAACAACCGCATCTTCGGCAAATTCGACTGGTATCACCGCCGCGTGGACGACATGCTTTTCGAAGTAGCCGCCCCCGTCCCCCCGATGGTCTACACCACCGTGATGAAAAACATCGGCAGCCTCACCAACACAGGCTGGGAATTCGAAATCACCGGAGTGCCCTTCCAGGGCCGCGAGTTCACATGGACCTCTACCGCCCGCATCTCCCACAACACCACAAAGATCAAAAACCTCGGTGACAGCGACTCGTTTATGCTCCCCTCGGCCATGCCCGCGTCAATGGGCTATGAGCAGAAGCTCGTCAACGGCTCCAAAATCGGTCAGTTCTGGCTCTTCAAATATGCCGGTCTCGATGAAAACGGCAAGTGGCTCATCTATGACAAGGACAATAATGTGGTCCCTGCCAAAGACGGCTCTGTCAACAACCTCGTCGACGCCAACAAACACTGGGTGGGCAATGCGATCCCCAAGGCGATCATCTCATGGGAAAACAACTTCCGCTACCGAAACTTCGACCTCGGCATCAATCTGCGCTCATGGCTTGACTACGATGTGTTCAGCGAAATCATCCTCTACCACGGTCTCCAGACCAACTCTCAGGAAAACGTGCTGAAGATAGCCTACACCGACAATGCCGCCATCAACGACACCCGCATCACCTCTGACTACTTCCTGAGCGATGCCTCCTTCCTCAAGATCGACGCCGTCTCGCTTGGCTATACGCTCGACACCGGCAAGTGGAACAAATATCTGACCCGCGCCCGCTTCTACGTGACCGCCCGCGATCTCTACACCTGGACACGATACAAAGGCTACAACCCCGAAGTGAGCATCAACGGCCTCTATCCCGGCGTGGAATATGTCCGCAACGCAACCAACATGTACCCGCAGACCACCCGCTGGACATTCGGTCTCCAGCTGACATTCTAAAAATTGGTAGATAAAAAACTGACGAACTATGAAATTTAACTTCAAACATATAGCTCTGGCACTGCTCGGAGGCGCCACTCTCTTCTCCTGCGACCTTGACGAGAAATTCTACTCCAGCGTGACCCCTGACACATTCATCACCTGTCCGGAGAACACCTACGCCATTCTCTGCCGCCCCTTCACCCACTGGAAATGGTATCTCGGCGCCGAACGCTGGTATCTCCAGGAACTGACCACCGACGAGATGACCTGCCCGACACGCGGCAACGACTTCTATAACAACGGCGAGTACATCCGCCTGCAGGAACACACCTGGACCGGCGATGACCGCCATGTCAAAAACGTGTGGGACGGAACCATGAGCGCCATCGCCCGTACTCTCGAAGCCAAAGAAGACCTCTCTGGTGTCAACTACAACGCCATCGGCCTCTCTGACGAAATAAAGAAAGACCACATCAACCAGCTAAACGCCATCCTCGGATGGTACTACATGCGCGGTCTTGACTACTTCGGAGGTCTGCCGATTTTCCGCAGCAACAACGACGCTCCCTGCGCCCGCTCTACCGACAAGGAGACTTTTGAATTCTGCGAGGACCTTTTCAAGAACGCCATACCCTCCATACTCCCGAAATCGAGCCTCGGAGAAGCCCAGGACGGCTATATCAAGAAAGCAGCAGCCGCAATGATGCTCGCCGAACTATACTTCAACGCCGAAGCCTACGGAGGAGGTGACCGCTATGCCGATTGTGCCGCAATCTGCGAAGACCTGATCAGAGGCGAATACGGCCCCTACGCCATTGACAATACCTGGTACGGCCCCCACTGTTTCGACAACGACAAATCGACAGAAGCCGTCTGGTATGTGCCCTCACAGAACTCAAAGATGGAATTCAACTGGTATTACCGCTACTTCTACAACCACCAGGCCGACAAATACTTCAACTGCCCATTCCCGGCTTCGCGCTACAACGGATTCATCCTTTCTCCCTCACGCGAGAAAGAAGGCGGCCCGGTCATGGACTACAAGCTGGGCAAAAGCTACGAGAAATACAACGATGCCGACCTGCGCAAGAAACCCTACGTCTACCACGGCAACAAGGAGTATGAAGGAATGTTCTGCGTAGGGCTGCAGAAGAACCCCTACACCGGCGAAGTGGCCATAGGCCAGAAAGACATGGCCGGAAAGCCTGTGGTCCTTGTGGACTACGTCAATATCACCGGCAACAGCAGCACCATGATGGACGGTTCGGAAGTCTCCGGAGTGCGTCTGGTCAAGATGCCCATCCCGAACATCGACGATAAGGATCTTCTCTGGAACCCCGACTATCCCTGCATGCGTTTCACCGAGGTCTACTACATGCTTGCCGAATGCAAATGGCGCGCAGGCGACAAAAAGGGTGCCGCTCAGCTCATCAACGAAGTGCGCAAACGCAACTTCGCCAACGGCAACGACCCGGACCCCGTGACCGAAGCAAACCTTGATGTCTACCGCATGGCCGATGAATGGCAGATTGAATTCCTCGGTGAAGGCCGCCGCCGCACCGACCTCATCCGCCTCGGCCTCTACACCACAGAAAGCTGGTGGGCCCACAAGCCGACTGACGACACCAAGAAGCGTTTCCCGCTGCCCTCTGAGGCTATGGCTGGAAATCCCCTACTAAAGCAGAACCCCGGTTATTGATCACACTGCAATTGCCTTCATTCTCCTCTCTCTTTCAGAAAAAACACCTGTTAATTTCCAATCTCTATGAAACTTTTCAGATATATGGCCTCGGCGATGGTGGCAGTCAGCCTCCTCGCATCATGCTCCGATGATGTTGTCGCCGAACGCCGCCCAGGAGCCGATTCGGATCCCCTTACCATCAAAGCACAGTTCGGCAAAAACCTCGTGGGCCGTGTGACGGTTGACGGACAGCCCCGCCAGGGTGTGGTTGTCAGCGACGGCATCAATGTGATGACAACCGACGCCAACGGCGAATACCAGATGTACACCACAGGCCGCCAGCACGTGTTCATTTCCGTGCCTGCCGACTGCGAGCTCCCCACCCTGCTCGGCGACCCGAAGTTCTACAAGACCCTCGACTATTCCGACGCCGCGATCATCCAGCGCGATTTCCGTCTGGTGTCAATCCCAAAGAAAACAGAATGGACCCTCTTCACTATGGCCGACCCGCAGATCGGCAACGAAAAAGACATCACTGATTTCGTGGGAATGATTCCCAGAATGGCCGAATTCGCCTCCAGCCTGCCGTCAAACGTCTATGGCATCTCGCTCGGCGACATAGTCTGGAACAAGCCCGAATACTTCGACACCTATGCGAAAGAGATGCGCAACATCCCCGTGCCGGTTTTCTCTGTGATAGGTAACCATGATCACAACGAAGGAATCAAAAACGACACCGAAAGTGATAAGGATTTCCGCGATGCCCTCGGCCCGACATACTACTCCGCTAATATCGGAGACTGCCACCTCGTAGTGCTCGACGACGTTTTCTACCGTGGTGTCAACGGCCGTAACGACTACACGGGCACCATCACCGAGGCCCAGCTCGAATGGCTTGAAAAGGATCTCAGCTATGTTGATCCGGACAAAGCCGTCATCATCGGCCTCCACATACCCACCAAGCGCCGAAACAGCTCTACCCATGTCACCAACAACCAGGCTCTCTATGATCTGGTCAAGGACTTCAGGGAAGTGCAGATCCTCTCCGGCCACAGCCACAACCACTACACCACTACCATAGCCTCAAACATCACCGAGACGACTTTCGCAGCCGTGATGGGAGCCTACTGGTATCCGCTTTGCAACGATGGCTCGCCACGTGGCTACGGCGCTCTTGACTTCAAAGGCAATACCCTGGTCAACAAATACTTCATCGGCGACGGCTGTGACCGCGACTACCAGATGAAGCTTTACCACCCGGAAGACGCCGTGTTATGGAATCCCTCTAAGAATGCAGGAGATCCCTATGACAAGATCCTTGCCAACATCTTCTGCTGGCATGAAGACTGGACTGTCGAAGTCAAGGAAGACGCAGGATCCTGGACAGTTCTGCCGGCGAGCGCCCGACTAATTCCCTCGCAGAACGGCGGAAAATGCTGGGACCCCGATGTGCGCAAATGTCTTGTTGACGGAGTCATCCCCGCAAACCACGGCGGATCAGCTCCTGAAAACAATAACGACCACATGTTCCTCTACACTCCGCAGCCAGGCTGGCAGAGCGTGAGCTTCCGCGCCACTGACAGCTTCGGCAACGTCTACACAGAGACCATTACCAACAACTAACCCTGACCTCAGCCAACAATGCGAAAAGCCATAAAAAAATTCCTTTCATTAGCCTTGATGATGTCATCAGGGCTAATGGCCTTTGCCGACACTGCCGCAAGCAATCCGCTTGTGTTCGGCAACAACCGCCTCTCGATCATCACCCCGACGCTCCTGCGCCTGGAATATGCCACCGACGCCCGCTTCATTGATGCCCCGACCCTCTTTGCCTATGACCGCAGCAGCATGCTCTCGCCCTCTGACATCTCTGTCCGCGAACTCGGCGACAACTGCTACGAGATCACCACTCCGGCTCTGAGAATCTGGTATAAGCATGACGGTTTCCCCTTCTCGACTTCGAATCTCCACGTGTTTTACACTCTTGACGGCAAAGAGAAGAAATTCACCAATCGCTTCCTCCCCAAAAACAATCTCGGAGGTCCGGTGGAGACTCTTGACCGTGTCACCAAGGAAATTCCGATGAATGACGGAATCCTGAGCAAGGACGGATGGTATATGATCGACGACGAACGCACCGACCTGCTCGTCAACGGATGGATCAGCCCGCGCGACACCGAATCGCACATCCAGGATCAGTATTGCTTCGTCTACGGCAACGATTACAAGGCCGCCCTCTCAAGCCTTGGCGCTATCAGCGGCAAGGTGCCGATGACCCGCAAATACATACACGGTGTCTGGTATTGCCGCTACTGGGACTATACCTCCGATGAATTCCTCGACATCATCCGCGGCTATGACAAAAATGACTTCCCGCTTGACAACATTGTGTTTGACATGGGATGGCACACCAACGACGCAACCGTCGGCACAGGCCACAACGGACATCTAAACTGGAACGGCTACACCTGGAACCGCGAACTCATTCCCGATCCGAAAGCTCTGATCGACTCCTGCCATGCCCGTGGCGTGACAGTCTCGCTCAACGACCATCCGCATGACGGCATGCGCCCCCACGAGGAACACTATCCGGCATTCATCAAGGCTCTCGGTGTCACTGACGGAACCGTGCCTCTGTTCAACACAGCCGACAGCAACTATATGGCCAAATTCTTTGACTATGCCCACCGCCCGAGCGAAGACATGGGCGTGGACTTCTGGTGGCTTGACTGGCAGCAGAACTATCTCTACCCGCATGTGCGCGGCCATCACTCCACAACCCTCGCCTGGATCAACGAACTTTACTACCGCGATTCGCAGCGCAACGGCAAACGTGGTGCCGGTTACAGCCGATGGGCCGGATGGGGCGACCACCGTCACCCCATCCAGTTCTCCGGCGATGCCCAGGCCAACTGGGAGCTTCTCGCCTTCGAGGTTAAACTCACTGCTTGCAGCGGTCAGGGCGGATGCTACTACTGGGCACATGACATAGGCGGTTTCCGCGGTGACCCGAACCCGGAACTGACTGTCAGATGGACTCAGTTCGGCGCTCTGTCGGCTGCCCTGCGTGTCCATTCCACCAAAGACAAGCGCCTCGACCGACGCCCCTGGATCAGTGGCGACCGCGAGACAAAAGCTATGAGAAAGATGTACCACATGCGTTCCGAAATGATGCCCTACATCTATTCGAGCGTCTGGCAGACCCACAACACTATGGTGCCGCTCAACCGCTCGATGTTCATCGACTATGGCGACCAGAAGGAATCGTTCAGCCAGCCCCAGCAGTTCACTTTCGGCGACATCCTGCTTGCTGCTCCTATCTCGACACCCGGCAGCGGTGCAGACAAGACTGCCGCGCAGAAAGTCTGGTTCCCCAAAGGCGAAGTCTGGTATGACTATTTCACCCACGAACGCAAAGACGGAGGCCAGACCGCACAGATCGAAAAGCCTCTTGAGGAATTCCCGCTCTATGTGAGAGGCGGATGGATACTCCCCATGCAGCCCTACACTCCGCGTCCGGCCACAGCCGCGCTCGAAACGCTCGTCATGCGCGTCTACCCCGCGGCCAAAGATGCCGACAACGTGTTCAGCCTCTATGAGGATGACGGCATATCGCTTGACTATCAGAAGGGCATCTATTCCACAACCGCGCTCCGCTACACCCAGAAAGGCAACCGCGCCTGCGTGACAGTGGCACCCGCCGAAGGTTCATATCCCGGCCAGACCATGCGCCGCTCCTACAGGCTGCAGCTTCCAGGACTGAAAGACGGTGCCAAGGTGACGGTCAACGGCAAAAAAGCCAAGGTTGAATATGACGAAGCCGCCGGATGCCCGGTGGTCAGAGTTGCCTCCACTCCTGTAAACAAACCCGTAACCATTGAGTATAATATATAATGTACAAAATGAAAATCTCACGTCTGCTTGCCGCCGCCGCTCTTCTTGTGGCGGCCGGCAGCATGGCGGCTGACACTCCGAAAGTAATCGCACACCGCGGCTACTGGAAAGCCGAAGGCTCGGCCCAGAATTCAATCCGCTCGATAGTCAAAGCCGACTCGATCAACTGCTATGCATCGGAATTCGATGTATGGATGACGGCAGACAGCGTTCTTGTGGTCAACCATGATCCGGATATCAACGGAGTCCACATAGAATCATCGCCGGCATCACGTGTGCTCGCCGAAAAACTCTCCAACGGAGAGCACGTCCCGACTCTCGAAGCCTATCTCGCCACAGCATCACACCTGCCATCACGCATAGTCTGCGAGATGAAGCGCCACGACAGCCGCTCACACGAAAAAGCTGCCGTCAAAGCAATCCTGGCTCTGGTAAAGAAATACGGACTTCAGGACAAGGTCGACTACATAACCTTCTCAAGCGACGGCTTCAAAAATTTCATAAAATATGCACCGAAAGGCACAGGAGTCTACTATCTCGACGGCGACTACATGCCCGCCCAGATCAAACATATGGGAGGCACCGGCATCGACTATGCCATGAAAGTCATCAGAAAGCATCCGGAATGGATCAAGGAATGCCACGATCTCGGACTCCTTGTCAATGTCTGGACCGTAAACTCCGAAGCCGACATGAAATGGTGTATCGACCACAGTGTTGATTTCATTACCACCAATGAGCCCGAACGCCTGCAGTCGTTGCTGAAATCACGCGCGAAAAAACAAAAATGATAAAAATGCGCCTGCTCCCACGCCTGATCTCTTCCGCCGTCCTTCTGTGGCTTGCAGCGACAGCGGCGGCAAGTGACGGCAGGCCGGAAAAGCATGAGTTTGCCTATGCCGACACCGTGCGCACCTACAGCATTTATCTTCCTGAAGACCTGCGCCCGGATGCTCCGCTCGTGGTCTACACCCACGGCTATGGATCGGCCAGACGCTGGCTTAACGATCTGAACGCCACAGCCGAACGCCACGGATTTGCCGTATGCTACCCGGACGGCTCTCCGGATTCCCGCGGAAAAGACGGCTGGAAAGTCGGCTATCCGCCGCAGGAGTCAATGAGCGTGGACGAAGCCGACTTTTTCCGCTGTCTGATAAACGAAGTCACCTCTCGCTTCCGGCTCAGCCGCGACAATGTGTTCATGGCCGGCATGTCAAACGGCGGCGACCTCTGCTATCAGCTTGCCTTCACAGCTCCGGAGCTTTTCAAAGCCTATGCCTCAGTAGCCGGTCTCGCCTTTGAATGGCTGTGCAAGAACCACAGACTGTCGCTCCCCGTCCATTTCCTTGAGATCCACGGAAACGCCGACCGCACCTCGCGCTGGGAAGGTGACCTGACCAATGACGGAGGCTGGGGCTGCTACATAGCAGTGCCGGAAGCAATCGGCATGATCGCCGGCAATAACGGCTGCCGGAAAGTCACCACCGACTCTCTCTGCTCCATGCGCGATCCGCAGCGACTGATCACCCGCACTGTCCACTCCGGAGCTCCGTCTGGCCGCGAGGTGGTGCTCTATGAAATTCATGGAGGGAAACACTCCTGGGCCGACAAAGACTTGCCGACTGCCGAAATCATCTGGAACTTCTTCAGCAGCCGTCTGACCGGCGCCATGAAACCCGGTGGCCGATGAAATTACCCCGGACACAGCATACATATATACCGAACAGCTCATAATCTCTCATAAAAACAATTTCTGAAAGTAGCTCGGAAAATCAGGCTCTTCCAACAAAAGCTTGATTTTCATGAGCTACTTTTGTACTTTTGCATGACGCTAACACAAACTGATTATCCACATCCCCATGAATATCACCGAATTTATCGACACTTGGAAAGAAGCCCTCGCCTCTGACATCACACCCGGCAAACGCGAAATCCTGCAACGCTTCTTCAAAACCGGTCCCGGACAATACGGCGAAGGTGACATCTTTCTGGGCAACACCGTCCCGGCAATCCGGAAAGTATCACGCCTCATGTCTGACGCCCCGCTGGAAGCCGTTGAAGCCATGCTCTCCTCCCCCGTCCATGACCACCGTCTGTCGGCACTCCTTGTTCTCGTTGAGCGCTATCGCCGAAACCGCAAAGACCCGTCGGCACGCCGTGAGATAATCGACTTCTATCTCTCACACACCTCCGGAATCAACAACTGGGATCTCGTCGACCTCTCGGCCCCAAAAATTCTGGGTGAATACGTCTGCCAAAGCGGCCAGCCAGACCTGCTCGAAACCCTCAGCCACTCCGAAAACCTATGGGAACAGCGCATAGCCATAGTATCCACATTTACACTGCTCAAAAACGGCATAACCCTGCCCACCGTCTCGATCGCCACGCGCTATCTCACCCACACCCACGACCTGATCCACAAGGCAACCGGATGGATGCTTCGCGAAATGGGCAAACGCGGAAACGAACCATTGCTCCTCCAATTCCTGGACCGCCATGCCGCCGTCATGCCACGGACAATGCTGCGCTATGCCATAGAAAAACTTCCCGCACCACTTCGAAAGCACTATCTCGACCTAAAAAGCACCGTCAAATAAACGAATTTTAGATCCATATCAGAACAAAAATCACTCAACCACTATTTTTCATCATTTTTTTTCAAAAATATTTGCACAGAATTAAAAATGCGCTTAACTTTGCACTCGCAAAACGGAAATAACGGCAATGTTGAGCGAAACGAAAGCCTCCGTAAAGCAAGACTCAACTTGGTGTGGTAGTTCAGCTGGTTAGAATACCTGCCTGTCACGCAGGGGGTCGCGGGTTCGAGTCCCGTCCATACCGCTGAGGAGAGAGGAGAATGAGTAATTGTTTGGCTTCGGCCATCATTACTCATTCTTTTTTTGCAGCTACCGCAAAAAATCAGCGCCAAAACATTCCGGCCTCCACGCGGCAGAACCAAAAATCGGTCGGAACATCACTTGATGTTCCGACCGATTTTCTGTAGCGAGACCGAGAATTGAACTCGGGACCTCCGGGTTATGAATCCGACGCTCTAACCAACTGAGCTATCTCGCCATGATTTTATATAGTGTTGCAACGCTTTTGCGGGTACAAAGGTAGAAAGTTTTTTTGATATGACAAAACTTTTTTGCTCTATTTTTAACAAAATATCAGATTTTACTGTTTTACTGTTTCGGACACTCTCAACCACACCTTTCATTGCCGCCTGAAGACGCTCTACGGCAGCCGCAAATCACCTATCTGGCAGTAAGATACACACCGCCAACGATCGCCAGTCCCCCGGCAAGCATCCACAGCGTTATAGGCTCGCCCAATATAACCGACGACGCGATTATGGTCACCAGCGGATTGAAGTAAATATAGTTCGATGCCTTTTCAGGCTCAAGCACCTTGACCTCGCTGGTCCACAATATATAACACAGGAATGATGCCAGCACTCCAAGAAACAGAAGATTCATGGCCACCGACAAGGAAGCAATCGAACTGACCCGGCAGAAAGATTGAGGTGGCTTCCGGCAGGGCACCTCTCCTCAGGACGCGGCTCCATTGCCGATGGCCGGAGGCTGTGAGTTTGTGATTTTTTGTGTAACTTTACGCTCTCGAAACCCTAGGCTCCACATGAGGCTGCACAAACATCACATTCAGTAACTTGCCATGAAACATAAACTTCTTTCGGCCCTCCTTGCATTCACCCTGACCACCCCCGTATTTGCCGCGGACTCAGGCCGGACGGTCGAAAACTTCAACTTCGGATGGAAATTCCATGCCGGAGACACCTGCGGAGCGCCCGACCGCTCTTTCAACGACAGCCGGTGGACTCCCGTCAGCCTTCCGCACGACTTCCAGATCTCACAGCCCTGGGTAGCGCCCGCGGCCGACGAGAAAGCCGACATGACCAACTCGGCCGCCAACACCCGCAGCCGCCTCAGCGCCCGCGCCTTCAAGGAAATGGGCGCCGGATGGTATCGCAAGACCTTCAAGGCCGACCCCGCATGGAAAGGCCGCAGAGTCCTGCTTGACTTCGAAGGCATAATGCTCACCGGCGATGTCTACTTCAACGGCTCGCGTGTAGGCGGCACAGACTACGGCTATCTCGGATTCGAGACCGACATCACTTCGCTCATCGACTTCGACGGCGACAACATTGTGGCCGTGCGAGCCGATACCGGCAAACCCGAAAACTCCCGCTGGTACACCGGCGGCGGCCTCTACCGCAACGTCAATCTGATAGTCACCGATCCCAGGCTGCATTTCACACGCCATCCCCTCCGCATCACCACCCCCGATGTCAGCGACAGCAGTGCATCAGTGGTCATCGACGCCGAACTCACCAACGCCATCAAGAACTACAAGGAAATCCGTGTGCTCGCAGAGATCACCGATGCCGACGGACAGACAGTCAGCTCACGCACCCTGACACTCCCCTTCAACCGCCGTCAGCGCACCAACGAATACCGCGTCGACAGCCTGCGCATAGCCTCCCCGCGTCTGTGGGACTGCGACTCGCCTCACCTCTATACACTCAGCCTCACCCTCTTCGCCCCCGACGGAAAAGTGGCCGACCGCATATCCGAGACATTCGGCATCCGCAGCATCGAATACTCCCCCGACTTCGGCTTCCGTCTCAACGGCAAAAAACTGCTCCTCAAAGGCATCGCCAACCACCACACGCTCGGTGCCCTCGGAGCCGCAGCCTACCCGGCAGCGATCGAGAAACGCATCAGAATACTCAAAGACTTCGGTTTCAACCACATCCGCTGCTCCCACAACCCCTACAGCAAACAGTTCATGGACCTCTGCGACCGCTACGGCATCCTTGTAGTCGATGAACTTTATGACAAATGGACGCGCCAGAACGCCGGAGGCCGCAAGGAATGGATGGAACAATGGCCCGTCGACCTGCCCGAATGGGTCAGACGTGACCGCAACCACCCCTCGGTAATCATGTGGAGTCTCGGCAACGAGCTCCAGATGCTCTGGAACCTCCCCTTTGCCGACTGGGGCGTTACACCCTACCGCCTGCAGAAAACCCTCCTCAAGCGCTACGACACCACCCGCCCCCTGACCGTGGCCATGCACCCCCGCTACCGCGACGTCAACACCGACTCCCTCCCCGCCCCTCTGGCCCTGGCCACCGACATCGCCTCTTATAATTACAGATATATGTATTTCCCCGGCGACAGCCGCCGATTTCCAGGAATGATTTTCTACCAGAGCGAGGCCAACACATCCGGCATGGGCCCGAATTTCTACGAAATGGACCTCGACCGCGTGGTAGGTCTGGCCTACTGGGGCATGATCGACTATCTCGGCGAATCGGCCG
Source organism: Duncaniella muris (assembly GCF_003024805.1). Taxonomy (GTDB): domain Bacteria; phylum Bacteroidota; class Bacteroidia; order Bacteroidales; family Muribaculaceae; genus Duncaniella; species Duncaniella muris. Next base: position 34,589 of record NZ_PUEC01000008.1, read on the forward strand.
GATGGCCCGCCAAGGGCTGGACCCAGGGCATATTCGACATCTCGCTCGAACCAAAACCCATAGCCTGGTTCCTGCGAAGCATTTTCAAGCCGGAAGAACCGGTGGTCCACATCGGAGTCATCGACAGTGACGAGCAGCTCATGTGGAACGACGTCCAGGTAGGCACTCAGAAACTGTCCGACCACTGGAACCGCACCCCCGGAAGCAGCCTGACGCTCTACACCTTCACCAACGCCGATGAAGTCGAGCTGCGCCTCAACGGCAAAAGCCTCGGCCGCAAGCGCAATGCCGTAGCCGACCCCAAAACCCGCAACCGCATTGTCTGGGAAAACATCCCCTACAGCCACGGCTATCTCGAAGCCATAGCCTACCGCGACGGGCAGGGCCGCCCCGTAACCATCCACCGCATCGAGACAAGCGGACGCGCCTCCCGCCTCACCGCCACCGCCGACAACCCCTCATGGAAAGCCGACGGCATGGACCTCCAGCACGTACGCATCGAAGCCATTGACAGTCACAAGCGCCGCGACCCGCAAGCCTCAGCCCCGCTGACATTCAGCGTTGACGGCCCGGCCGAAATAGTCGGAGTGATCAACGGCGACCTCTGCAGCCACGAACTCTCAACCGGCAACACCCGCAGCCTCCACAACGGCACCGCCACCGTGATACTCCGCTCCACCGCCACACCCGGCCCGGTAACCCTCACCGCATCCTCGCCTGAATACAAAGACCTCAAAATCCGCCTCACAAGCAAATAACAACCGGCAACAGATCAACCCACACCTATTTATATTTATATCTAACACGCTCATGAAACTTTCATCCCATATCCTCGGCCTCGCCTCGGCCATCATGCTCGGCACCGCACTCCCCTCAGCCGTCAGCGCCGAAAACCGCGTCATCGAAATCAGTTCCCCCAACATGCGTGTCTACCTCCCTGACACCGCCAAAGCCACCGGCCGCGCCGTAGTGGCCCTCCCCGGAGGAGGCTACTCCCACCTCGCCCTCAACCATGAAGGCCATGACTGGGCACCATTCTTCAACGAACGCGGCATAGCCTACGCCGTCGTAGCCTACACAATGCCCAAAGGCGACCGCAGCCTCCCCATCGGCGACGCCTGCAACGCAGTAAAACTCCTCCGCGACAGCGCCGGAGTCTGGAACCTCGACCCCGCGCAGATCGGCATAATGGGCTCATCGGCCGGCGGCCACCTCGCATCCACCGTAGCCACACACGCCCCGGCCGAATCACGTCCCGATTTCCAGATACTCTTCTATCCCGTCATCACAATGGACAAGGCCTACACCCACCGCGGATCTCATGACAACCTCCTCGGTAAAGACGCAGATGAAACTCTTGAAACAGAATACTCAAACGAAAAACAAGTCACTGCCGAAACACCCCGCGCCTTCCTGATCCTCAGCAGCGACGACCGAGCCGTCCCCCCGGCCAACTCCGTCAACTACTACACCGCCCTCCTGGCCAACGGCATCCCCGCCGCCCTCCACATCTACCCCACCGGCGGCCACGGATGGGGCTTCCACAACTCCTTCAGCTACCACGACCAGGTGCTCGACGAACTCAGCGCCTGGCTCAAAAGCTTCTGATCCACAAGCAAGCCCCCCTATCTCACACAATGCCTGCAACACCCCCAACCGGCGGCTTCCGGCTGATGGCCGCACCGCTTCAGGGCTACACAGAGGCTCCCTTCCGCCATTTCCATGCCGAAATCTATGGCGGCGGGGAGTCTCTGACCTACTTCTCACCATTTCTGCGCATCGAGAAAGGTAGCGTCCGTCCGCGCGACCTGCGCGACATCACCTCGCCCCTCAACGCCAACCACCGGCTCATCCCCCAGATCATTTTCCGCGACGCCACCGAATTCCGCACCCTGACATCAGCCGTCCGCAGCGCCGGCCACAGCCATCTGGACCTCAACCTCGGCTGCCCCTTCGTCCCCCAGGTCCGCAAAGGCCGCGGAGCCGGACTCCTCAGGCAGCCCGACCTGCTCCGGGAGATAGCCGGCATAATGACCGCAGACTACCCTGACATCACCTTCTCCGTCAAAATGCGCCTCGGCATCACCGACCCTGACGAATGGCAAAGCCTCATGCCGGCCATCAGCCTCATGCCCCTGAGCCACCTCACCGTCCATCCGCGCACAGCCTCGCAGCAATACAGCGGACAGCTCCATCTCGACAGCTTCGAAGCCCTCGCCGCCGCCTGCCCCCACCCCCTCGTCTTCAACGGCGAGATCACCACACCGCAGCAGATCGACCACCTGCGTCAGCGCTACCCCACGCTCTCAGGCATCATGCTCGGCCGCGGCCTCCTGCGCCGCCCCTCCCTCATAGCCGAATGGACCGCCGGACGCGAATGGACCCCCGCCGACATCCGCAGCCACCTCCTCCGCCTCCACGAAGCCATCCTCGACCACTACACCCGCACCCTCAGCGGCGACACCCAGATTCTATCGAAAATCAAACCCCTCTGGGACTACTTCGCAGACAGCTTCGACCGCAAAACCATCAAAAAACTCCTCAAATCCCCCACCCTCCCCCTCTACCGCCAAAACCTCCCCCCGGCATAGCCTGAATCAATCCGCCCGCATCCGAATTGCCTCGACACATCCCACGCACATCCGACCCGCCAATCAACCCGAATCAACCAATGCACGTCCGACCCGCCGATCAACCCGAATCAACCAACGCGCGTCCGACCCCCCAATCAACCCGAATCAACCCGCGCGCATCCGACCCGCCAATCAACCCGGATCAACCAATGCGCGTCCGGAGGACGCAGATTTACTCGTAGCCCATGACACCGCAGCGCACAGCGCAAAGGTGTCACGGGGAAAAAACACCCCCAAAAAAAGTGTCCGAAGGACACTGATTTACCATCGTCATATCATAACGCATACAAATTGACGTGCACATCCCGTCCGGAACCGTAAACCGGTGTCCTGACGGACACACATTCTTGCCTGACATCCACTACCCCCGACACCTTTGCGCTTTGCGCACGGTGTCGGGGGCTACGACTAAATCGGTGTCCTGCGGACACCCGCCACCCCCGCCCCTGCCTCGGAGAGGCTGGATAACAAACAAAAAACAGGACTGATCCTGCCAAAGCAAGAATCAGCCCTGATTTTAAACCGTTATCCCTAAGAATCGGGAATTATCGCATGTGCACTTTCATTGTACACATGCGAATATAACGTCTCATACTTTTATTAATAGACGGTTACACGTTCATATGTGATCGTGCCTTCCGTTTTCGAATAAAGCAAATCTTTATAATACCATCCACTCTGATAATCAACGACCAATACATTTGCATCAGATGATTTTATCTTGAACCATTCAAAACCTCCATATGAAGCTCCTGGTTCCCATCGGTTATCATATCCGAAATCTCCACCCGAAAGAGCGGAAATCGGTTCATCATGATTAAAATATACTGTATTATAGGAGTTTGACATAAACGAATCAAATTTATTGTCATTTGAAACCGGAGTCTGCGACAGATAAAGATATTGGTAATTTAGATGGTCTGTTCCATACTCAGCCTTTGAGGTCCAGTCTTCTCCATATATATCTATCAGTATCAGGATCAACACCTATAAAGCTCCTGCTCCTCAAAATACCGGAAAAGCTTTTTACCTTCCAATATCCATACTGTCCTGAGAATCGTTTAGCCTCCATAGGTGAGGACCGTTTCCAGACAAACGTCTTTTCTATACCGACGTTTCTCGCGGAAAACTGATCGCTGCCATTAAACGTCACGTTTTCATGAATTCCCCAAGCCACAACCTCAAATACGCTTTTATAGCTAATTTTAAGCCAGTTAAGATCTGGAGAATATTCCCATGTTCCGTTATCCGTTTCCCTGAAGTCCATAACACAAGGATTGGTTTTGCATGTATAGGCCGTTACAGAAGCACTGTTGTTTGAATTCAGATCAACGATAGTCACAACAGGCCGCCCGTTGTCATCAACAGTTTCAATACGCCAGGTACCTACAAACTTTTCATCTGAGCCTCCGGCTACGCCAGGCTCATCATTCTTTGAATCAGAGCATGAAACCAGAGCAAAAGTCGTCGCTATAAGCAGAGTCAATAGCAAATTTCGCATAATCCTGTTTATTTACGGTTGAAGGTTAAAGATACACCCCAGCTATTCATCAGACTGTTTGTCCACAACATTTTATTTTCGCCTGAGAAAGTCATGGTTATAACACTTTGGCCCCATGCATTCGCAAAGTTACTGTTTGACGGAACTGAAAGTTTATCACCGGTAACGGTATATTTTCCGCTTGCCTTAGACTCCTTCTGCCCTCCTACCACAAGATAATCCGTGTAGGTCCCGTCAGCGGAAAGTGTGACAAAAAAAGTATCATCGCCATCCGATCCCTGCCAGGAGCCCACAAATGTTTTGCCTTCATAAATACCCGGTTCATCTGAACTGTCTTTGTTGTCACTGCATGCAGCAAAAGCAAAACATGATACCAATACAACGAAAAGTGTTGCAAATTTGAACTGATTTTTAATTGAAAATTTCATAATTTGTTTGTTAAAAAAAAAATGGTTAATATAAAAAAGATAAATTCTTCAGCGTTTTCATTGGATTTTAGACAAATATACAATGGTGGAATTAGGCATGGTGACCATCAGGCTGGAAGAAGCCGTTATCTCCATCTTGTAAACCTTTGTAGCCGGACTGCCGCATTTCCAATCCGGGAAATAGCTTGCTGTTCCTGATGTTCCTGACTCCCAGTCAACAGAAGTGAAATTGCAGGTCACGTACGATCCTGATACAGAAAAAGTTCCGCTTGCACACAACGAAATGTCACCCCATGAGCCGTATTTCCGGAACGAATTTTCGAAATATACCACGCTTCCGTCAGCCAAAAACCGAAATGTATATTTACCGTTTTTGTCCGTCCAGCCAAAAGCCGATGTCAGATTAGACTTCAGATTTGAAACTGACGGCATATCCGAACGCGTCCCCATGCGAAACTCCATCTTTGTAGTCCCCCTCTGCAGAACGAGACTCTTATCACTCAGAGTCACGACATTCCACAACGTCGTCTTGATGGTCAGTGTCTTGTTGAGAGGAGCAAACGAGTAAGACCCCGTGTTGAATTCAGAGTATGAGTTGCTCCCCGGCGCGTCAAGCACGTATTCATCATACACCCCGCCAGGATAGAACGTAATGACAGTTTTCCCATCGGTTGACACCCATGTGTTCTGAAGGGTGTACAACTGGGTTTCAGGACTTTCAATCTCATTTCCGTCACCATCGGTCATAACGGAATTATCTTTTGTCAGAATGAACGTCGAAAACTGGCCTGTCGGTATCAGCCTGCCGCTTTCTATCCGGCATTCCATCTGATAGTCACCGGATAGATCGCCTGAAGTACTGGCATACGCACCTTTGCACACAAGACGTCCACCGCTTGCCGACCATGTAAAATATGCCACTGAAAAAGAATCCGGTCCTTCATACTCCATTGAACCTGTCTTGTCGGAATTCAGGCGAAGAGTTATGTTCTGATATTTCACGGCACCATTGTTTACATAACAGCGCGTGCCATACCAATTTCCGGCAAGATTGTCAGTTGCAGATTCCGGTCCATCTCCACTGCAACCTGTAGTGACTGCCAAAATGCAGACCATCAGCAATTGCACGAATGATTTGAGTCGTGTCATAACAAACATTACACCACAGGCTCCCCTCTCCGGTATCTATCAGGATTGGTTTATAAAACAAAAAAGCGTGAGAGCCGTACTTGTTGCCCGTTCCGCTTGTTGAGGCCTTCGCATTGCCTGGTATAGTAGAACGGACAACGCAGAAGCCTCACGCAGAATATGTGTAACAACACCGACAGCCTGCACTCTCGCGCCCGCTTCGGTGGAATATACATATCCACAAGGCATCTACTGTTGTCTCATTCCTGACTATACCATGAAGAAAGTTGCGAAGTTTCAACAAGCCAAGAAAGAGCGTCGAGTAAACGCTTTTCAGTATGTCATTGCAGAGCCGTCAGCCCTGCTGTTTTCGGCAAGCCGAATGGCAAGCCATCTTTTACGCCGACCCTCCCGCATCACCCTTGACCGGGCTTCTGCGATACGGTCTGCGGCCACAAAATTAATTATAATTTCTGAAATTTCAATAACTTCATCCAAAAACGCACCAAAAACGCGCCAAAAAGCCCCGGCAATGCCTCGGCACAACCAACGCATAACCCATGCACAACCCACAAACATCCCACGTATATCCCGTCCGGAACCGTAAACCGGTGTCCTTACGGACACCACATTCTTGCCTCATATCCACTTCCCCCCGACACCTTTGCGCTTTGCGCACGGTGTCGGGGGCTACGACTAAATCGGTGTCCTACGGACACCCGCCCCCCCAATCAACCCGAATCAACCAATGCGCGTCCGGAGGACGCAGATTTACTCGTAGCCCGTGACACCGCAGCGCACAGCGCGCAGGCGTCACGGGAAAAACCACCCACCCCCCCAAAAAAAGTATCCGGAGGACACTGATTTACCATCGTCCTATCATCTCGCCGACGGAATCTACAAAAATGGTACAAAGGTCCTGCCTATTGGTAACATCCAAAAGACGCGATTGCCCTAACTTTGCACAAAAATCATCAGCCAAAGCATGAAGCATCAGCCGCACGGAAATCGCAGAAACCATCACCCACATAGCCTTCTACGCCGGATGGCCAAAAGCCTGGGCAGCATTCCGCCTCGCAAAAGAAGTCTGGGCCGACGACACTGCCGCCGCCGATTCTTGGTTCGCCCACCTCGCATTCGAGATTCCGGGCGACGACACATCAAACATCTGGCTTGAACCCGTAGCCGACCAAGACTACAGCCGACTCCCCTGACCTGAGGGGCAGCCCGGCCCGCCCCATCCGATCAGGCATCCTACTTCTGATTCTGCAGACGCTCCGCAAGCAGAGCGCTGTACTGGCGCCCCACCGGAATGGTCTGCCCGCTGGCCAGAGTGACGCTCTGACGGCTGAAACTCCGGATCTTGTCGACAGCCACTATAAACGAGCGGTGAATCCTCAGAAACTTCTTCTGGGGAAGCATCGCTCCTATTGTCTTGAGTATCACGCGCGAGAGCGTACACGAACCGTCAGTGCGGAAAATCTTCGAATAGCCCTCCATAGCCTCGACATAGGCAATGTCAGCCAACGGAATAGACACATTATTGTATTCCTGCTTGACCACTATACACTTGTCAGCCTGCACATGCTCGTTATAGTCAAGCTTCTTTATAGCCTTCTCCACCGCAAGTTTGAACCGGTCATAGGCAAAAGGCTTGTGCAGATAGTCGACGGCGTTGAGATTGAACCCGTCGAAAGCATAATCGAGATAGGCCGTGGTGAATATGAAACAAGCCTCCGGAGGCACCGCAGCGGCAATTTCCAGGCCGTTGATACCCTCCATCTCCACATCGAGAAACGCCAGATCGAAATCACCCTTCTTAATGACCTCGATCCCCTCGGCCGGATCGGAATAGGCCGACAGCTCTATGCCGCCGAAACGTTCACAGAATTTGGAGATGATATCCAGGGCCAGTGGCTCATCGTCGATAGCCACACATCTGAGCTTTTGACTTGTCATGAGAGTCTGATTTTTAGATCAACAATAAATTTTCCGTCCTTCTCCACGGTCTTCAGTTCGCAGGCATCCGGGAAAAGGCAGGCAAGCCGCACACGGCAGTTCTCCAGACCCACCGGAGCCTCGGTCCTGAACTCCTCAACGCGCTTGAGAATATCATTTTCAGTGTGGAATTCAAGCAAGCCCTCCTTAAGAGTGAGGCTTATGTCTATCAGGCAGTCGCGGTGGGTCGAAGTGCCGTATTTGAACACATTTTCAAGAAACGTGATCATGATCATCGGCGGGATGCGCGCGCTCTCGTCGTCCACATCGCAGCTCCATTTCACTTTGGTATGGCCGTTGAGACGCAACGACTGCAGGTCGATATAGTTACGGATATAACGTATCTCCTCGCCCAGCGCCACAGTGTCGCGGTCTACCCCGGTATAGGTATATTTGACCAGTTCGATAAACTTCACGAAAGCCGTCTCTGTGCGTTCCGATGTGCCGATGAGCATACTGTAGAGCGAGTTGAGCGTATTGAAAAGGAAATGCGGGTTGATCTGGGCCTTATAGACGGCAAGCTCGGCAGTGTTCCTCTGCAGCTCCACCTCCTTCTTGATCATCAGCTGCCGGTAAAGTTCCTGGATAAACGACATGGACAGCGCATAGCCCATCACCAGCGAGAACATCATCCACACTCCGATTGCCTTGCTGTAGTTGCGTATCTGATTGTAAAGAGCCGTCAGTGACTCGGCGTTGAACGTCACCTCCGGAAGCCTGTACTGCGTCAGTATGTAGTTGCCTATCACAAGCACCACAAGAATCACACCGATAAGCCAGTACTTTCGTTCCACAAAAAGCTTGGGTATGTTGAGCAGACGCACCGCGAAATAGTCGCCGTAGAGACAGGCAATCAGAAGCCACGTAAACCCCGGCCAGTCGGAGAGCCAGTAATAAGCCGGGCTCAGCACAATCAACAACGGCATGAATACCAGACAGAAAGTCAGATCTATGATCCGGTCTACTTTTTTCTTTAAGAATTTCATGTCACAAATTTAACACTATTCGCCATCTTCTGAAAGCCGGTCGAAAAGAAAATTAGGGTGTCCGGAAAACCTTTTAGAGGTCGTTTAAAAACACCTCTTATTGCATATCTCCTCCAAACTTCTTATTTTTGCAGGCTTCCCGCATGAATTCCCACGGTTTTACCAAACCTGTATGCGGGGTGGAAGCGTTATAATATGATTATGAAAATGACCGGACTTCTATCAACTTTTCTGCTCGCCATAGCAGCCATAGGCTGCGGCAATGCCAATTCTTCCGCCACAGCTGACTCTCAGGACTCAGACACAGCTGCTGCTACCTCCCCGGCAGTCACCGGCCACAAACCGGAAAGCCCCGCGGTGCTGCCAGGCATCGAGGTGCTCCGCCGCAACGGCTTCGAGGAACTCGACGGAATGCGAGTGGGCCTCATCACAAACCCTACAGGCGTTGACAATTCGCTCAAATCGACAATCGACATCCTTGCCGAAGCCCACAACGTCAGGCTGACTGCTCTCTTCGCCCCCGAACACGGTGTCAGAGGCGACCATGTGGCCGGAGCCAACGTGGCCAATGACACCGATCCGAAAACCGGAGTGCCCGTCTACTCGCTCCACGGTAAAACCAAAAAGCCAACCCCGGAGATGCTTCAGAACGTAGATGTGCTCGTCTATGACATCCAGGACATCGGCACCCGCAGCTACACCTTCATTTCCACTATGGGGCTTGCTATGGAAGCCGCAGCCCAGAACGGGAAGAAATTCATGGTGCTCGACCGCCCGAATCCGCTCGGCGGAAACAAGGTGGAAGGCAGCATCGCCGAACAAGGCAATTTCTCCTTTGTCAGCCAGTATCCAATCCCCTACGTCTACGGACTGACCCCCGGCGAACTCGCCCGCTACCTCAACGGCGAGGGTCTGCTCAAAAGCGGCATGAAAGCCGACCTGACAGTCATACCCATGAAAGGCTGGCACCGCTCCATGACATTCGCCGACACCGGAATGCCCTGGGTGCTCCCCTCGCCCCATATCCCCGACCCGACAACAGCCCTGCTCTATCCGGCCACAGGCATCATGGGTGAGCTTGACTACGTATCGATCGGCGTAGGCTATACCCTCCCCTTCAAACTCACCGGTGCCGGTTGGATCAACGCCCAGAAACTTTCTGACCGCCTGACAGCACTGAAGATACCCGGTGTTGAGTTCCGCCCTATCCACTACAAACCCTTCTACGCCATCTTCAAAGGCGAAAACCTCCACGGAGTGGAAATCTATGTCCGCGATGCCGCGGCAGCCCCTCTGACCCTCATCCAGTTCTACATCATGCAGGAACTCGCCGCCATGTATCCCGGCCAGAAAGCATTCTCGAAAGCCACACCGGCCCGCATAAAGATGTTTGACATGGTCTGCGGATCATCAAAAGTCCGCGAACTCTTCCAGGAAAACTACAAGGTCAAAGACATGGTCGACTACTGGAACAAAGACGTGGAAGCCTTCACCGCCCGCGCCGAAATCTACCGCCTCTACGAGTAATCACACCTTAATTATATAGTATCCGATAAACCGATCATGACAGTCATAGCCGATGCCGGAAGCACCAAAATAGAATGGGCGCTGCTGGGAAAAGACTCCAGATGCAGCCTGCGCCTCTGCACCCGCGGATTCAATGCCGCCCAGTCTCACACCGACCGCCTCGTGGAGATCATACGCGAAGACGCCCCCGCACTCCTTGGCGATGCCACAGGCTGCAGCACCATATATTTCTACGGTGCCGGATGCATCGGAGAGCGCTGCCGGGAAGTAGGCTCGGTGCTGAAAGCTACCTTTGCGGCAGAGACAGCCCACGTCGACAGCGACATGCTCGCCGCCGCCCGCGCCCTCTGCGGCTCCGAGCCCGGAATAGCCTGCATACTCGGCACCGGATCCAACTCCTGCCTCTATGACGGCCGCCGTATCACGGCCAACACACCACCTATGGGCTTCATACTCGGCGACGAAGGCAGCGGCGCCTCCCTCGGCAAAGCCCTCCTGACCGGCATATTCAAACGCCGCCTGCCGCAAAACCTCATCTCACTGTTCACCGACCGCTACCCGGAAGCAGACAAAGCCGAAGTCATCCGCAACGTCTACCGAGGAGAGCGCCCGGCCGCCTATCTCGCCTCATTCGCCCCCTTCCTGAAAGAACATATCGGCATACCTGAGATCAGCCGACTCGTCACAGATGAATTCACCCGCTTCTTCCGGATGAACATACTCGACTACGACAACGCCCGCGCTCTACCCGTCCACTTCATCGGCTCCATAGCCCACCACTTCGCCCCTCAGCTCCGCCGGGCAGCCGCAGACTGCGGACTGACAATAGGCCGCATCACCCAAGCCCCGATGGACGCCCTCATCCGCTTCCACGGCCAATAAAAATCCCCGCAGGCGTCCGTAGGACACTGATTTACTTCCACCACGTGACCGTGACATCCTCTATTCCAAGACAGTGTAACCACCCCCAATACCTCGAAGAGGCTTGCAAACATCCTTGTTTGCAAAACATGCCCGCCACACGTCCATAAGATAAAACGCGCCTTACCAGTCCTTTATCCACGCGACAGCACCCGCTCCCATTCACCGTTCGGTCATTTGGCCGGAGGGCTTGGAGGCGGACAGATGGAAGGGGGGGAGCGCCGTGGAAAAATCAGTGGCGGTATTTCCTGATAACAATGTGATTGTTCTGGGTGATGACCACGTCAACCTGCACGTCATGCGGATCGGCTTCAATCTCATCAACGAGCTGAAAATCATAGGCCACACCCACTTTGCGGGCACGGCTTCCGGCGAGAAGGCGGTCGTAATAACCCTTGCCGCGGCCCACACGGTTGCCGCTGCGGTCATAGGCCACAGCCGGGACCACGATCATCTCCATCTCATCGACCGAAGAAGTGTCAGTCCCCGTAGGCTCCTCGATATGGAACGAACCGAGGCTCAGGCGCGATTCATCGTATGGAAGAATCTCAAGATTCACACCGTTGACGCGCGGAACATAGAAATGCTTGCGTCCGCACCACTTTCTGATAAACGCCCGCGTTGACAGTTCGTCAGGAAGCGAATGATACATCAAAATCCTGTCTGACAGCATGAATTCGGCAGTCTGTTCGAGCAGGCTGAACACCTGTTCGGCCGCCGCCTGCTTTTCCTCCTCACTCAGAAGAGTCTTGCGGGCCTTTATATTGCGCCTTATGTCATCTTTTTTCATAGTCCCGGTGGAAGCTTTAGAGAATCTATTTTATCTCCTTGACCGGAAAAGCCGCCTTGCCGGAGGCGAGAGCCTCGACTCCGCTGACAACCGTCGGGTCAAGTTCGTTGAACACCTTGAAATAGCCCTCTACGCCAAGCACATTACGGACTATCATGGCTTTCAGTTGATTAACAAGCAGATCACGGGAAATGTTTATGTAGTACCAGCGGGGAGCCACACCGGCCTTCTGCGAGTAGCTGACAAAGTCCTGAAGCAGAGTGTCATCGTCAGGGAGCATGCGCAGAAGAGCAGCCACACCGCCTGACTTTTCAAGCCTGTCGCGGTTTCGGTCGGTATAGTCGAAAGTATATTTCTGAATCAGACCGGCATTGACTACGTTGAGATAATACGACGTGATGCCGGCAGTGTCATTCGGGACGAAAATGTCAGGCATGATGCCCCCGCCGCCATAGACGGTGCGTCCGTGCATGGTCTCGAAGGCAAGCGACTTGTCGAGCTTTATGGAATCGGCGCTGTAGAACTCGCCGTGTTCGTAGCGGTTGATGATATCGCGGTCATAATCCGTTCCCGGAGCGTAGGTCTTCTGGATGCAGCGCCCCGACGGAGTGTAGTAGCGGGCTATGGTCAGACGCAGGGCACTGCTGTCAGGCAGTTCGATCTGATTCTGAACCAGACCCTTGCCGAACGAGCGGCGGCCTATCACCAGTCCGCGGTCATTGTCCTGGATAGCACCGGCGAAGATCTCGCTCGCGCTTGCCGAGACCTCGTCGATCAGAACCACCAGCTCGGTGTTGAGCAGCGATCCGGAACCGTCGCTGAACGTAGGGCGGTCATCGGGAGCAGTCTTTCCGCGCATACTCACTATCGGCGAGCCGGCAGGCAGGAATTCATTGGCCATCAGCACGGCGGGCTCCATGAAGCCGCCGCCGTTGCCGCGGAGGTCTATTACAAACTTCTCGGCCCCGTCGGCCATAAGGTTGACAACCGAGGTGAGAAATTCGCTGTAGGTGTTCGACCCGAATTTATTGATCTTGACATAGCCGGTCTTCGGAGCGATCATATAGGCGGCGTCGATAGAGGTCACAGGGATGTCGCCGCGGACCACCTCGAAAGGAAGAATCTTTTTCGACGTGTGGCGTTTGATGCCGAGCTTCACCACACTCCCCTTAGGCCCGCGCAGCGAAGAGCGCACCTTGACATCGCTCCATTTCTGCCCGGCCACAATGGTGTCGTTGATGCTCACAATCTTGTCGCCGGCAAGCAGACCGGCCTTCTCCGAGGGTCCGCCGGAAATCACCTCAAGCACATTAATGCTGTCGTTGAGCAGATTGAACGATATGCCGATGCCTGAAAACGAGCCGCTCAGCTCCTCGTTGACGTTCTGAAGATCCGAGGCGGGGATATAGACCGAGTGGGGGTCGAGATGCGAGAGCAACCCGGCAAACGAAGCCTCAAGCAGACTGTCGGGGTCAACATCGTCGACATACGAGCGGTCGATTATTTCCAGAATCGTGTCAAGCTTGCTTCTGGAATTCCACCTTGCGGAATTATTGAAAAAAGATTTACCGATCCACATTCCGGCCACGAGAGCCACTGCAATGGCAAGCGGCATCCAGACGGATGTTTTCTTAAGACGGTTGTTCATAGAAGGTTTTTACAAAAAAATTAGCTTTTTGATGTTTTTATCTTATCAGAGACAATGTAATAATGTACGAATAGCAATAAGAGGTTGTCAAAAAAACAACGGCCTCTAAGTATGGGCCGGCGTGGAGCAGGCGGCTAATTACTATAAACGCCGTCAGTCTCGCAGGCATCCGATATATGGCAGCATTCCACCCCTGCACGGCGCAGCAGATCTATGCCGTCGGTGATGCGGTAGAGTTCGTTGAACACCACCCTCTTTATTCCGGCCTGGATGATCAGCTTCGCGCAGTCCAGACAGGGAGAAGCGGTAACATAGAGCGTCGAACCCTCGGCAGAGTTGTTTGAGCGGGCCACCTTGGTGATGGCATTGGCTTCGGCGTGGAGCACATAGGTCTTGGTCTGACCGCTCTCGTCCTCGCAGACATTCTCGAAGCCTGCCGGAGTTCCGTTGAACCCGTCGGAAATAATAGTGCGCCCCTTAACCATCAGCGCCCCGACTTTCCGCCGTTCGCAATAGGAATTCTCGGCCCATATGCGGGCCATGCGCAGATAGCGTCTGTCGAGCAGCTCCTGCTTGCCGTTATGTTCCTTGCCGTCATGTTCCATAATCGGTCGATTTATTCAGTGCAAAGATAGTGAGAATAATTCTATTAAATCACATTTCATCGCAAAATATAACACATCCGTCCCAAAAATGTGCACAAAACATAGCCACGTAATCCTTTAAACGGTCAGATCATCGCTTAAAAGCAAACGATGCCAGGATTTGTCAGACAGATCTTTTTTTGCAAAGGGTTATGTAATTATCGCGGTGGCCGGGGGCGTTGGCGGGGAAAGATTGCCTATGTGCGGGAAATTGATTACTTTTGTGGTGTAGTTAGATCAGGCGCGGTGGCGTCTGACTGTTGTCAATTCTTCACGGAGGGCGCACAAAGTCGGGGTTTCGGATGTTTAATCTCTAAAACCCGATGGGCTCCCGAAGTTGTAGCCGGAGTTCCCGAACGTCCTTCCGAAATTAAAAAAACATATATGATTATGAAATCTGTTTCTCTGTTAGCAACCGCCATTTCAGCAACTTTGCTTATGTCAGGCTGCAATGTATTCAAAAAAAACGGCACTACCGTGGATAGCGAAAACGCAAACGTAAAGACTACTACCGTAACCGGACAGCCGAAACCGGCATCTGCCGAAACTCTGATCGAGCCTCTGCTCGGAAGCTGGTCTGTCACCACTATCAACGGCGAGGAGGTGAAGGTCAACGGCGACAATCATCCCGAAGTGACTTTCAAGGCTATCCCTGAAGCGAAGACCGCCATTCTGGTGATCGGCTTCAACGGCTGCAATTATCTCAACGGTTCATGGATTGTCAAAGGCACGAAGCTCAATCCCAACGGCGAGTTTATCACCTCGCTCAAAGCTTGTCCGGACGCGCCTTATGAATTCGCTTTCAACCAGGCTATCAACCAGGTGGCTTCCTACAGTGTGATCGACAACAACTCCATCTCGCTCAATTCCGAATCAGGCACGGCTCTCATGACTCTGCGCAAGCGCAATCTATCGTTCCTCAACGGCGCATGGCAGGTGACTACCATCAAGGGTACTCCGGTTCCTGCCTCGACAGCCATCAAGGTGGTGATCGATATTGACGAATGCAAAATCCACGGCAATGCCGGCTGCAACATTCTCAACGGCACCGTGGTCATCAACCTCGACAAGGGCGACGGCATAGAGTTCAAGGATCTCGCCACCACCCGCATGACCTGCCCTGACATTGCCACCGAACAGTCATTCCTCGTGGCTCTCGAAGAGGTGGCCACATGCACTGAAGGTGCCTCTGCCGACCAGGCTATCATGAAGGATTCCGACGGAATGCCGATGCTGACCCTTATCCGCATCTCTCCCGACCAGCTCAATGAAGAATAGTCCGATAATGAAACCCATAGACATCAGCCATCTGCTGCTCCTCACTCCCGAAGAGCAGCAGATGCGCATTGACAGGGTCAGGGCCCGGATGGCTGCCGATCAGCTTCCGGCCATGCTGATTTCTGACAATGCCAACAAATATTATCTGACCGGACGTGTCTACGCCGGATACATCTATCTGCCTCTGGAAGGTCCGGTCATCTATTTTGTGCGCCGGCCGGTGGAACTCGAAGGCGACGGTGTGGTCTATATCCGCAAGCCTGAAGAGATAGGCCAGACTGTGGGGCTGAACGTTCCCGAAGCCATAGGCCTCGAACTGGATGTGCTCCCCTACTCTACGGCCATGCGCCTGAAGAGCGTCTTTCCGCAGAGCGAGCTTAAAAACGCCTCTGCGGTCATGCGCCAGGCCCGCGCGGTGAAGACTGCCGGTGAGATCGACATGATACGCCGCTCAGGAGTGAAGCATGTCCATGTCTACAGCCGCATCCCTCATCTCTATCAGCCGGGCATGAACGATCTTGAGCTTCAGGTGGAGATCGAGAAACTCAGCCGTCTGGAAGGTTGCCTCGGCCAGTTCCGCATCAGTGGAGACTCGATGGAGCTTTATATGGGCAACGTGCTTGTGGGCGACAATGCCGACTTCCCCTCGCCCTACGATTTCGCAATGGGCGGCCAGGGCATGGATCCCTCGCTGCCGGTGGGTGCCAACGGCAACACCATCAAGCCGGGCAATACGGTGATGGTCGACATGAACGGCAATTTTGACGGCTACATGACTGACATGACCCGTGTATTCGCCCTTGGCAATGTCGATCCGCTGGCTCTCAAGGCCCATCAGTGTTCAATCGACATCCACCGCGAGCTCTGCGCCATGATGCGTCCGGGAGCCGAGGCCAAGGCGCTCTATGCCAAGGCCGAGGAGATGGTCAGAGAGTGCGGCCTGCACCCCTACTTCATGGGCCACCGCCAGCATGCAGGCTTCATAGGCCACGGCATCGGCATAGAGATCAACGAGCTTCCGGTGATCGCTCCCCGCTCGCGCGACATCATCGCCGCAGGCAATGTGATAGCCCTCGAACCGAAATTCGTGATTCCGGGCACAGGTGCCGTAGGCATCGAGAATACCTATGCCGTCAATGACGATGGCATTGAATGCCTGACCCCGGCCCCTGAGGAGATTTCCTATTTCGACGTCTGACCGACAGGCCGCCACACTCCCCTCCCACTCACCACAGCCAACACCTGAAAATGCAATCTTTAGAAGATATAGTAAAAAAAATCGACCTCCCGCTCTTCCACTCCATCGGCGAGGCAGCCGACTCGATCAGCCGCCCCTGCTATGCCGTGGGGGGATGCGTGCGCGATCTGTTTCTTGACCGCCCGTCAAAGGATTTCGACTTCGTGACCGTGGGCAGCGGCATCGAACTGGCCGAGATAGTGGCCTCGCGCCTCGGCCGGGGCACACACCTCAACGTGTTCCGCAACTTCGGCACCGCGCAGGTCAAGCGCCACGACACGGAACTCGAATTCGTAGGCGCACGCCGCGAAAGCTATGACCGCAACTCGCGCAAGCCGGTGGTCGAGGACGGCACTCTCGAAGAAGACCTCTCGCGCCGCGACTTCACCGTCAACGCTTTGGCTCTGTGTGTCAACCGCAACGGCTTCGGGCAGCTCGTGGATCTCTTCGACGGACTGGCCGACATGGAGCGCCGTATTCTGCGCACTCCGCTCGATCCCGATGTCACTTTCAGCGACGATCCTCTGCGCATGATGCGGGCCATCCGCTTCGCCACTCAGCTCGATTTCACCATCCTGCCTGAGACCTTCGAGGCCATACGCCGCAATGCCGAGCGCATACGCATCATCTCAAAAGAGCGCATTGTCGACGAGCTGATGAAGATCATGCACTCCCGCCGCCCGTCAACCGGCTGGGATCTGCTGCTGAAATCAGGTCTGCTTGCCATCATCTTCCCCGAGCTGGCCGCCATGAAGGGGGTGGACGTGGTCAACGGACGCGGCCACAAGGACAATTTCTACCACACTATGGCCGTGCTCGACAACGTGGCCGAGAAGAGCGACGACGTGTGGTTGCGCTGGGGAGCGCTTATGCATGACATAGCCAAGCCCGTCACCAAGCGCTGGGACGAAAAAATAGGCTGGACCTTCCACAACCACAATTTCATCGGTGCCAAGATGGTGCCGCGCATTTTCCGCCGCATGAGGCTCCCGCAGGATTCAAAGATGAAATATGTGGCCAAACTCGTAGAGCTCCACATGCGCCCCATAGCACTGGTGGAGGACGAGGTCACGGATTCGGCTGTGCGCCGTCTGATCCACGACGCGGGCGATGACATTGAAGATCTGATGACTCTCTGCGAGGCCGACATCACCTCCAAGAATCAGGAAAAAGTGCGCCGGATTCTCGACAATTTCGCGCTTGTGCGCCGCAAGATGGTAGACCTCAACGAGCGTGACCACATCCGCAACTTCAAGCCGCCGGTCGACGGCACCGAGATCATGGAGACTTTCGGCATTTCAGGCGGTCCGGTAGTAGGCCAGATCAAGAGTGCCATCAAAAATGCGGTGCTTGACGGCGTGATCCACAACGACCACGGGGAAGCCCGCGAACTGATGCTGCGCCTGGCCGCCGAGCAGGGCCTCTATCCGGTCAGCGGCGCCAAGGAACAAGAGGGTGTTTCATAACAAGAGTTACACCCCCCAAAAAAATTTCAGAGTTTCTTTAATTAGAGAGAGAGTTACTTATGTACTATATCACCAAGCGATTCGAACTTGCAGGCTGCCACCGCCTCGAACTGTCATATGAAAGCAAATGCAGCCGCCTGCACGGCCACAACTGGATTGTGACCGTCCACTGCCGCTCACGCCAGCTCAACGCCGACGGTATGGTGGCCGATTTCAGCCACATCAAGGAGCACATCACCTCTTATCTCGACCACGGCAATTTCAACGAACTTCTCCCCTTCAACCCCACGGCCGAGAACATTGCCCGCTGGATCTGCGAGCAGATTCCCCACTGCTACCGCGTGGACGTGCAGGAAAGCGAGGGCAACGTGGCAAGCTACGAGACTGACGAATAATCCATTCCCCCACCAACACTCCCCCCACCACTACTCCTTTTTTATGAGCTACCGTATAAACGAGATTTTCTATTCGCTTCAGGGCGAGGGCTACTTCACGGGCACTCCCGCGGTGTTTCTGCGCATGAGCGGCTGCAATCTGAAATGCGGCTTCTGCGACACCCGCCACGAGGAACACACTCTGATGAGTCCCGCGCAGATTGTAGAGGCAATCGGGCAATATCCCACACGCCACATAATCATCACCGGAGGCGAACCCTCGCTGCAACTCGATCAGATGCTGGTCGATCTGCTCCATGACGAGGGCTGGTTCATACAGATCGAGACCAACGGCACCAATCCTCTGCCCGAAGGGATTGACTGGGTGACTTGTTCGCCGAAGCAGGGCCCTGGGGGTGAGATAGCCGTGCGCCTGCGCAACATCGACGAACTCAAAGTGGTCTACGAAGGTCAGGATGTCGAGTCCATAGCCAACTCGCTTCCGGCCATGCACTATTTCCTACAGCCCTGCAGCTCACCTCGCTACGACGGCGGTTCGAACACGGCTGCAACCGTCAGCTACATCCTCGCCAACCCCCACTGGCGCCTCTCCCTTCAGACCCACAAACTGATCGACATACAGTAGGCAGCTTTATAATCGGAGCGTTACGTCAGGATTGATCGCCTTGACAAGATCGATACAACGACTTTTAAGAGTCGTGTTTACTTTTGATTTATGTTAAGATTTAGAGAATATTTTCGAGTCAATTTTTAGATTTTGTGAAAGAGTTATGGGGTTCCATAATGACTGAACTAAAGCTTAAAATTGGTCGAAAAAAGCTATAAAGATTTCATAAAGTTAAATCTAAGAATTCAAAATATTTTAATTATTAGCATTCCATCCGGGGCGGTAAATCGGTGTCCTCGTCCGGACACCACATGCTGGAGGGGATCGCAAACCCGTGACACCTGCGCGCTGTGCGCTGCGGTGTCACGGGCTACGAGTAAACCGATGTCCTGACGGACATCACCATCCGGTCTCAGCACGCGCAGCGTGACCTGGACAGATCCAAAGGCAGCGCCAAACCCGGCAGGCAGGGTCCGGATGGTCACACAAGCAACGGAGGACGGCGGCAAGGCGGGGGACGGACGGTCACACAGGCAACGGAGGACGGCGGCAAGGCGGGGGACGGACGGGCAGCGGGCAGCGGGTGTCCGCCAGGACACCGGTTTACTCGTAGCCCCCGACACCGCAGCGCTTTGCGCACAGGTGTCGGGGGGATACATTCAAACAAATGTGGTGTCCGGCAGGACACCGATTTACCGTTCCGAATGGACCCGCAGATGACGGGTGCCCGCAAGACGAGGCCCGGATGGTCCAGCAAGCAACGGGGGACTATGTTTTTTGCCCTCTCCCGCATTATCGCACTAAAACGGGGACGGTGGTGATTATCTTTGCAGTAATAATACAAACGAAAAGTCAAAATTTACTGCGCTATGAAAAAACATACACGAAAGCCACTCTGTCCGGTATCAAAAAACTTCTATTCCACTATCACAGACCGCGTAAGAGACTCTCTGAGGAGTGTAGGCCGTGAGGATGCCGCGGAGGCGACTATGGGCTGCATTGACCGTTATATGGCTGACGGCACTCTGCCTCCGGGCGGCTCAGACGCCGCTACGATTCTGGTTTTCAACCTGCTACGCATAGAGATTGATAAGGCTCTCCAGCGTTCACGCCGTGCACGTCAGCGCGCCGCCGAAAGAGTGGCCGATGCCGCCCGAAAACACCGTGAGCCCGCAGCCGTTGCGGCAGTGTCTGCCCCCGCAGCAGCCGAACAGGATGTTGACTCCGATGATGCCGAGGACGAAGAACCGGAGCCGTTCAGACCGCGAAACCGCCGCGAACGCCGCCTTTACGAGCAGGAGGTGCGCCGTGCGGCAAACAGGCTGCGCCGCCGTCTGGCCCGACAGTAAGCACCCCAACGGAGCGCCCCGAAGTCTTTCGCCGGCCATGATGATTTTTAGAGCTCGTTTAAAAACAACCTCTTGCCTCCGGTATTCAAGGATTTTTGCTAATTTTGCCGATGCGTTTTGCGGGAGTGAGAAACTTTTGCGAAGTGCCGTTTGTAATGTAATTTAGATATTATATCAATATAGCATATGAAACTCAACAGATTACTGATAGCGTGTGCTTTAGCGGCCCTCTTCGGCGTGAGCAGCTGCACGAAGAAAGACGATTCGGCCAACCGGCTTGTGATTCTCCACACAAACGACACCCACTCGGCCATCGACCCCGACCGCCACAACCTCGGTGGCGCGGCCCGGCGCAGTGTGCTGATTGACAGCGTAAGAGGTGCCAATGATAACGTGATGCTGATTGATGCCGGCGATGCAGTGCAGGGCTCGCTCTACTACACCCTCTTCGGCGGAGAAGTGGAGCGCAAGGTCATGAACGCTATGGGCTATGACATACAGATTCTCGGCAACCACGAGTTTGACAAAGGCATGGAGCAGCTCGCCAAGGAGTGGAAACAGCTCAACGCCGTGCGCCTCAGCACCAACTATGACTTCAGCGGATCGACGCTCGAAGGCCTTTTTGTACCCTCGATGATGAAAAAGATCGGCGACAAGACCGTGGGCTTCATCGGCATCAATCTTGATCCGGCTGGAATTGTGACCGAGTCGAACTACGCCGGTGTCAAATACATCGACGGCATAAAGGCTGCCAACGAAGAGGCTGCCCGGCTCAAGAAAGACGGCGCCGACATGGTGATTGCCGTGACCCATATCGGCTATGACAACGAGCCCGGCTACAGCGACCTTGACATAGCCAGAAATTCACGCGACATCGACGTGGTCATCGGCGGTCACTCCCACACGGTGATTGACCCGGCCGACAAGCGCGCCGGAGTGCCCGCCTGGAGAGTGGCAAATGCCGACGGTGACACTATCAGTGTGCTGCAGACCGGATCAAGCGGTGTGAACCTCGGCGAGATCGACATTGACCTTGACACCAAGGAGGTCAGCGCCAAGCTGATCTCCGTTGACAGCCGTCTGGACAGCCGCGTTGGCTCGAAGATCGAATCAATCGTGGCCCCATACCGCGCCAAAGTCGACTCGATGCGCTCGCAGGTGATAGGCAACTCGCCTTTCGAGTTCGAACGCAAGTCGACAGAGATGCTCAATCTGCTGAGCGATTTCGTCAAGATCCGCGGAGAGGAAATCTGCGGAAAGCCTGTCGACCTGGCCATCATGAACAAGGGCGGTATCCGCAACTCACTTGCCGCCGGCCCCATCACCCAGGGCGAGATCATTGACATCGCTCCGTTTGACAACTCTATAGTAGTCATCGAGATCAAGGGCCAGGACCTGATAGACAACTTCGGCATCATGGCCGCGCAGGACGGCAACGGAGTGAGCGGCAATGTCAAGGCGGTCTATGATCCCTCGACCAAGGCTGTCAACAGCGTGACCATCGACGGCAAGCCTATTGACCCGAAACGCAGCTACCGCCTTGCCACGATCGACTATCTCGCCGCAGGCAATGACTATATGGAGCCTCTGAAAAAGGGCGTGACTCTCGCCAAGAGCAATGAAGTGCTCTATAAGATACTCATCGACTACATTTCGGCCGGGAAACTCGACAAACTGCTGTCGGCTCCTGACAAAAAGGCCCGCATGACAAGCTTCTAAGAGACAATGAACGGATGGCTTACATTGGGCTTGCTTGTCATAAGCAACATTTTCATGACTTTCGCTTGGTACGGACAGCTGAAACTGTCGGAAATGAAGGTCATAACCTCGCAGACCCCGCTGATGCTGGTGATACTGCTCTCATGGGGCATCGCTCTGTTTGAATATTTTTTCATGGTTCCGGCAAACCGCTACGGTTTCTCCGGCAACGGCGGCCAGTTTTCGCTGCTGCAGCTGAAGGTCATGCAGGAGGTGATCTCACTGGTGGTGTTCTCGATTTTCACCATAGTGTTTTTCAAGGGCGAGGCGCTCCACTGGAATCACTTTCTGGCATTCTGCCTGCTGATAGCAGCCGTCTATCTGGTATTTATGGACAGCTGAAAAAGAGCCGCTCTTACTCTCCTACGTGATAAAGATTCATCCGGCAAGCCTGACAGTCGAAGTCGGCCCGGAGTCTTACAGGTCCGCTGATCAAGGTCAGCGGACCTTTCCATTCCTTGCCGGAGGGTTCGCGGAGACACTTTCCGAGCTCGCGCCGCAGGCAATAGCGGGTGGTCATCACCGGAGCCTGCGAGTTGTCTCCGCCGGTTTCCACGGCAGAGCCTATGGCCGATGCTCCGTGATCGCTGTAGAACTCGCGGGCAAGGCGGTTGGCCACGTTGTCATGGACCGTAAGCACAGAGCCTTGGGGAAGCCCTGCATCAGGCTTCTCAGGGAGCCGGTAGGAATAGGAATAGGTCATGCGTGAGGCGCGCTCCAGAGCCTCCACGCAGTCGCGGCGAAGCGAGGCAAGGGCTGAGGCAGGTATGAAATAATCGCCTGCAAGGTCTACTATACGGCCTGCACGATAGACGGTGGCGCCGAGCTTGTCGAGAATCTTGCGGCGCGGGGCGGCCTGCGGGGTGACGGCGGTCTGCAGGGGTGAGTCGAGTGTGGCCACTACCGAGGCCGAGACTCCGCGCTCGTCAGTCATCTCAAGCATCAGGCGGTCGGGCAGGCGGAGGTGGAGCGACATGTCGACCGCCAGCGTCCGGCGCGTCTTGGCCGCGGTGATCTGATCGTCGAAATTCTTGTCGCGGTTGCGGTAGAGCGCAGTGCCAGCCGGAATGGTCTGGGGCGAGGCCGGGAAAAGACGGTTGCCATCCGCACGGTTTAGCCTGAAGCCGGTAAAAGCTCCTGCAGGGGTAAAAAATCCGAGACCGTCACCGTTGGCCAGAGGCGCGTCGAGGCGTGCGGTGATGAATTTTGCATTGCAGGCGGTGACTGTGCCTATCTTCTGGCCGATGGCCTTAGGGCTTGCCATTGAGGCCATTCCCTTGGCAGGGGCGCGCCCGGTGAGGAAATAGGGGGTGAATCCGCGGTTGAAACTCTTTTCGAGCGAGGGACTGAAACCGAGGCTGACACATCCGGCCGACTGGCGGACATAGCGGCCGCCGCTCTCACTGACCAGGCGGTCGAGAATGCGGCTGTAGGCTCCTACGGTATTCTTGACATAGGCATCGTCCTTGAGACGGCCTTCGATCTTGAAGGAGGTGACTCCGGCCCCGGCCAGTTCGGGCATTACCGACGAGCGGTTCAGATCGCGCAGCGAAAGCAGATGGCGCCCGCTGACAAGCTGACGACCGGAGCCGTCGACAAGGTCAAAGGGCAGACGGCAGATCTGGGCACACTCTCCGCGGTTGGCGCTGCGGCCGGTGGTGACGAAACTTGCACGGCAGTCGCCGCTGTAGCTGACACAGAGCGCACCGTGGATGAAAGCTTCGAGCGGAGTCTGAGGCACTGCGGCATGAATTTCGGCTATCTCTTTCAGAGAGAGCTCGCGGGCAAGCACCAGGCGTGAGAAGCCTGCATCGGCCAGAAAACGGGCCTTGGCGGCATCACGGATGTCGCACTGGGTGCTGGCATGAAGCTCGATGGGTGGCAGATCCATGCGCAGAAGGCCCATGTCCTGGACTATAAGGGCATCGACACCGGCACGATAGAGCTCACCGACAAGCCTTTCGACTGATCTGATCTCATCGTCATAGACAATCGTGTTGACGGTGGCATAGATCCGGGCGCCGAACCTATGGGCGAATTCTGCAGCCCGTCCTATCTCGGCCACGGAATTGGCCGCGGCCCGGCGGGCACCGTGACTCGACGCACCGATGTAGACCGCATCGGCACCTGCCGTGACTGCTGCGATTGCGGTGTCGGCCGTGCGGGCCGGAGCAAGGAGTTCGAGATGAGTTGCAGTTGATTTGCCCATATGGAGTCCGTTGTGTTAAATAGCGTTAAAACAGAATGTTTATATTAAACCTTAGCGCCTTTGTCGAGTCAAAAAGACATAAAACGTAATAGAATTAGCTTTTTGATTATAATGATTGCTCTGCGTCGGCTCGTGAAGAGTGGCGCAGAGCACGTTTTTTACGGTGGCGGCTGACGCAGACGGTCAGACTGTCAGCAAAGCGAAAACCCTCGCGGCGCTTTCTAATAAACGCTGCGAGGGCTGTGATTATTGCCGGAGGGTGGCATCATCCACCAATGGAGTTTTCCATCAGCGGAACGGGGTCTTATCCCTCTATGAAGCTGTCAAGAGATCTGACGGCTTCGATGCACATGCGTGAATTGTGGTAGGGACATTTCCAGAATCCGGCCTTGTCATCGGCGGTGTTGACTGAACCGTCGGCCCGGCGCGACCAGTGCCACTCGCCGGCGGGGTCCACAAGATTGTCGGCTATGTAGCGCCATGACTGCAGGGCGCGGTCGAGCTGCACGGGCTGTCCGTGGAACTGCGCGAGCCAGAGCTGCCCGATGACGTTTTCAGCCTGCACCCACCAGTGCTTGTCGTTGTCATAGTTTCCGGCGGGATGGCGCTCGTAGACCATTGACCCGTCCACGCAGCGGCCCTGAAGGGCAGCCTGGGCTATATGGGCCGTGTGGTCGAGGGTCTTGGCGGTCAACTGCGGGTCACCGATGACGTGGGCTGTCTCAAGCAGCAGCCATGAGGCTTCGATGTCATGTCCGTAGCTCTCGGCTCCGGGCTGGATGTTCCAGTCATCGTCAAAGAAGAGAGTCAGATGGTGGCTGACGGGATTTTCGATGCGGTTAAGGAAGATCTGAAGCAGATTGACGGTGGCTTCCTCTACATCGGCCACACGTGTCTCCAACGATGCCGGACATTTTTCTTTCAGCGCGCGGAGCAGGTTGGTGTAGCCTTCAAGGATGTGGAGATGGGTGTTCATGGTCTTGGAGGCGTTGGCGTCATGGTCGCTCAGGCGCATGTCGGCTATCGGCTGCCAGTCACGGGTGGTGGCCTCGATATAGCCGTTTTTCACGCGGTCGCGCGAATGGGTCTCGATGGCGTCGAAAAGCTCTGTGGCGAGGCGTAGCGACTCTTCATCACCGCAGGCGCGATAGTATTCCGCGAGACCGTAGATGATGAAGGCGATGGCGTAGAACTGCTTTTTGGTGTCGAGGGGCGATCCGTCGGCGTTGAGACTCCAGAAAGCGCCGCCGAATTCGCGGTCAATGAAGCGGTCTGCAATGTAGTTGCGCGCACGGGTGGCCGCCGCGAGATAATCGGGGTTTCCGGTGGCGAGAGCGGCTGCGGAGAATGACCAGAGGATGCGGGCATTGAGTATGGCGCCCTTGGGAGCGTCGGCGTCGAGATTGTCAGAACCGTCGCGGCGTCCGTAGAAGCCTCCGCGCGGATCGGTCATCCGGTCGAGCCAGTAAGGGAGTATGTTGCGGGTCAGGTTGTCAAGCAGTTCCTGACGGAAGACTTTTAGAGTTTCCTGATTCATTTCTGAAGAGTTGATACGGGGTTCTGTATAAGAGAATGTTCAGAGATTGTTAGAGGTCGTTTAAAAACAATCCCTTAGAGCGACTTCAAAAATCTGCCGTTTCAGACTGGTTCGACGAAGCGGTCGGGATCGTCATCAACAGGTTGCTCACGCTGGAGTTTGAGCCGGGCCACGATATCTTTCATCTCTTTGGTGCCGAGCGGATAGAGCCAGACTATGAGCATGGAGAGGAGGGCAACTCCAGCAGGGATGAAGGTCATGAGCATCCAGAGACATTCTATGGCGCTTGCGGGCTGGACTATGCTCATTCCCTGGTTGGCATCGGTACGTTCGATGTAGCCGCAGCCGCTGAGAAGCCACATGACTGCCGCGCCGCCGATGGCTCCGCCGAATTTCTGGGCCATAGAGGCCGAGGAGAAGATGAGGCCGGTAGAGGCCGAGCGGGTTTTCAGTTCGGAGTAGTCGCTGATATCGGCATACATTGACCATACGAGCGGCGCCATCACGCCTGTGAGCACCGAGATGACTATCTGGAGCAGGAGCATCATCAGCAGACCGCCGTTTGACTCAGGCGAGAGGGTGAAGAAGATCACGCTGAAGATGATGAGCAGGGCGTCGACCAGAATGAAGGTGGGTTTCTTGCCGAATCTGTTGGTGACGGGCACTGCGAGAGCCACTCCTACCATGTTGGCAACCTCGCCGACTCCGAGGAAGAGGCCGGAGTAGAAGAGAAGCGAGAGTGAGAAGATGGCTATGTGCTGTTCGCCTCCGATGATGTCGGCGAAGAAGAATGCCACAGTGGCACCGCGCACGGTGTTGAAGAGGTTGAAGCAGAGCGAGGCTCCGTTGAGAAGCCACCAGGGTTTGTTGGTCAGCAGCGCCTTGAGGTCTTTGCCGAGTGAGGCCGAGCTGACGGTGGTGAGCTGCTCGCGGGTGAAGTTGAAGCACAGGAGGAAGAGGACAAAGCAGCAGGCTGCTATCACTATCATGGCAAACTGCCAGCTGCTCTGGAGCGACATGCCCATCGAGGTGGAGAAGAACTTGCAGAGGGGATCCCAGGCGAAGAGGGCTATGAAGGAGCCTCCGTAGGCGAAGAACATGCGGAAGGATGAGAAGACGGTCTTTTCCTGCGAGTCGTCGGTCATGACTCCGAGCATGGCTCCATAGGGGACGTTGATGCCGGTGTAGACGGTCATCATGAGGATGTAGGTGACGTAGGCCCATACGAGTTTGGCTGCATAGCCCCAGTCAGGGGTGGTGAACAGGAGTATGCCGCAGATTGAGAAGGGGGCGGCCACCCACAGCAGGTAGGGGCGGTATTTGCCCCAGCGGGTCTTGGTGCGGTCGGCGACGATGCCCATCATGGGGTCAGAGACGGCGTCCCAGATGCGGGTGACAAGCAGGAGCACACCGGTGTCTACGAGGCTTATGCCGAATACGTTGGCATAGAAAAACGGGAGGTAGTAGCTGAAGACTTTCCAGAACATGGACGAGGCCATGTCACCGAAGCCGTAGCCTATTTTTTCTTTTAAAGGAGCCATATCAGAATTTGAGGTAAGAAGACGTAAAAAACAAGCTCTTAATGTTAATGCGAATTGGCCCAATCGTCAGTCAATCGGGCCAATTCGCAGGTGGTTTTATTCGCCGAGGATCTCAAGATTGCTGTCGATCAGGCGGTTGAGAGTGCGGACCGATTCTGAGGTGGAAAGTCCGTCTTCAGGGGTGTTGAGGCAATAGTCCACAAGGCGGTCGATGGTCGATGTGGCAACGTGCATGCGGGTGTCAGACGATGCGTAGTAGATGAATACTTTGCCGTCTTCGTCGGCGATCCAGCCGTTGGTGAAGAGGACGTTCATCACGTCGCCGATATATTCGCCGCCCACCGGAGCCATGAAGTAGCCGCCGGGCGATGCGATTTTCTTCCAGGGCTCTTCAAGCGAGGTCATGTAGAGGTAGAGGACATAACGCAGGCCTGAGGCGCAGCCGCGCACGCCGTGGGCGAGATGGAGCCAGCCTTTGGAGGTCTTGATGGGGTGCGGGCCTTCGCCGTTTTTGGTTTCCTTGATGGTGTGGTAGTAACGGCGGTCGATGATGGTCTCTTCGGTTACTTCGGCATTGGTGATGTCGTCGATGAGCGCCCAGCCGATGCCGCCGCCGCTGCCGGTGTCGATGAAGCCGTCCTGCGGGCGGGTATAGAGGGCGTATTTTCCATTGACAAATTCAGGATGGAGCACTACGTTGCGCTGCTGCGACTTGCATTTCAGATCCGGGAGGCGTTCCCAGTTGATGAGGTCGCGGGTGCGGGCGATGCCGCAGGCTGCTGTGGCTGCCGAGAGATCGCCGGGGCATGAGTCGTCATGACGCTCTACGCAGAAGAGGCCGTAGACCCAGCCGTCTTCATGGTGGGTAAGGCGCATGTCATAGACGTTGGTGGCAGGATCTTCTGTGTCAGGCATGGTGACGGGGTGAGGCCAGAAGCGGAAGTTGTCGATGCCGTTGGGGCTTTCGGCCACTGCGAAGAATGACTTGCGGTCGTTGCCTTCGACACGGACCATGAGGATGTATTTGCCGTTCCACTTTATGGCGCCTGAGTTGAGAGTGGCGTTGCAGCCGATGCGCTCCATGAAGTAGGGGTTGGTGGCGGGGTTGAAGTCGTATTTCCATGTCGGGGGCACCATTTCGGCTGTGATGACCGGGTTGGCATAGCGCTCGTAGACGCCGTTGCCCTGAATCGGGGTGTTGGGACGGGTGACGAGTTCCTCGTAGCGGGCAAGGACAAGATTTTTACGATAATTGAAAAGATCCATCTGTTTAGAGGCTTTTAGAGACTGTTTTTATGATTTTGTTATATGTATGACTGAACGGGTGGCCGCGGGAGAGAGTGGCATCAGAGGTCAGTCAACGAATATCGGTCGGGGTGTGGAGTGGAATTTCCGGAAGTCTGCTTCGGCGGGATGGCCTGTGTAGGGGACGTAGAAATGGTTGGGTTTCTCGGTCTCGATGGCGTTGCGCCAGACGCAGACGTAGGCCACGGGGATGCTGTCGATGGCCGGAAGAAGCACTCGGGTGTACCAGTCGGCGATCTCAAGGCCTTCAAGTCCGGTTTCGGTGAAGGCTGCGATCTTGCCGCGCTTGCGGGCTTCGTCGACCACGAACGGGAGCTGCGAGCGGATGCGTCCGGTGTACTGTTCCACACCATTCTCGCCATCGAAGTGGTAGATGTCGGTGCCGAGGATGTCGACGTAGTCATCGCCGGGATATGTGGCGAAGTATTCCTCGCGGGTGAGGTCTTTGTCAGGCGAGTAGGCCCAGAGAACGTTGTCGACTCCCGCGGCGTCGAAGCCCCGGCGGGTGCGTTTCCACAAATCGATGTATTCCTCAGGAGTTGCACTGTCTTTGCCCCACCAGAACCATGAGCCGGAGTTTTCATGCCAGGGGCGGAAGATCACCGGAATGGGATTGCCGTCAGCGTCTTTGAGCGATGCTATGAATCGGGCCGCACGGCTGATCCAGGTGTCGAGGGTGTCGGCGAGAGCCTTGTCAGAGGCTAACTGGCGCAGGGGGGCGGTGGAGACATCCCAGGAGTTGCCGCGCGAGGAGGGGTTGACGGGATGCCAGCTGATGGCGTTGATGCCTCCGCGGCGGTGCTGTGCGGCAATCTGTTCGGCCATGAAGGCGAAGGGAACGCCGTCGAGGTTGCGGGCGGAGTCGAGTTCGATCAGTCCGAGATCCCAGCTCATGAGTCCGGGATACTGGCCGGTGACGTTTCTGACATCGGAGGAGTCAGCGGCATAGGCCCAGCGGTGGCCGTAGGCTGTGTCGTCGTGGTGGCCGAAGAAGAAGCGTCCGGAGGCGGATGCGGAGTCGAGGCGGGCTGCGAGCGTCTGGACGGGCGTGAGCGTCTGGACGGGCGTGAGCGAATCAGCGGGCATCTGTTCGGAGTTTGTTTTGCCGGAGCCGCAGGCTGTGAGGAGACAGGCGGCGGCGAGGGGCAGAAGATAGTGTTTCATAAAGATAGTTTCTATTGTCTGTGGGGTGCGGGGGGCGTGATGCTTCAGCCGAGGATGACTTGGACGCTGTTGTCGGAGCCTTCGGGGCAGAGCGGTATCACGTTGCCCCGGACGGGGGTGCCGTTGACTATGATCTGTTTCACTCCGCGGCTGACGTGGGCGGGGTTGGTGACGGAGATGCGATAGCCTGCGCCACGGAAGCGGCGGCTGACTTCATAGCCGTCCCAGGAGGCGGGGATGCAGGGATCGACGACGAGTCCGTCATAGCCGGGACGTATGCCGAGAATGAACTGAGTGATGGCATACCAGTTCCAGGCGGCTGTGCCTGTGAGCCATGAGTTTTTGGCTTCTCCGGGGCGGGCGGCGTCTTTGCCGGCTGTCATCTGGCAGTAGACGTAGGGTTCCACCTTGTGGAGGTCGCTCTTGTCTTCGAGATAGGCGGGACAGATTTTCTGATAGTATTCCCAGGCGCGGTCGCCGCGGCCGAGGACGGTCTCGCCGATGATGACCCAGGGGTTGTTGTGGGCGAAGATGCCGGCGTTTTCCTTGTAGCCTGCGGGATAGGTGGAGATTTCGCCGTAGTCCATGACGTATTCGGTGAAGGCGGGGTTGTTGAGCACGATGCCGTGTTCGCAGTCGAGATATTTCTTCACTGAGTCGAGCGACTGTTCGAGCATGCCTTCCTCAAGTCCGATTCCGGCCATTGTGCACCATCCCTGCGATTCGATGAAGATTTTGCCTTCTTTGTTTTCATGAGATCCGACCTTGCGTCCGAAGTAGTCATAGGCGCGGAGGAACCATTCGCCGTCCCATCCGTGGGCTTTGACGGCTTCGACCATCGCGTTGACATGTGTGCGGGCGCGGTCTGCTTCGGCGTCGAGGCCCATGCGGCGGCAGAGTTCTTCGTAGTCGCGGCCGTAGATGACAAACTGGCCTGCGATCATGAGCGATTCGGCTTTTGAGCCTTCGGATCGGTTTTCAGTTGTCTGGAATGACTCGTTGGGGTCATTGGAGAAGCAGTTGAGGTTGAGACAGTCGTTCCAGTCGGCGCGGCCGATGAGCGGGAGTCCGTGGGGGCCGAGGTTGTTGATGACGTGATCAAAGGATACTCTAAGGTGATCCATCAGCGAGACTTCTGATCCTGGCTGATTGTCGAATGGGACCGGTTCGGAGAGGATGGATAGGTCGCCGGTTTCCTTGATGTAGGCCACGGTTCCGAAGATGAGCCACATGGGGTCGTCGTTGAATCCGCCGCCGATGTCGTTGTTGCCTCGCTTGGTCAGGGGCTGGTACTGGTGGTAGCAGCCGCCGTCGGGGAACTGGGTTGATGCGATGTCGATGATGCGCTCGCGGGCACGTGCGGGGATCTGGTGGACGAAGCCCACGAGGTCCTGATTGGAGTCGCGGAAGCCCATGCCTCGGCCTATGCCGCTTTCGAAGAATGATGCGGAGCGGGAGAAGCAGAAGGTGATCATGCACTGGTATTGGTTCCAGATGTTGACCATGCGGTCGAGGCGCTCGTCGCCCGAACGGACTGAGAAGCGGCCGAGAAGTTCGTCCCAGTATGTGCGGAGTTCGGCGAAGGCTTTGTCGACTTTTTCGGTTGTGTCGAAGCGGGCCATCATGGTGCGGGCGGGAGCTTTGTTGATGATTCCTTTTGATTCCCATTTCTCGTCCTGGGGATTTTCGATGTAGCCGAGCATGAAGATGAGGTCGCGCGACTCTCCGGGGGCGAGGGTTATTTCAAGATAGTGGGATGCTATGGGCGACCATCCGTGGGCCACGGAGTTGCGCGGGCGGCCTTCGATGACTGCGTCAGGCTCGTCGAAGCCGTTGTAAAGTCCGATGAAGGTCTCGCGGTCGGTGTCGAAGCCGTTGACGGGGGTGTTGACGCTGTAGAACGCGTAGTGGTTGCGGCGTTCCTTGTATTCGGTTTTGTGATAGATGGTGGAGCCGTCGATCTCGACTTCACCTGTGGAGAAGTTTCGCTGGAAGTTCTCCATGTCGGTGGCTGCGTTCCACAGACACCATTCTATGAATGAAAAGAGTTTGAAGCTCTTGGGGCTGTCGGTTTTGTTGGTAAGGGTGAGCCTTGTGATTTCGGCATGTGTTTCGAGGGGGACGAAGAAGAGGGCTTTTGCTTCGAGACCGTTTTTCTCGCCTTTGATGACAGTGTAGTTCATGCCGTGGCGACACTCGTAGGCGTCGAGCGGAGTTTTGGTCGGTTTCCAACCGGGATTCCAGACGGTGTCACCGTCTTTGATGTAGAAATATCGACCGCCGGCATCCATCGGGACACCGTTGTAGCGGTAACGTGTGATACGACGGAATTTAGCGTCCTTGTAGAAGGAATATCCGCCTGCGGTGTTTGAGATGAGAGAGAAAAAGTCTTTGTTTCCGAGGTAGTTTATCCAGGGCCAGGGGGTCTTGGGCTCGGTGATCACATATTCGCGGTTAATGTCGTCGAAATAGCCGTATTTCATTTCTTTATATGGTTAGTTAGTTAAGCAGCTCTTCAGGATCAAACGATATAATAGCGGTTCAATTTGTCAGAACCACGTATGCAGTCTGAAGACTTGCAAAGGTAACTAAAAAAGGTTTCGCGGGAAATGGATAAAAAGAGGAAGAGGGTATCGGAATGTTGCCGTATAGTACCATTTTTGATACCCTCTTCCTATGATTAAGTCCGAGAGGATTATTTCAGGCTAAAATCGCCCTGGTTGAGAACGAGGGGATTGTTGAGCACGGTGTTCCACTCGCCGTTGAGGTTCCATGTGAGGAAACCGGGGCCGTTGGCATCCTGCTCATACCATCCCATGAAGAAGCTCCAGAGGGCGCTGTTTTCAAACTGTGAATCGGGGTCGAGAAGATTACCTGTTTCGGTAAGCGCGATGATTTTGCTGCCGTTGACGGCTTCCTGGATCAGGTTGAAGATGGCTGACTGGTCTGACATTGCTTCTTTGTAGATGTCAGTGCCGACTATGTCGACATAGGCGTCGCCGGGATATTCCGACTGGAGTGTCTCGATGTCAGCGAGGTCCATGCCATAATTATAGTTGGCGGTCCATACCCAGATGAGGTTGTTGAGGCCATAGTCATTGGTGAGAGTGTCATGGAGCCAGATCCAGAGTTCTTTGGTCACCTCTACTCCTGAGTTGCCCCACCAGAACCATGTCCACTGGTATGCTCCAGCGGCTTCGTGGAAGGGACGGAAGAGCACGGGGATGTTGGCATCCTGGAGGAGTTTGAGATAGCCTGCGAGTTTGGCCACGTCGGCGGTGGCTACTGTGTTTTCGCGGGTGCCGGGTGTGAGGACTTTGGAGGCGTCGAAGCCTTTGACTTCTTTGGTGTCTCGGCAGGTGAGTTCGAAGTAGACTCCGGTGACGGTGTAGTTCTGTCCTGAGACAATGAGTCCGCCATTGCGCACTTTTTCGGCTGCTTCGCTGTTGAGGCGCACGCGGTATTCTCCGGCTGCGATCTGATCGGGGGTGAGGTCGAAGTATTCAGTCGATGACATGAGTCCGCCCCAGTCACTGTCTTTGAGAGAGCCCTGAGCATCGGCGGCTGCGTCCTTGAACTTGACCACGATATAGGTGCCGTCGCCGGCGTTCTGCCAGAATGTCATAGCGTCAGGCACTTCGGCTTTGTCGAGGCGAAGCGCGCCCCAGTTGCCGATTTCAGACTGACCGGCCCAGACTTCCATCGGGACGTTCCAGTGCCAGCAGACTGCGGGGATACTGCCGGCATCCCAGACGGTCTGCACGGGGGTGATGTCGCCGTAGTCGATCCAGTTGGAGGGCGATGATGCGAGGTGGATGTAGTCGAAGCCGACGATTGCGGGGAATTTGCCTGAGTTGTTCTTGATGAGGTCGCAGAAGGCAGTGCCCCATGCTACTTCACCCATAGCTCCTGAGAGCTGTTTGTTGCCATAGTTGTCAAGGAGTAACTGGTAGACTTTTTTGGCTTCGGGGGTTGCGTTGGGGTTGATGAGCGACTGCGCGAGGTTTGCGACGTTGACACCGGTGTTGGTGTTGAAGGTGATGGTCATTCCTTCGGCCATTACTTTGGGATCGTCACTGCGGTGGAAGGCTCCGTCGGGAATCACGAGGGTGTAGTCTGTGTATGACTGCAGGGCCACGGGGATGATCACCTGCATTCGGTTTTCAGGATTAACCACCGGTGCGAGGGTCTGGCCGTTGAGGGTGACAGGCTTGTCGGGGTTGATGCCTACAAGGTTGTTGTAGTCAAGGGTGATCCGGTCAAGCGTGTTGGCGCGGACTGTGACACCGTCGGCTATCGACACCGAGCGGTTGACCATTCCGAGGCCGTCAAGCATGTTGTAGCTGTTGTCATCGTCGTTACAGGCTGAGAGCGACATTCCGACGAGTGCAGCGATGAAGTAATATTTAAGTTTATTCATTTCAGTATCTGATTTTGGAATTCCCGCCTGCGGGCACCGGCGGTGTCCGCAGGCGGGGATCTGTCAGTCGGAGTTGATTATTCGATGGTTACTTTGTTGAGGATATAGCCCTGACCTGAGAGGACGAGACCGCCGTTGGCCACAAAGTCGTCAATGATCGCCTGGGTCATAGTGACTTCAAGAAGATTGTTTTCGGGCTGGTCGATCTGGCTGTAGACATCGTCCGGGAGGTTACCCCAGCCCTGTCCGTGACGGACTGAGACGCACCACCATTCGCCGGGCGCTACGGTCGGGGTCATGTAGAAGCGGAGGATCTGACCGGGTTTGACTGCAGACCAGTCATAGTTGTCCCAGGCGAGGTCCTGGTTGCCGCCCCATGCGCCGCAGTCCCATGAGCCGGACCAGATTGTGGTTTCGAGTGAGATTTCCCATTCGATGTCTACCTTGTTGAGAACAAACTGAGATCCGGTGATGATAAGACCGCCGTTGGCAACGATGTCAGCAAGGACTTCCTTGGTAAGGACTACTGAGAGGACTCCGTTTTCAGGATTTTCATACTGGCCGGGGATCGGGTCGGGCAGACTGCCCCAGCCATCGCCGTGACGGAGCGATACGCACCACCATTCGCCTTCGGCTACGGTGGGAGTCATGTAGAGGGTCAGGATTGCGCCTTCGGGCACCTGGCTCCAGTCATAGCCGTCCCAGGCGAGATCCTGATTGCCGCCCCAGCCCGTGTTTTCCCACATGCCTGACCAGATTGTCATGCCTACGTGAGTTGCGGGGATGACTGCGATGTCATATGAGATCGAGCCGTTTGACGACAGGAGGGTGAAGTTAGAGTTCTTGCCGGCTGATCCGGGCACCTGGATGATGAGGGATGTGCCGTTGAGGATGTATTGCACGTTCTGGCCGTTGACCTGCACGCCGGTGAGTTTGTCGGCATTGGCGATAGTTACGACGAATGTCTCGCCTGCGCGGATTTCAACGTCTTCGCCGGGGAGGGCTGTCGCATAAGCGCATTCAGGGGCTGAGAGTTCTATGCTGCCGACTTCAACGGTCTCGCCGTTGGTGAGGGTGAGGGTCACGTCATTGGCTCCGGCCGCGAGGGTGGCGGGTACTATTACTGAGAATTCAGTGGCGGTGGGGTTCTTCACTTCTACAGTGGCTGCTGAGGCGAAGGTGATCGAGGCTACGTTCTGGAGGTTGCGTCCCTTGACGGTGAGGGTGCCGGCGAGGGCTGCGGGAACGGGGTCGAAGCCTACGGCCTCAGGCTTGAGGGTGGAGACCTCAACTTCAACGGTGGCTCCGGAGGCTGTGTTGAGCACGAGGTTGCCCGACCGGGCGCCTGCGGGAACAACGAGGGTGATCTCTGTGGCCGACTGTGTTTCGGGGGCTACGGCATCTTCAACGTTGGGGAAGAGCACGTCGGTGATCAGCTCCATGTTGAGACCTTTGAGTTTGATGACGTCGCCGGCCCAGATGTCTGCGGCGGGTTCTGCCACTACGTCCTCAGGCACTGCGACACCGATTGTGGCTACGGCTACCTCTACGCCAGATGCGGGGATCATGCGGATGGTACCGTCAGAGACGTTGGCGGGGAGGACGAATGTGAGTTCGGTGCCTTCGTCGTTGACGGTGAACTCAACGTCGTCGCCGTTAGGCATCACGATGCGGGTTGCGAGGCTGAGGTCTGTACCGGTTACGGTTACGGTGTTGCCGGGCTTGACGTCGGTGAGGTCAAGGACTTTTTCAACGGCCGGGAGGACAACTGTCAATTCTTCGTCAGAGTAGATCCAGTTAGGCATTTCTTCAGCTGCATCGCTGAGAATGATCTTGCCTGACTGGGCTTCGGCGGGAACGACGAGTTTGATTTCGGAACGTGACTGGGCAAGGAAATCATCTTCACTTACGGCAACATCCTTGCTGAATATCACTTCGTGGATAAGATTGAGGTAATCTCCTGCAATGGTGATCTCATCACCCGGCCTTGCTTCAAGCGGAGAGATGCTTTCGATAGATATCGGTTCAGTGAAAGAGATTGGAGTTTTGGTAGTGATGGAACCTTTGGCATGCTTAAGAGTTACCAGTCCAGGTTCTGCATCCTGCGGCACGATAATTCGGATTTCGTTGTCCGAAATGATCTTTATATCTGTTATTTCACCGGATCCAGGAATCAGGACTGCCTGAATCTGCTTCAGTCCTGAACCGAGGAAGCGCAGTTCGCCTCCACGTGCTACGGGACACGGGCCGAATACATTAAGAGATACGCCTCCCACATATTGGTTGGTGTTGAGGTCATTGTCATCGTCACAAGATGTAAATGTGACACCTGACAGCATCAATGCACCAGCCATTAGCAATGCTGAGAATTTATATTTGAAGTTCATTGTTATTCGTGTATTAAAGTCAGCGAATTAATTATTCGGAACAAGGCGGATGTTATCAATGGCGATATAGATCTGACTTGTCAGCTCCGAAGTCTGCGAGCCGGCATATACAATAAATGTAAGACCGGAGAATGATTCTGCGCTCAACGGAACTTTAGGGGTATCCGCATAACGGGTGAAGACAAAGTTTGAGAGCGGGATAGACACTGTGGTCCAACGGCCACCGGTGTCATAAGATCCTGTTGTGCTCCAGGGGCTCCAGAGAGCTCTCGAATTGTCATCACTGCCGATATAAGAGTTGGTCGGATTATCCTCCATGTTGACCTCGGCATAAGAAGTAAAGATACAGTTCAGAGCGACACCGGTCCAAGGTTTAGAAGAAGGAATGCAGACTTCAAACTTAAGAGTATAGTCCTGCCAGTTTGTCGGATCAAAATCGTCGCCGAGCATTGTGCTCAGTTCCGGATGTCCGTCAGTCACATTAGGCCAGTAGTTGAACGATACAGCATCTTCATCAGGCCAATCTGCGTTGGTCATTGATTCCTTATTGAAAAGGATATAGTTGCCGTCAAGAGGTTCTATTCCATCTACAGCACCAGTCTGCAGGACATCTGCGCCCGAACGCCAACCGTTGCCTATTGCGAGACCATTGACACCGTCCCAGTCGAAGAGCATGCCACGAGTGTCACGATAGTGCAAAGAACTCTGTCCTGTTCCATAGATTGATGTTACTGAAATAGAACCTTCAAGGTCAGCATTATCAGGAACGATGACGTTGAAAGAGTTTTTGGTAATATTCGAAACCTCCTCAGCCTTGACATTGCCGGGGAAAGTGGCGTACAACGGCACGTTAGGATCGTCAATGAAGAAGTCGCCATAGATTGTGATTTCCTCTCCGGGTTTTGCCCACTCATTTGAGACGGAAGTAATTACCGGTTTCGGAACAAGGACTTTGAAGTCATATTCAGTGGTCTTTCCGGCCTTGTTGACCATATAGATCTTATTTGTCACTTCCTCAGGAATACCGCCGGGGATAGCGACAATAAAGGTATGGTCTGTCAGATAGCTCGTGTTCAGGACCGCTTTTTGGTCATTGAAATAAATTTCATTGATGCTGCGAAGATTGTCACCGACAAGACAGATGACGCTCTCCATGTATGCTGCTTCGATAAGAGAGTCAGCCGATTCCACTGAAGCCATACGGACATATTTGACAACCGGTGTTCCACCCGTAGCTTCAAATTTATCAGGCTGATCCTCGCATGAAGTGAGGGCGAAGCCCAAGACTCCAGACAGCAGGATTATCGAAGATAAATATTTATTTAATTTCATGTCTTGATATACTGGTTAGGGGGTATTAATAGGAATATTCTGAACGGACATCCACACGAATCGGATCTTTCATCAGCGAGGGATTGAATACGATATCGGTTTCGGGCAGAGGAAGAGTGTATTTCGACTTGTCGACTGTAATGTTGGGTTCCATTTCATCTGCGTAGCGTACCGAAGAAGTGACTTCCCAGCGGCCTGTTTCATAATATGTCTTATAGAGGTCATCAAGTCCGTAATAAGTAGATCTGCGCTGGCTTTCAAGCTCACGGCTGCAAGCTGCGGCATCGTAATAGCTGCGACGTACGTAGTCAAACCAACGGTCACCTTCAAAAGCGAGTTCCAGACGGCGCTCTTTCCAGACATCATCAAACGAAACGGAAGCAGGACGAATTGCACCGTGGACGGCGCGTGAGCGCACAGCATAAAAAGCATCAATTGCCGATGCATCGGAAGTCGAAGAGTTATTGCCTATTACAGCCTCGGCATAGATGAGATAAATGTCCGAAAGACGGAGCAGATGGGTTGCAAGACCGTTGGCCTGTTCCTGCGGATAATAGCCGAGGCCCTGATAGTGATCCTCCGAGTTTCCATAGAGGTGTTTAACCTGATTCGCTCCGGTTCCGGAGTTCAGCTGATATGTTTTACCGGGAGCATACTCTTCATCATAGAGGAACCGCAGATAGTCAAAACCGCCTTTATTGCGCCAGAACTGGGAATAGACATCACCAGGCATCATCATAGTGGCTTTGCGGCGGGTATCGGCAGAGGGGTTCTGCTCAGGCGAACGCAGAGGGCTCACGCCGAATGCCTCCTGAAGATCGACAGAAGGAACTGTCCAGTCACCCCAGCACTGTCCGTAGCTGTCAAAACCGTTCATACCGACCTCCTGCTGCAAATAGTTGTTGGCAGTCCAAGGATCGCGCGAACCATACCAGGCAAGAGTAATCAAGGCTTCCTCATTCTTATTAAATTCAAGTTTGAAGTTGTCCTCATAGTTAGAGAGCAGACTGCGGCCAGAATTGTCAATGACATCTTTTGCATAACGGGCGGCGGCATCAAGATCATCCTGATTGCGGCTGCCATCCATACCAAGGCCTGAACGGGTCAGAAGAACTTTTGCCAACAGGCCTTCAGCAGAATAATAGTCAATGCGACCGGGTTCATATTTTTTGCCCTCAAGGAGTCTAAGAGCCTCTTCAAGTGTCATCACAATATATTCGTAAATATCCTGACGGTCCACTTTAGGCTTTGTATTCGAGATGCCGGCACCGATTTCCGAACCGTTGTCATGAACCAAAGGCACATCGCCCCAAAGTCTGACAATATAGAAATAAGCAAGTGCTTTCAGGGTCAGAGCCTCACCCATAGCGCGTTCCTTGGCATAGCTGGAAGCGTTTGCGCCTTTCAGGAGTCCGTAGACGGTGTTGCAGTGCGCATTAGTCTGCCAAAGGGCTTCCGAGCAGGATCTGATTTTCGCATGGCTTCCATCAACAGAGAAGAGAACGAATGGAGCATTGTCACCGCTTTCGTGACAGTTGCCGGCAAGGTCTTCCGTGATATGATAAAGCTGCTGAAGCATGTCGTTCCAAGGCATAGAATAAAGATAGTTGACACCCTGGGCACATTCTTCATCACTCTGATAGAACTGGTCTACAACATAGCCGTCTTCTTTCGGACGGTCAAGGAAATCCTCACATGAAGAGAAGCCGAGTCCCATCAAGGCAACAGGAATGCAATATTTTAAATTTGATATTTTCATGATTTGGAATCTGAGAAGTTAGAATGATACGTTTAAGCCGAATGAATAGACTGTCGGCGAAGGATAACGACCATTGTCAAGTCCATAAACATTGGCAGATGACGAGCTTGCACCGATTTCAGGATCATAACCTTTATATTTGGTAAAGGTGTGAAGATTCTGCAGATTGCAATAGACTCTCAGGTTTTCGAGTCTCATTTTGCGAATCAGTCTGGATGGGAAAGTATAACCTAAAGTAATGTTCTTGATTCTGATATAGGAACCGTCTTCTATATAACGGTCGGAGATGCGGTCGTTTGCGTTAGGATTACCAGTTGTAAGACGCGGTATTTTAGTCTTGTAGTTTTCCACGCGAACATTGGTGATATCATCATACCAATACTGTCCGTCAGGATAAACCTTGGTCGGGTCAATGGGCACGAGCTTGGCACGGTCGTTGACAACAGCCAGCTGATTTCCCCACGAAGAAGTCATTTTTGTAAGATTCTTCGACATATAGTTCATCACCTTGTTGCCATATGAGCCGTTGAGGAAAATCGAAAGGTCGAAATCCTTATATCTGAATGTGTTTGTCCAGCCGAAAGTAAATTTAGGCATGGGAGAGCCAATATCAGTACGGTCATAAGCATCAATTATGCCATCGGGCCTGCCCTCAGGACCGCTGATATCCTTGAACTTGATGTCGCCGGGCCATACGGTCTGATTTCTGTTGAAAACTCCGTTTGTCGGATAGGCGGCAGGCTTCGGAGAGTTCTGAATATCTTCAAGATCGCGATATACTCCGTCGGTTACATAACCGAAGAAATTGTAAAGAGATTTGCCTACTACCGAGCGGGCTACTTCATCAGACCACTGGCCATAGCCCATGATGACAGATGCATCACTGCCGTCGATCTTGACAAGTTTATTCCGGTTGAACGAAATCACAAAATCCGATCCCCATGAAAAATCCTTGGTTTCAACCGGACGGGTATTAAGTGTGATTTCAAGACCCTGATTGCGGATGTCGCCGTAGTTGCCCCAAGGTGCTCCAAGTTGAGAAGATTCGTTTCCGTTTGTTCCCATATAGGTCGGAAGCTGCTGCTGCATGAGCATATCCTTGGATTCCTTGGTATAGAGGTCGAGAATGAGGTCAATGCGATTATTCAGGAAGGAAAGATCAAGACCGATATTCCACTGTTCCTGAGATTCCCATTTGATATTCGGGTTGGCGATCTGAGTAGGACGATAGCTGACTCCAAGACCGGTCATGATGCGTGAGCTGAGAGGAGATCCCCACAGATAACCCTGATTTCCGGCATTACCGGTCTGACCCCAGCCAAGACGGAGTTTACCGTTGTTGAACCAGTCTGATATACCGGCGAAGAATTTTTCATTGCTGAAACGCCATGCACCGGCTACTGAGTGGAATCCGGCCCAACGGTTGTTGGGGCCGAAGTTTGAAGATCCATCGTAACGATATGTATAAGTCAGCATATAGCGGCCGTCCCAGTTAAGAGTCTCGCGGGTGAAGAATGAAGCCATAGCGCTTGAACCGTAACCATTTGTAAAGGCTTGTGTTCCGGTTCCGAGATATGGATTATGTACAAGGTCATTGGGGAGGCGGGTATTGGAGATTCGGGTATCCTCATATTTGGATTCCCAACATTCCTGACCAAGCATTATCGAATAGTTGAGCAGACTGATCTTGTCGCTCCATGTAAGGTAGTTCTTTACCTGCCAGAAAGTATATTTACTACGCGACATCGCCGCAGAGTTCTCATCGCGCTTCCAGGAACCGAGGTCGATCACCGGTTTGTAAGTCTGTGCTTTTACCCAGTTGATATCATAGCCAAATTCAGAGTGCCACACGAGTTGCTTTACAGGCTGAATTTCCAAGAAGAAATTGC
The DNA here is from genome assembly GCF_003024805.1 of Duncaniella muris. Taxonomy (GTDB): domain Bacteria; phylum Bacteroidota; class Bacteroidia; order Bacteroidales; family Muribaculaceae; genus Duncaniella; species Duncaniella muris. The sequence continues at coordinate 76,426 of NZ_PUEC01000008.1, forward strand.
CGTTGAGTTTCTGACGGCCAAGTTTGATTTCATCAAGCATCGCGATTGCTACGGGATTGGGATTGGTCTGACCTTCGCGCACAATGGTCGCATAGCTTCCGTCGATATTATAGATAGGTATATCCGGATTGGTTGTAAGCGAATAGTTGACAATACCGCTTTCAGAATCTGCAAGTTTCAGATTTTCATCGGTATTGGCATAGTTGGCTGACAAACCGACTTTAAGCCATGATTTCAGCTGAGAGTCAAGGTTTACACGGAATGAATAGCGCGAAAAATCAGAGCCGATGATTGTTCCTTCCTGATCCATGAATGATCCGGAAATATAATACTGTACTTTTTCAGTACCTCCCTGTACACCGACCTGATGCTGATGCTGGAGTGCGGTGCGGAAGATTGCATCCTGCCAGTTTGTACCTTTTCCGAGCAGTGAAGGATCTGAAAGATAAGGGTCTGATTTTGCCTGACCGTCAGCGACAAAATCATTAAAGTATTCAGCGTATTCACGCAGATTCATGATGTCGAGACGCTCGTTCTGGCGCTGCCATGCGACCATGCCGTCATATGTGAACTTGGCTTCGCCGGCTTTACCGCGCTTGGTGGTGATGAGCACAACACCGTTGGCGCCCTGTGCACCATATATGGCGGTTGCAGAGGCGTCTTTGAGGATTTCCATCGAGACAATGTCTGAGGGGTTGATAGTGGAAAGAGGAGATACCGATGTGACATCGCCGTTCCCAAGAGCATCTCCAAGACCCAGCTGGTGACCGCTTGAACCGCCTGCAGACTGGACAATCACGCCGTCAATAACGTAGAGTGGCTCTGCGTTGGCGTTAATGGTGGCCTGACCGCGGACACGGATAGAACTTGACGAACCGGGGGCACCTGATGTGGTCACAGCTGATACACCGGAAGCACGTCCCTGAAAAGACTGGTCGATATTGGTAATGACAGAGCCTTTGATCGCATTTTCGCCAAGCGAGGTTGACGCGCCGGCGAGGTCGCTCTTTTTCATTGTACCGTAACCTACCACTACGACTTCGTCGAGAAGTTCTGAGTCATCTTCAAGGGTGACGGTGAGGTCGGTGCGCCCGTTGAGCGCTACTTCCTGGGATTTCATTCCCACGTAAGATACTATGAGAACGGACTTTGTCGACTTCACTTTGAGTGCGAAGTCGCCGTCGATACCGGTGGCGGTACCGTTGGCGGTGTTGCCCTTCTCTTGCACTGTCGCGCCGATAAGCGGTTCGCCCGACTTATCCTGCACGATACCTTTAACTGAGACCTGGGCGACGGCGGAGAGCATGAAGCATAGCATCAATGCCGTCAGCAGACCTCTAAGGCCAAAATTTTTACTTTTCATATTGCAATTTTAAGGTAAGAGATATTGGTTTTAGAGTTAATGAATGCGTTTATATGTGGTTTACTTTTCACTACGATATGGCAAATGTAGTGCAAAGTCGGCGATGCGACTTACACTTTTTTATCACCTACTAACACTTTTTTGCAAAGAATCGATATTTGCGTTAAAATATGATACTATTTTAACATAAACTGCGTTAAAAACATTCTGTGTACTATGTACAATAAGCTGATTTACAGACGTTCGTTGATGCTACGGATGATGGCTACGGTGGTGGAGTCGGTGTCGAAGACCGAGTTGAGGCCCTGGGCTTCCTGGGCGGGGTCGCCGGTGTAGTCGTCGCCGGGCTGCCAGGTTTCATGAGCGGGGCGCGCTGTGCCTCCCCAGCCCCAGAAGTTGAGGCCTGCGAGGCGGCCGCCGTCGGCTACTTCGTTGAACACATATTTATAATAGCGGTCACGGCCTGTGACGGGCGATCCGGGGGTTATGGCCATGCCGTCGCGGGGGTAGCCGAATTCTTCAAGCACGAGGGGTTTGAGTTTCGAGCGGTCGCCGCCGGCGAGGGCTGCGAGGGCGTGGTGGTGGGCGGCGATATAAGCGTCGGTGTTGGCTATGGCTGTGTCGACGCTGTCAGTGAGTGTTTCGGGGCGCACCCAGCTCCAGTTGTAGGGCCAGATATGGATGGTGGCATAGTCTACGTTGGGGTCCGAGTGGATTTCCGACCAGAGGTCTATGGAGTTTTCGCAACCCCAGGAGCCTTCGCTGCCTATGGAGACGAGGTGGTTGGGGTCGATGCTTTTGATCAGTCCGGCTGTCTCGGCGATCCATTCGGCGAAGGGGCGCATGCTTTCCTGGGCGAAGGGGCGCGGTTCGTTGGCTATCTGCCAGGCCATGATGGCCGGTGACTGCGAGTAGGGGCGGCCGGTGACGGTGTTCTGACGGCCTACAATATTGCGCACGTGGGCGGCGGCAAGGGCTTTGGCTGAGTCGTTGCGCACGAAGTTGGCGGCATAGGCCATGTAGGCCGGATAGCCTGCGTCGGCGGGGTTTACGGCTTCGCCGGCTCCGGACCATTCGAGGTAGGTGGAGAAGCCTCCGCTCCATTCCCAGGCGTTGTTGAGATAGATGACGGCTTTCATGCCACGCTTTTCGAGGTCGGCTATGAGGTAGTCGAGACCGCGCAGGAGGGTGTCGTTATAGACTCCGGGCGCTGTCTGCATTACGGGTTCTATGTGGGAGGCGAGACCTTCGCGGCCGTCGCCGCCGGCAAGGATGCGGAGGTTGCTGACGCCAAGCTGCTGCAGGCTGTCGAGTTCGCGGGCGAGACGCTCGCGGTTGCCTCCGCGTCCTTCCGAGGCAAGTATGGCGCCATACCAGAAGTTGGTGCCTACGTAGCGGTAGGCCGAGTCACCGATGTAGAATTGTCCGTCACGGACTGTCACAAATGCGGTGTCGGCCTCGGCAGAGGCCGATGAGTTTCCGGTCCCGCCTGAGCAGGAGAAGAATGCAGATCCGAGGAGTGAGAGGAGGGCGGAAATCATCAGGCTTCTATAATGTTTCATGCGGTTTAAATTTTTGCAGCCTCTGAGCGGCTGCGGGTCAGTGGAATTGTTAGAGGTTGTATCGGTTTGTATCTTTTCGCTTCTGCAGGGGGGAGACAGTTCTCTTGCAGAGGTTTATTTTTCGGTAAGGTTACATGCGCGGCGGGCGTCGTCCCAGTCATCGGAACGGAAGGGGATGAGCGGCATTCCGTTCATGTCTTTCAGCGTTCCGATTGCAAAGTTGTTGAAGCAGTAGCGCACGGCTTTTATGTCTTTGACCTTGTCGGAGCTTACGGTTACGGTGTGGAGATTCCAGTCTTCCGATGCTTTTGCAGGATAGAAGATGCGGTCATCGCCTGCTACCTCGAAGCCCTGGAGATCCATGTTGGGGTTTAGTCCGGCATCGGCGTTGTTGAAGCTGACCACTGCCTTGTCGCCCTGCAGATCGACAGCTTTGAACGAGGGATAGGTCGAAGGTATGCCCTTTATGCCGTATGTGCGGTTTGCGGCCATGAAGGCCAGGCGCTCCCCTATTTCCTGCTTGCGGCGGGCATGGATGTCTTCAAGTTCGAAGGGATACATAAGGTCTGTGGTGCAGACAATGCCGCTGTTGGGGGTGATCTCGGCGGCTTTGTGCTGACATTCGCGGAAGAGGGCCGCGGCGGTTTCCTCGCCGTTGCCGTATTTCCAGCCCGGAAGTTCCACGAAATAGAATGGCAGCTCTCCGAGGCCCCATTCATCGCGCCAGATCTTGACCATGTCACGCTGGTGAAAGGGATATTCCTTATGGCGGCCTACGTTTGACTCGCCCTGGTTCCAGAGAAAGCCTTTGATCGTGTAGCCGATCACGGGGTGAAGCATGGCGTTGTACATCACGTTGATGCGTTCGTATTCCTTAAGCACTGAGTCGGGCTGAGCCTTTTCTTTGGCCACATTCCAGTCGGGATACTCGTCGAGTTTCCATTTCGGCATCCAGCCCTCCACCTTAGATCCGCCGTAGGCACAGCTGATGATGCCGACAGGCACATCGAGGATATCAGTCAGAGAGGTGGCAAAAAAGTATGCGAGGGCCGAGAAATCAGGGGCGTTTTCAGGGCGCGACAGCTGCCACTTGCCTTCCACGCGGTCTTCGGGAGTGTAGGAGCCTCGCTTCGGCACGGTGGCCATTCTGATGCCCGGATATTTGCCTGAATAAGCTATGGCCTGGGCGGCGCCTTCAACCGGCTGGCACCAGAAGCCACGCAGGGGCATCTCCATGTTCGACTGTCCGGAGCAGAACCAGACTTCGCCTATGAGCACATTGTCGATCTTCGCCGGTGCTTTGCCATCGTCGAAACTTACGCTTTGCGGGGCAAACGAGGCGGCCGGAGTGGCCACGCTGACTTCCCAGCGGCCGGTCTTGCCGTCGGCCTTGGCCTTGTAGGCTTTGCCTCCGCTCCATGAGGGAGTGACGGTCACGGTGCAGCCCGGATCGGTCCAGCCCCACAGTTTCGCCATTGAGTTCTGCTGGAATACGGCGTTGTCACTGATGATGTCGGGGAGCTCTACTGCGAGCGCGCTGCCGGCAAATGCCGAAAGAAGAATCGCGCTTGCCAGACGGTTTTTCAAGATGCCCATAGTGTTTTATGACAGTTGTCTGATTTTATATATTCCTTACTTATTTTGAATAGCGGCTGTTGCGCTCGCCGACGGTCTTGCGGGCGAGTTTTGCCCACTCTTTGAGATCTTCTTCTTTCCACTCCAGACCGTTGTCCGAGGCCGAGGCCGAGATCATCGAGCAGGTTTCGTTCTTGTCTGCGATGTCCCACATCAGCACCGAGATGTTGTTTCGGTCAGCGAAATCCATCCACTGCTGCCATGACTCATAGTCGATCGGGCCATCGCCGGTGTGGTCCATCGAGCCGCATTCCGAAATGATCAGCGGCAGACCGGCATCAAGAGCCTTCTGAGCCTTCTCGCGGTTCCAGTCCTTATGGGTCCCGGCGTAGTAGTGGAGCGAATAGAGCAGGTTCGGAGCATCGACCGGATCTTCAGCGGCAATGTCCACGTCCTGGTCCCATTTGGGAGTGCCTACGATCACCACCGCATTGGGGGCGTTCTTGCGGATCACGGGAATCACCTCCTCGGCATAGTTCTTGATTTCCTGCCAGGGGATGTCGAGCGGCTCGTTCCAGATCTCATACAGTATGTTAGGGGTGTCACCGTACTTTTCTGTGATCACGGTGAAGAATTTCTTTGCGTCCTCCAGTGTGTTATTGTGCGAATGCCAGTCGCAGATGATATACATATCGTTTGCAATGGCCGCATCGATCACTTTCATGGCAAGGTTCACGGCATTTACAGAATCGAGGGAATAACCGTTGACACAGTCGCCTGAGGGATGTGCGCCGATAGCCGCACGGGTGATGTTGGCACCCCAGTTTTCCTTGAGCGCACGGACTGTCCCTTCATTGTAGAATCGGCCCCAGTTGCAGTGCCAGCCGAGCGAGGGCCCGTTGAGCACCATAGTGTCGCCTGCCTGGTTCAGAAGAGCCGTTCCGCTGACGTGGAGGGGGCTGACAAATGCCGATGTGCTGTCATTGTCTGTCGATTCGCTTTTTGCAGCAGTGCCTCCGCAACCCACCAGAGCGGAGAGCACTACTGCGGAAATAAATGTAGTAAATAATGTTTTCATACTTGAATAGTGATTCTTTATGGTTTGTGGAGCTTTGATTTATCATTATATCAAGGAGCCGGATCTCAGACAAGCATCTTGTGATGCTGATAGATCTCGCGGAACACCTTGGGGGAATTGCCTTTCTTCTTTTTGAATATACGGTTGAAGTTAGAGACGTTGTTGAAACCGCACTCATAACAGATCTCGGCAACAGACGTGGTCGAGTCGACGAGCTGACGGGAGGCATGGCCCAGACGGATGTCGATCACATAGTCTGAAATCGAGCGCCCGGTGCGCAGCTTGAAAAAGCGGCTGAATGCCGTGGGAGTCATTCCCACCAGATCTGCCAGGTCGTTCAGGCGTATGTCTTCTTTATAATGTTTGTTGATATGGTCCTGCACTTTCTGCACCCTACGGCTGTCGCCCGTCGGCTTGAGCGAGGCGAACGACGAGCTTGACAGCTTGCGGTAATGTCCGCCCTCGGCAAGTTCATAGAGTATCGACATCAGTTCGAGCATCCGGTAAAAACCTGATTCGATCTTGGTCAGATTGTCAAGTTTATGATAGACCTTCATGATGCTTTCCACTGTAAAGGCTATGCCGTTGGAACTGAGATCAAGCATCCGGCGGATGCTCGAAAGCTGGGTCTTGGCGAGAAACGACGAGCCGAAAAGGTCAGATGAAAATTGTATCGTTATCTCACGTATCTTGTCACTCATACACTCATGCTGCTCCCAGCCGTGTTCGATTCCGTTGCCGATAAGCACCAGGTCATACATCCCAAGTCTCTCTATGGAATCACCCACAACCCTACGCGCTCCGTCACAATTTGAAACAAAGTTCAACTCATACTCCTCATGGCGATGAATGGGGTATGTAAATCTGTCTTTATATCTGTCTATTAGATAGAAGCAATCTTTTTCAGACAGCGGCGTGATTTCGGTTATGATCTTGTTCATGGTCGAGACTCTATGTAGAAATAACAATAAGGCAGGTAAATCCTTTTGTCCGATTCAGGTTTTTAAAGGTTTGCTCACAAAGATAAACATTATTTTGATTATATTGCATAAAAATGTCACAAAGATGCTCAATTTGACTATTTTTGACACTTATTTGTTAAAAAAGTATCAATAATTCATCTGCGAGAACATAATTTTAGCACCTACGAGGCAAAACGTGCACAAACAAGCACATAAACGCACCCTCCGCCGGTCTCACCCCATATTCCGGACTCGCCCGCCACAGACAGCCATAATGCAACAGATCGCTATAATATAGGTATATATACATTAATTAAATAGCCGAAAATTTGTTATTGCCGCCGTGATGTCGTACTTTTGTAGAGTTTTAGCGCTATCAATCTATCACAACTAACTAAAATGAAGAATTTCCTCATCTCGTTTCTCGGTGCGCTTGCAGGTATCTGGTTCTCCCTCTTCCTTGCTGTCATCGGCATTTTCATAGTCATAGCAGCCGCTATGGCATCGTCAGGCGGCAACACCACAGTCAACGTCAGCAACAACTCCGTGCTCTGCGTCGATCTCTCAGGAACCATCTATGACCGTGCCCCGAAAATCGACATCCGGGAAGCAATCCGCGGTGGAGGACTTGAGAAAAACGCCCAGGTGCTCGCCGACATCACCGGAGCAGTCACCGCAGCAGCCTCCGATGACCGCATTGAAGGCATAGTCATGAACTGCAGCGGCGTATCAGCCGGAATCGCTCAGCTTACCGCCATCATCGAAGCACTGAAAGACTTCAAGAAGAATGCCCCTGAGAAATGGATCTACGCATATGCCGATGCATATACCCAGGGCGACTACTATGTGGCATCGGTGGCCGACAGTGTCTTCATCAACCCCGTCGGAATGGTAGAAATCAGCGGCCTCAGCCTTTCATCGCTTTACTACAAGAGACTGCTTGACAAACTCGGAGTCGACATGCAGGTAGTTAAAGTCGGCACCTACAAAAGCGCCGTCGAACCTTATCTCCTCGACAAAATGAGCGACCCGGCTCGCGAACAGGCGCAACTCTTCCTCAAAAACATCTGGAACGACATCTGCACCACCATCGCCGATGCCCGCGGAGTCACCGTTGCCGATGTCAACAAATGGGCCGATGATTTTGTGTTTACAAAAGACGCCTCCACATATAAAGACCTCAAAATCGTCGACGGACTCCTCTACCGCCACGAATTCGACCGCAAGATCGCCGACCTCACCGGATGCGACAAAATAAAAGACATAAAAACCATAACCACAGCCCAGTATGCCAAAGTCGCCGACACCGGCAAGGTGGGCAGCGGCAAAGGCGCCAACATTGCCGTGCTCTATGCCACAGGCGAGATTACCGATAACAGCGGCAACGGCATCGTAGCCTCGGAACTGGTACCCGAAATCCTTGAACTTGCTGAAGACAACGACATCGACGGCCTCATCATGTATGTGAACTCGCCCGGAGGAAGCGCCTTCGCATCCGAACAGATCTGGGAAGCGCTTGAACAATACAAGAAGCTGACCGGCAATCCCTTCTACGTCTCTATGGCTGACTATGCCGCCTCCGGAGGTTACTACATCAGCTGCGGAGCCGACCGCATATTCGCCCAGCCCGTCACTCTCACCGGATCAATAGGTATCTTCGGTATGATCCCAGACTTCAGCGGACTCGTGAATGACAAGATCGGCATCGGCGTATCAACCGTGACCACCAACGCCAACAGCAACTTCCCTACCATCCTTGAACCGATGACCGAAGCGCAGAAAACCTCCATGCAGGCCTATGTCAACAGAGGCTATGAACTCTTCACCTCGCGTTGCGCCGAAGGCCGCGGCATGTCGCAGGACTCAATCAAGGCAATCGGCGAAGGCCGCGTGTGGGACGGAACCGAAGCCCTGAAACTCGGCCTGGTCGACGAACTCGGAGGTCTTGACACGGCATTGGCGGCAATGGCCAGGCAGCTCAACGTAGAGTCATACACTGTCCACTCCTACCCCGTGGCCAAAGACAAATGGTATGACCTGCTCCTTGAAGCCGGAATCGAAGACATCAAGGCTGCCATCATGCGCCAGGAACTCGGCGAAATGTGCTCACTCTATGACGCTATCCGCCAGGTCAAAGGCATGTCGGTGCTCCAGTGCCGCATGGAATTCACAAAAGTGAATCTCTGAAACAACCTCTAAAAAACAATTATTCAGTGGCCCGCAACAAACTTCTATCAATGCTCCTGCTCTATCCGATCTCGAAACTCTACGGGATCGGAATGGTGGTGCGCAACAAAATGTTTGACTACGGCGTTCTGAAGCAGCAGGAATTTGACATCCCGATCGTAGTCGTCGGAAACCTCGCAATGGGAGGCACCGGAAAGACTCCCCACGTCGAATACATAGTCGAATCACTATTGGGGAAATACAACATCGGTGTGCTCTCACGCGGCTACCGGCGCGCCACCAAAGGCTTCGTCCTCGCCTCTCCACAGTCACGCCCTGAGGACATCGGCGATGAATCCTATCAGATCTACCGCAAATTCGGCCCGGACATCACTGTCGCTGTCTGCGAAAAACGCTCAGAAGGCATCCGCCAGATGCGAGAGATCAACCCCGATCTCAACATGATTATCCTTGACGACGCCTTCCAGCACCGCTACGTCAAACCGTCGGTATCCGTCATCCTGACCGAATACAACCGCCCGATATTCAACGACAAAATTCTCCCCTACGGGCGCCTGCGCGAATCGGCCCGCGCTCTCAACCGGGCCGACATAGTGGTAGTGACAAAATGCCCGATCGATATGAAGCCGATGCACTACCGGCTTTTCGAAGAGAACCTAAAGCTCTTCCCCTTCCAGAAACTCTACTTCTCGCGTTACAACTACGGACATCTCGTGCCCATATTCCCCGAAGAGACCGCTGACATCCCGGCCCTTGACTGCCAGAAAGCCGACACGGCGATCCTCGTCATCACCGGAGTGGCCAACCCCAAGCCATTTGTCCGCTTCCTCCGTCGCCACAAAGCCAAGGTCAAGCTCAAACGCTTCACCGACCACCACAATTTCACGGCCTCTGACATGGATGACATCACCCGTCTCTTCGACGAACTGCCATCCGACAACAAATTCATCGTCACCACCGAGAAAGATGCCGTGCGCATACTCAACAACCCCTATTTTCCCCACCGCCTCAAAAGGTCAATCTTCTACGTACCCATCAAAGTAGAATTCATTGACCGCGGAGAGACCGAATTTACAGCCGGAATAGAGAAAACCATCCGTGACTCACGTTTGTTTAAATCCTGAGCCCTTTTTCCATCCAGGCAACTCAACTGAAAAGAAACAAAGTTAATCGAGTATAATCATCAATACCATTCCCCTTATGTTAGAACAAATCAACCAGACGGCCGACTTTCTGCGCTCGAAAGTAGCCGATATGCCCAAAACCGCCATCATACTCGGCACAGGTCTTGGAGCTCTTGTAGACCACATGGACGACAAACTGTTCATCCCCTACTCCGAAATCCCCAACTTCCCCGTATCTACAGTCGAAGGCCACAGCGGCAACCTCATCTTCGGCACACTCGGCGGCAAGAAAGTAATCGCCATGCAAGGCCGTTTCCACTACTACGAAGGCTATGACATGAAGCAGGTCACCTTCCCCGTGCGCGTATTCAAGGCCCTCGGAGTCGACACCCTATTCGTAAGCAACGCCTCAGGAGGCATGAACAAGGAATTCGTTGTCGGCGACGTAATGGTCATCACCGACCACATCAACCTCTTCCCTGAAAATCCCCTCCGAGGCAAAAACTACAACGAACTCGGCACCCGCTTCCCGGCCATGACCAACGCCTATGACAAGGAACTCATCTCGCTCGCCGACACCATCGCCGCCGAGAAAAACATCCGACTCATGCACGGCGTCTACGTCGGAGTGACAGGCCCCACCTTCGAGACTCCCGCCGAATATGAATACTACCGCATCATCGGCGGCGACTGCGTTGGCATGTCGACCGTACCTGAAGTGATCGTGGCAAACCATGCAGGCATGAGAGTATTCGGCCTCTCCGTAATCACCGACCTCGGCGGAAAAGACGTCACCCAGGTGCCGACTCACGAAGAAGTGCAGCAAGCAGCTCTCATCGCACAGCCCAAATGCCTTGAGATCATGAAAGAACTTGTCAACCGTTTCTGACACAGCCAGCCGACAGAAATTATGGAGATTTCACAACTCGGCGAATTCGGACTGATCGACCGCCTGACCCAGGATCTGGAAAACGTCAATGCGTCTACCCTCAAGGGTGTGGGCGACGACTGCGCCGTGATCCGCAACCACGACACAGACATACTGGTCACCACCGACCTCCTGCTTGAGGGCGTGCACTTTGACCTGACCTATATGCCCCTGAAACACCTCGGCTACAAATCGGCAATCGTAAACTTTTCTGACGTCTACGCCATGAACGGCACACCGCGTCAGATCACCGTTTCACTCGGCATATCCAAGCGCTTCACTGTAGAGCACATTGAAGAGCTCTTTGCCGGAATCCGCCTCGCATGCCGGATCTACGGCGTAGACCTCATAGGTGGCGACACCACCTCTTCGCGTCAGGGACTCGTCATCTCGATCACCTGTATCGGAGAAGCTCCGGCCGACAAAATAGTCAGCCGCTCCGGAGCCAAAGACACAGACCTGATCTGCGTCTCAGGCGATCTCGGAGCCGCCTACATGGGCCTCCAGCTCCTTGAACGCGAAAAAACCGCCTCTGCAGGCCGCCCGGACTTCATCCCTCAGTTCGAAGGCAAGGAGTATCTCGTAGAGCGACAACTCAAACCCGAAGCTCGGCGCGACATCATCGAAGAACTGGCCAAAGCCGGAATCGTGCCCACCGCAATGATGGACATCAGTGACGGACTCAGTTCCGAACTGCTCCACATCTGCAAGCAGAGCGACGCCGGATGCCGCATCTACGAAGACCGCATCCCCATCGACTATCAGACTGCCATCATGGCCGAAGAACTCGGCATGAATCTCGTCACCGCCGCCCTTAACGGCGGAGAAGACTATGAACTTCTGTTCACCGTGCCGCTCCACTGCCATGACCAGATCGAGAAACTGCCGGGCGTAAAACTCATAGGCCATATAACCAAACCCTCGCTCGGCTGCGCCATGATCACCCGCGACGGCACCGAAATACCCCTCCGTGCCCAGGGATGGAACCCGCTTGCTGCAACTGATCCAGTGGTCGAAAGTCCTGAGAAAGAGGCTTAAGTCTCCACCCTCAGACAGTCAACATTCCGAAAACCTCCACGGCTTTAACTTTTATTATCATAAGCCGCCTAAACCTTAAATGGTGAGATTGTTCTAATTCAATATAGCGACATTCTCACCATTTATTTTTTTACAGTCATGAGAAGAATCTTACAAACCCTGTCAATCGCACTGCTTGCCATCATTCTCTCCATTCCATGCATGGAAGCCCAGAGCCGCAGCCGTGAAAGCCGTGAAGGTCGCGGAAACCGTACCGAGCGTACATCTTCTCCGCGAGGAAGCCATAAGAACAACAGCAGCAACAACCGCGGAGGGCACTCATCCTCTCACAATACTCGCCCGAACTCCTCACGCCCCACCAACCGACGCCCTGATATAACCCCGGCCAACGGCGGCAACAACCATCGTCCCGACAACAACGGCCGTCCAAACATCGGAAACGGCAACAACCATCGTCCCGGTAACAACGGTCACCGTCCCGGCATCGGAAACGGCAACAACCATCGTCCCGGTAACAACGGTCACCGTCCCGGCATCGGAAACGGCAACAACCATCGTCCCGGTAACAACGGTCACCGTCCCGGCATCGGAAACGGCAACAACCATCGCCCCGGTAACAACGGCCACCGTCCCGGCATCGGAAACGGCAACAACCATCGTCCCGGTAACAACGGCCACCGTCCCGGCATCGGCCACCATCCCGCGCCACGGCCACCCCATGTAGCGCCACCCCATCGCCCCTACCGCCCTGTCATGGCCCGTCCACACCACCGTCCAATGCCGCCTCGCGGCTGGAGACCGGCCGGACGCATCCCTGTGATCCGCGGCATTCTCGGCCTTACATTCGGCAGTGCCATCAACATCTCGCTTGACTACCTGCTCTCGTCAGGCTACAACGTCGACGGATACACCAACGACATCGTCTACCTGCGCAACGTCAGCGCCATGAACTACGTATGGACCGATGGAGCCCTCTATTATGGAACTCACGGACTTGACGCATCGTCATTCTACTATTCAACTCCACGCTACGACCTTGCCCGCTACAACAATGTCTACAATTCACTTGTAGCCACCTACGGCATGCCTGTCTCGGTCAGCAACACCCCCGGTTCCATCGGAGCCACATGGTTCGGAGGCAACAACGGTTACATCACCCTCTCCTTCGGTTCAAATACAATGAACGGACGTCTCCGCTACCTCACCACCCTCACCTACGGACTCTGATCCACCCCCCACACACCAAAAAATCAACCGAGGCTCCACGGCAGCAGTCACCGTGGAGCCTCGGTTGATTTTTCAGACACCGGATTAAGAGCCATATTCCAAGGAGCGCCTCAGCAACCTCGCCCCCCGAAGCTCCTACTGGTGCGACACCTTATAATATAATACAAGAGCGATAATCGTATAGAGTATATTCGGAATCCACATTGCCACCATTGGCGAAGTGTAGCCTGAGATCGCAAAGGTCGAGGTCACTGTCATGAACAGGATATAACTGAAACTCAACACGAGCCCGATGCCGATATTGACACCCATGCCCCCCTTGATCTTGCGCGATGACAGCGACATGCCGATGACGGTAAGAATAAACGCAGCCGCCGTCATGGCATAGCGCTTGTGGTTTTCAATCTCGAATGACTTTATGTTGGCCACTCCCCTCTCCTTCTGGCGCGAGATGTACTCACGCAAGGCCGGCGAGGTCATGGTCTCATGGTCATTCTTAGATATCAGGAAGTCACGCGGCTCGATTGGAATTATGGTATCCAGACGTGAACCGCGGCGGATCGTCTCGCGCTGGCCGTCGAAATCGCGGATCATATAGTCACGCACGGTCCAGTTGTGGAGCGTGTCCCACTTGATGGTCTGCGCCGTCAGACGCGAAACAAGCTTCTTGTCCTCGAATGATTCGAGCGAGAACTTGTAGCCCGTCTTCTGTGAATTGTTGAACGACTGCATGTATGCGATCTCGCCTTTGGCCACCTGCAGCTGTATGTTCGAACCGAAATCCACACGCTTGTTTTTCACATAGGTGTTGGTATATTCTATTCGCTTGACATTGGCCGGAGGGATGATATAGGCGCTCAGCATATATGTGGCCGCGGCGATGACAGTCGCACTCACAAGATAGGGTCTCAGCAGACGCCTATAGCTCATTCCGGTCGACAGCATGGCTATGATCTCGGAATTGTCGGCCAGCTTGGAAGTGAAGAAAATCACCGCGATAAAAGTGAATAGCGGACTGAACTGATTGGCAAAGTAAGGCAGGAAGTTCAGAAAATAGTCAAACACCGTGGCTTTCAGGGGCGCTTTCAGGAAGGCATCAAGCTTTTCGTTGATGTCAAACATCACCGTGATCGCCAGAATGAGCATAATGGCAAACACGTAAGTACCGAGAAATTTGCGGATTATATACCAGTCAAGTATTTTCAAAACTTCAGATATTCAAAGAAATCAGACATGGCTGAGAAAAAACTCTGTCAGAGTGTGGCCACGGTCAGAGCCTGCGGGTCACACACTCAAGCATCTCGCGCTTCCAGCTGCTGAAATCACCGGCCATGATATGGCGGCGGGCTTCTTCAACGAGCCAAAGATAGAACGCAAGGTTATGGATCGAGGCTATCTGCATGGCGAGAATCTCATCGGCTATGAAGAGATGGCGCACATAGGCCTTGGTGTAGGCTGTGTCGACATAGCTCGGACCGTCTTCCTGCAGCGGAGAGAAATCATCGGCCCACTTGCGGTTGCGCATGTTCATGATGCCGTGGCGGGTGAAGAGCATGCCGTTGCGACCGTTGCGGGTAGGCATCACGCAGTCCATCATATCAACGCCGCGGTCAATCGCCTCAAGTATATTGGCCGGAGTGCCTACGCCCATCAGATAACGCGGACGGTCTGCGGGCAGAATGTCATTGACCACCTCGATCATCTCATACATCACCTCGGCCGGCTCGCCTACGGCAAGACCGCCGATGGCATTTCCGTCGGCTCCGAGATCGGCCACGAACTTAGCCGACTCGCGGCGCAGATCGGGATATGTCACACCCTGCACAATCGGGAAATAAGCCTGGCTGTAGCCATACTTGCCTTCAGTTTCCTTGTAGCGCTTCCATCCGCGGGCAAGCCAGCGGTGGGTAAGATCAAGTGACTTGCGGGCATATGAGCGCTCGGCTGTGCCCGGAGGGCATTCGTCAAGCGCCATCATGATGTCGGCACCGATCGAACGCTCTATGTCTACCACCTTTTCCGGAGTGAACAGGTGCTTCGATCCGTCAATGTGAGAGCGGAACCATGCGCCCTCTTCGGTCAGCTTTCTGTTGGCCGAGAGCGAAAACACCTGAAAACCGCCGCTGTCGGTCAGAATCGGGCGGTCCCATCCGTTGAACTTGTGCAGACCGCCGGCCTTTTCGAGAATCTCGATGCCGGGGCGCAGATAGAGATGATATGTATTGCCGAGAATGATCTGGGCCTTCACATCCTCGCGCAGTTCGCGCTGATGCACAGCCTTGACACTGCCGACTGTCCCTACGGGCATGAAAATCGGAGTGCGGATCTCGCCGTGGTCAGTAGTGATCAGACCGGCGCGGGCGGCCGTGCCGGGAGCGGTAGCTTCTAACTTGAAATCCATTGCTGATTCTGATTTGTGAATGATTCAGAGCCGGTGATCAGGGACGCACCTCAAAGAAAGGTATGTCGACCAGCTTCATGTCAAACACCAGAGTTGAATAGGGGGGTATGACACCCGAACCTGACGAGCCGTAGCCGAGATTGTAGGGGATCACCACACGGGCGCTGTCGCCCACACGCATGTCAAGCAGTGCGATGGTCCATCCCTGGATCACGCTTGAGGGCTGTGTGCGGAAAAGGCTGTCGCCGTATGACGCTGTCTGAAGATACGACGAGTCAAAAGGCACGTCATTGTAGAGACGTCCTATATATTTCACGTCGACAGTCGAGTTCAGCATCGGCGAGAGGTTGCCTACTGTCTTGCTGCGGTCATTGAGGTAACGGATCAGCACGTTGGCCGAAGTGTTCCATGCCGGAGTCAGCGTCTGGTATATGTTTCCGTCAGGCCCCATTGCAAAGCGCTGCTCGTCATAGAACGCCACGTTTGCCTCGCGCCATTCGGAATAGTCTTCCCAAGTGTTGTCATCGTTGCAGGCCACAAAGGCTGCGCCTGTAAGCAATACGCACACTATGGTTTGAAAAAGCTTTCGCATAGATTTTTTTTAGACTTTTATTATAGAACACCTGTTCTCTAAACTATCCTCCTCAGAGGATGCCTTAGAATTTCACTTCCGGAGCACGCTGGGCGGCGTCGTCAGCCTTGAACTGGGGCTGGGGTTCGAATCCGAACCATCCGGCATAGATGTTCGTGGGAAACTTCTTTATCGAGGTGTTGTAGTCGGCTACGGTCTGGGTGTAGCGGCCGCGGGCGGTCGCTATACGGTTTTCAGTGCCTTCAAGCTGCACCTGCAAATCGCGGAAATTCTCGTTAGCTTTCAGATCGGGATAGGCCTCGCTGACAGCCAGGAGCGATTTCAGCGCGCCTGTGAGCTGGTTCTGTGCCTCCTGAAACTTGGCGAGAGTCTCCTCGTTGAGTTCCTCGGCATTGATATTGACCGATGTGGCGGCCGCGCGGGCCTGGGTCACCTTCTCAAGGGTCTCGCTTTCGTGAGTGGCATAGCCTTTCACTGTGGCCACAAGATTGGGAATCAGGTCAGAACGGCGCTGATACTGGTTCTGCACTTCAGCCCATGACTGCTCTACCTGCTGGTTTTTCTCTACAAGCGAGTTGTAGTTGCATGAAGAGAACAGCGGCATCATCATGACGGCGAGTATCAGATGTTTCAGAAACTTCATTTTCATTATCTATTAAGTGGGGAAAGAGTTGTTTTTTTCAAAGGATGTGTAATCTGTTTTCGCAAGCCTGGGCCAGCTCCTGGTCAGGCGAGCTTGCGGAGAAGCGCGTTGAGCGACACCTGAGAGTGGATGAGCGAGTGAAGATCTTCAATCCTGACGCGCTTCTGCTCCATTGAGTCACGTTCGCGGAGGGTGACAGTGTTGTCTTCAAGAGTCTGGTGGTCAACGGTAATGCAGAACGGGGTGCCGATGGCATCCTGACGGCGGTAGCGCTTGCCGATCGAGTCTTTTTCCTCATAGTGGGTGGAGAAGTCGAACTTAAGTTCGTTGACGATCTCGCGGGCCTTGTCAGGCAGACCGTCCTTGCGCACCAAAGGCATCACGGCACACTTGACAGGAGCGAGGGGAGCGGGCAGGTGGAGCACCACTCGCTTGTCGCCGCCTTCGAGTTCCTGCTCCTCATAGGCTGAGCAGAGCACGCTGAGAAACATGCGGTCAACGCCGATAGAGGTCTCGATCACATAGGGTGTGTAGCTTTCATTGAGCTCCGGATCGAAATACTGGATTTTCTTGCCGGAGAACTTCTCATGCTGCGAGAGGTCGAAGTTGGTTCGGGAGTGGATACCTTCCACTTCCTTGAAGCCGAACGGCATCTGGAATTCGATGTCAGTGGCGGCGTTGGCATAGTGGGCCAGCTTTTCGTGGTCGTGGTAGCGGTATTTTTCATCGCCGAGGCCGAGAGCCTTGTGCCAGCGCAGACGGAATTCTTTCCAGGTCTTGAACCATTCCATTTCCGAGCCGGGGCGCACGAAAAACTGCATTTCCATCTGTTCGAACTCTCTCATGCGGAAGATGAACTGGCGGGCCACAATCTCGTTACGGAAGGCCTTGCCAATCTGAGCGATACCGAATGGGATGCGCATGCGGCCGGTCTTCTGCACGTTGAGATAGTTGACAAAGATGCCCTGGGCTGTCTCCGGACGCAGGTAGACGGTCATTGCGCCGTCAGCAGTAGAGCCCATTTCGGTTTTGAACATGAGGTTGAACTGACGCACCTCTGTCCAGTTCTTGGTCCCTGAGATGGGGCATACGATCTCCTCGTCGATGATGATTGCGCGGAGTTCGTCAAGATCGCCGTCGTTCATAGCCTTTGCAAAACGTTCGTGGAGAGCGTCGCGCTTGGCCTGATATTCAAGCACACGGCCGTTGGTCTGACGGAACATGTCTGCGTCGAATGACTCGCCGAAACGTTTGGCGGCTTTGGCCACTTCCTTTTCGATCTTGTCTTCGATCTTGGCGATCTGCTCTTCGATGAGCACATCGGCGCGGTAGCGCTTCTTGGAGTCGCGGTTGTCAATCAGGGGGTCATTGAAGGCATCCACATGGCCCGAAGCTTTCCAGATGGTCGGGTGCATGAAAATAGCGGAGTCGATACCCACGATATTCTCATGAAGCAGCGTCATCGAATCCCACCAGTAGCGCTTGATGTTGTTCTTGAGCTCAACGCCGTTCTGGCCGTAGTCATAGACCGCCGAGAGACCGTCATAAATTTCGCTTGACTGAAACACGAAGCCATATTCTTTGGCATGGCTTACTATCTTTTTGAAAACTTCGTCTTGTGTTGCCATTTTTTGAGATTGTTTTAGAAGTTGCAAAGATAGTAAAAATTTCCGACTCCTCTCTGTCTCAGGCCCATTTTCAATTCAAAATGCCTTGCAGACAATGGCTGCTTTGGGGCTGATATTCGCCAAAAGCGGCAAAAATGAAAAATATTCTTAACAGGCACCCTTTAACTGCTAAAAAATGCTTATATTTGCAAAAATATTATACTCTGCACCAAAATGCGGGATGATTGTTTAATATACTGTACACATATCCGGATTCATGAAAACCACAATAAACATATCAATATTGACCATTGCGATCGGGGGACTCATATGGCTCCTGACCGCCTGCTCGGCTGCTCCCGCCGAGACCCCGATAGTCACCGTCAGCATCGAGCCGCAGAAATATATGCTCGAACAGATCACCGGCGACAAGGTAGACATCAGAACTCTGATAGCCAACGGCGCCAATCCGGAAAACTACGATCCGTCGCTGACCCATATAATGAATCTCCGCAAGTCAATCGGCTTTCTGCGCATGGGCAATATCGGTTTCGAGGCCGCGCTTCTCGACAAGATTCGCCAGGAAGACCCCGAACTGCCTATATTCAACACCTCGGAGGGGGTGGTCCCGGTGACCGGTACCCACAGCCACGGTCACGGTCACGGCGCAGTGCATCATGAGGAAATCGACCCCCACACCTGGACCTCCGTCAAAAATGCAAAAATAATTGTAAGAAACATGCTCGACGCGATGGTAAAGATTGACCCCTCGAACAAGGATTACTACCGTCGCAACTATGAGCGCTTCGCCCAGCGGCTCGACTCGCTTGACCGCGACTTCGAGAGCCGTCTCGCATCACATGCGGGAGAGCATTTCATGGTATGGCACCCCTCGCTCAGCTATTTCGCCCGTGACTACGGACTGGAACAGATCACTGCAGGAAACGCCGAGAACAAGGAAAGTTCCCTGACCATGCTCCGCAAAACGATTGACCACGCTGACAGCCATTCGGCCAGCATATTCTTCTACCAGAAAGATCTTGACAGCCGTCAGGCCGAAGTGCTCAGTGACCAGCTCGGCCTGCGCAAGGTCAGCATCAATCCGCTCTCCTATGACTGGGAGGCTGAAATGTGTGCGATAACAGACGCCATTACAGCCGATTGACACCCGCCCAGTCTTTCTGCATGATTCTCACAGAATTTTCACACCCGTCATGGAAAACAAGGAAAAGGAAATCATCATATCACTCCGCGATATCTGCAAAAAATGGGATGACAAGATTGCACTTGAAGACATCAACTTCGATGTGCACCGCGGAGATTTCATAGCCATCACAGGCCCCAACGGCGGCGGCAAGACAACCCTGCTGCGCATATTGCTGCGCCTTCTCAAGCCCACAAGCGGCTCCGTTACCTACTTCCGCCACGGAAAAGCCGTCGATGATCTTTCGATCGGCTACCTTCCGCAAAAAAACATGATAGACTCCCGCTTCCCTATCAGCGTGGAGGAGGTCATCGCCTCAGGACTCATAGCCGAATCGCCCGGCAAGGAGGAGATGCGCCGCAGAGTCAGCGAGGTCACAAAGCTGATGGGCCTCGAAAACCATTCGTCGCAGACCATCGGCAACCTGTCAGGCGGACAGCTCCAGCGCGCGCTTTTAGGCCGGGCCATCATAGCCAGGCCGCGGGTACTGGTGCTTGACGAGCCTCTGAGCTATGTCGACAAGCGCTTCGAGCATTATATCTACGATCTTGTGGCCGAACTCTCACACTCCACTACCCTGCTGCTCGTCTCTCACGAGATGTCGACAATAGCAGGAATGGCCAACCGGCATCTGATAATAGACCACCGGCTGACCGAATGTCATTCAAGCCACCATCAGGTGCATTACGACTGCGACGACGATGACGGATCGTCCATGTGAAGCGCATGGCCCATGCGCTGCTGCTTGGTGAGCATGTAGCGCAGGTTATATCTGTTGGGGGCTATCTCTATGCCCACATTTTCCACTACTTCAAGACCATAGCCTTCCAGGCCGATACGCTTGACAGGGTTGTTGGTGATCAGACGCATTTTCTCTATGCCGAGTTTGCGGAGAATCTGTGCGCCTACGCCATAGTCGCGCTCGTCGGCTTTGTGGCCGAGATGGAGATTGGCGTCTACGGTGTCAAGACCTTCTTCCTGAAGCTTGTAGGCTCTGATTTTTTCCATCAGCCCAATACCGCGGCCTTCCTGATTGAGATAGACGATGGCTCCGCGGCCTTCTTTTTCGATAAGCTGCATGGCTTTGTGGAGCTGCTCTCCGCAGTCGCAGCGCATCGAACCGAAAATGTCGCCTGTGGCACATGAGGAGTGAACTCTGACAAGCACCGGATCTGAGCCGCTGACATCGCCCTTAATGAGCGCGATGTGCTCCAGTCCGTTGCTCTTCTGGCGGAAAGGTATCAGACGGAAATGGCCGTAGGCTGTAGGCATGTCGACCTCCACACCCTCCTCCACCAGCGATTCTTTCTGCAGGCGATAGGCAATGAGATCACGGATCGACACCAGCTTCAGTCCCCACTCGTCGGCCTTGCGGCGCAGCTGAGGCAGGCGGGCCATCGTACCGTCTTCATTGAGAATCTCTATCAGCGAGGCCGCTGGCTGCAGGCCGGCAAGGCGCGCAAGGTCAATGGCGGCTTCCGTATGGCCGGAACGTCGGAGCACTCCGGCATCCTGGGCATAGAGCGGATGGACGTGGCCCGGACGGCCGAACATATCAGGAGTGGAAGCCGGATCGGCAAGCGCGCGGATTGTCGCGGCGCGGTCATGGGCCGAGACTCCGGTGGTGCAGCCAGGGAGCAAGTCAACCGTCACGGTGAAGGGTGTTCCGAGCATCGAAGTGTTGTCCTCGACCTGACGGCTGAGGCCAAGCTCGCGACAGCGCGAGAGCGAAAGCGGCGAACAGAGTTCTCCGCGGGCGTTGGTGATCATGAAATTGACATGATCAGCGGTCACTTTCTCAGCTGCAATTATCAGATCGCCCTCGTTCTCGCGATCCTCATCATCGACAACTATCACGAACTTGCCTTCGCGGAAGTCGGCAATCGCGTCTTCTATACGGTCTAACTTTATATTATCCATGATTTTATTTCAGGTAATTTATGATTGTATCAGAGGGGGGGAGGCGGATTCCGGGAGCGTTTTCAGCAACCTCCGTCAATCCTTGTCAATAAGTTTAATGAGTTCATCGGCCACTTTGTTGACAGTGGCAAGCTCCGCGCGCAGGTCGGTCTGAGTCTTGCGTCCGTAGAGCCACACAGGCACACCGGCGGGAAACAGCACGATCATCAGGCGCGACAGCCAGGTGCGGCGCGAGGGCTGCTGAAACCAGAGGCTGCGGAGAATAGGCATGTCCATGAGTTTGAGCACCACTAACTTCTCACGCGAGTTGGAGAGATATTCCACAGTAGCCTCGATGTTGTCACGCAGGCGGTGGAGACTGTCACGGTCATAGCCGCGGGTCCAGTAGTCGGCATATGACTGCTTTTCAGGATTATGAGAGAGATAGGCGGCAGTCTCGGCCTTGAGCGCCGCAAGGCGTTCGACGGCCACCTTGGGATCGACTTCAGCCATGACAAGCTCTTTCATCTCCACATGGCGCACCTCGCTGACTCCGAAGAAGCGGCGGAAGAAGTTGAGATAGGCATCTTTGTTGAATACGGCTGAGTCATTGACAGCCTTGTAGGTGAAGAATATGCCAAGGGGCAGGAGCACGGCGGCACTCAGCCACATGCCTTCCCAGACTTCCCATTTGCCGTCGCGGGCAAATTTGTAGCCCATGTTGTCAATGATGTAGTAGAAGATGAAGAGAAACACCGAGATCACCAGCGGTGTGCCCAGTCCGCCTTTGCGGATGATGGCACCGAGAGGCGCTCCGATGAAGAAGAAAATCACGCAGGCAAACGAGAGGGTGAACTTCTTCTGCAGTTCTATGGCATGGCGGCGGATGAGCTTCTGTTCTTCGGCCATTGTCTGGCTCTTGTATTTGTATTCCTCCAGAGTGCGCTCGGCCTTTGAGAGTGCCTGCGAGAGGTAGTTGATGCGCACGCCTGAAGATGATCCGCGGAACACGGAGTCGACATCCACGGGCCGGGCGAGCGCCACGTCGGGGCGGCGGAGCTTATAGTGGCGGCCCTCGTTGTCGGTCTTAGAGTCGTAGCGGCGCAGACCCATGTAGGGATACTCGCGGAGGGCAGTGCCGTAGATGTCGCCGATCGAGTCGACGCGATGGCTCATGGAGTCGATAGATGCCTGGAGCTCGGTCATGTTCTTGCCTACGTACTGGCTGCGCATGCCCTGCTCGTCCATTCGGTTGAAATTGGCGTCGAACTTCAGCATGATGTCTTTCTGGCTGAAGGACTCGCGGCGATAGGGGACATTGCGCATGTTTGAGGCGCCGGCATCGCGGATGTTTTCAAACGATTCGCCGTTCCACAGGCGCAGGAAGAGGTGGGTCTTGTCAGGCGTGATCGACATCTTGCCTGAGTCAGCCAGAATGATCGATGAGTTTTCAAAGCCTTTGGAGACGTCATAGATCATCATCTCGTAGAGCACACCGGTGTCGCGGTTTTTCTCCTGGACAAAAAGGTTGTAGCCGGGAATCTGATCGTAGAAAACGCCTTCAGGTATCTCCAGTTCGGGCGATTTCTGCCTCATGGAGTAAAGGAGGGTCCACATCTTGGTCTGGGCCACAGGAAGCACGTTGTTCTGAAAGAAAAAGGCTCCGGTGGCTATCATGACCATCAGGACGATGAGCGGGGCCATAGTGCGCAGAAGCGATATGCCGGAGGCCTTCATGGCTGTAAGCTCGAATTGCTCGCCGAGATTGCCGAAAGTCATCAGCGAGGCGAGCAGGATGGCAAGCGGCAGCGCCATCGGGATCATGGTGAGCGCCGCGTAGAAAAAAAGTTCGGCAATGACATCAACTCCGAGACCTTTGCCGACAAGATCGTCGATGTAGCGCCACAGGAATTGCATCAGAACTATGAACAGACAGATGCAGAACGTCATCATGAACAGAGGCACGAAGCTCTGCAGGATGAAGATGTCCATGCGCTTGATTCGAAACATAGCAATGACTGATGTGGTGTGATTGTTTTAAACCGGGGTTAATGGCTAACGCCCGCCATGCACCCTGCGGTTATACTGCGTGAGGGGAACATGACGGACGATTATGAATTTATCCAATAAGAAGCTTCTGCACAGAGGCTTACTTTATGCCGAGACGGGCTTTCACGAGGGGAGTGACGTCGGTCACATCGGTACCGGTGTAGAGCGACATGCCGTTCTCGAAGATGAAGGTGTAGTTGCCTTCGGCGCCTACGCTCTGGATGGCTTTCATGACGTTTTCCTGGATGGGGGCCATGAGCTGCTGCTGCTGGCGGCGGAGATCCTGGTCAGCTGTCTCGCGGAACTTCTGGATCTTGGCATCGAGTTCCTGCATTTCCTGTACGCGACGTTCCTTGATGGTTTCAGGAGTGCTTGCATCAAGTGCGTTGAATTCCTGATATTTCTTGTTGAATTCTTCCTGAAGCTTTGAAAATTCGTCCTGATACTTGTTAGAAGCAGCGGTCATCTGCTCCTGTACGGTCTTCATTTCGGGAAGAGATTCCATGAGCTCTGCGGTATTGACGGTGCCGAATTTCTGGGCGAAAACGCTCATGGGAAGCGCAATCATGATTGCGAGCAAAAATTTTTTAATCATCGTTTTATTGGTGCGTTGAATTTATATTTATCGGTTCGGATGACGGGCGCCTGACGGATTCAGCAATTTTTAATAAAATTAACCTGCCGGGGCGACTGAAACGTTGCAAAGATAGGGATTTTATTTGGAATAACCTAACTTTTCAAGAACCTCGTTGGAGACATCAATGCGCGGAGAGGCAAAGATTATGTCGGCTGCCGAGGCGCGGTCGAATATACACTGGTAGCCACGCTCTTCGGAAACTTTCTTGACGGCGTTGTAGACATCGTCCTGGATCGGCTTCATGAGCGACTGGCGCTTCTTGTAGAGCTCGCCGTCAGGGCCGAAATATTTCTGGCGCAGTTCAGCCGCCTGCTTCTCCTTGGCCACGATGGCCTCTTCTTTCTTTTTCTTCTGGTCATCGGTCAGGAAAACCATTTCATTCTGGTAGTTTTTGTAGAGAGTTTCGGCTTCCCTGGCCACTGACTCCACTTCTTTCTGCCAGCGCTGAGAGATCTGGTTGAGCTGTTCGTTGGCCATCTCGTAGGCCGGAACGTTGGAGAGAATGTAGTCCATGTCGACCAGAGCGAACTTCTGGGCCGAAGCGCCTGCGAAGCATGCAAGGACCAGTGCCAATGTCAGAAATATCTTTTTCATAAGCAGATTTGACTGTTTAGGGGTCGTACATTTGTACGGTTAAATGTTTTTGAATAAATTTATCTTCAAATATCAGGCATCACAAGCATGGAACAAGGCAGATTAGGGGGTGGCAAAACCCGTGACTAACGTTCAGTCCCCATGCTTTT
>NZ_PUEC01000078.1 GCF_003024805.1 Duncaniella muris
CACCTATTGCAGGAGTCAGCCCTAAATGGTTATTTTGGTGTCGCCAAACAATCCATGAATAACCATGAGTAAAAGTAGTAATTTCTTCGGACAGCCGATATATGGACAGCTGATAAAATCACTCAATCGTGAAAAAATTGTTGAATTCAGCCGAAAACACGGCGGAGAGAAGTATGTAAAGAGCTTTGACGGCTATACGCATCTGCTTACGATGCTCTATGCCGTGATCCAGCGCTTCGACTCATTGCGTGAGATAGAGACATCTATGACAGCGGAGGTTCGCAAACTGCACCATGTCGGAATTGATACTGTACCAAAGCGCAGCACCCTGTCGGATGCAAATGCCCGACGGTCAGAGAAGTTCTTTGAGGATGTCTATCGCGACCTGTATGCAGCCAACAAAGACATTCTTTCATCGGACAGCAGACGCAACGGCACGGAAGAGTGGATAAAGCAGCTTAGGATTATCGATTCCACTACAATCACATTGTTCTCCAACGCTATTTTCAAGGGCGTTGGTCGACACCCCAAGACGGGAAAGAAGAAAGGCGGCATAAAGGTACACTCTGTCATACACGCCAACGAGGGGGTTCCCTGCGATGTGCAGTTCACTTCGGCGGCCACCAATGACTCTTTCATGCTTGCTCCGAGCCATTACAGCCACAACGAGATAGTCGCTCTTGACCGCGCCTATATCAATTATGCCAAATTCGAGGAACTGACGGACCGTGGCGTTGTATATGTCACCAAAATGAAGAAGAACCTAAGTTATGAGGTACTTGTAGACTGTATGCATCAGAACCCGCAGGGACTGATGGAATACCGTGAACAGGTCGTGGTGTTCCGTAAAGACGGCATAAACCACATCGCCAGAATAATTACATACGTTGACATCAAGAAGAACGGGAAGCCAAAACTCATATCGCTTCTGACCAACGACTTCGACATGCCGCCAGAGACAATCGTGGCGATATACCGCCGCCGATGGCAGATAGAGTCTCTTTTCAAGCAGATCAAACAGAACTTCCCCTTGAGATACTTCTATGGCGAGAGCGCCAACGCCATCAAAATCCAGATATGGGTTACACTCATCGCAAATCTGCTGCTGTCAGTACTTCAAAGCAAA
>NZ_PUEC01000079.1 GCF_003024805.1 Duncaniella muris
AGTGCATACTTTCTATTGACCAATGGTTGCGCACGAAGATTCCTGGCTTCGGAGTATGCGTAGGCATACTGCTGACGTACAGGCGTTTTTCCGAAGTGTACGCCCCCGTTGACTTTTTGACTGTGGATGACTCATATTCAATGACGGTCATGTTTCCGCCCCATTTCTCTTTGTCGGCGATAATGTCCAGCCCGTCATATATGCGGTAGGTTCTCGTCTCTATCCTGCCGTGGGCGAGCACAGGATCTTCGGAGTAGGAATATACCGGTATGTGTCCCGCAAGCCTGTCCTCAACGCCATATCGCAATGACGGCTGGTTCGCTTTGAGCTCTATCAGAAAGTCACCGCCTTTCTTTCTGATTTTCTCGACAATGTCCTTCTGCATGGACATGGCATCGGCTGTGACAACCTTCCCCGCGATATCAATTTTATCAAGGAGTATCGGCACGGCCTTTATCTCGTTGCTCTTTTCCTGACAGGCTTCGGTGGCGAGTGTTATGCCGGTGTTGAACGAATAGGCCGAGACAATATCCGGGCTACGCCCGTTTTCCTGGACGGTGCCACGCTCAGCCTTGCCGTCTATGCAGATTATTTCAATGACCCGGCAGGCATTAAGCAGCCTGTCAAGGAATATTTGAGCGAACTGCTGCATCCTGTCGGCCATGCCTGTATCGTTGATGCCGTTCTCCACACGGCAAAGCGTGGCCTCGGATGGCACCCCGTTCTTCAACATGCCCATTTTGTGTAATTTGTTGAGGTTGTATCTGCCGAACTCCAATATCTCGGCACGTCCGATACATCCGGCTATGCGTCCGAGTATCATCAGCATGATGATATCGTCGAGCCTATGGCGGATATTGCCTTTGTCTAATCTGCGGAAATCCGGCACGGATGAGGCAAACGCTCTAAGTTCTTCTAAAATACTGCGTCTTGTGTCAAATTTATTGTGTACTTTTGCAGTGTGATCAGGCGCATAAGCGCCAGTCGAACGGACTTGGTCAAGTGGCTTCATTTTTGGCGTAACTCTTTGATTATCACCTATAAAGTTACTAAAAATCTGCCACTTGGCCAAATTTTCATTGCACTTATTTTCTTGAAAATCAGAGGTTAAAGCCTCT
>NZ_PUEC01000080.1 GCF_003024805.1 Duncaniella muris
TAAGTAAGTCGTAAAAATTAATTTATACTAAGCCGTATGGGCAAAATTGATATAGAGTTCAGATCCAAGCGCAGCCAACGCACGGTTAGTTGCATAGATCAGGGAGTCTGTGGAGCAATAATCCGCAGGTCTGAGCCATTTGCCCTTGAGGATTCTCCAGAGCGTCTCGGCGATATTCAAATGTGGACTATACGGTGGGAGGAAAAAGAGATACAACCCACGTTTCTCCCATATTGGACGGAGTTCCCGCATAAGTTTGCATCTGTGGACGCTTGCATTGTCAAGGACAACAAAAGTGTTTTTACGGATGCGGAGAGAAAGTCGGTCAAGAAAGTCGGCAACCTTGTCAGCGGTCATATTCTCAGTTGTGGAGAATCCTTCATATCGATTGTTGCGGTCTATCATGCCGAAAATATTGAGTCTCAGACCTCTTTCAGATGGGATATAGACATCTTCACCTCGGAACTGCCATCCGTATGGCACATATCCCTCGGTGCAGATGTGGCTTTCATCTCCATAATAAATGTCGATGAGACAATCTTTTTCCTGTCGTACGAGTTCTTGCAGCTTCTCGGTCTTATACGCATAGAGCTGCGGCGAGGGTTTCCCCTTTGGACGTTTTCTTATACGTCTATATCCCGCGCCAAGGCGGATAAAAAAGCCCTGAAGGTACTCTCGGAGGCTTCTTTCCCTGAAGCCTGCTGCCATGCCTCTTTCGCTTTCTTCACGCTCTGCCTGTCGTTCTCTATGGCTTTGCGTACCGACTCTTCGTCCGAGCAGTCCATTATTGGCTTCCGACCACGTCCGGGACGTGTTTCCAGTCCTTTGACTCCTTCGGTCTCGAAGCGTTTCACCCAGGAATTGACTGATATATGGGTCATGTCGGTCTGTTCTCCAACCTGTTCCGAAGTCAGGCCGGTGGATTTCAGAAGCACTGCGCGACAGCGCATACGGTATGCGTGGCTCTTGCCTTGGCGAAAGCCTTCCTCTAATTGCAGACGTTGTTGGTCTGTCAGTTGTATAACTTTGATTTTTGCGATAGCGATGTGTCTTTATGTGTTTACACAAAGATACGCAAAAAAATTGATATAAACTAATTTTCAACATCTACTTA
>NZ_PUEC01000009.1 GCF_003024805.1 Duncaniella muris
TGTCAGATACATAATTCTTTGGTTTTGTTTCTGGTTATTCATTTATTTAAACAATCACCAAAGCATAAATGCCTGAAATATTGACTGATGCTTATTTATTATTCACATTTGTTTTTAAACAAGCTCTAAAAATGGGTGATTCTGTTGAATTTTGTTTTAATCTAAACAATTATAATACGGAAAAACGGACAATAAGATTGGAATACGGAATCTATTATCGGAAAATGAATGGAGAGATGACGAGGAAAGTCTATAAAATCAGTGAGAAGGAATACAAAGGAAACTCCATTACGGAAGTCAATAGGAAACATTCGTTTCGCCCCATAACGACAAGAACTTTTTATCCCGGCATTCATCAGATTGCTGTTATATTCAATGGATGTGAATCGGGAAAATGTGAATTTGAACTTGTTGAATGACAGTTTTTAATAGTTGAGATTAATCCGTAAATTCCCCGTTATATCCAAGAAAAAACAAGTGGTTTGCACGTTAAAAGGGAGGTTTTCCACTTACCTTCCCATACTATCAATCTTAAAGAATACAAAAACACCCAATTTTACATTCTTGGGTGTAAAATTGGGTGTTTGCTTTGCAATTTGCTGATTTTCAGCGTTTATTGCGGAGAGAGAGGGATTCGAACCCCCGGAGGTGTGACCCTCAACGGTTTTCAAGACCGCCGCAATCGACCACTCTGCCATCTCTCCAAATTTGTAACACTTAAGAACTTTAGATCATTTCTCTTAATGCTCTGTTGAGCAGCTCTCTTGATTACGGGTGCAAAGTTAAGGAGTTTTGTTGAACTGTGCAAATTTTTCGAAAACTTTTTTGCACGTTTTTGCAAAATAGTTGTTGCGAAAATTTCTTTATAGACCGGCTACTGCGGTTATTCTCTTGGAAACATTGAAGTTATCGGCTGTGGTTGAGGCAAGCAGTTCTGCGGCTTCTTTTGATGAAGTATTTGCCGGATCGAGCCTTCTGGCGAAGTTTTCCTGGATTTCGAAGTAGTCATCGGGTGTCGAGGCATAAAGTTTTGTCTTGAAAAAATCCATCCGGCTGAATGGTGTGTCAAGAGTTGCGGCAAGCCCTGAGAGTAGAAAACGGGACAGACGCATGAGTTCGTCTTCGGTATAGGATGCCGGGTCTTTCATCCGCTCGATTTCTTCGAGAATGAGTCTGCGCACGTCTTTTACGGAATCGCAGGCGGTCTGGGTTGCCACGCTTATGAAACTGCGCTCAGGATAGCCGAAAAGTGAGGCGGAGATGCCATATGTCAGACCGCGGGCTTCGCGTATGTTGAGCATCAGGCGGCTTCCAAAATATCCGCCAAGGGCTGTGACGGCGCATCGCAGTGGCACGAAACTGCTGTCAAGCCTTCCTGGAGCCGGGATCATCATATTCACGGCGCTCTGTTGGGATCCTGGAAGTTCGACGAGTACTTCGCGTGGACTTTCTGCTGGCGGGGCGAAACTGAGTGATGACATGCCAAAGCTTGTGCCTGAGGCGATGCGCGAGAATGTATCGGTAACGAGTGCCTCTATCCGTGGTGTGATATTACCTGAAAGGAATACATGGATGTCATTGGACGACAGGCGTGAGTAGTGGAATTCGCGGAGCTGGTCAGGGGTCAGACTGAGGATCTGTTCTGCAGATTCAGAGCGGGCGAGGGGGGAACTTGCGCCATAGGCCAGTGGCCGTATGGCTTCGTCTGCGAGAAATGACACCTTGCGGCGTTCGATGTCGATCCTTGCGGCCCTTCTGCGCAGAATGCCGTTGGTAGCCTCTGCCGGGAATATGGGATGGAATACTATGTCGATCAACAGAGGAAGCAGTTCTGCAAATTTGTCGTTGAGGCTGGAGAGGGTGATCGAGGTGTGGTGAGTCGAAACAGAAGTTCCGGTCCACGCGCCGGCATATTCCAGCCGGGCTGCGATGTCTGCTCCGCTGTAATGATTGGTCCCTTCGGCGAGAAGTGACGCAGTGCAGGATGCCAGGCCTGCCACAGGCTCTTCGGCTCCTCCTCCGGGCAGTGCGATGGTGAGACGGTTGACATCGGCCTCGCTTCCGGTTTCTATATATATATGTATGCCGTTATGCAGGCGGATTACACGGGGGGACGTCAGATGCAGTGGTCCGAAATTGTGGACCTGAGGGGCGATTGTTCTGTTCATATAATATATAGGTGTGGCGGAGGAGGTGGCTTATCGGTTGAAAATAGAGTCGAGTTTTTGCTCTATCAGGGTATTAAGCACTTTCTTTCGGGCTTCTTCCGGAGTCGGTTCGGCTGTTTTGGGAGTGCCGGTAGCGGCAGGGGTGACCTTGCGCGTAGGCAGCGAAGTCACGGGTGACAGAGTGAAGGGTTCTTCTGCCGCTGCCTCGTTGCGTTTCTCGACAGTTACCGCACCGGAGTTTTTTGATGGCTGCTGAGCCGGGCTTGGCTTCGGAGTGTTTGAGGCTATCATGTCTCGGTATTTCTCCACATACCCGGCTCCGGCAAAGGTCCGCTTGAAATAGTCGGCATTGATATCGCTGACTATTACGCCTTTTGATGACGATGAATGGATCATCATACCGTCACCCACATATATCCCCACGTGAGATATTTTTTTCCCTCCGCCTCCTGCGGTGTCAAAAAAAATGAGGTCTCCGGGCATAAGCATGGCTTTCGACAGCGGTTTACAGAAGTCGGCCTGAGCTGCGGAGTTGCGTGGCAGTTTGAGCTGAAGAGCGCTGCGGTAAACGTTGAGCACCAGCCCGGAGCAGTCCACTCCGTTGCGATCTTCTCCACCATATCTATATGGTGTCCCGATCCAACGTTTGGCTTCTGTCAGCAACGCATGTGACTGAGGTGCCAGTGACGCAGGTATGTCGAATGTCTTTTTGTCAGGACGAGAGCCCCTGGTGCCGGCAGGTGTGGTCTTGTATACCGTAGCATTTGACGAACGCGATGTTCCGCACGATACAAACAGCATCGAGCAGGCTATTGAAGCGGAGACGAGGATTGAAATGGATAAACGTGACATCATGACGCAAATTTAGTCATTTTTTGTGACAGTAAGCCGCCAAATGACAGTTACAAATATCGGGCGGAGTGGTAAATATATCTTAAAAACGTAAATTTTCTGCTTAAATTATTTTAAACCTGTCAGTAATTGGCCTCAAGCGATGTAACAACGCACACTTTTTGCCGTCTAATAGTCAGAAATGACATTCATCAGAATTCACATCGTACAAAAAAACAGAGTAAGCACAAAAATTATAGTAAAGCAAATGAAATCAAGCAGCAAAATCATTATGCTCGCTGCCGCGACAGCGGTAGTCAGTTCGGCCATCACAGCCTATGCGATGAAACAGGTGCTTTTCCCCGCGGAGGAAGCGCAGAGTTTCAATGAACTTTTTGCAGGCTCTGCCCAGGCTCAGGGGCAGGTAACAAGAGTTTCTCAGCTTCCGGCCAACACATCAGACTTCACCAAGGCTGCCGAAAGCACCATCAACGGTGTTGTCTCTATAAAGAGCTATGCCACTCCGCGCGGCTATTCACGTCAGCAGCAGGGAGGCGGATTTTTCGATGATCCGTTTTTCGAATATTTCTTCGGCTCTCCGGGCGGGGGCCGTCGCAGCCAACCTCAGCAGGAGCAGCCTAAACAGCAGCCCCTCGGACTTGGATCTGGTGTGATCATCAGTTCTGACGGTTATATAGTCACTAATAATCATGTGATTGACGAGGCCGAGCGCCTGGAGGTTACTCTTAATGACAACCGCACATTCGATGCCACTGTTGTGGGTTCCGACCCGACTACAGACCTCGCTCTGATCAAGATCGACACCAAAGACCTGCCTGTGATCCCGATGGGCGACAGCGAGGCTCTCAAAGTAGGAGAGTGGGTGCTTGCCGTAGGTAATCCATTCGGCTTCACATCAACTGTCACAGCAGGCATTGTGTCAGCCAAAGGGCGCAGCATCGGTAGCGGAGGCCACGGACGGATGAACATCGAATCGTATATCCAGACAGATGCGGCTGTCAACTCCGGAAATTCAGGTGGTGCGCTTGTCAATCTTGCCGGAGAGCTCATAGGCATCAACACAGCGATCTATAGCCAGACCGGAAGCTATGCCGGCTATTCGTTTGCCATCCCGACCTCGATTGTCAAAAAAATTGTCAGTGACCTGAAGCAGTTCGGCACTGTGCAGCGTGCGGTTCTCGGAGTCTCGATCTCAGAACTCACCAATGAGATTGCAAAAGAGCATGGCATCACCGCTGTGACCAAGGGTGTCTATGTCGGAGAGATCAGTGACCGCAGTTCTGCCAAAGAAGCCGGTCTGCAGAAAAATGACGTTATCATAAGCATCAACGATATACCTACCGACAACGTGGCCCAGCTTCAGGAACAGGTAGCCAAATACCGTCCCGGCGACAAGATCAAGGTCACTTATGTCAGAGACAACAAGACCAACTCGGTCAACGTACAGCTCCGCAACCTGCAGGGCACAACTCAGGTGACCAAGGCGGCTGACATCATGGACCTCGGATGTGCCTTCAAGAAAGTTGATGAGTCCACACTTCGTCAGCTTGGTCTCAGCAACGGTGTGCAGGTGACCGGCCTCTCAAAAGGCCGCTTCCATGACGCCGGTGTCAAGGAGGGCTTCATCATCACCTCGATCAACAATTCTCGCATAAGCACTCCTGAAGATGCCGAGAAAATGTATAAGGCAATTATGAAAGGCAACGGCGATGAGAAGGTCATGATCCTGCGTGGTGTCTATCCCACCGGAAAGCGCGGCATCTATGCCGTCGACCTTTCAGGCACCGAATAAATTCTGGATAATAACACAGATATAGATTAAATAGAATACGGACAGATCCCGGATTCACAGAATGTGAATTTATGGATTTGTCCGTATTGTTTTTTGCCCTGTCAGGACTTCATGGTGACCGACAGGAGCAGCCTCTTTAAAAGCGGAGATCAGAGAGCCGCGATGACTTCGATTTCAACGAGAACCTGCTTGGGAAGTTCGCGCACGGCTACAGCCGAGCGGGCAGGGAAAGGCTCGTTGAAATTCTGGGCGTAAACCTCGTTCATTTCTCCGAAAAGGCTCATGTCGGCAAGGAATACGGTTGTCTTTACGACATTGTCGATGCTTGCACCGGCGGCAGCAAGGATGGCCTTGACATTTGCGAGCGACTGGGCGGTCTGAGCCTTGATGCCTTCGGGCACTGTGCCGGTGGCGGGATCAACAGGAATCTGGCCTGAGCAGAAGAGCAGGTTGCCAGCCTTGATAGCCTGGCTGTAGGGACCGATAGCTCCGGGAGCCGCAGTTGTTGCAATGACTTCTTTCATGATTGGTAGTTAAATTTTGTGGTTAATGAAATTTGATATGAGGGAGATGTTGATATTTCCTATTTTATATTGTTGACCTGTATGTCGGCCAGACGAATGTCACCGGCTTCATTTTCGATCTGAGCGGAGAGTTTATCAAGAATGCCGGTCAGCAATCTGAAGTTTTGATCGAATTCAGGAATGAAGTCCGATTCTCCATGATTGTCAAGGACCTCAAGCACATGGCCGAGAGTGTAATGCTCCGGGCTAGTGGCTGGTATGAGGGGCGGATCGGTTTCATCCGGACTCCCGTCAGCTACCGCGAGTTTTACAATCAGGTTACACTCAATAAGTTTGTTGACAACCAGACCAGTGAGTTTCGGAGGAATAAGGAATTGAGCCGATAGCTCCGAAATATTGTAAGGCTTTTCCTGTTTGCAGAAGCGTTTTAGAATCACAGAAAGCATGGCGATTGACACCTTGCGGTGATAACCGGAAGATATGGAATCGGTCTGTTTTTCGAAAGAAAACATATTGATGTTCTGTGATGAGCAGCAGACGAGCGCTCCGGCCAAGGTGATCAGCCATGACAGCTGCATCCATATCAGCATGAGCGGAAGGAAAGAAAAACTGCCGTAAATAGCATTGTACTTGGCCACATAGACTTGCCCGGTAACGAAAAGCCATTGCAGGATCTGGAATGCTGTTCCGGCGAGGACTCCTGCAATAAGAGCGTTTTGAAAACGGACTTTTGTGTTGGGGATCAACATGTAGGCACCGGCAAAAAACAGCCATGACAAAGCCACCGACGCAAGGTCGAGAAGATCGCCGAGGAATGGCGTGATGTCTGCAAACGGCAGGAGTTTCTGGATGGTGGTCGACATGAAAATCTGTAGGCCGCTTGAGCAGATCATCAATACCGGCAGTATGATGAAAATAGCAAGATAGTCAGTCACTTTGCGGGCAAGCGGGCGGTCTGCAGTAATCCCCCAGATATTATTGAATGATTCTTCAACACTGTCAAGCAGTGAAATCAAGGTCCATAGCAGGAAGATGATGCCGACACCGACAAAGATGCCTTCCGAAGCCTGTGCGAGACAGGAGTCAACGAAAGAGAAGGCCATTTCGAGAGCCTTGCGTTGTGACGGAAGGTACTGATAAACCTGATTTTGCAACAAATTTTGAAATCCGAAACCGCGTCCGATGGCAAAAAGCAGTGCGAGCGCCGGCACAATCGCAAGCAAAGTGCGATATGTCATCGCACAGGCTTTTGACTGCAGATCGGCACTCATGAACGTCCTGATTGTCAGATTCAGAGTCTTGACAATCCGGATTTTAAGCGTGTCGCGCTTGTCTTCCCATACGCCTTTCGAACAATACTCCCAAATGTCCAGAGCCTTGTTTTTCAGACGCTCGAAAAGCGATTGCGGCTTATTGCTGTCAGCGGATATGTCTTTCTTTTTCTTTGTGAATATCATCTTGTTTTCAATAATGTGTGTTTGTGCAGTATGATTAAGAGTCTGTCTGTTGCCGGGCAAAAGGATCTACAGACATAAGGTTGTGGAGCCAATTATTTTGTGCTGTCTTTCTCCACAAATGTGCGTGACGCCTGACTGCGGGCAATGTCAACTGTCCGGCTCAGGCGCTCTTTTTCAAGCGATGCCACTTTGAAGCGGCGTATAGTGGCTGCATAGTCATAAGCCAACGCTATCTCGCGAGCTTCTTTGGACGGGAGGGTCATTGAATATGAGGAGGCGCCGTTGAACGTGAGTTTTATATCGCGATCGGTATTCTCACTGATGAATTTGCCCACTGAATCGCACTCTACCCCCATGAAGGTGATGACCTCTGCTCCCATAGAGCGGTCGTTGCGTTCGCCGTCATGGCTGACTACAGATGTGCTTGCTTCGCGGCCGCCGGCGCTCACGGTGACGGAAGTGCTTTTCACACTCTTGGCTTTCAGAGAGGATATAAGATAGAAATTGCCCTCAGGACTCACGCGGCCCTGCAGACCGTTGGTGCCTATGAATCTGGCAGGATCAGCGCTTGATGCCACATAATATCCTTCAATCGGATTTTTTATGTACTTCATCTGGCGCTGTAGCGAATCACCCAGTGCGCCTAAAACTGCGGTGAGCGAGTCGGCCTCCTGGAGTTTCATCACGCTCAGCCCTTCAGTGGCTCTTGTGGCCAGATGTAGAGCTTCGCGACGCACATCGATTTCGCGCGGATAACGGCTCTTAAGCGTGTCGATAAGCGCCATGACTTTCGAATAGTCACGGGCTTCATAGGCAGATTGGGCCTCATCAAGGAGGGCGTTGGCCTTTTCTGTGTCGCCTGATCCTGAACATGATGCTGCGATTGACAGCAGCAGGCACATTGAAGTGAGTTTTATAGTGCGTCCTAACAGTCTGCGGTCAGTTACTGCGTTGTACATCTTTTATTCCTTTTATGGTTTTGATTTTTTTGATTATATTGTTAAGAGCGTCCGTGTCACTGATCCCTATGACAAGGAAGCCTGAGAAAATGCCGTCAGAGGAGTCGATCGAGATGTTGCGCAGAGTGACGTCCTTCTCCTTGTTTATTATAGAGGTGATATTTGTGACGATGGTGATGTCATCGTTGCCTACAATCTTGAGTGTGGCGGCGAAATGGCTGCCGACCTTGCCTGACCAGCGGGTGCGGATCACGCGGTAGGGATATTTGTAGCGTATATGTTCGGCATTCGGACAGTCGTTGCGGTGGATCTTTATGACCCCTTCGGCCGAGACGAATCCGAACACATCGTCGCCGAAAATCGGATTGCAGCAACGTGAGAGCTTGTAGTTGATCCCCTTGATGTTGTCACCGATGATCAGAATGTCGTCTGACGCCGATTCCTGGCGGTGATCGCCGTTGTCAAGAAGTTCGAACTCTTCAGCGCTACGGCGTTCGCTTTCAGCTTTGCGGTCGGCATTCTCGATGAGCTCATACTGTGTGATCACGTCATTCACATCGATGATTTCATCGGAAATCGCCTTGTAGAAATCGGTGACAGTTCGGTAGCCCATCTTCTTGATGGTGCGCATCAGATAGCCCTCTTCCAGTTCTATCTTGCGGTTTTTGCACCGGCGCTGCAGAAGTTCCTTGCCGAGTTCGGCCGAACGGTTGGCGCGCTCGTTGAGCGTCTGTTTGATCTTGTTGCGGGCCTTGGATGTCACCACAAAACTGAGCCAGTCCTGCTTGGGGATCTGTCCGGGAGCAGTGGTTATCTCCACGGTGTCGCCGGAATGGAGCTTGTGGTTCAGCTTGCGGTTGCGCCCGTTGACTTTGCCTCCTACGCAGGTGCAGCCAAGTTTGGAATGGATGTTGAACGCAAAGTCAAGCACTGTCGCACCGAGAGGCAGGCGGTAGAGGTCGCCCCTTGGAGTAAAGACGAAGACTTCTTTGTCATAGAGATCCATCTTGAAGTTTTTCATCAGCTCCATAGGACCGTCGGCAGTCTCAAGGATG
This sequence comes from Duncaniella muris, assembly GCF_003024805.1. Classification (GTDB taxonomy): domain Bacteria; phylum Bacteroidota; class Bacteroidia; order Bacteroidales; family Muribaculaceae; genus Duncaniella; species Duncaniella muris. Next base: position 8,808 of record NZ_PUEC01000009.1, read on the forward strand.
TCTCGGATATTGTTCATCCATGAGTCGAGATCGCCTTCGCTCTTTATACCCTTGTATTTCCAATGGGCGGCAAGGCCCTTTTCAGCCACAAGGTCCATGCGCCGGGTGCGGATCTGAACTTCCACCCATTTGTTGTCAGGACCTTTGACCGTTGTATGGAGCGATTCATAGCCGTTGCTCTTCGGAATTGACAGCCAGTCTTTCATTCTGGCCGGATTCGGAGTGTACATGTCGGTGACGATCGAGTAAACATTCCAGCAGTCGGCCTTTTCCCGGTCAAGAGGCACGTCAAGAATGATTCTGATGGCAAAGAGGTCATATATGCCTGAAAGTTCCACCTGCTGTTTGCGCAACTTATTCCAGATGGAATAGATTGACTTGGTGCGTCCTTTGATCTCATATTTCAGACCTGTGGTGTCGAGTTTGGCTTTAAGCGGGGCTATGAAGTCGGCTATGTATGCGTCGCGGGCCACCTTGGTCTCGTTGAGCTCGGCCGCAATCTTGCTATAGGTCTCGCGGGCTGTATATTTCAGCGACATGTCTTCAAGATCGCTTTTGATCTTGTAGAGGCCGAGACGGTGGGCGAGCGGAGCATAGAGATAATTGGCCTCGAAAGCGGTGTCGGCCACAAATTTTTCATCAGGATGATGGTTGATGGTGCGCATGAGAATCAGGCGTTCCACAATCATTATGATGATAACTCGAATGTCTTCCGCGAATGTCATCAGCAGTCTTCGGAAGTTGTCGGTTTTCACCACACCCTGTTTGCCGTAGAGGGTTGAAACCTTTATCAGACCTCCGACCATATGCTCTACATCCTCACCCCATAGTTTGCGTATCTGATCCTGAGAGAAGGCATCTTCCATGCAGAGCCCGTAGGTCATCGTGGCGATGATCATGTTGCGGTCAGGCGACACCATCTGGCAGAGGGCTATCGCGGTGCGCATCGAGTGGAGCACCCGGTTGATCCCGTGGCGGTCAACCGGCGATTTCTCTCCCGAATAGGCTCTGGCCACGGCATCCTTGACCGTAGCGAAATCTTTAGGTGACGCCACTTCAGCCGCCTCGCGCAGAAGAGTTCTGGCGAGGGCTTTCAGCTCGGTGGTTTCAGCGGATGTAAATATCGGTTTTTCCATTGTGTAAGTGAGGTTGGAGGGGGGGAGTTACGATGTCTCTGGCCTGAAAACAGCAGATGTGATCAGTCGCGGCGGTGAATGCAGGCTCCGATTGAATTGAGTCGCGTGTCGATTGCCTGGTAACCGCGGTCAATCTGGTCGATGTTGTCAATTCTTGAAACTCCGCGGGCGCTCATGGCGGCGATGAGCATTGCGATGCCGGCGCGGATGTCAGGCGAGTGCATTTTGTTGGCCCGCAGCGGAACCTTGTGGTCAAGTCCTATGACCACCGCTCTATGTGGGTCGCAGAGCATTATCTGCGCACCCATGTCAATCAGACGGTCAACGAAGAAGAGGCGGCTTTCAAACATCTTCTGATGTATCAGAACACTGCCGCGGCATTGTGTAGCGGTGACGAGCATGACTGAAAGGAGGTCCGGGGTGAGTCCGGGCCAGGGAGCATCTGCTATTGTCGGGATCGAGCCGTCGAGATTGGTCTCGATTTCGTATGATTCCTGTGAAGGGATAAAGATATCGTCGCCGCGGCGTTCAAGGTTGATTCCGAGGCGGCGGAATGAGTCGGGAATGATTCCGAGGTTGTCGTAGCTGACATCCTTGATGGTGAGTTCGCTGCGGGTGATAGCAGCCATGCCGATGAAACTGCCCACTTCGATCATGTCAGGCAGAATCGTGTGATCGGCTCCGGATAGCTTATCTACGCCGGTGATACTTAGAAGATTCGATCCGATACCATCTATCTTCACGCCCATTTTGACGAGCATTTTGCAAAGCTGCTGCACGTAAGGCTCGCAGGCCGCATTGTAGATAGTGGTTGTGCCCTTGGCAAGAGCGGCTGCCATTACGATGTTGGCGGTACCGGTGACAGACGCTTCGTCAAGAAGCATGTAGCAGCCTTTGAGACCTCCGACAGAAACCAGATAATAAGCCTGACGGTCCTCATTGTATGCTATCATGGCTCCAAGTTTCGACAAGCCGGTGATATGTGTGTCGACTCTGCGGCGGCCAATCTTGTCGCCTCCCGGTTTGGCGAAGTATGCCTGGCCGAGTCGGGCGAGCAGAGGTCCTACCACGAGAACTGAGCCGCGGAGTGAGGCACAGCGTGCCACGAAATCAGCGCTTGAAATATAATCCTCGTCAAGATCGTCAGCCTGAAAACGATATGTGTCCTCGCTAAGTCTGTCTACTTTCACTCTCATGGCTTTCAGGAGATTGATGAGATTGATTACATCGAGGATATTGGGCACGTTGTGGATGGTGACAGGCTCCGAGGTGAGCAGTGTGGCGCTGATTACTTCCAGAGCTTCGTTTTTGGCTCCCTGTGGCTTTATGGAGCCGCTGAGTCTGTGGCCTCCCTCTATTATATAGGTGCTCATAATTGTTATGCAGGTTTTAGTTGGTGAGACAGTTGAAAAGTGATGTTAAAATAAGAATGCCTGATCCTCTAAATATGTTCAACCTCAGGGGTCAGCTTTATGCCGAAGCGTTGTTTCACGGAGTCGATGATCCGTGTTTCAAGACTGATTACTTCTTCAGGACTTGCCTGCCGGTCTGGATTTACAATGACCAGCGGTTGCAGATGCCACACACCTATGTTGCCGTCGCGGTAGCCTTTCCATCCGCAACGGTCTATCAGCCACGCGGCCGGAATCTTGTAGCCGTCGCTGACTTTATAGTGAGGTGGTTCTGCCGGTGCTTCCTTGGCGCGGATTTCGGCGAAAAGCTCTTCGCTTATCACCGGATTTTTGAAGAAACTTCCCGCGCTTGGAACTTTGACCGGATCGGGCAGCTTTGAATTGCGGATCTCAATAATGGCCTTGCGGATGTCTGACGGCGAAAGTGTTGATTCATCGAATCCTTCAAAGTGGCTTTTGAGAGCCGGATATGAAAGATCGGGGGCGGGAATGGGGGAGAGTCTGTAGTCTACGGCATGGATTATATAGCGCTTCTTGAAATCGGCCTGCTTGAAAACGGAATCACGGTAGGCATAGTGGCACTCATCGGTGGTGAATGTGACAAACTCTTCCTCTACTTCGTCATATGCATGTACAGCCACAATGCTGTCAGCTGCTTCGGCTCCATAGGCTCCGACATTCTGCACGGCCGAGGCTCCGACTTCGCCAGGGATGCCTGAGAGATTCTCGATTCCCCAGAGTCCGCGCCGGCAGGCCCATAGAATCAGTTCATCCATAGTTTCGCCTGCGCCCGCTCTGACTATCACTTCTTCTGCAGTTTCAGACAGTATCTCAATTCCCTTTATGGCGCTGTGGAGTATTATGCCGGGAAAATCACCGGTGAAAAGCAGGTTGCTGCCCGCTCCGATATGGAATTTCTCTACGCCTTTTCTGATCGACGATATGATGAACGGAATGTCATCAGCTTTGGTATATTCCATAAACTCACTGCATTTCACATTCATTGCGAACGTGTTGTGTGCAGTCAGATTGTAATTGTCAAGAGTTCTGATCATGTCGGATGAATTGTTTGTGACGTGAGCGCGACGGAGCCGATAGGACATCGGGCTGAATTCATCCACAAAAATAACAAAAATTTTTGCAGCAAGCTTCTTTGACAGCTAAAAATTCACTTCCTGAAAGCGGGAACGGCAGATTTGTGGTCCGGAAAGCTGATTGAAAAACGTGTCAGTCCGTCCTGACCGGTAGCGAGTGAGAATTTGCATGAGTGCTTGTGGAGCACTTCGCTGACAAAAAGCAAGCCTATGCCGTGGCCGTTGACCTTCGTGGAGAAGAAGGGACTGAAGAGTTTTTTTGCCGCTTCAGGGTCAATGCCAGGACCGTTGTCAGTGACGGTCAGAGTGGCCGGCGAAGCGGATGTGGCCACGGTTATCAGTCCGCTCGAACCGATACTCTCTGCCGAGTTTTTCACGATATTGATTATTACCTGTTCCATTAGCACCGTGTCGGTCATCACGGGTATTGGCTGTGCTTCAAGCCGGAACTCAATTTTTATGCCATGTCGTCCGCAGAGGCTTTCGAGCATCACCCGCCAGCTTTCTATCAGACTGTTCAGATCAGTCGGCTTGAGGCTGGCTTCAGGGATTTTCACCACATCGGCAAAAGCGGTTATAAATTTGCTCATAGACTGGCAGCGGGCCTCGCATACGCTGACCACTTCGCCCAGATCTGCATAATCATCGCTGCTGTCACTTAGCATAAGCCGTGCGGTCGACAGCATGGAATTGACTCCGGCCATCGAATTGTTGACTTCATGCGCTATGACCCTGATCACCTTTTCGTAGCTCTTTTTTTCGGCGATCATCACCTCTTCGGTCAGTTTCTCTATAAGAAGGAAGGGGTGGGGATAGCCTTGATCCATGAATGACAGACGCGAACAGCGATAGATCATCGAGTCGTTCAGCCGCTCGGTGACGGTCTGTCCCTGACTGAGGCCGGAGAGCACTGCCGCAAGCTGGGAATCGAGGCTATCTACAGTCAGACCCTCCAGGGCCGAACTGTCGGCAAAGCCGAGAAATGCAGCAGCGGCTTTATTGGCTGTCTTGATACGGTCGGCGTCTGACAGAATCAGAATTCCCATCGGGGAGACGTCTACAAGCAGATCAAGAAAATGGTTCTGCTCGCGCAGCCTGAGCCGTTCCTCTTTGAGCGCCACCATCATGCCGTTGAACATGTCGACTATCTTGTCAGCTTCATGCTGATTGACGTGAGAGAGACGGCTGCTGAAATCCTGTTCGCGCAGCAGGTCAATGCCGTTTGTGATGCTGCGGATCGGTTTCATCACACTGCGGTAGAACACAATCAGCAGTATGATGGCGAGCACACAGGCTGACTGGGTGATATACAGCTCTGTCCCGGCTTCGGATACAGGCAGCAGCAGGGAGCTGACAAGTGATGCTCCGAGCAAAAGGATGATTATGATCAGTATCCAGCTTATTCTCATGGGTTTGTAGCGCGGGTTAATTGCCTTTTATTCCGTACTTTTCCATACGGCGGTAGAGTGACTGCCGTGTGATGCCCAGAAGAGCCGCGGCACGTGTCAGATTGCCGCCGGAGTGGGCTATGGCCTGTTCTACGCTTTCCCGTTCCTGCATCTCAAGGCTGGAACGCGTCGGACTGTCAGGCATCGGAATGGCTCCGTCATACTGACTGCGGAACTCCCTTTCGTCAAGATGGTCGCCGGGGCTGACAAGCAATGTGCGCTCTATGAAGTTTTTCAGTTCGCGGATGTTGCCCGGATAGGGGAGAGAGCAGAGAAACGCCATAGCCTCAGGAGTGATTTCGGGAATCGGCCGGCCTGTCTGCGCGCAGTGTTCACGCATGATGTGGTCGACCAGCAAAGGGATATCTTCAGTGCGGTCACGCAATGGCGGAAGCGTGACGGTGATAAGGTTAATTCGATAGAACAGGTCTTCGCGGAAAGTTTTTTTGCCTACCATTGCCGGCAGATTGGCGTTTGTGGCGCACACTACTCTGACATCGGTGTGGCGCTGACGGCTGTCACCGAGCATTTCATATGTGTGTTCCTGAAGCACCCGCAGGAGCTTCACCTGACAGTTGAGGTCAAGTTCGCCGATCTCGTCAAGGAAGATGGTGCCGCCGTCAGCCATCGCAAAACGGCCCTCCCGGTCTGCTACAGCACCGGTGAATGCACCCTTCTTATGGCCGAACATCTCGCTTTCGAAAAGTGACGATGCAATGCCGCCGAGGTTGACCTTGACCATGCTTTTGCCTTTGCGCCGGCTGTTGCGGTGGATGGCTTCGGCTATCAGTTCCTTTCCTGTGCCGTTTTCTCCCATGATGAGCACCGGTGCATCAGTCGCGGCAATTCGTTCCACTGTGTCAAGCACGTTCATCAGAGCCGGCGATCGGCCTATTATGAACGAGCGGTCAAAGCGTCCGGCGGGTAAGGGGACGTTTGTTTTCGGGCTGTTAAGTTCCAGCGCCACATTTATGCGCTGAAGCAGAGCCGAGTTGTCCCACGGCTTTGTGATGAAGTCAAAGGCACCGGCATGGATTCCCTCTACGGCAAGCGGTATGCTACCCCATGCGGTCATCAGTATCACCGGTGTGTCAGGTTGGAAAATCTTGATCTGTCTGAGCAGGGTTATGCCTTCCTCTCCGGTTGTAGCCCGTGAGAAGTTCATGTCAAGCATCACCAGCTCCGGAGTTTCGGTGCGTACGGTTTCCATAGCCTCTTTGGGAGAAGCGGCCAGAACGGTCTCGAATCCGTTGCGCGACAGCAACAGTTTCAAAGACAGGCGTACTGCGGGATCATCATCTACTATAAGAATCATGATTGCAAAATTACGATTTTTTTCAACGACGGACAATAGCTTCTATGTCAGCGTCGATGCCACGGTTGGCCGAAAAATCCCAGAGGGCCACGCTGCGGAGCTGATAATAGTAGTTCCAGTAGAGATAGAGCTGGTTGATGTATGCCTGACGGCTTTCGTCTTTGCTCACCTGCGAGTCGTTCAGGTCAAGAGTGGAAATTTTACCGATCATGAATGTCTCTACATTGGTGGCATAGCGCTGGCGGGCTATGGTGTCGGCTCTCAGAGAGATTTCGAGCTGGCGACGCTGATTGTTGAAACGCTCCACGAGGATGAAGATATTCTGGTCGAACTCCATCTGCTCTTTGCGCAGACGGCTTTGCACCACCTCGCGGTTGCTTTCGCTGACTTTGACCTTTCCGCGGCGTTTGCCCCAGTCGAGAAGAGGAATTTTGAATCCGACTTCAACCACCTGGTTGTCCTTGAGCCGGTCATATGCCTCGCCGAAGCGGTCAGACGTGCCGGTGTAGCCTATCTGGGCGTAGAGCATTATCTGGCGTTGGTCTCCTTTGGCCTTGGCCACCTGATAGTCGGCTTCGATCTGACGGCGGCGGATGTTCTGTGCGAAACTGTTGTTGGCATGTGCCTTTTCGAGCACATCGTCATAGGAGACAAGAGCCTGGGGAATTGTGTCGGGGACAATTGGTTCGAGCGTCACGTCATCCTCGATGTCAAGAAAGGCGCGGAGCTTGAACATGTTTGCCTTGTAGTCGCTTTCGCAGTCGGTTAGTGTCGAGCGGGCATTGAGCAGGTTCAGCTCAAGCTGCAGCAGGTCGTTTTTGCTGATCTGGCCCATCTCGCGCTTGGCTTTTGCCACTTCATAAAGTTTTTGTGCGTTGGCCAGATTCTGCCGGGCAATGGAAATATTTTCTTTTGACAGCAGCAGGGAGAAATAATAGTTTATGGCCGTCATGGCCACGTTTTCAGTGGCGCTGATGAAAGCCGCTTTGGCTTCGGCATAGCGCACCGGCTCGATGCGTCGGTCCCATTTGATGGTGTTGACACCGAAAATAGGCTGGGAGAGTGTGAGTGCCACCGGAATTGACATGAAGCGGTTGTAACGTGTGCCGGTCAGCTGCTTGAGATAGTCTATCGAAGTGTTTAGCGACAGAGTGCCTCCGGTAAGCCAGATGTTCTGGTCAACCGAGATCTCGCCGTTCATTTCCATATAGTTGTTGCGGACAAATGTGAACGAGCCGTCGTCGAGCTGATAGCTGCTGTAGCTTTTCCGATAGCCGGGAGCTGTGGCGCTGAAGTTGATCTCCGGCAGAAGTTCGGCACGATAGGTGCGGTATGTCCAGTAGGCGGTACGCAATTCGTTGAGTGCTACGGCGGCATCTACGCTGTGTGACCGCGCTGTCAGTATGGCTTCGTCGAGAGTGATGCGACGCACCTCCGCTGCCATGCCTGCCGGCGCGAGGCCGGCAAACATGAAGAGGAAAACCAATAATCTTAATTGCTTCATATAAATAGAAATGGAGGCGTTCAGAAATGAGTTGTGTTTATTTTGTGGATTGTGGCGATAGTTTTTATTCTTCGCCAAGAGCTTTGGCGGGAGCGGTGTTCATTGCTCTGTTGGCCGGGATGACGGTTCCGAGGAAAATCATCAGAGCCATAAGTCCCCAGGCAATGAGCAGGCAGCTGATAAAGCGAACCGGCTCGAAGTATGTGCCGTGGTAATAGGTATTCAGCTCCATCTTGGTGAGTCCCCAGTCAATGGCTGCGGCGAAGGGAGTGACAAGAAGCAATATCAGTTCTCCTTCGCTGATGACTCGGCGGAATATATCGGAGCGTGTGGCTCCGTTGGCCTTGCGGATGGCTATTTCAGGTACACGCTGTTGTGTGCGGAACCAGAAGGTGCCTAACAGTCCGAGAAAGATGTTGAGAGCGAGGAAGGCTGCGCCTATGAAATAGTTGCGCAGATCGGCATCATAGTCTCGCTGATGGATTTCACGAATATCATCGAATGACTGGACCGAAGAGATGAAATAGTTGCCTGAACGTAGCGTTGTAGGAGCGTCTTTCATCAGGTTCTCAATGAAGTTGCGGTCCATATTGTCTCTGACGCGGACCACCAGCTCATTCAGATAGATATAGTCATCGGGGCTGCAGGTAAATATCATCGAGTGGGCCATATCTTCGCTGTTGTAGTCATCATAACGAGCCGGGATAAAGGCAGCGGCAAGGACCAGTGTGTCATTGGTGGCATGGCTTGTAAATTCGTGCCCAATGAAGTCTTTCATGTGGTTGATGCCGTAGTGTGAAAAGGCATTGTCTGAGATCAGGAAGGAGCGCGGATTGTTTCTGAGAATTTCAGCAAGTTCTTCGGGACTCTCCCCGTTGGCTCCCTGGATGCGGAACACCTTGGTGAAGTCAGGCGATACGAGGCGGCGCAGGAAGTAGTAGTTGCCGGTGTTGAATGTGTCGGTCTCCATATGGTTTCCGCTGTTTGAATGGTTATAGAAATACGCATTCTGCCCCATTGCCACGCATTCTATTTCCGGACGTTTTTCCAGTAGTTCAAGCAGGCGGAGCAGATTGGCGCTGCGCTCGGCCTTACTCAGCTTGCCGGCATAGTCAGGGCTTTTGTCGTTCAGCTCACGGTATCCTATAAGATAACAGTGGTCTGTGTTAAATCCGCGCGGCGAGGTGTAGATTGATATGTTGGTGAAGATATAATCTGAGACGAACCACATCACTACGCTGACAATGAGCAGTTCGATGGCGAGCCACACATTGTTTTGCCATTCGTTGGCAGTCTGTCTGAATAATTTTCTTTTCATGATGTTATGTAGGAGAGAAGAATTAGCGTTTGCCTGTCAGGGCGTTGACGATGTTGATTCGTGAGGCGTTCAGTGCCGGGAGTCCTGCGCTGAGCAGATTGAGCAGGAAGCAGAAGAGCATTGTCCATCCGAAAGTCGACCAGTGGAACAGGATTCTGAGGCTGATGCCGGTCGATTCAATGGACGTTCCGAAGCCGGGAGCGAAGACCGTCCCTCCGAAAATCAGTCCGAAACCAAGACTCAGAAGCAGTCCGAGCATACCGGCGAAAAGCGTGATGATAAGATTCTCAAGAAAAATATCGGTCATGATTACGGAACGACGTGCTCCGAATGCCCTGCGTACCCCGATCTCTTCCGCCCGGCGGCGCAGGCGGCTGTGGGTCATGCTGCTTAGATTGACCGCCGGGACAAGAAGCAGTATAAGGTAGGTAATGATCCGCCGGCGGTAGACTCCCGACATGTCAGGGCTGACGCTGGCCCAGGGGGTGTTGGCGGTGACTTCCTGTGTGTAAGGTCTCTCACGGAGTATGAATTTCCACCCGTTGATCTTTGCCTCGTCGCCGAGTTCGGCAAAAAGTCTGTCATATTCCTTCCGGATGGCCGGGACGTCAGCTTCATCGCGTGGCAGGATTGTCACACTGAGGGGGCCCATGTAGTCACACCAGCTGAAGTCTGCCGTGCTGGTCGATGTGAACGGAATCCAGGCCTGTGCATATGAGGCGGTGGCAAGATTAGATACGTCTTTGACCACACCGGCCACACGGAAAGTGACATAATTGAGCTGAAATTCGCGTCCGGCCGCATCGCTTGTCTGGAACAGACGTCGTGCTGTTGATTCCGACAGGACAGCCACCGGCAGTCCGGCCTCGAAATCTTCCTGTGTGTAAGGCTTGCCTGATATAAAAGTAAAGTCCATTACTTTCCAGAATCCTGCGTCCGTTGACAGTTCTTCCGCACAGAACGGAGCCTGACTGGGCACGGAAAACAGGCCGGTGGAAGGGGTAACGGTATAAGCTGTCACAGCCTCAGGGATCTCCATCCGGTAAAACACTTGCTTGACCAGATTGAATCCCATGCCTCCGTTTGATGAGTTGTCAGTGCCCCATGATTCGTTTGTGATGGAGGCATATTTCTGTACCAGCCAGCGGTCGCGGTTGCTTTCCGGTGCGAACGGGGCGGTCTTGACTTCCTCGATCATGACCACAACCATGATCAGGAAGATGGCGAGAGCCGTACCTGCAAGGCTTACGGCGCTGACAACCGGCTCTTGCTTTATGGATGACCAAGCCTGTCTGAAATAATTTATTTTCATTGGATGTTGTTTTCTTTGTTATCGCTTACTGTTACTGCACCTGACGGCCGTCGAAGAAACGGATGATGCGGTCTGTCTGACGGGCCTGCTGTTCGTTGTGGGTCACCATCATGATAGTGCGTCCGTCTTCCTTGTTAAGACTGTGGAGCAGATCCATTACCTCGGCTCCCATTTTTGAGTCGAGGTTGCCGGTCGGTTCGTCGGCAAGGATGATTTCAGGGTTTCCGACAATGGCGCGGGCTATTGCCACTCGTTGACACTGACCGCCGGAGAGCTGCGAGGGCATGTGGCGCAGACGGTGGCTGAGGCCTACACGTTCAAGCACTTCGCGCACACGGCGCTGACGCTCTGACGCGCTCATTGAGCGATAGATGAGCGGCAGTTCCACATTGTCGAGTACATTGAGCGAGTTAATCAGGTGGAAACTCTGGAAGACAAAGCCGAGTTTTGAATTGCGGAAGGCTGCGAGTTTGCTGTCTGACATTTTGCCGATTGTGGTATTGTCGATGATGACAGAGCCGCTTGTCGGTTCATCAAGCAGACCGACGATATTGAGCAGAGTCGATTTGCCACAGCCGGAGGGACCCATTACGCTGACAAATTCACCTTTTTCAATCGTGAGGTTCACATTTTCGAGTGCGAGGGTTTCGATTTCGTCTGTACGGTAGATCTTATTGATTTCTTTGAGTTCGATTGCGTTCATGATGTTATTGGGTATTGTTTGTGGGAGGTTACTGTTATGATTAATATAGTGTCTGATATCCGTTATTCTTCTCGTAGCGCTTCGATAGGGCTGATGCGGCTGATGCGCCGGGCCGGAAAATAGATACCGGCCATGACGGCTATGAGCATGATGACATAGATGACCAGCGAGACGATGGCGAAATGCGTCAGGAAATCATCATACCACAGAGGCATCAGCTGCTTGACTATTGTTATGTCATAGCCCATGAGACTGATGTCGGCCAGTCCGGAGTCATGAATGAAAAACCGGTACAGAATGCAGCCGCAGAGCCACGCCAGGGTGACCATTGCAAATCCTTCGCCGAGCATTTCGCGGATGATGAAGCCGCGCGAAGCTCCGAACGAGCGCATCACTCCGGCTTCCTCGCTGCGCTTACGTGTCTGGAGATAGAATGTGCCGGTCATGCAGAGCAGTATGTTGACAAAGAAGAACAGAGCTATTGATTTGGCGATGAAATTGTCGTTGTTGACATCGCGGGACATTCGTTCGCGCATATCGTTGTAGGGGGCGAGTGATTCGCAATAGATTTCGCCGAAGCGGTAATCCTGTTCGATTTTCGGTTTCATATCGCGGATGAACGCGCTCATGTCTACGCCTTCTTTCAGTCTGATCTCTCCGCTGAGGGTTTCTACGCCACCTTCGCGCTCCACATCTTTGTTGTTCCGTGGCTTGTAGACAATTGGGGTGCGTCCGCTTGGTGAGCGATATACGGCATCATTGACGATTCCTACAATCATTTCACGTCCGTCTTTATGCTCTTCGCCGTTCTTTTCGAAAAGAGAGTGGCCGATGGCATTTTCCCCAGGGAAGAGAAATTCGGCTATAGATTTCGAGACTATTATCTGGCTTTTGGTCATTGCTTGCTCCTCGAAGCCGGCGTGGTCGGTATTGGAGGCATCTTTCAGACCGAATGTCTTGAAAAAATCCGTGCCACGCCAGAAGTTTATATAAATGGCGTTGATAGAAACTTTGTTTTTCTCGCCGGCGCTGTCGGAGGTCACTTTCGGGATGGTGTTCATCCACAGGCCCATTTTTTCAAAAGTATATTGACCTGTGATAGTCGCCGCTTCCACACGGCTGTCATCACGGACCATGTCAATGATGCGGATGACGTCGGCCATCTTACTGTCGATGTCGCGCTCTTCATAGCCGGAGGGCATGGCATCTGACGGGAGCTCTCTAAACTGAAACGTGACAAGCCGGTCTATGTCGTAGCCGAGAGGTGAGAGTCGGTTGTATTCGTTGACAATCACTTTGTCAAGCAGCTTCCAGGAAATGAACACCGCTATGCAGAGTTCAAGCATTATCCAGAGATAGCGCTGGCGGTGGGCAATGAGATTTCTATATATAAGTTTTAACATGACGGAGATTATCGTTTTGAATTAAGGGAGTTGACTATCGGTCTGCGCAGTGACAGACGGGCGGGAATATAGGCAGAGAGGAGATTGAGTATGAGGCAGAAGAGAAGGGCTCCGATAAAAATTGCGGGGGCGAAAAGCATTTCGGCACTGATGTCTATCGGTGCGTCGATCATCTCCCATGAGCTGACAAGCAGCTGGAGCAGCTGACGGCGCCCTATGAGCACTATGCCCCAGGCTATCAAGAAGCCTATGAGACCACCTGCAAGGGTCAGCACGAAGTTTTCAAACATCACCTGGCGTATCAGATTGCCGCGGGTGGCTCCGAATGAGCGGCGGAGTCCGGTTTCAGCCAGGCGACGGTCCATCTGACCGCCGATCATGCCACTGATGTTGATGGCAGGAACAATCAGCAGAACGAGGAGCATGATTATAAGTGATCTGACTGCATTTTCCAAGGGGATCGGCTCGGCTTCATTCCCTTCGAGCAGTCCTTCATAGTGAGTCTTGATTTTGGCGCCGTTGATTTTGAATCCATCGGCATCTGCCGCCCGGCTGATCTTGTCATTGTACTCAGCCATAAAACGTTCGCGCTGTCTGCTGTCGCTGAATTTGATATAGGCGCAGAAACTGCCGAGATAGTCTTTCAAAGATCCGTTATATCCGGACATTGACATTGGAGTTATGGTATAGGGCCTTATGATGTCCGCATAGGAAGTGTTGGCCACCGGGTTACCGCGACGGATGACTCCTACAACCTTGTGTGGACGGTAGTCGATGAGGATTTCACTCCCGACGGCATTTTCCGGGCTGCCGAAAACTCTTTCGGCGATCGTGTTGGTGATCACAACGAAAAAGGGTTTCTCGCTTTCGACCTCTATTTCGCTGAACGGGCGTCCGGCAAGGAACTCGTAGTCATAGAGTCTGAAGAAATTTCTGTCGGTCAGTTTTGAAACGGCTTTGATTGTGCCGTTTGGAGTAGATATCGTTGCACCTTCATACCCTGTTGGAGCTATAATACTGCAAAATTCGATGTTTTCGGAGTTGGAGATGAATTCGTCAATGAATTTTTTGCTTATAAGACTCCCTTGTGTGCTGGAGGTGCTGTCATTTCGTATCTGGATGTAGGCTGCGTAGCTTGTGGTGTCACGGTGGTATTCAGGATAAAGCGGGGCGATATTTACGTAGTAGATAATGGCATAGACCATCGTGAAGGCCACTGCGAATGCCACGCCGCCGATGTAGAGAGCCGTGAATCCCGGATTGGCCCGCGATTCGCGCCATAATTGTCTGAGTGATGAACGGATCTGCATGTCTGGTTGGGTATGTATGTTGAAAAGGTTAAATTTTTTATTTCACTTTGACTGACGTGGCGTTGATGAAGCGTTTCATGTCGCTGACAACCACACGGTCACCGTCATTGAGACCGTCAACCACTTCTACAAATTCGAAATTGCTGTCGCCGAGGCGCACTGAGCGGCGCTCAAGTTTGTCATCGCCGTTGAAAACAAACAGTTCATATGAGCCAGGACCGGTGTAGAAACTTCCGTTTTTTATGCGGCGGACATCTTCCATCACGTTACACATTATATATACGTCGGTTTTCAATCCTGAGCGCAGGCGCCGGTCGGCATCATCGTCAAGGCGGACCGAAAATGAGATTACACCGTTGCGCGAGAGGGGGGTGACGTTGCTGACTATCCCGTCCATGCGTTCGTTGCGGCCTATGCGTACCACTGCTTTGGAACCTACGCGGATGCGGTCGCCATAGGCATCGGCTATCTCTCCGTCAACCTTGAAATGGCTTAGGTCCGAAATGATGGCTATTTTTTCGCCTTCGGAGACCTTCTGTCCTATCTGGTCGTTGATGAATGTGAGAGTTGCTTTGCGCGGAGCCTTGATCTGCGCGTCATCAAGGGTGCGGCTCATCTCGCCGAGATTCTTGCGGGCTATGTTGATGTCGAGGTTTTTGACACTAAGGCCGGCATCGGTCACTTTGCGCTCGTTGGCAAGTTGCTGGCGCATCTGTTCGAGTTCGAGTTTCCCGGTGCTGTAGGCAAGTTTGGCCTGACGCACACGGTCGCCTGTGCCTGAACCGAGACTGTCGAGATAGCATTCGTTGCGCAGTTCGGCTTCGAGGCGGTTGACTGTCATTTCTTTTACCTTGACCTGCATGGCAAGATCGCTGACACGGGTGTTGTTGTTGACCTTCTGCTGCTCAAGCTCGTAGTTCTTCATCTGTATCTGATCTTTGAGCTTGTTGAGCTCGGTCTCGGTGCTCTGCAGGTCGAGCCTCAGTAGGGGAGTGCCGATGTCTACACTGTCGCCGGCTTTGCAGTAGACCTCGATGATACGGCTGTTGATAGGCGAGTTTATGATCTCTTCGAATGCCGGAACAATGCTGCCGCTGCCGGTTACTGACGTCTCGATGGTGCCGCTGTCTACTGTGGTTATAAGCAGATCCTCGCGGTCTACGCTCTGGCGGCTGGCTATCAGCAGTGTGATCAGTCCGGCTGCAAGCGCGGTTCCACCTATTATATAAGGCAGGTATTTGCGGCGCCGTGCGCTGTTGCGTTCTTTTGGGGTAAGTTCTCTATCCATTTGTGATGTCTGGGGTTATTTTCTGCAATACAATATTGCATTAATCGTGCCAAACTCACAAATGGTTGAAAATCAAGCGTAAGATTATTTCATCGGTGTCCGATTTCGGACATTTTCGTCCGTTGTACGCACGCTGTCCGTACATCCGGGGCGGATTACGTATTCTTCATAGTAGGCAAGAAGCAGAGTGGTAAGAGGAAGGGCTATGATCATGCCTATCAGGCCCAGCAGTGTGCCCCATACCGATAGTGACAGCAGGATTATGGCAGGGTTCAGTCCCATTGCCTTGCCCATGATCTTTGGAGTCAGTATGTAGTCACAGGTGCACTGGCTTATGGCATAGACCAGCAGGCATTTTCCGAATTCGGTCCAGAAACCGGCTTCGCCGTTCATGGAGACTATCATGCAGACGAAGGCTACCGGAATGATGGTGATATACTGGAAATAGGGTATCATGTAGAGCACTCCCACAAGCAGTCCGAGCACAATGGCCATCGGTATGCCGACAATCGAGAAGCCGACACAATAGAACACTGCCGCACATAACGCCAGCAGGGCCTGTCCGCGGAAATAACGGTTCATGCTGCTCTTGATGTCATTGCCTATCCGGTAGGCTATCGGGCGGTATTTCGGGGGTACGAGCAGGCCGAAACCGCGCATTATGTGCTGATAGTCAAGAAGAATGAAGATCACATAAATGAAAGCCAGAAACCATTCGAGAGTGTGGATCACAAATCCTACTGATGCAGATATCATTGATGTCCCTTTGCTGAGTATTGATTCAAGATGCTGACCTTCAAGCAGCCTGACCATTGTGTCATCATCAAAATAGGCGGCCAGATAGTCGTGAACTTCTTTGGGGATGAAGGGTAGCGACCTGTTGTGAGCCGAATAGTCGCGTATTATCGCAGCCATGTCATGGATTTCTTTCAGCACAGACGGCAGGAAGAAATAGATCAGGCCTCCGATAACAAGTGTCACTTCCGTCAGGGTGAAGAAAATAGCCACAATGCGCCAGTGTAGATGCAGTTTTTTCAGATTGAATTCAACCAGCGGTTCAAGAATGTAAGAGATCAGACATGCCAGACAGAAAGGCAGAAGCACGTTGCTCAGCCTGTTGACAAGCCAGTAGGCTCCAGCGATAAACGCGAGACCGATCAGTATGCGTATTACCCTGTCAAAGGTGAATGGACGAGACTGTGACATGACAAAACCTGAATTGAAACGTGTTCTGAAAAATAGTGTATATCTTAATAAAGGCTTACTCAGGCAAAAAGTTTTTTGTAACTTTGCAGAATATTGGCAAAATCAATACCCGGATAACTGATCAGGCTCTTCTGGAGCTATATGGACTGATAATAAACTTAATCAAAATACCGGAATCAATGGAACTTAAATCTAAACTCCTGTCTCTCTCCCTGTTACTTGCTGCCGGATTTTCGGCTCAGGCCGAATTCAAGCAGTTTCCTGACGGAAGCCCGGTGCCGGCGTGGTTCAACGACGCGCATCAGCCGGAGCTCAACTCTCTCGGAAAGCAATATGTGGTGACCGAACATGGTGTGGTCAATGACAGCACCGTCATCCAGACCGAACGTATTCAGGCTGTCATTGATCTCGCAGCTCAGAATGGCGGAGGTGTGGTTGTGATCCCTGAAGGCACTTTCCTCAGCGGTTCGCTCTTTTTCAAGCCGTCTACCCATCTGCATCTTCTCAAAGGAGGCAAACTGAAAGGCAGCGATGCGATAACCCACTATGAGATTGTCAAGACCCGTCTCGAAGGACAGACTCTCGACTATTTCGCAGCTCTGATCAATGCCGACAACTGCAATGGTTTTACCATCACCGGTGAAGGCACTATCGACGGCAACGGCCACCGTTTCTATGACGAATTCTGGCTTCGCCGCAAGGTCAACAAAAAGTGTACCAACCTGGAGGCTCTTCGTCCGCGTATGGTCTATATTTCCAACTCCAAGGATGTGACAGTGGGCGGCGTGCGCATGGTCAACTCAGGTTTCTGGACCAATCATCTTTACAACTGCGAACGAGTGAAATATCTCGGCGTGACCATCCTTGCTCCGACTGACGGCTATCCCAAAGGCCCCAGCACCGACGCAATTGACATGGATGTCTGCAACGATGTTCTGATCAGCCAGTGCTACATGAACGTCAATGACGACGGTGTATGTCTCAAAGGTGGCAAAGGAACTTATGTCGACACTATTCCCGGCAACGGTCCTGTTACCAATGTCATCATCGACCGCTGCACTTTCGGCAAGACAAATGCCGGCGTGACTTTCGGCAGCGAGGCCTGGGACTGCTCCAATGTCATAATGAAAGACTGCAAGTTTGAAGACACCTACCATGTGCTTCTTTTCAAGATGCGTCCCGACACCCCGCAGCAGTATCGTAATGTTCTGATTGACGGAGCCACAGGCCGTGTGCGCACAGCTCTTGAAGTACAGACCTGGCGCCAGTTCTTCAACAAGGTTGAGCGCGATCCGATGCCTGAGTCGGGAGTGGACAATGTTGTGTTCCGCAACGGACATCTCGAATGCACCCGCGATTTCTACCGTCAGGGACAAGGCGACTTCTACACCCTCAAGAACTTCATCTTCCGCGACATCTGGGCCACTGATCCCGCCGGTGGAGCATTCGACACCAGCGGCATTCAGGACTGCATCATCCAGAACGTCACCATCAACGATGTGAAAAGATAAACCGTTCCGATAACGAATAAAAAGCAAACAGGCTGTGCACACGCGCACAGCCTGTTTGCTTTTTATAAGGAGCTAAAATGTTATTCCACATTCTGGCGGACGCGGGCGAGGTAGGCTTTCATGGCTTCGCTGTCGTGGCGCTTGATGATGTCAAGAAGTTCAGCCATCTGCGACTGGATTTTCATCAGCTGCTCCGGGGTGTTGGGGTTGAAGAGTATCTCGCTGACAAGGTAATCGTCTTCCGACATGAGACCGCGGGCTATCTGCATGTGGCGTTTGAAGGTTGTGCCCGGCGCTTCCTGATGCTTCATCACTCCGGCAAATGCCAGTGTGGCGGCAAAGGGTATGGAGAGCGAATAGGCTATGGTTTCGTCATGCTCCTTGAATGTATATTCTACGATGTTCAGGTGCAGTCGCGAATATATGTCGCGGAAGAAGATCTTGCCGAGGTGGTCTCCTTCGCTGATGATGATGGCGTTTTCGTTGCTCAGATTGCTGAGTGAGGCGAATGTCGGGCCGAACATCGGATGGGTGCTGACATAGGGGTGTCCGCATCCGGCGTAGAACTCAGGCAGACCTGTCTTGACTGAGGCTATATCGCTGATTATGCACGATTTTGAAAGGTAGGGGAGCACGGCCTTGAAGGCATCAAGGGTGTACTTCACGGTGGAAGCGTTGATAACGAGCTGCGGGTCGAATTCCCTGACTTCTTCAAGCTCTTTGAAGCGCTGGGCGTTGAATGTGAAGCGCAGGCGTTTGGGGTCTGGATCATAGACGGCTACATCATGATCGAATGAAAGCAGGTCGCAAAAGAAACTGCCCATTTTCCCTGCTCCGAGAATCAGAATTTTCATTATCTTGTGAGGAGGCTTCAAAAGAGTTTCTTATTTGTTGATTTCTACCTGAAGACGTACAGATTCCTCGTGGATGGCCGAAAGGATCGAGCGCATGAATTCTTCTCCGATGCCCATTGATTTGGCTGCAAGGATTCGGGTGCTCATCACATCGCCGTAACGATTGGGCTGGACCACAGGCATGTTGTGGTCACGTTTGTAAGTGCCGATCTCGCGGGAGATGTTCATTCGCTTGGCGAGCACTTCAAGCAGTTCATTGTCGAGCTGGTCGATCTGACGGCGCAGTTGCACAAGGCTTTCGGCAGGAGCCGGAGCATCACGGTAGACGAGGTTGTCGAGAATCACACTGAGCACTTCAGGTGTGATCTGTTGGTTCTTGTCACTCCAGGCACAGTCGGGGTTGCAGTGACTCTCGATGATCAGGCCGTCAAAGCCCATGTCGAGCGCCTGCTGAGAGAGTGAGGCGATAAGTTCGCGCTTGCCTCCGATGTGACTCGGATCACAGATGATGGGGATCTGCGGATAGCGGATGCGGAGTTCGAGAGGAATGCGCCACTGGGGATGGTTGCGGTAGATGTGTTCGCCATATGTAGAGAATCCGCGATGGATCACACCGAGGCGGGTGATGCCTGCGTTGTAAAGGCGTTCAAGTGCGCCGATCCATAGCTCAAGATCCGGATTGACAGGATTTTTTACAAGCACTGGAATGTCACGGCCGCTTTCGCGGAGCACATCGGCGATCTCCTGCATTGCAAACGGGTTGGCCGATGTGCGGGCTCCGATCCAGAGAAGGTCCAGGTCATATTCAAGCGCGGCTTCGACATGGCTGCGGTTTGCAACCTCAGTCGAGATCTTCATGCCGGTTTCCTTGCGGACTTTATTGAGCCATGCGAGTCCGGGGACGCCTACACCCTCGAATCCGCCGGGCTTGGTTCGGGGTTTCCAGATGCCGGCTCGGTAGATTTTCACTCCTTTGCGTGCAAGCTGGGTGGCTGTTTCGAGCACTTGTTCTTCTGTTTCGGCGCTGCAGGGGCCTGAGATTATAATGGGTTTTGAGAGTTCTACTCCGTCAATTGCGAGCGGTTGAATATTTTCCATGACTGTTGTTGTGTATAGAGGTGTGTGGGTTAGTATATTATCTTATTTCTGGCTGTCGAGCGCAAGAATTCGCTGCAGGGCTTCCTTCATTCGGTCTTCTGTGGCGCAGAGCGAGATGCGTATATAGCGTTCGCCGTTTGATCCGAAGATAAATCCGGGAGTGAGGAATACTTTAGCCTCTTTGAGCAGACGGTCGGCAAGAGTTTCTGATGTCACATCCGGATCGTTGATGCGTCCCCAGAGGAAGAGGCCTTTCTGCGATGGGTCGAATGAACATCCGAGGGCAGTCATGAGCTCCTCGGCCACTTTGCGGCGAGAACCGTAGAGGGCATTGACTTCGTCATACCAGCTTTGGTCTGCTTCAAGAGCCTTGGTGGCGGCAAGCATGAGCGGCTTGAACTGTCCGGAGTCTATGTTGCTCTTGACTTTCAGTATCCAGGAAATGAATGTGGGGTTTGAAGCTGCCATGCCCACACGCCAGCCAGGCATGTTGTGGCTCTTGCTGAGCGAATTCATTTCAATAGCTATCTCCTTGGCTCCCGGCACCTGAAGAATGCTCATCGGATGATCGTTGAGGATGAAAGAGTAGGGGTTGTCATTCACTATCACTATGCCGTGTTTCTTGCCGAAAGCAATGGCTTTCTCAAACGTCTCCATTCTGGCTGCTGCGCCTGTCGGCATGTGGGGATAGTTGAGCCACATGAGTTTTATGCGATCAAGAGGAAGCTTCTCAAGAACCTCGAAATCGGGCTGCCATCCGCTTTCCTCTTTGAGATCATAACTGAAGATTTCGGCTCCCACAAGGCGGCTGATAGAAGAATAGGTAGGATAGCCGGGGTTGGGAACGAGTACTCCGTCGCCAGGATTCAGAAAGGCCAGTGAGATATGAGTCACAGCTTCTTTAGATCCGATCAGCGGCTGAATCTCTGATTTGGGATCAAGTTCGACACCATACCACTTTCTGTACCATCCCGCAAAAGCCTGGCGGAGTTCCGGCAGGCCTACGTGTGGCTGATAGCCGTGATTATCGGGGGCTTGCAATGCAGCTGCCATAGTGTCGATCACATCTTTGTGAGGCGGACGGTCTGGGCCTCCGATGCCGAGCGAGATGACATCGTGTCCGGCGGCTTTCATTGCGGCCACTTCCTTGAGTTTGGTTGAGAAGTAATATTCCTTTATGTTTTCAACTCTTTGAGAGGGGCGGATTTCCATCGTAATCTAAATTTATTGAGAGATCAGCCGGCGCAGTTTCCCAGAGTCGGCTTTGAACTGAATTATAGTCTGTCGGATTAATGTGTCATTTGGGCTTCGGCATATTCTCCGAGCACTTTAAGATCTTTGATCAGAGGCCTGACGGCTTCCATTGCCTGATGATAGCGCACGAGGCTGTCAAAAGTGAAATCAACATAGAACCGGTATTCCCACTCGCGGCCTATTATAGGCATCGACTGTATTTTGGAGAGATTGATATCGAAAAACGAGAGTATGGTCAGAATTTTCGACAGCGCTCCTTGTGTGTGGGGGGTGGTGAATACGATCGAGGCTTTGTTGATGTCTCTTTCCGCAGGTCCGTATTCTGCTGCGAGCAGCGGATCTGCCAGAATAAGGAATCGGGTGAAGTTGCGTTTGTTGGTCTCGATCCCTTTTTCAAGTATGTTGAGTCCGTAGAGATTGGCGGCATATTCTCCACAGACCGCTGCGTGGCCTGTCAGATTTCCTTCGGCTATCTCTTTGGCGCTTCCGGCTGTGTCAAGGCGCTCTACGATTTTGAGGTTGGGATGGCGGCGAAGAAACTGTTCGCATTGCATGAGAGCCATAGGGTGGGAGTTGACCTCCGACAATTCGTCAATAGTCTGTCCGGGAAGAGAGGCTATCACGTGTGATATTCGGAGTTTCAGCTCTCCGATGATCGAGAGATTGCTCTGACGCAGCAGTTCGTGGTTCTGCAGGAGGCTGCCGGCTATTGTGTTTTCAATCGCCATTATTCCGAAGAGTGACGCATCGTTAGCCAGAGTCTCGAACATGGCCGGAAACGTTTCGCATGCCACTGTCTGTATTTCTTCTCCGTTGAAGTAGAGGTGTGCGGCGGCATCGTGATAGCAGCCGGCTACTCCCTGGATTGTGACCTTTTTCATTGTCGGTTATGATAATTAAAAAATCCCGTTTTCACATTGGAGAACGGGATCGTTATTCGATATTATAAAAATTAGTCTGATGCAAAAAAATCACACATGCAAATCCCGTTCTTATTTTTTGTCAAAATAAAAATAATAAAAATAGGAGTATGCGTAAAATCGCTTCATGTCTGATTCTGAAAAATTATTTTTGAAATCTTTGCCACAAAAATAGGCATTCTTAGAGGAACGGCCAAATAAAATTTAATAAAATTAATGTGCGGAACTGTAAAAATGTTATATTTTTGCTGTTTTTTCAAGAAAATAGCAATATTTTGCTCTGTCAGACAGCAAATTCAACTATTTCGCCACTGTCGAGATAGTAAAGATAGGCACGGAGATTCTGATATCCGAGTTCCGCGAGCAGACGGGCGTATTCTATCAGCTGCCGGCGATATTTGCCTGCCGGCTGCGATCCGCTTTTGAAATCGATGATGTCGATATGGCCGTCGGCGGTCCACACCACGCGGTCAGGGCGTCGTGATTCTGACGGAGATAGAACCACAGGTCGCTCTATCAGCAGCCGCGTGTAGCCGTCGAACCATCGGGCCGCCCGCGGATCCTTTACCCTGCTCTCTATGATCGCGTGGATTTCCTCAATATCCGCCTCTGTCAGTTCTTTTGCTTTTTTTGAATGGCGCAGATTATTGACTGCCACCGGAACATCTGCCACCGTGCGTATTGCAGCCATTGTGTCATGAAGCATTATGCCGCGGTCGCGGGCATCTTCGATATTGTAATATTTCTCTTCGAGATGCGTATTGTCCCAGAACGAACGGTGTGACTTGGAGTCGTAGCAATCCACTTCAAGCAGTCTTGATGGAGTGAGAGACGTTTTCTCCGCATGTTCTTCTGTCGATTTGACCGATGGCTGGCCGAGAGTGATCAGGCTGTCGGCCAGCGAGAATGACGTGAATGGCGATTGCGAGAGATCGTGAATGCCATTGATCTGTTCGAGACCCCGGCAGAAGGTTGGATCGCACATTGTCAAGGCATTGTAGATGTCAGGACCTATGCTTGCACCCTTTGCTTCTGGTGAAGTTATGCCTATATGCAACTCATCGACGGCTCTTGTGAAAGCCACATACAGAAGATTGACAGTGTCAAGTTTTGCCTGGGCTGTCACTTCAGCATACCTGTCGGCAAAGACAGTCCCCTCCATTGACGATGACAGTTTCAGCGGAATCATCGGCGGAATGCAGTCGGTCGGAACGCCCGGAATTTCATCAATCTCGAACCAGGCGAGTTCCGAATGTGACCCGCTGCTCATCTGGGCGAATGGAATGTGCACGCAGGGATATTCCAGACCTTTGGATTTGTGGATGGTCAGGATGTTGAGCGCGCTGTCGTCCTTGGCTCCGGCTACAGCCGATTTGTGGCCTGATTCGTCCCACCACCTCAGGAATGCTCGTATGTCACCCTGCCCGCGCCCCACGAATTCAGTGACCAGATCCTGAAATGCGGTGAGGTAGAGATTTTCATCACGGCGGCTTTTTTCGGGAACGAAATTGACAATGATGTTCTCGACCAGGGATACGAGGTCGATTGAAGTCGGGCTCTGACCGGTTGATCCGGACTCTTTCTTAGGGTCAGCCATTTCGCTGACGGTATTTCCCTCTGCACGTAAAGCGAGATCAAGAGCGGAGGCCGGGGTCATGGCGCTGTCGGTGCGCAGTGATTCGTAACGGTTGATGAGGTTGGCTATCTCGCGTTGGGTCTTTTTGCGCGGACTTGTAGAGAAATCCGTAGATGAAAGAAGACGCAGTCGGCTCAGAATAAGAGACACCGCAGGAGAGTTGCCGATGAGAAGCGAGGAGTCTGACACGATCCTGAACACAGGGAACGACGGATCAGCTTTCCTGACATCCTCAAGATGACCGATCACTGCATTTCCTTCATCCCATCGTCTGACAAGGATAGCAATGTCCCCCGGACGATAGCCCGACATCAGTTGGCGACGCAGTTCCACGGTCAGATTGTCAAGAGCCTCGGTCATCCAGTCTTCTTTCTTCGTGCCGGAATAGACTTTGACTCTGACATAGCCGCGGTGAGAGAGGTGTTTCGGTGAAATCTGCTGGGCTACATTGGAATATATGTCCTCATATCCAAGGTTTTTCACCAAAGCGGAGAAAAAAGTGTTATTGAATCTGATAACATCGGCCGATGATCTCCAGTTGGTATTCTCTTCAATGGTATTTCCGCTGATGACGGTGCGTCCCTGGGCCATTTCTTCGGTGTGGAGATTGTGCAGCAGGGTGGGGTCGCTGTTTCGGAAGCGGTAGATACATTGCTTTTCATCACCGATGACAAGATTGTCGTTATCATAGGCAAGGCTTTCGCTGATCAGTGGCCTGATGTTCTGCCACTGACTGTGGGATGTATCCTGAAATTCATCGATCAGATAATGCTTGAACCACACTCCGACTCTTTCATAGAGAAACGGAGCGTCTTCGTTGCCTATGATCTTTGCAATAAGCGCGTTGGTGTCACTCAGCAGAATAGTTGAGTTTTCTTGCCGGAATTTGTCAAGATATGCTGTAAGAGTCGAAAGCATACCCAGCTGATAGAGATTCGCGGCTATGATTTTCAGCGGTCTGACATTTTTTGCGCAGAATGACATTGATGCCACGGCATTGCTTATCAGCCCGTCGAGTTCCGGTGTGCGTAGCGGCGATGTCTTGCCTTTCTTGACGTATGCCTGCTCTATGTCGTCTTCGACCTTGGCTATCGTAGCGGAAAGAGCCTTGCTGTCATAGCCGTTCTTCTGCCATTTGACAAGGGGCTTGTAGACATTCGTCAAGATTATGTCACGTGATTTTTTGTCATCAATGGCATCTACCGCAGCCTTGCATGCGGCAGCAGTCTGGCGGGTGATTTTGCCTATTATATTATATATGTGGTTCTTGAAATTGTCAAATTTCTTTTCATCGGCAAAATACTCCATCAACCGGCTCTCATTTTCCCGGAAAACGTCATCAGTGATGTCGTTGATGAATGAAATAAGATCACGGTGAATATATGAACTGCGGTTGAATATGTTGAACGTGCGCCCGTCCTCAATCAGATGAGTCATGTAGCTGGAAAGCCAGTTGATGAGATAATTCGTGCGGGCAGTCTGTTCTCCGTGGTTGAGGTCTTGGAGCAGTTTGTCAACACTCATTCCTATCACACCCTTGTCATCAAGCTCAAGTTCGTAGTTGCCTGACACTTCAGCTTCGCGTGCGAATGACCGCAATATGAGCTGGAAGAAGGAGTCGATGGTCGAGACGCTGAAGAAGTTGAAATCGTAGAGCAGGCCGCGCAATGCAGTGGCGGCTGCGGCTTTCAGGTCTTCGGATGTGCAGCGGAATGCAGCACACAGATCAGCTTCATAGGGGCTTGTCTTGGTCCAGCCTTTCTCCAGTCCGGCAATGACGGCAAGTTCATGGATGATTCGGATTTTCATTTCCTCTGTGGCCTTGTTGGTAAACGTGATGGCCAGCACGGATCTGTGTGATCCGTTTGCAGATTTGCGCAGATGGTATCTGCCCGATTCATCTTTTCTGCCGAGAAGCAGTTTGATATATTCACGGGCAAGGGTAAATGTCTTTCCGGAACCGGCCGAAGCCTTGTAGATGTTAATCATTGAAAGGAGGAAACAGGGGAGGTGCTTGCTGTATATGATGTGGCGCTGGAGGGCTATGGTTTTATCTGACCTTATAGCCCATTTCAGAGAGCAGTTTTTTCAACTCTTCTTTGCGGTCGCCCTGGATGAGAATCTCTCCACAGCGGGCCGATCCGCCGGTTGAGAGGCGCGATTTCAGTTGCGACGCAATTTCTTTGAGCCTGTTCTCGTCACATTTGAACCCGACCGCAAGAGTGGCGGTTTTGCCTTTGCGCCCTTTCTTGTCAAGAATTACTTCAATGGTCTCAGGCTCTTTTGCCTGGGTCGGCTTTTCTTCAATAAACTCTTCCCGGTCTATCTCGCCTGATGCGATTTTCTGGGATAACAGATCTTTCCAGTCCAAATTCAGAGGCGTTTAAAAAAGATTATGTTTAATGCTTTCGCCGGCCAAGGGGGCCGGCGAGGCTGTCATAGGATATGTTGTTTCAGTGGATATGTCCGCAGTCCTGATTGATGGAATCGACAACGGCCGGATCAGTGACTTTGCCAATTTCAGTGGCCGGAACTTCCCAGTCATGATCCGATGGGATTTCGCGCGGATTGTCCAGCGCATGGACTATGGTAGATAGGGTCATGGCGTATTTTTCCTGCTCTACCGGGAGCGTACGATAGAAATTCTGGGCCGAATCTGCATTCAGTTTGAAAGCCTCCCGATAGCAGCGGGCAGCCAGCTGGATGTCATCAGGATTGTCCGTACGGTCATTGAGCTGCATATAGAGTATTGAAAGCCGGGCATAGTCAGAGGCTTCGATTCCCTCTTTTTCGGCGGAGGTCATGATGCCGTTGCAGATGTCGCGGGTTGCATTCATGTCTTCATCGGCAATAGCTATTTCCGCTGCGGCAAACTGATCGGAAACCGAATGGCCTTTGCCACACGAACTGGTTGACAGCGACAATCCGACAATAGTTACTGCAAGAAGATATTTCAGGTTGTGTGCCATTGTAAAGATTCTGAGTGAGACATTAGGTGGTTGTCATTCATTGCGGCGCTGGAAGAGGTAGCTTACTCCGCCGCTTTCAAGCTGAAGAGAGAAGTCATTGTGTGAAATTATTTTCCGAGCCACTCGTGTCGGAATATCTCCGATCAGAGTGCTGTCTCCGTCAAAGTGAATGGAGCCGGGGGTGAGTTCTATGATCAGAGAGTCATTGGCCACATCCCAGTTGCCGTCCACGCTGTATGTGAGCACACCCGGTTTCATCGCGGTGACTGTGCAGGTGGCATCCTTGCGCAGTTGCATCACGGGTTCAGTCTGTGACAACTCAGGGTTGTAATATGTGCCGATAATCTGACGGGCTTCCTTGCTCAGATGGCTGCAGGATGCCACAGCTAAGCTTCCAAGGAGAAGAAGAGAGATACGGAAATTTTTCATTCGGGTTGATTGTTATGTCAGATGCAGCCGACGATTTCGTTTATGTCATTGATCCCATGACGGATGCAGTAGTCTTCCATGAAATCAATGACTTTCATTGTGACTGCTGGGTCTATAAAGTTGGCTGTGCCGATTTCAACAGCAGTGGCTCCGGCAAGCATGAATTCGATGGCGTCACGGCCATTCATGATGCCTCCGAGGCCGATCACCGGGATGCTGACTGCTTTGGCCACCTGCCAGACCATACGCACTGCCACCGGACGTACCGCAGGGCCAGAAAGACCGCCGGTGACTGTTGAAAGGTGAGGCTTACGACGCTCTACGTCAATCGACATGCCCATAAGGGTGTTGATGAGCGAGACCGAGTCGGCTCCTTCGGCTTCAACAGCTTTGGCGATGTCGGCTATGGATGTTACATTGGGCGAAAGCTTTACAATGAGTGTCTTGTCAGGGTAAGCCTGACGCACGGCGCGGGTTACTTCTGCCGCGCCGTTTGTGGTAGTGCCGAAAGCCATTCCACCTTCCTTCACGTTCGGACACGAAATGTTGACTTCAATGGCGCTTACATCATCGAGGCCGTGAAGCCTGCGGGCTGTCTCGGCATAGTCATCGACATTTGCGCCGGAGACGTTGACAATCAGTTTTGATCCGAGACTGCAGATGCGCGGGTAGATATGTTCGATGAAATAGTCCACACCTTTGTTCTGCAGCCCTACCGCGTTGAGCATACCTGACGGAGTTTCGACCATGCGTGGATAGTCATTGCCTTCACGATGGTTGAGGGTAGTACCTTTTATTATATATGCACCGAGGCGGTTGATGTCTATGAACGGAGTGAATTCTTCGCCATAGCCGAAAGTGCCTGATGCGGTCATCACCGGGTTTGAAAGCTGGAGCTTTCCTATGTTGACTGATAGATTTGCCATTTTTATTGATTCCAGGTAAGGGATTCGATATTGAACACAGGGCCCTCGGTGCAGACGCACACATTGCCTTTGACTGTTTTCTCTACACAGCACAGGCAGGCGCCGAGACCGCATGCCATCATGTTTTCAAGTGAGACTTCGCAGTTTGTGCCGTTTTTATAGGCTATGGACGCTATGGCTTTCATCATCGGCGCCGGTCCACAGCAATAATAATGCTCATAGCTTTCGTTTAGCGTGGGGTGTGTGGTGACGAGGCCTTTTATGCCTTCCGATCCGTCTTCGGTGCAGATGTGTACAGGGCCGATGCTGCGGAATTCGTCAAGTGACAGCAGGTCGCCTGCCGAACGCGCACCCAAGAGAAATTCCGGATGGTGGCCTTTGGCCTTGAGCTCGCGTCCGAGATAGAGCAGGGGTGCGACACCGACGCCGCCACCTATGAGGAGTAGCCGTGATCCGGCTTTACATTCGGTGGTAAACCCGTTGCCGAGCGGAAGCAGAATGTTAAGTTTTTCTCCGGCTTTCATGCCGATAAGGGCGGCTGTGCCGCGTCCGGCATTTCTGACAAGCAGGGTCAGAGTGTTTGACTCACGATCTACATCGTTGATCGATATCGGACGGCGCAGAAACACATCCGGGGCTTCGACTGCTACCTGCACGAATTGTCCCGGCAGAATGACTGGCAGAATGGCTCCGTCAGCCGGCGATAATATCAGCTTGGAATAACTGTCGTTTATGCTGATATTATCGATGATTATGAAATCCTTTACTTGTTTCACGATAATGAGGTTAGGATTAGGAGGGTTTATTCCATCTCCACAAAATTACAACTTTTTGCTAAAAGATCAAACCGAATCATCTTAAAATCTGCGTATGTCTCCGCAGCTGTATGTCTCCGCATCTATCCCGCGGGTTTCGGATAAATTTAAATAAGTCTAAATTCGAGGTTGCAGCCACAGGATAATGGCTGATTTTTACTAATTTTGCGCTAAAATTAGTTCCAAACCATGAAAACTTGTGCTGATGGAGCACAATGAACTTATAATGAAAAAAGTAACAATCTCAGTTCTGTTATTGCTGCTGGCATCAGGACATTCTTTAGTTTCCGCTCAGGCTCCGGCTTTTCCGGGCGCTGAAGGTCATGGCCGTTATACAACCGGAGGCCGTGGCGGAAAAGTCATTCATGTGACCAATCTTACAGACGATGCCAACAATCCGGCTGAAGGTTCGCTCCGATGGGCTTTGAATCAAAGCGGGACAAAGACTATAGTGTTTGACGTAAGTGGTTATATTGATCTTGCAGCGGATCTTAAAATTTCCAAAAATACTACTATTGCAGGCCAGACTGCTCCGGAGGGTGGTATCACTTTGCGATATTACACTCTGCGGATGAGTGGCGACAATATCATTGTTCGTTTCATTCGCTCGCGTCGTTCGCAGGTCAGAGATACAAATGACGGAGCTGATGCCATATGGGAACGCAACAGGAAAAATCTGCTGCTTGACCATTGCTCGTTTTCATGGAGCATTGACGAAATCGCTTCGTTCTATGATAACCGTGATTTTACCATGCAGTGGTGTGCTCTTGGTGAAGGACTCGCAAACCCCGGACATACAAAGGGCGCTCATAGCTATGGTGGCATATGGGGCGGAAAGAATGCGTCGTTCCATCATAATTTTATAGCGCATGTGCAGAACAGAGCGCCGCGCTTCAATGGAGCACGCTATGGCTGGACCGGATATGATACAGATAAGTATTCTTCAGCTGTCGATGCCGAACGCGTGGATTTCAGGAATTGCCTTATGTATAACTGGGGTACCGGTACGGCATGTTATGGAGGCCCCGGTGGCGGTTATATAAATATGGTGAACAATTATTATAAGGCCGGACTTGGCACCAAAAACAAAACCACTGTCACTCAGGTGTCGGTTGCAACATCCGGAAATGCCGATTCGAAGCATCCCGAACTTTACGGTCTGTCGTCACGCTATTATGTGAGCGGGAATTATATGGCTGCGGCATCTTCCCCGGAAAATTATGATTGGTCCGGGGTTAAATATGACAGCGGCCTGAAATTGATCGGTGAAGATCGCTATATCCCTGATGCCGGTCATCAGTTTGGAGAAAACGTGACATATGTCAGCATTTCAGGTGTTGATTGTGTGAAGCTTAAGCTCGACGAGCAGGTTGATCCGGGAGAAGTCACCACCCACTCGGCTGTGGACGCATATGAAAAGGTTATGGCTTATTCCGGATCGAGTCTTTATCGTGATGCTGTCGATGCCCGTTATATGGAAGAAACCCGCACCGGGACTGTGACTTATTATGGTGATGTGGCCTATGTAAAGGATGACAAAAAATATCCTACTTCAAATACTAAAGGTATTCTTGATTTTATAAATGATCCGGATGGCGAAGCCAATCCTAAGACAGCAAGTTTCCCGGAGTTGCCGGAGAATGTGCGTCCGGCCGGATTTGACACCGATGGCGACGGCATGCCTGATGACTGGGAAATTGCCAACGGCCTTGATCCTGATGATGCTTCTGACGGTGCGAAATATACGCTGGATACTGAAAAGGGATGGTACACCAATCTTGAAGTATATCTGAACTCGCTCGTTGAGAAAATAATGAAAGCCGGCAATGAGGGCGCTGTCGATGCGGTTGATGAATATTATCCTACATGTAAAGGCGTTGATTCCGGGATTGAAGATGTGTTTGTAGGGTCGGAAATCGAAAGTATTGAGTATTATGACCTGCGCGGTGTGCACCTTCTGGAGCCCGCCGACGGGTTGAATATCCGCCGTATCCGTTACAGTAATGGCAAGGTGGTTACAGATAAAGTGATTAAGCGCTAATCAGAATTTAAAAGAAACAGAATGGATATGAAAAAGGCTACAGTTGTATTTGCTGCCTGTCTTATGTCATCGCTTGTCGGATGGAGCAAGGCTCCGGAAATTCCGCGTGACACATCTTTTACGGCATATTCCACCAATAAAAAAATCCGGAAATACCATCCGGAGGCAGTCCTTGCCCTGCCTGAATTGCCAGCCGGCGTCAGGGAGTATCGCGATGTGGTTTATTCGACCCTCCCGAAAACTCCTTACGGCCGCCGTGATCTCCATGTGGATATTTTCCGTCCGGATGATGAAAAGATTTATCCGGCTCTGCTGATGATCCACGGTGGCGGATGGAATTCCGGTGACAAGAGTTTGCAGGTGCCTATGGCGCAGCAGATTGCTAAAAACGGCTATGTGACAATACCCGTAGAGTACCGGCTGATTCCGGAAGCTGTCTATCCCGCAGGCTTGCATGATGTTAAGACGGCAATACGTTGGGTAAGGGCTCATGCGGCGGAATACGGTATTGATCCTGATCGCATTGCGGTGTCTGGGTGTTCGGCCGGTGCGCAGCTTGCCACTCTTGCCGGTGTGACCAACGGCTCCAGGCGTCATGAGGGGAAAGGACAGTGGCGTAAAACTTCAAGCGATGTGCAGGCTGTTATCAGCATGGACGGCATCGCGACTTTTGTCTCGGAGTCTAATATTGCGGATGCGGAAGAGCGCCTTCAGAAGAAGGGGGAACTGCCTGTGAACGCAAAATGGCTCGGAGGACTCTATAAAGATTCTCCAGAAAATTGGAAAGAGGCTTCGGCCTTGTTGTGGATTACTCCCAAGTCGGCTCCCGTCTGCTTTATTAACAGTGGTCTCCCACGGTATAGCGATGGCCGTGATGAGCTGGTGGCTGTATATGATTCTATTGGTATTTATACCGAACGACACCGCATACCTGTTGATGTTCACACTTTCTGGTTTTTCCATCCCTGGTTCGAGACCACTGTTGAACGGGCAGTCGGATTTCTTGACCGTGTGTTCAAGGGCGAAAAGGTTGCGCCAAGATTTAAGCTGACTGATCATGGAGTAGCCAACGATAGCACCGTAGTGCAGACGGCTGCGATCCAGCGTGTGATCGATAAGGCTGAGACTATGGGTGGTGGAGAGATCATCGTGCCTCCGGGGACATTTCTCAGCGGCGCTCTATTTTTCAAACCGGGCACTACTTTGCGTCTGGAGGAAGGCGCGGTGATCAAAGGGTCGGACAATATAGAGGATTATCCGCTTATTCCATCTCGAATGGAGGGTCGCAGCATCTATTATCATGCGGCGCTTATCAATGCCTACCATGTCGACGGGTTTGAAATAAACGGCCCCGGCACAATCAATGGCAACGGTTATAAATTCTGGGTGCAATTCTGGGATAATGTTGAACGGGCCCGTGAGGAAAACCGCAGCTGGACCAACCTTGAAGTGCGCCGCCCGCGCCTTGTTTTTCTGTGGGGGTGCGACAACGCCCGGCTTAGCGGTGTGCGTATGATTAATTCGGCATTCTGGACTTCGCATTTTTATCTGTGTAATGATCTGATCGTGGAGAATTGCGAGGTGCAGGCGCCGCGTGAGCCTGTCAGAGCTCCGAGCAGCGATGCGATAGATCTTGACGGTTGTCACAGAGTGATCGTTAGGGGCTGTTATCTCAATTGCGATGACGATGGCGTCTGTCTGAAGGGCGGCAAGGGCGTTTTTGCCCATAAGTCTCATGAAAATGACAGCGTGACCGATGTTCTGGTCGAGGGTTGTGTCTTTGGCCCGAATCTCCACGGTACTCTGACTCTTGGAAGCGAGTGTGTTCATGCGAATAATGTGGTTTTGCGCAACTGTCGTCTTGACAACGACTGTTCGCTGCTGCGTCTGAAGATGCGCCCGGACACATATCAGGTATATGAAAATATCAGAATTGAAAATGTTACCGGCCGCTGTGGTTCGGTTGTGGAGGTGCTTCCGTGGAAGCAGTTTTTCTCGCTGGAAGGCACGGATGAGAAGCCTGTGGGGCTGATACGCAATATTTCGATCAAAAATATCGACCTGAAATGCAACGGTCTTGGAGTTATTGCGGCTAATCCTGATGACAAGGTTGAAAATTTCGAATTTGAGAACGTGGCTGTAAAGGCTGAATCGGATATTTTCCGCTGCAATTATCCGGATGTGAAACTCAAGAATGTGACTGTCAACGGCAAGCGGCCGGTGATCATGACTGCTGATGAAGAAATGAAAGACAAGCTGAATTTCGATGCTGTGGATCTCGACAAAAATAATGAGAAGTAAGAAGTGATTCTTGCTTGATTCATATTTGCAGGAGCGGGGAATTTTATGTAACTTTGCGCCGTGATTGACATAGCGCAACATATAGAATTCCTGCTCCTGCATCATGACTGCGTGGTCGTGCCGGGGCTTGGCGCGTTCATCGTTAATGATGAGGGCGCGCGCTATGACTCGCGGCGCCACGTGTTTATGCCGCCTTCGCGCACCGTCGGGTTTAATCCGGAAGTGCGCCACAATGATGCGATGCTCATAGGGAGCATTTCGCGGCGCAATGGGATTTCCCTGTCAGCCGCCAGAATGGATCTCGAAACTGAAGTGGCCTCTCTTCATCATCAGCTTGATGTGGCCGGGGAGTTTCCTTTGGGTAGATTAGGAATGCTTATGCGTGGAGCAAGCGCCGAATACCCCGTATTTGAGCCTGCGGCAGATTCGTTGCCTCTCAGATTGTGTAAAAGTTTTGCGTCTGTGGATTGCTGTCCTCTGGTTTCAGATGACTCCACAGAAGATGGTGGGGCTTGCGCCCGTCAGAGAATTGTGGCAATACCCGCCCCGCTTAAAATAGTTGCGTCTTTTATTGTTGTTATTGTGGCGCTTGGGATACTCTATTCCACCACCGGTCTTATAAACGGACCAAAGGTAAACTCGGCTTCGCTTGACACCGGACTGAGCTCGCGCATTGAGCAGTCGGCTCCGGTTTTTGAGGTAGCTGCTGATGAGGATGTGTCCCGCGAAATAGTGCTCAATATCGCAATGCCGGCAGAGCAGCCTGATATGGCTCAGTCTGACTGTGCGGCAGAGCAGACGGAAGAAGCGCCGCAGCGCTATCTGCTTGTTGTCGGCTCGTTCCCCACATTGGCATCAGCCAACCGCCACATATATTATGTGGGTGATACATCCCTGCGTGTGATCGAGATGGCCGGGAATTACCGCATCTATGTCGCATCGGCTCCGACTATAGAAGAGGCCCGTCGGCTTTCGGCTTACATATCCAAGACTTATCCGTCAGTGTGGGTGTGTCGCCGATAGTAACTGATTTTAAATCCCCTCTTACATTATTATATATTATTCAATCCATGAACTTCAATCAAATGCTCGTGGAGCGTCGCAGCATACGCCGCTACACCACAGAAAAAATAGATCCCGAACAAGTAAAACTCATTCTGGAAGCAGGCTTGCTGTCTCCCGCATCGAAATCTGCGCGCGCCTGGCACTTTGTTGTTGTGGAAGAGCCTGACATGCTTGAGCGTCTCGCCCAGTGCAAGCCGATGGGTGCGGCTCCGATATCCAAATGTCCGCTTGCTGTTGTGGTCGCGGTTGACAGTACAGCTACCGAACCGTGGGTTGAGGATGGTTCCGTAGCTGCTTCTTATATGCAGCTGCAGGCACAGGCGCTCGGCCTTGGTTCATGCTGGATTCAGGTGCATGGGCGCTTTACGGCTGACGGAACCCCTTCAGAAGAGTATGTTCAGGAGCTGCTTGGCATTCCCGAAACATGTCCGGTAGTTTGTGTGCTGACATTCGGGCATAAAGACGAGGTTCGCAAACCTCAGGATCTTGAAAAACTGAAATGGGAGAATGTGCACATCGGTAAATTCTGATGCCTCCGCTCCGTTGCGCATAGTTGTTATAGGGGCCGGGAATGTGGCCTCGCATCTCGCACCGGCTATTGAAAGTTCAGGGGTCGGAGCGGTGGTGCAGGTCTATAGTCGTAAATTGCAGTCGGCGCGTGAGTTGACACGCAAATTGCAGAATGCTCAAGCAATTGATTCAGAAGCAGCTATCTGTGATGATGCTGAGGTCTATCTTGTCAGTCTCGTGGATGATGCCATAGGTCCGCTTGTCAGCCGTATGCCGAAAAGGGGCAATGCTCTGTGGCTTCACACTTCCGGCTCGGTCGGAATGGAGGTCTTGGCGCCAATGTCGGAACGTTATGGCGTGTTCTATCCGTTGCAGACGTTTTCCAAAGGTGTGGAGGTCGATGTTTCGAAAGTGCCTCTGTTTATAGAGGGATGCACTTCCGGCGTTGAAGAAGAGATCCGTAGGTTTGCCACACCGGTGTTTTCGCATATTTACCATGCCGACAGTCATACTCGACGGATGATGCACATCTCGGCTGTGTTTGCCTGCAACTTTACGAACTATCTGTGGACCATCGCCTCGGAATTGCTTAAAAAAGAAGACTTGCCCTTTGAGGTTTTGCATCCGCTGCTTGAAGAGACTCTAAAAAAAGCATTCGCTGTATCTCCTGAAAAGGGGCAGACCGGCCCGGCTGTCAGGGGCGACTTGGCTATAGTCAACAAGCATCTATCTGTTCTTGATGGTCAGTCAAAAGAAATCTACAGTCTGCTGAGCGAAGCCATAATCTCCCATCACCACAGCTTCGGTAAATAGGAGCCGGTTCGACAATAACTGTTAACGTCAGGATTGCAGATTTTTCAGCAGATTGTGCACTGCCGAATCAGGATTGTACTTGATGTACACGACTGATTCAAAGCGTGCAAGAAGCAAAAAAAAGATGCAATCGAAAGCTAACTTTCTTTCCCGGCCTTTGCATTTGTTGTCGAACCGGCTCTAAGTGCTGGCCCGCACTTGTGGACATTTGGTATAATGTGACATATAAATCGAGCAGGAGGCAAACACTAATCATCAGGTGTTTACCTCCTGCTCGATTACAGGAGATTTTGAATTTCCCGGATTCCGAAATGCAATTCTCTGAAAGAGTTACAGACCGACTACATTGATTATATGCTCCTCCATGCCATCGGAATGGGAACTGACGGAATGCGAGAGTTTGAAAACCGTTACATGGACAACGGTATCCTTGATTTTCTACTCAAGGAGCGTGAAGCCGGACGCATCCGCAATCTTGAATTTTCGTATCATGGTGACATAAAGGTATTTGATTACCTGCTGTCGCGCCATGACGAATATAAATGGGATTTTGAGCAGATTCAGCTCAACTATCTCGACTGGCATCATGCCAATGAAATCAATCCGCGCAACATCGATGCGGAATATCTCTATGGCGAACTGGAGAAGCGTGGTATTCTGGCCATAATCATGGAACCGCTTCTCGGCGGCCGTCTGTCGAATCTTCATGGCCATGTGGTGAGCCGTCTGAAACAGGCTGAGCCTGAACGGAGCGTGGCTTCATGGGCCTTCCGCTTTGCCGGAACATGGCCCTTCCGCTTTGCCGGGACATGGCCCGGAGTGCTGACTGTGTTGAGCGGAATGACCTATATGGAGCATCTCGAAGACAATCTGCGCTCTTTCTGCCCGCTGAAGCTACTGACAGAGGAAGAAAATAAATTTCTTTTTGACACGGCAGACCTGATGATGCAGTATCCGACAATTCTTAGATATAATTATGTCCTCTTATATATAATAAGGTGGTAAAAATATCCTCCGCAGACGGATTATTTTGAATTTTTCAGCATGTCATTGACCACATCGATCTGTCGCTGGAGTTTTTCCATTTCCTCTCGGAGTGCGTCTCTTGATAGCATTTGTGATTTCTTGGCTTCGTTTTTAGCAGTTACTTCCTGAAGCGAGCTCACCACGAGAGCGACCACGATGTTCAGAATGACATAGGACGCTATCAGCACATAAGTCACAAAGTAGACCCATGCTGCAGGATAAATATCCATAACCGGACGTGCTATGCCCATCGACCAGCTTTCCAGAGTCATGATTTGGAAGAGAGAATACATGGAGCGCCATACGTTGCCGAACCAGTCAGGGAACTCGTTGCCAAAGAAAGTCGAGCCTAAAAGTGCATAAGTGTACATGATAATGACAAACAATATGGTGGTCCATAGCATGCCGGGAATCGCATTGAAGATGGCTTCGACAATAAGTTTAAGTTTGTCGGCCGAACGGACCACACGGAGGATGTTGAGCTGGCGGAACACACGGAATATTCTGAACACACGGAAGGAGGAGAATGTGCCTAACTGTGCGGCAGATGACAGCACGACTATTATTGTGTCAAACCAGTTCCAGTAGCGGTTGCGTCCTGTGAAGAAGCGACCTTTTTCGAGCGAGAGCCTGATCATAAGCTCGACAATAAAGATCAGTATGCTCAGGTCGCAGAACGATTCGAGTTCCGGCCCGATGCGGTCGGCGATAGAAATGTCGGTAAGCAGTCCGAATGCAAGAGCATTGAGAACGATAAGCAGATTGCAGAAGGTGTAGAATTTCCGTGTGACCTTTACAACAGCCTTGCGCGTCGAGAAGGCAGGTGAGATAATGGAGAATGAAGCCATGATCTATAGGCGGTTAGAGTTTTTAGAGAGTCAGGATAATTGGTTTAATGATGCAAAGTTACGCAAAATCGTCGTAATGGACGAAAAATATAAAAATTGACAAGCCGTTGTTATTTATAGCAAAAGTTTTGGAAAATGATGAAATATGTGTAACTTTGTAGCGAAAAAGAAATTTAATCTTTCATTTTGTCGTGAAAGAAGTGTTATAGATAATAAATTCCAATAATATATTCTCCATATTAGGTATGAATGCACTAAGCGTAATTGACGATCTGAAGCGTCGTTTCCCCAATGAGCCGGAATACATCCAGGCAGTGGAAGAGGTATTGACCTCGATTGAAGATGTCTATAATGAAAATCCTGAATTCGAACGCTACAATCTTATTGAGCGCCTTTGCATTCCTGATCGTATTTTCGCATTCCGCGTATCATGGGTCGATGACAAGGGCAAGGTTCACAATAACATGGGCTATCGCGTTCAGCACAACAATGCGATCGGTCCTTACAAAGGAGGCATCCGTTTCCACTCTTCGGTCAACCTCTCGATTCTCAAATTCCTTGCATTCGAACAGACTTTCAAAAACTCTCTGACCACTCTCGCTATGGGTGGAGCCAAAGGCGGCAGCGATTTCTCGCCCCGTGGCAAAAGCGACATGGAAGTGATGCGCTTCTGCCAGGCTTTCATCCAGGAACTGTGGCGTCAGATCGGTCCTGACACTGATGTGCCCGCCGGTGATATCGGTGTTGGCGGACGTGAGGTAGGCTATATGTTCGGCGAATACAAGAAGATGGCCCGCGAGTTCACCGGTACTTTCACCGGCAAGGGCTATGAATTCGGTGGTTCGCTCATCCGCCCGGAAGCTACAGGCTATGGTAACGTCTACTTCCTCCTTGAGATGCTCAAGACCCGTGGCCTCAGCATCGAAGGCAAGCGCGTGGCAATCTCCGGTTCCGGCAATGTAGCCACTTATACAGCTGAAAAACTTCTCTCGCTCGGAGCCAAAGTGGTTTCAATGAGTGATAGCGATGGCTCAATCTACGTGCCCGACGGCCTCTCTCAGGAACAGCTTGACTATATCTTCAAACTCAAGAATATCTATCGCGGACGAATCCGCGAGTTTGCCGAGGAATACGAATGCCAGTATTTTGAAGGCGAACGCCCTTGGCAGCACGTGGCCTGCGACATCGCCATGCCTTCTGCCACTCAGAACGAAATTGACGGTGACGATGCCCGCGCTCTCATCGCAAACGGCTGTATCGCTGTCAGCGAAGGTGCAAACATGCCCTCCACCCCCGATGCGATCCGTGAATTCCAGAAAGCCCGCATCCTCTATGCTCCCGGCAAGGCTGCAAACGCAGGCGGTGTATCTGTTTCAGGACTCGAAATGGCCCAGAACTCGCAGAAACTCTCATGGAGCGCCGAGGAAGTCGACCGCAAACTTCAGGATATCATGACCGAAATCCACAAGCAGTGTGTGAAATATGGCACTGAGGAAGACGGCTACATCAACTATGTCCGTGGTGCCAACGTGGCCGGTTTCATGAAAGTGGCTCGTGCTATGATGGCTCAGGGTGTGCTCTAAGAGGGTGTTTCATAACAACTGTTAAGCCACAAGAAGCAGACATAAAAACGATTTCAGCCCCTCTGCCCGCAATCCGGGCAGGGGGATTTTTGATTTTCACTGGCTGATTATTTGCCGGATAGAATAAAATTTTGTTATTTTGCGTTGAATTTCCGGAGGCATGGCAGCCTCGATCGTGTTTTGTGCTGAATGTGCTGGCTATCAGCTGATTTTCAACTTAAACACTCATATCTTAATAATAGGTAACAACACATAAATAGATTTTAATTGTGGAAAAGGATTCAAAGATTTATGTAGCAGGCCATCGCGGCATGGTAGGTTCGGCTATTGTCCGTGAGCTGAAACGTCAGGGATACAACAATATCATCACACGTACGCACTCGCAGCTCGACTTGATCAACCAGCAGGCCGTCAATAAATTTTTTTCGGCTGAAAAGCCTGACTATGTGTTTCTTGCAGCCGCTAAAGTCGGTGGCATAGAAGCCAATCAGTCTGCGCTCGCTGATTTTATGTATGACAATATGATGCTGGAGATGAACGTGATCCACGCAGCCTGGCGCAATGGTGTCAAGAAACTCGAATTCCTTGGATCATCGTGCATCTATCCCCGTCTTGCTCCGCAGCCTATGCCCGAAAGCTGCCTGCTGACATCTTCGCTCGAACAGACCAACGAGGCCTATGCTCTGGCCAAGATTTCCGGTCTCAAATATTGCGAATATCTTAACCGCCAGTACGGAACTGACTATATCTCGGTAATGCCTACCAACCTCTACGGTCCTAATGACAACTATCATCCCACCCATTCGCATGTGCTTCCGGCTTTGATCCGCCGTTTCCATGAAGCTAAAGAGGCCGGTCTGGAAGAGGTAGTGTGCTGGGGTGACGGATCGCCGTTGCGCGAGTTCCTTTATGTCGATGACCTCGCCAACCTCTGTGTGTTCCTGATGAACAATTATTCCGGCAACGAGACCGTAAATGCCGGCAGTGGCAAGGAGTTGTCAATAAAAGAACTGTCGGAACTGGTTGCGAAGACCGTGGGCTATACCGGCCGCATTGTCTGGGACACCACAAAACCCAATGGTACTCCGCGTAAGCTGCTTGATGTGTCGAAAGCTGCCGCTCTCGGCTGGACTTATTCAACTGAGCTGCCTGACGGCATCCGTCTCGCTTACGAGGACTTCCTCTCGAATCCGATGCGTGCAGAACGTTAAATTTTTGTCAGACAACCTATAAAACAACAATCGTGAATCAGCCGCGGCTGATTCACGATTGTTGTTTTAGGGAAATACGTTGTTGCCAGCCGATTTAGGCTGACTTTGTAGCCGAAGAGAGGGTCAATAATTTTCAGCTCTCACCTCGAAGTAGCTCTGCTGGTGGAAGCAGACAGGGCAGACTTCCGGAGCTTCGGTACCGATGCAGATGTGTCCGCAGTTTCGGCATTCCCAGACTGTCACACCGCTCTTGCGGAATACTTCGTGAGCCTCTACGTTTTCCAACAGTTTGCGGTAACGCTCCTCATGGGTCTTCTCTATGGCTGCCACTCCGCGGAACTGTTTTGCAAGATCATGAAAT
The DNA here is from genome assembly GCF_003024805.1 of Duncaniella muris. GTDB lineage: Bacteria > Bacteroidota > Bacteroidia > Bacteroidales > Muribaculaceae > Duncaniella > Duncaniella muris. The sequence goes on from NZ_PUEC01000009.1 coordinate 49,428, forward strand.
CCTTCGGCATCGGCATCTTTTGCAAAACGGTCATACATGTCGGTCCATTCATAGTTTTCACCCTCGGCTGCATGCTGCAGGTTTAAGGCCGTGTCCTGACTGACACCGCCGAGAGCCTTGCACCACAGTTTGGCGTGTTCTTTCTCGTTGGCTGCAGTATGTTCGAAAATCGCGGCGATCTGCTCGAATCCGTTTTTGCGTGCAACTGAAGCGAAGTAGGTGTACTTGTTGCGTGCCATGCTTTCGCCGGCGAAAGCTTCCTGAAGATTCTTCTCAGTCTTTGTGCCGGAATACGGGTTTGTAGGATTGTCAGCCACATTGTCGGTGATGGTGACTTTCTCAAAGTCAGATGCCGGATGCTTGCAGATCGGACAGATAAAATCAGCCGGAATCTCGTCACCGACATATTCGTAGCCGCAGACCTTGCATCGCCAGACCGTATGGGCCGATCCGGCAGCAGACGGCTGTGCGGGCTGTGGTTTAATGTGCTCCTGATAATAATTATATGTGGCTGATGCCACATCGTCAAGCACCGCCATTTCGGTCACTTCGCCTATGAACATCATGTGGGTGCCGAGATCAATCTTTTGCGCGACTTTCACGCTGAAATATGAGTTGGTGCCGCATGTCACCGCCAAAGTGCCATTGTCAAGGCGCTTTACGTCGGCGAAATCTTTAAACTTGTCTACCTCGCGGCCCGACTTGAAGCCGAAACGCTCAAACAGACTGAAATCTGCGTTTTCGCTGATGACAGACACAGTGAAAGCTCCGGCCTTTTCAATCATCTCGCATGTCAGGGAGCTTTTGTTGAGACACACACAAGCCTGGGCCGGTGTGCATGTCACCTGCTCAAAAGTATTGGAGATGCAACCGTTGTCTCGTCCGTCAGCATTCACGGTGACGATATAGAGACCATAAGGAATCTTAAACAAAGGATTTTCCATAGTTATAGAAATTTTCAAAAATAGGAAATCGCGTTAAGCGTTTCTGAATTTATAACATGCCCGCTCCTATGTTTGTTTGCTCCGCTTCTCGGATAACTTTCATATTGACCTCCTCCCTGTAAGTCAGCATGAGTTTGAATATAAAAAGAGGGCTGTATCGGGATAGAACGCCGATACAGTCCTTGGCTATTTGGATTGGAGAAGTGTATAAAGCTCGTATGATCAATAGTTTTCGGCTTTGCGTTCAAAGTAGCCCTGCTCTTTGCCGCATACCGGACAGCGTTTGGGGGCCGATTTGCCTTTGTGGACATAACCGCAGTGCATACACTGCCATTCTTCCTCTTCTTCGCCTGAAAATTCCTGACCGTTGGTGAGGCGATCAAGAAGACGTAGATAGCGCTGTTCATGTTCGATTTCGACCTTAGCCACCATTTTGAAGAGAGCTGCGATGTCCTTGAAGCCTTCTTCTTCGGCTGTAGAAGCGAATGATGAGTAGAGATCGCTCCATTCCTCACGTTCGCCGGCTGCTGCCTCGCGGAGGTTGGTCATTGTGTCGGCCACCATACCTGCGGGATAGCCGGCATTGATCGTCACCACACCGCCTTCAAGGCGAGAGAAGAAAAGTTCGGCATGGCTGAGTTCCTGCTCGGCGGTGATCAGGAAGATGCGGGCAATCTGTTCGTAGCCTTCTTCACGGGCTTTCTTTGCGAAAAGTGTGTAGCGTGAACGGGCCTGGCTTTCACCGGCGAATGACGCGAGAAGGTTGTGTTCGGTCTTTGTACCTTTTATAGATTTTTTATCCATAGATCTGAATATATAAGCGTTAATATCTGCTGATTTGGATCAGTCTAATATATAAACACTCATATGCCGGATTTGGTTCATCTGACCGGAATCCTCACCTTGTCATGACTGCGGATTCATGTATTGGCCTTTGGTGCCGGTCTTGTCGCCATACATTACGGCATGGCGTGGACACACATGGTAGCAGGCGAGACAAAAGGCGCAGTCTGTACCCCATACCGGCCGTTTGCGCCTGCGCTCACTGCTGTCTGTCGATTTGCCTGAAGGCTCGCTCATGTTGATGTTGCGCAGAGGGCAGATGGCTGCGCACTTGCCGCACGAAATACATTCGCGTGTGTAGCGGAATGGTTTCGGCGACATGGCATGGCGGACAAACCAGGGATAGATTATTCTGGTTTTGATCCATGCAAAGCGACCGCGGACCACGTCATCCGGCTCATTTGGGCAGTCTCCGGAGCCTGCCCGGAAATCTGCGATCGAGCGCGCGATTTCTCTGATGCGCAGTGATGCGGCTGACAGTTTGTGCTGTGCGAGTTCTGCCGTATCGACATCAAATCCGCTCATGCAGACGTAATTGTTAGGCATCGTGACTGAAAAAGCCAGTCCTGACAGCCAGCCACGTTTTGCAAGATCGCTGCGCCACATCTCGGCTGTCAGACCGCAATCATCACCGCAGGTCAGCACCAGATGGTGTATTAACGGTGCTGATCCAAGGTCTACGTTTTTAATGATTGCGCGGACATAGGGTGGAAGGCCCCAGGAATAGACGGGGCAGACCCATATGACGGTATCGTCATGCGGCGCCGGTGTCAGGCTGCCGTTGCGGAGATCCGGTGTGAGCCTGCGCAACGACTGGCCCAGTTCGGCGGCAAGCATTTCCGCTACATACCGGGAATTGCCTGTGCCTGAAAACCATAAAATCATGGGTAAACGGGTGTTTCGGATTTGAAGTTGTGTCAGATGGTTACCTGAGTGGCTCCGAAACCGTATTCACGAAATGAGGCATCCTGTACGGTATGACCTTTGTAGCGGTGGTTAAGTTCCTTCATGAGAGCCGCGCGGAGCACGCCTTCGCCTTTACCGTGGATAAAGACTATTTTCTGACCCTTGTGTTTCAGGTTTGCATCCATCACCTTGCGGAATTCGTCGATCTGAAGATTCAGGATATCGGCAGCTGACAGGCCGGCCGTGGTGTCGACAAGCTCAGATATATGAAGGTCTACTTCAATTATCTCAGCCCGTTTGTCGGAACTCTTTTTCTGTACAGGCTTGCGGGCGGGACGATCAACGGCATTCTTGGCTTTGATCCCTTCTTCAATACGTGAAGAGTCGATCACCATGCGTTTGCGTGGAATATCATTGGTCACGATGTCTACAGCGATTACATCTTTGTCAAAATACACATTGCTGCGGAAACAGTGGAGCTTGAAAAATTTCGTGGTGTCAAGGGCCGTCTCTACGGCTACAGGGGCCTTCATCTTAAATTCCTTGTCAGACTTGAAGGCTATCATCTGTACAGCGATGCGGTCCATCGAAGGGAGGTCGGCTCCGGAGATCTCTTCAAGGAACACCTGGATGTTAGGTTCGACGATTCCGGCATAGCGGGTGGTCCAGCCGGTGGATTCATCAGCGCGTGTGAGATATGTGAAGTAGAGATAATAGTTGGAGTCGTTGACAAGATAGACATCAAATGTGGTGGAGTTGAGATGTTTTATGTCGGCAGGTTCGTATGCGAGCACCACATTGAGTTTCTCACCTTCCGGAGTCTCCTCAATAGCCGGAGTCTCCTCCGGTTTCTGAGCCGCCTTTTGCGGCTGGGACTGCGGAGCGGCTGGTTTGACGGCATCCTGGGTCAGAGCTATTTTCTTTTCTGTAGTCGCGGCTTCGGCCACCACCACGCATTCGCGCAGAAGAGTGGGGGTTTCAAAGCCGTTGTCATCGACATATGCGATGTTTCCTTCTATTTTTTTGATGATGCCGCCACCCACTGAGTTGAGGAAGCGGACACGGTCACCTATTTTTGCCATAATATTGCTGTCTGTTGAAGAGTTAATGATTATAATATTTCAGAGATGCACAAGGCAGGAGTGTCTGTATTCAGACTCCCTGCAGTTTCTCTTTCAGAAAATGACCGGTGTATGAAGCCGGATTTGCGGCGATCTGTTCGGGAGTGCCGGCTGCCACAAGGTTGCCTCCGGCATCGCCTCCTTCAGGGCCTATGTCAATGACATGGTCGGCACACTTGATGACATCCATGTTATGTTCGATTATCAGAATCGTGTGACCCATAGATATAAGGCGGTCAAAAGACTTCATGAGAGTGGCTATGTCATGGAAGTGAAGTCCGGTTGTCGGTTCGTCAAATATGTACATGGTAGGCTCCGGTTTTTCCTCTGCGAAAAAAGATGCCAGTTTCACTCTCTGATTTTCACCGCCTGATAGAGACGAGGAATTCTGACCGATCTTGATATATCCGAGGCCAACATCCTGGAGAGGTTTTAGACGCTTGATAATGCGTTTTTCCTGTGCTCCGGCTTCTTCTCCGAAGAATTCCACAGCCTGATTGATAGTCATCTCAAGAATGTCATAGATATTCTTGCCGCGATATTCAATTTCGAGAATTTCTTTCTGGTAGCGCTTTCCGTGGCACGATTCGCAGGGAATGGTGATATCGGCCATGAACTGCATCTCGATGGTGATATATCCGTCACCCTTGCACTCTTCGCAGCGGCCTCCGTCAGAGTTGAATGAAAAGTCTGAGGCAGAGTAGCCCATCTGTTTCGCTCCCTGGGTGGAAGCGAAAAGTTTGCGTATCTCGTCAAATGCTTTGAGGTAGGTAGCCGGATTCGAGCGGGATGACTTGCCGATCGGATTTTGGTCGACAAACTCTACGTTTTTGATGCGTGAGAGATCTCCCTGCAGTTTGCGGAAGGTTCCGGGCGCATCGCCGGTGTTTCCGAGATGACGGTTGAGAGCCCGGAAAAGGATGTCGCGGACAAGAGTGGATTTGCCTGAGCCGCTGACTCCGGTGACCACCGTCATGACTCCGAGAGGAAATTTTACGTCAATGTCTTTCAGATTGTGCTCTTTGGCACCGATGACTTCGAGCGAATCACGCCACTTGCGTCTCTGTTTCGGCACGGGGATTGACAGTGCGCCTGTCAGATAGCGCGCGGTATAGCTCAGTGGACTTTCCTCTTTGGCTTGCGACGGCACAAGTTCGGCCGGGTCGCCCTGATAGATGATCTGGCCTCCGAGACGTCCGGCATCCGGGCCGACATCAATAAGATAGTCGGCGGCGCGCATGATTTCTTCATCGTGTTCAACTACAACGACCGTATTGCCGAGATCGCGGAGTTTTTTCAGCACGGTGATCAGGCGTTCGGTGTCACGGGAATGGAGTCCGATTGACGGTTCGTCAAGAATATAGAGCGAGCCCACAAGGCTGCTGCCGAGCGATGTGGCGAGATTGATGCGCTGGCTTTCGCCGCCGGAGAGGGTTGACGACAGTCGGTCGAGCGTCAGATAGCCGAGTCCGACTTCTTCCAGATAGGAGATGCGGTTATTGATCTCCTTGAGAAGACGTTCGGCTATGGCTGCGTCAGTGGCATCAAGCTGGAGGTTTCTGAAAAATTCTATCAGACGGCTGACAGGCATTGAAACGAGTTCCCCGATGGTGGCTCCTCCGACTTTGACATACGATGCTGTCTTTTTCAAGCGGGAGCCGTGACAGGCGGGGCATACGGTCTTGCCCTGATAGCGGGCTTTCATGACGCGGTATTGTATCTTATAAAGATTTTCGTCGACCATCCTGAAGAAACGGTCTATGGAGGGGAAGTCACCATATGTGAGTTTTATGCCCGGCTGTGAAAGCTGGCGGTCAGTAGGTCCGTGCCACAGCAAATTTTTTTCTTCTTGCGAGAGATCAAGATAAGGCTTGTGGATAGGGAATCCGAATTGGGCGGAATCACTGATGAAAACTTTCTTCCATTCGCTCATCTTGTCGCCGCGCCAGCAGGCCACGGCGTTGTCATAGATGGAGAGTGTGTTGTTGGGGATGACAAGGCGTTCGTCGATTCCCATAACTTTGCCGAATCCTTCGCATGTTGGGCAGGCTCCGACAGGGTTATTGAAGTTGAACATCATGTCAGTGGGAACTTCAAATGTCATGCCGTCGGCCTCGAACACGCGGGAAAAATCCTTGGCCACGATTCCGTCATCAGCCCAGATCTGCAATTTCAATCGGTCGCGTCCCTCAAAAAACGCGCTTTCCACAGAGTCGCGCAGACGACTCTGTTCGTCAGCCTCCGAGGAGACCGCAAGGCGGTCTACGAGCAGCTGATAGTCGGCCGGGTTGTAGTCTGCACCATCACCGGCGGCGCGGACTTCAGTCAGCAGTTCGTCAATATCAATGAATTCGCCGCCACGCATCAGACGCGAATAGCCGGCTTTCAGATATACGTCAAGCTGCGAGGCGAATTTGCGGCCTTCAGGCAGAGTGACCGGTGCGGTTATGGCCATGCGGGAGCCTTCGGGATAGGTCATGGCGAATCTGACCACATCGTCAATGGTGTGCTTTCTGACTTCTTCACCGCTGATGGGGGAGAATGTATGACCTACACGCCCGAAGAGAAGCCTCATGTAGTCATAGATCTCTGTCGATGTCCCGACAGTGCTTCGCGGGTTGCGGGTGTTGACTTTTTGCTCAATGGCGATGGCCGGCGGGAGTCCGAGTATTGCTTTGCATTCCGGCTTGGGCATTTTGCCCATGAACTGACGGGCGTAGCTGCTGAGGCTTTCCACGTAGCGCCGCTGGCCTTCCGCATATAAGGTGTCAAAGGCGAGAGATGATTTCCCGGATCCCGAAACACCCGTAATCACAACGAGCTTTCCGCGGGGAATCTCTACGTCAACGTCCTTGAGGTTGTTGACTTTGGCGCCTAATACTTTTATATTTTGTTCGTTCTGCATTTTTTCAGATTCGTTCGAATGTAACATACAAAGGTACCAAATTTTTCCTTAAATTCCGATTGCGGAGATTGATTCTAACAAAAATTCACTTGGGAACGCCGCGATAATAAATTTTGCAAATTCATCGTGGTGTTCCCAAGTGAAATGTGGTCCGGTTTGAAATCCTGTGTCAGTCCCAGTTTACTTCAAGGTCGCGCAGCAGGGTGGCCGATGCACCTGCCGAGCCGGTGTGCTGGATGGCAAGCGATGTGCCGTCGGTCGGAGACACAGTGGCTGAAAGGCTTACATCTGGTTTTATGGCCGGATCGGCTGCTTCCGCAGCCGGAGCTCCAGTGCGGGCCAGTGCTGTCAGGCGGTCTCCGCGTAGTTCGACTACAATGGTACATGGATTGCGGTAGCAGCTTGTGGCTACGGCTTTGCTTATCGGGCTGACAGCGCCGCTGGAATATCGCACGAGAGTGAATGTCACGGCTTTGTCAAAGTCTGGAGTCCGTTCGATGCGCAGGGCGTAGCCGGTCAGAGAGACAGGGTCGAATTTGATGCAGATGTCCATATATTGCCCGGTGGCACTGCCGAATCCCTGCCCTGGACCTTTGCATGGTTCTGCGATGAGGCTGACACGCATGTTGCGGCATTTTTCACGCACCGGGGTGTAGAACAGACGCGCGCCCTTGGTTGACTGCACGAGTCCGATTCCGGTTGCTGCATCTGTGCCGTGGCCGTAATACCAGCCTGCTGATCCGTCAGGGGTCCAGTCGTGAAGAGCTGTGTCCGATGGTTTGAACGTGTCGAAGTGCCAGAAGCCCTGCCGCCCCGGAGTGCCTTTGCGTATGGGGACTTCGGCGAAGGAGGTGACGATTGATTTTTCGTTTTTCTGTAGTGTCCGGAGCATGATGGTGTTGACCGGTGCTGACATTGAGGCGACCTGACAGATGCCTTCTTCAGAGTCGGCGTTTTTCGGCATCACGGAGGCTGAGATATAGAAGCCTCTGTCTGCACATGTCAGCGGGTAGGAGCGGGCGCTTAGGCCGCGTCCGTGACGAACGGCCACACTGTCGGAATGGTCGGGACGTGTTGACCTGTACCAGATGATATGGCTGTCGTCACGACTGTTGCCTGAGAGGCTGTAGTCGAGTTTCAGTGTGTTCTTGTCAGCGGTGATAACCGGTGTCGAGGTGAACTGCGGTGCAGTTTTGAGCCATGCATCGACTGTTACGGATGTCGCGCCTGTCAGGCCGGATGGGGAGACAGCCGAAATTTCACATACCATCTCGCGGGGGAAGCTGTTGGCGCTGACAATTGCGGTTGAGTTGGCGGATACGGAGAGGCGCAGTGTTGTCGGTGCATTCCAGGTCAGGCCGGATGCTGATGCCGGGGCCGGATAGTCGCCCCACAGACGCAATGATGGCTTGAGAAGCATGCTGTCGCCTTGTGCGGAAAGCTTTTTGGCCGGTGTCTCGATTTTTAGAGCCACCGGTAAGCCTGTGAGGGTGGCAGACAGTGCTTTTTCAAGTTCTGCCATAGATTCTGACTGGCCGAGAGGGTCCCAGCCGTCGGTGCCGCCGAGCAGATTCAGAATGTTGTAGACGGTTTTTCCGCCTGATGAGATTTTGTAGGCGCGTAGGAGCGGAGTGTCACTGATGTCAGCGCTGAGTTCTGGACGTCTGGCGTCAATTGTGATTGCTGTGCCGTTGAGTGTGATGCCGCTCTGATAGCAGCGGACGGGTGAGCTGTCACGTGTCCACTGAATGTTTACGGGCGAGTCTGAAGTCCAGCGGGTGTCGATCATTGACACCATGCCGGGTACTTTGGTGAGATATTGTGAGCCACGGACTTTGGTGTGGATGTCGCAGTTGAGAAATATGGCACCTGTGGAAGCGGTGGAGTAGAAAGGTTTGCCGCTGAAAAATGTGAAACGGCAGTCGAGGTAGACAGCTGAGCCTGAGAGGGCATCGTCGGTGCACTCGAAGTAACAGTCTTTGTAGAGTGAGCGCCGTGCTCCGGATAGAGGGCAGAGATTGAGGCGGCTGATGAAGCGGCAGTTGCGCGCAAAGAGCCGGTCGGTGTTCTCGCATATTCCGACCTGGGCCTGGACGATGGCATCGCGGCGTTTCGGCCGGTTAAGCGAAGGATTGCGCGGGTAGATGAGATCAACGTTGCAGTAGTTGCCGAAAGTTATGTTTTCGGCTGTCAGACAGAGGCCTTTGAAGTGGAGCATGGTGTAGTTGCCGAGAGCGCCCTGGGTCTGGCCGCGGTTGACAGCGAAGACAATGTCGGCCGGGTCTTCTGAGAGTCCTATGAGTGAAAGTGTGTCACAACTGATTTCTGCGGCATAAGGAATGGCTCCGGAGTTTTTGGGATTGCGTCTGACGGCAGGGTCATCGGGGTCATCAAGCCAGTAAACTCCCGGTGTCACAAGCAGCGTTGCGTTGCCGGATGAGTTTTTGCTGATGGCTTTAAGAGCTTTGAGTGCATCGGTAAAAATGTAGGGCGATGAAGTTGCGCCGGTTTCGGCTGTCAGCAGAAAAGTGCCGGGGCCTAAACGGAAGGCGTGTCGGTCTGCGGTGACTGTCTGTGTGGCGGGGTCGAGAGTATATCCGTCATTGGGGCGGCCATGAATTGACGGAGCGGTTACGATGGTGCCTGCGAGCAGCAGATGTTTAAGCATGGCGGATTGGATTTTCGGTAGTGATGGAGTGGCGATTGTGTCATCTCATGACGACGCTGCGGGAGAGGACTATGAAATTGTAAACCCCGGACAGGGTGATAAACGTTGGTTTTTCGCCGGTGTCCGGGGTTTATGATGCAGGTTCAGGTCTTGACAGGCTTGATTATTCGTTTACTTCAAGGTTGAGGTTGAATTCCTCGTTCCAGGGAAGACCGTCTTTGGCAAGTTCTGCGAGGAATGGATCGGGATCGAACTCTTCAACGTTGTTGACACCCGGTTTTACCCATTTCCCTGTGAGGAACATCATTGCGCCGACCATTGCGGGAACGCCGGTTGTGTAGCTGACAGCCTGCATGCCGGTTTCCTTGTAAGCGGCTTCGTGAGAGCAGTTGTTCCAGATGTAATAGGTGAGATGCTTGCCTTCCTTGTCAAGACCTTCGATGCGGCAGCCGATCGAGGTTTCGCCGTGGTAGTTCTCGCCGAGATCCTGTGGGTTGGGGAGGACGGCTTTGAGGAACTGCAGGGGCACGATCTTCTGTCCGTTGTAGTCTACTTCGTCGATGCGGGCCATGCCGATGTTCTGAATCACACGGAGGTGTGTGAGATATTCCTGACCGAATGTCATCCAGAAGCGCGCACGCTTGATTGAGGGATAGTTCTTGACGAGCGATTCGAGCTCTTCGTGGTAGAGAAGATAGCTTTCGCGCTCTCCGATGTTGGGATAGGTGAGTGTCTTGTGGATTTCAAGCGGGCCGGTGGTCACCCATTTGCCGTCCTGATAGTAGCGGCCGTTCTGAGTGATCTCACGGATGTTGATTTCGGGGTTGAAGTTTGTGGCGAAAGCTTTGCCGTGATCACCGCCGTTGCAGTCGACAATGTCGAGATACTGCATGTCAGAGAAGTAGTGTTTTGCGGCGTAGGCTGTGAATACGCCGGACACACCTGGATCGAATCCGCAGCCGAGGATTGCGGTGAGGCCGGCTTCTTCGAAGCGCTGTTTGTAGGCCCACTGCCATGAGTATTCGAAATGGGCCACGTCCTTGGGTTCATAGTTTGCGGTGTCAAGGTAGTTGACTTTGCAGATGAGACAGGCATCCATGATGGTGAGATCCTGATAGGGAAGGGCCACGTTGATGACGAGTTCGGGTTTGTGGCGGTTGAAAAGCTCAACGAGCTGGGGCACGCTGTCGGCATCGACAACGTCTGAGCTGATGTTGGGCTTTCCGATGGCCTCTACAATGGCGTCACACTTGCTGCGGGTGCGGGAAGCGATGACTATTTCTGTGAAAACTTCGGGGTGCTGGGCACACTTGTGAGCCACGACGGTTCCGACACCGCCGGCTCCGATGATTACGACTTTTGCCATTATTGTATATTAAGGTATATGATTTCAGTGATAAGAGTCTGTTTACACGCTATCAGTCGCGCTGGCTTCCGAAGAAGCGGAGCAGATAGAGGAAGAGGTTGATGAAGTCGAGATAGAGACTCAGCGCGCCGATGGTGGCGAGATGGCTGATATAGGCCGGAGGCGTTGTGAGAGCCATACGCTTGATTTTCTGAGTGTCCCATGCAGTGAGACCGATGAAGATCAGGACGCCTGCGATGGAGATTATCCAGTCAAGCTGGGTGCTTCTGGTGAAAATATTGACCAAAGAAGCGATGATCAGACCCATAAGTGCGTACATCAGGAAGTTGCCCCAGCTTGTGAGATCTTTGGTGGTAAAATAGCCATAGACACTCATGGCTCCGAAGGTTCCGGCGCAGATGAAGAATGTCTTGGCGATTGATGTCATGGTATAGACCAAGAAGATCGGGGCAAGAGCCAGGCCGTTGATCGCGGCAAAGACATAGAAAAGCAGGTTGGCCGTTGCTGACGAGATGCGGGTCAGACGGGTCGAGAGATATATCACGATGCCTACTTCTGCGATCAGAAGGCCCCAGAAGAAGATGCGGTGGCCAGACATAAAGCTGAGATAGGCGGATGAGGTAGCGCAGAAAAGAGAGACGAACGCAGTCACAAGCAGTCCGAGGAACATTTTGAAATAGACGCGCTTCATTACTGACGAAGTTGTCTGGACGGCCTGCTGCTGAGAGTTGTGGTAGCTGTTGTAATTGTCGCCTCCGCCGAAGTAGGGGGGAGGTGTCTGCTGGTTGTAATTCATATCAGTTAATAGGAGTTGGTTATCGTTTTTATTTATAAAACAAATTTGACTTACATACGTTCAGGTACGTTGATGCCAAGGAGGTTCATGCCTGACTTGATGACGCGGGCGGTCTGGCGGCTGAGTTCAAGACGCAGCGAGCGCACAGCGCTGTCTGTTTCCTTGAGGATGGAGCAGTCGTGATAGAACTGGTTGTAGCTCTTGACAAGGTCATAGACATAGTTGGCGATCAGTGCCGGGCTGTAGGTCTGGCCTGCGGCCTGGACTGTGGCGGGGAAGTCGGCGAGGGCCTGGATAAGGGCTATTTCTTTTTCGCCGGGTACTACTGCCGAGTAGTCGCTGATGACCATGCCTTCGTCAGCGGCTTTGCGGAGCACGGAGCAGATGCGCGCGTAAGTGTATTGGATGAACGGACCTGTGTTGCCGTTGAAGTCAATTGATTCTTTGGGGTTGAAGGTCATGTTTTTGCGCGGGTCTACCTTGAGAAGGAAGTATTTCAGTGCTCCGAGTCCTACGGTTTCCGAAATGCTGTCGATCTCTTCCGGGCTGAGGCCGTCGAGTTTGCCGAGCTCGGCTGATACGGTGCGGGCGGTGGAGACCATGTCGTCCATGAGGTCATCGGCATCGACTACAGTGCCTTCGCGTGATTTCATCTTGCCTTCAGGCAGTTCGACCATGCCGTAAGAGAAGTGTACGAGGTCTTTGCCCCACTTGAAGCCGAGGCGGTCAAGAAGGATTGAGAGCACCTGGAAGTGATAGTTCTGCTCGTTGCCTACGACATAGATCATCTTGTCAATGGGATAGTCGCGGTAACGCAGTTTGGCGGTGCCGATGTCCTGGGTCATGTAGACAGAAGTGCCGTCACTGCGGAGAAGCAGTTTGTGGTCGAGTCCTTCACCGGTAAGGTCGGCCCATACAGAGCCGTCTTCCTTGCGGTACATTTTACCTGCTTCGAGGCCTTCGAGAACTTTCTCCTTGCCTTCGAGGTATGTTTCGCTCTCATAATAGATTTTGTCGAAGTTGACACCCATGCGCTTGTAGGTCTCATCGAATCCGGCGTAGACCCAGGAGTTCATCATTTCCCAAAGCGAACGGATTTCAGGATCTTTGTTTTCCCATTTCACGAGCATTTCGCGGGCTTCTTTCATGAGCGGAGATGCTGCTTCGGCTTCTTCTTTGCTCATGCCTTTCTCTTCAAGTTCCTTGAGCTCGGCTTTGTAGTGCTTGTCAAAGAGTACATAGAAGTCACCTATAAGATGGTCGCCTTTCTTGCCGGTGGATTCCGGAGTGGCACCTTCGCCCCACTTTTTCCATGCGAGCATGGATTTGCAGATGTGGATGCCGCGGTCATTGACAATGTTGGTCTTTATGACGCGGTTGCCGCAGGCTTTCAGGATTTCGGCAAGGCTGAATCCAAGCAGGTTGTTGCGTACGTGGCCAAGATGGAGAGGCTTGTTTGTGTTTGGCGATGAGTACTCTACCATTACAAGAGGCGAGCTTTCATCAGCAGCTGTAAGTCCGAAGTCAGTGGTGCCGGCTATGTGTCCGAGCACTGAATTCCAGAACTGCGGTGCAACGGTTATGTTAAGGAAGCCTTTGACCACGTTGAACTTCTCGACCGCAGGTTCGTTGGCCTGAAGCCATTCGCCGATTTCCATACCTACCGCTTCAGGCGATTTGCGGGCGGCTTTCACCCAGGGGAAAACGACAACGGTGATATTGCCCTCGAATTCTTTTCGGGTGGCTTGAGGCACGATGTTTTCGGCGGGAGTTTCAACGCCATACAGATTTTTGACCGCGTTGCTGACGGCCAAAGCTATGATACTATCGATCGACATTTTTATTGTGATAATTTTGTCGGTTTTGAATTGATAATTTTTAACAAGTCGCGAGTGCGTGTCTGCGATGAGACCGAACACTCTCTGAATATACAAAATTACAATAAAAATACGATATATCCTAACCTTTGTCCCACATACGGCCACGTTTAGGGTATTTTGAACCTGCAAGAAGCAGTCGGAGGGCTGTGTTGTAGCTGAAATAAGCCCAGAACCAGCTGACGAGCACGCTGATTTTGTTGCGCATCCCCATGAGTGAGATGAGGTGGATGAACATCCATGCAAGCCAGGCGATGAAGCCGTCGAGATGGAGTCTGCGCATGTCGACAACCGCACGGTTTCGGCCGATGGTGGCCATTGATCCTTTGTCGTTGTAAGAAAATTCCCGGTTCCATTTTCCGGAGTTGAGGCTGCGGGCGAGGAAGCGGCCTTGCTGTATGGCCACCTGGGCAAGCTGCGGGAGTCCTGCGGGATATTCTTCGGTGGTCATGAGGTTGACATCGCCGATGGCGAATATATCATCAAGGCCGGTCACACGGCAGAAACGGTCGGTGGGAAAGCGGCCGCCGCGTCCCTGCCGGAAATCCGTGCCTTCGAATTCGAGCGGACGCCCGGTGACTCCTGCAGTCCAGATGACCATTTCGGAGTATAGGGTCGATCCATCGTCAAAGGTGAGCAGGTTGTCGGCATAGCTTTTCATCTGTCGGCCTAAGTGGATATCCACCAGTAACGATTTCAGATCTTTGAGTGCTGTTTCTGACGACTCGGCGCTCATGGAGGCCAGAAGTTTGTCGCGCCCTTCATACAGGCTGACGGTCATGTCTCCCGGCGGAATGTCGGGGTAGTCGCGTCGGAGTATGTAGCGTTTAAGTTCTCCGATGGCTCCAGCCATCTCTACTCCGGCAGGCCCGCCTCCTATGACAACGAATGTCAGCATGCGCCGGCGTTTTTCGCGGTCAGGTTCTATCGAAGCGCGTTCGCAGCGGTAGAGGATCTCATTGCGTATGCGGATTGCCTGGTCGTTGGATTTCAGTGTGTAGACCTCGTCTTTAAGGGCGTCATTGCCGAAGAAGTTGTTTGTGGTGCCGAATGCAATGACAAGCTTGTCATATGGGATTGATCCGTGGTCAGTGATGACGCAATGCCGGCTGACGTCTACGCTTCGGGCACTTTCCATGTGAAATTTCACTCTTCCGGATGCTTTTTTGACGAGTTCGCGTCTGAAAGGGAAGCTGATGCTCGACGGGTCAATTTCAGACGAGGCCACCTGATAGAAAAGCGGCGGGAAGGAGTGATAGTTGTGGCGGTCGACAAGGGTGATGTCAAATTTGTCTTTGTCGATGTGTTTTGCAAAATTCAGCCCGGCAAAACCTCCGCCGAGCACTACTATGCGGGTCTTTGATGAATTCATTCAGGCAAAAAATATAACAGTGTAACATGAACGTTGACACTGTTATAACATTTTTGCGGGTTTTAAGTTTTGAATCGGAGAGAGGTGCCCTACTATGAGATGGTGTGGTTCTCGCACTTGATGACTCGTCCGGGGAACTGATCGACGAAACTGAGATTGTGTGTGGCCATTATCACGGTAGTTCCCTGACGGGCTATATCGTGAAGACGGTTGACAATGGCTTCGCCGGTGGCCGGGTCGAGATTGCCTGTAGGTTCATCCGCGAGAATTATGCGCGGATGGTTGAGGAGGGCGCGGGCTATGACTATGCGCTGCTGCTCGCCTCCTGACAGCTCATGAGGATTCTTATAACTCTTGTTGAGCATCCCGACACCTCTCAGCACCTCTTCAATGCGGGCTTCGATATCAGATTTGTCTTTCCAGCCGGTGGCCTCAAGCACAAATTTAAGATTGGCATAGGCGCTGCGGTCGGTCAGCAACTGGAAGTCCTGAAAGACGATGCCTATCTGACGGCGCAGAAAGGGAATGTCGCGACGGCGTATGGTGTTCAGGTCGTAATCAAGAACACGGGCTTCGCCTCCGGCTATTGGAATGTCGGCATAGAGAGATTTCAGCAGGCTGGATTTGCCGCTGCCCACTTTGCCTATCAGATAGACGAATTCACCTTCGCCCACTGACAGATTGACGTGGCGGAGCGCGATAAGATCCTGGCGGTGGAGTTCTACGTCGCGATAGTCGATGACCTTATTCATTGTTTGCGGTATTGAAAATCAGTTGCCCATTTCAGAGAGGAATTTGATGCGCATGAGGCGGATCTCGTCTTCTGTATAGTCTTCACCGAATTCTTTGTAGGCTTCGTTGAGGTCATCTGTCTGGCATTCCTTAAAGAAGTCAAACAGTTCTTCCTGCGAATCCTCGTCCATTATATCATTTATATAATAGGAGATATTGATTTTTGTGCCTGAGTAGACTATTACTTCAATTCTGTCAAGCAGTTCGTTGAATTCAAGGCCTTTGGCTCTGGCTATTTCAGGCAGAGGTATTTTGCGGTCGATTGACTGGATGATGAAGAGTTTGGTCGAGTTGCGGCTCGGAACGCTACGTACACGCAGGTCTTCCGGACGTTCGATCTCATTGTCTTCGACATGACGCTTGATTACCTTCACGAAGTCGGCGCCATAGCGTTTTGCTTTACCTGCGCCTACGCCGGGAATGTTCTGAAGTTCTTCGAGTGAAATCGGGTAGGTGGTGGCCATTGCTTCGAGCGATGGATCCTGGAAAATCACATATGGGGGCAGTCCGAGTTGCTTGGCAATTTTCTTGCGCAGGTCTTTCAAGATGCTGTAAAGT
This sequence comes from Duncaniella muris, assembly GCF_003024805.1. Classification (GTDB taxonomy): domain Bacteria; phylum Bacteroidota; class Bacteroidia; order Bacteroidales; family Muribaculaceae; genus Duncaniella; species Duncaniella muris. The sequence continues at coordinate 65,576 of NZ_PUEC01000009.1, forward strand.
TCGTCATCGGCGGCAAATGACGCTCCGCTTTTGATCATTTCCGGTTCGGCGTCTTCGCTGAAATCAGAGTCTTCGATCACTTTGAATGATTCGGGTTTCGAAAGGAATTTTTTGCCTTTCGGGGTGATGCGGAGAAGTCCGTAGTTCTCTATGTCGCGGTCGAGATATCCGGCCAGGATTGCCTGACGGATCACGGCGCTAATAAGTTTTTCATCAGCTCCCTGCTCGCAGCCGAACACGTCGAGCTGGTCGTGCTGATATGATGTGACATCAGCAGTAGTGTGGCCGAGGAGCACATCGGTGACATGATCGGCTTTGAATTTTTCTTTCAGTGCTATTACGGTTTCGAGCACAGCACATAAATCGTCTTTAGCTTCCACTTTTTTCTTTGGATTAATGCAATTGTCGCAGTTCTGGCAGTTGTCGACCGTGAACTCCTCTCCGAAATAGAAGAGCAGTGAGCGACGACGGCAACTGCTTGCCTCAGCGTAGCTCTGGGTTTCCAGCAGGAGCTGGCGGCCGATTTCCTGTTCGGCCAATGGCTTGCCCTGCATGAATTTTTCCATCTTCTGCAGGTCTTTGGCGGCATAGAAGGTTATGCACTGGCCTTCTCCTCCGTCACGGCCGGCGCGGCCGGTTTCCTGATAGTAGCCTTCGAGCGACTTGGGCATGTCATAATGAATAACAAATCTCACATCTGGCTTGTCAATACCCATTCCGAATGCGATCGTGGCAACTATGACATCGACTTTTTCCATCAGAAACGCGTCCTGATTGGTGCTTCGGGTCGCACCGTCCATTCCGGCGTGATAGGGGAGTGCCTTGATGTCGTTCACTGCGAGCATCTCGGCGAGTTCCTCAACCTTCTTGCGGCTCAGGCAATAGATGATGCCTGATTTGCCGGGGTTGTTTTTGATGAATTTTATAATGTCTTTGTCAATGTTGTTGGTCTTTGGCCTGACCTCATAATAGAGGTTCGATCGGTTGAACGACGATTTGAACACTTTGGCATTCTGCATTCCGAGGTTTTTCTGGATGTCATGCTGAACCTTTGGGGTTGCGGTGGCAGTCAGTGCGATCATCGGGCGGACGTTGATCTCGTTGATGATCGGGCGGATGCGGCGATATTCCGGGCGGAAGTCGTGACCCCATTCGGAAATGCAGTGTGCCTCGTCGACTGCGTAGAATGAAATCGGCACAGTCTTCAGAAATTCGATGTTCTCTTCTTTGGTCAGCGACTCCGGTGCCACATAGAGCAGTTTTGTGCGTCCGGCAGTAATGTCGGATTTCACAAGGTCAATCGCTGCGCGGTTGAGCGAGGAGTTTAGGAAGTGGGCCACAGTGTCGGCCGAACTGAAATTGCGCATTGCATCAACCTGATTTTTCATCAGGGCTATCAGTGGAGAGATCACTATGGCTGTGCCTTCCATCATAAGGGCCGGCAGCTGGTAGCAGAGCGATTTGCCTCCTCCGGTAGGCATGAGGACGAAAACGTCGTTGCCTTCAAGGAGACTTGTCATTATGGCTTCCTGGTTGCCTTTGAATGTGTCAAATCCGAAATGCTCTTTAAGTGCTTCGTGAAGTCGTTGATTCATGGGATTCCGTTCAGGTTGGGGAGGAGTGAGTATGAAATGTGAGAGAACTGAGGGGAGAACTTCCCGGCTGTGCCGGGAAGCCGGGAAGAGATGATAAAGTTTATGATTGGTGGAGACCGGTGTATCCGATACGTCCTTTTAGCCGATGTAGGCTTTTTGGATTTTCTCTTCGGCGAAGGCGCGGTCGATAACCAGTTCTTTAATGTCGGTAGAGGGGGTTTCATACATCGGATCGATCATGATTGTCTCTACGATTGTGCGCAGACCACGTGCGCCAAGCTTGTATTCGATTGCCTTGTCGACAATGAATTCAAGTGTCTCAGGTGCGAAGATGAGTTTGACTCCGTCCATGGCAAACAGTTTTTCATACTGCTTGGTGATGGCGTTTTTAGGCTCTGTGAGTACTCTGAGAAGTGCTTCGCGGTCAAGCGGATCGAGATGGACAAGTACCGGCAGACGTCCGATGATTTCGGGGATCAGACCGAATGACTTGAGGTCCTGGGGGGCTATGTATTGCAGATAATTGTCAGAGTTGATTTTCGAGCGTGTCGATCCTCCGGTGAAGCCTACCACATGGGTGTTCAGGCGGTGGGCTATTTTTCGTTCGATACCGTCAAATGCTCCTCCGCAGATGAATAGGATGTTTTTAGTATCGACGGCAATCATCTTTTGCTCAGGGTGTTTGCGGCCTCCGTTCGGCGGTACATTGACTACGGAGCCTTCAAGTAGTTTGAGGAGGCCTTGCTGTACACCTTCGCCAGACACGTCGCGAGTGATTGACGGGTTGTCGCCTTTGCGGGCGATTTTGTCGATCTCGTCAATGAAAACTATGCCTCGTTCTGCTTTTGCCACATCATAATCGGCGGCTTGCAGCAGTCTGACGAGCAGGCTTTCGATGTCTTCTCCGACGTAGCCGGCTTCGGTCAGCACCGTGGCGTCGACAATGGCGAATGGTACGTCAAGCTGTCGGGCTATGGTCTTGGCAAGCAAGGTTTTGCCTGTGCCTGTGGGTCCGACCATGATGATGTTGCTTTTCTCGATGTCTACATCGTCTTTGTCCTGCGCAAGACGCTTGTAATGATTGTAGACGGCTACCGAGAGATATTTCTTGGCGTCGTCCTGCCCGATGACATATTGATCGAGAAATGCGCGTATTTCAGCCGGAGTCGGAAGTTCTTTTGTCTCCGGCTCAATGGCGGCTTTGGATTTTTTCCCTTTCGCTTTGTCGGGCCGGATAGAAGGATTCTCTTCGTAATAATCTTTCAGGAGGCCCTCAATCTGGTCAACGCATTCGCTGCATATATAGGTGTCGCCAAACGGACTCGGCACGAGAATGTTGGTGTAGGATGGTTCCTTGCCGCAAAAAGAGCATTTGACTCCGTTATCAGAGGTGTTGTTGTTTTTTTTTGCCATTCTGTGTCTATAGCGGGGTGGTTTATTTGTGGTCGGGGAGGAGGACGCGGTCTATCATGCCATATTCTTTGGCTTCGTCGGCAGTCATCCAGTAGTCGCGGTCGGCGTCAGCTTCGATGCGTTCGAGCGGCATTCCGGAGTGGTCGGCGATGATCTTGTAGAGTTCGGCTTTGTATTTGAGGATTTCGCGGGCGGTGATTTCGATGTCTGATGCCTGGCCCTGGACACCTCCGAGGGGCTGATGGATCATGACGCGCGAATGCGGAAGGGCCATGCGCTTGCCTTGAGCTCCTGCAACAAGAAGTACAGCCGCCATTGATGCTGCCATGCCGATGCAGATTGTGGAGACATCGCTCTTGATGTGTTGCATGGTGTCATAAAGGCCAAGTCCTGCGATCACTGATCCGCCTGGTGAGTTAAGGTAGATTGAGATGTCTTTTCCGGGGTCTACTGAGTCAAGGTAAAGAAGCTGTCCCTGGACTACTGTGGCTGTATAGTCGTTTACGTCAGTGCTGAGGAATATGATGCGATCCATCATCAGACGTGAGAACACATCCATTTGTGCCACATTGAGCTGGCGTTCTTCAATGATGGTCGGAGAGATATAGGAGGAGGTGATTTGAGAAGCTGCCGAGGCGGCATATTGATCGAGCGCGAGCCCATTCATGCCGAGATGGTGCACTGCAAAATTTCTAAAATCCTTATTCATAGTTGTGTAACTTGTTTCGAATAGTTTGTTAATGTAAAGTTACGAAAAAATCTGTTTTCTGCAAAATTATTGCTTCGATTTCATTTGTTTTGTCTTTTGTCTGTCTTGGGTTTATTGGCGGCCCAGAATTATTTTCAGGGTTTTTGATCCCTGACGGGCTATGTATATTCCCGGCTCGAAGCCTGTCGCTGATCCGATTGATTCCGGTTCTGCTAATAAACGTCCTTGAATGTCATATAGTTTGAATGGCTTTGACGGATCAAGGGCTTTAGGCTGTTGGTCGAAGTCAATGTCTGCTATCGCGCTCTGAGTTGCTATGGATTCAATTTCGATTTTGTCGGCATTGGGCATGTTGATGGTGAGGGTTTTGCCTTTATAGCTGCCCGTGGTGTGTGTGGTGCCTTTGGTTATGGTGACTTTCCAGCCGTCCACTGTCGTTTCGCTGTCCTGGTGGTTTCCTTCTATCCGGAGCTGGCGCCCAGCAAAGAATTTTCCGTCAAAATCGCGGTTATTGAGCGTGATCCCGTTGATTGTCAGTTTGATGTCGTCGGTGCGCCCGGCGTCGATGGTCAGGGTGCGAGGGGTTCCAAGCCGAAAGTATTCGCTTAGGTGTGTGTAGAAGAATGGTGTGCGAGCGGCGATCCATGAGCGCATTTTCTGTACTTCCTGTGAGTGGTTGGGCCACCATTCGTTGAAGAGCTTGCGATGATTGGCATATTCAGTCTTGATCATGGAGTACATTTTGTCGAGCTCCTTTACGGTGCCACGGTAGTTCATGAAATCGCCCATGTACACAGCGCAGCGGTCTATGAACATGTCATGAAACTCCGGGGTTTCCATCAGGGTGCGGAACAGGCGGGTGTGTTCCGGTTTGTTTGCCCATGCGCGGTCGGGGTCGAAATTATTGTCATATAGCCAGTTGAAGGTTTTATAGTTGTATGGAGCATCGTATAGGCCGAGGCCGAAATCGGTGTCTTTGGCGATCCATCTCCAGCGGCCTCCTTCGGAACGCGGGCGCCAGTTGACTATATTGTTGCCGGGGAAGTCTTTGTTGTCATAGAAGAGGTTCATTATCATTAGATTTGCGAATTCGCCGCAGTCCATCAGAGTGTTGAATTCGTCAAATGTGTGGCCGTCTTCATTGAAGAATTTTTTTAAGTTGTTGAAGTTGTCCCATGTCCCTTCTTTGAGTTCGCCCCAGTTTTCGAACATGTCTATGTCTTCTTCGCCGTTGTAAAAGGTGTAGATGTGGTCTTCATTGGTGCGGGAGCGGATGTTGAGCATGTCTTTATATTCTCCGTTTATGAAAAAGGCTGTCGGGAGCCAGGGTTGCCAGTCGAGATCGCAGTTTGTCCCCATTACGCGCTGGATCAGAGCGTCGCGGAAATAGGTGTAGTCGAAGTCGTTGCCGGAGTTGCGCATTTCGATTGATTTCTTTTGTAGGGTCATTTTTGTTGCAGATGCTATAGTCGTGAAGGTCTATGGCTGATTGTCCTGAGTTGTATAGTTCTACCCAGGAGTCAGGAAATTCGTTGAGGTCATCCATGATGCAGTCAATGTTTGATTGCATCAGTTCGTTGATTTACAACTGGGCGTTGGCTTCGGTTGTGGAGAGGAGCAGTAGAGCGATTGGAAGAGAGCGAGAGAATTTCATTTAAGTTGATGAGAGTGTTGATGATTGAGGTTGCAGATGAATCAAAGGGTGTTGAGATGTGAGAAGAAGTGCCATATGGCGATTCCTCCTGATACTGACACGTTGAGCGAGTGTTTGGTGCCGCGCTGTGGTATTTCAAGGCATATATCGCACTGGTTTACCACGGCTTGGTCTACGCCTTCAACTTCGTGGCCAAGAATGAGGGCGTATCTGCGTCCTTTCTGGGGCGTAAATTCCTGAAGTTCGATGCTTCCTTTGACTTGTTCGAGGCAGCAAAGGGTATAGCCTTCACGTTGTAGGTGTGTGATGCAGTCTTCTGTTGTATGGAAATATCGCCAGTTTACAGAGTTTTCGGCTCCAAGTGCGGTTTTATGAATTTCGGGAGATGGCGGGCAGGCGCTGATGCCGCAGAGCATGAGTGTTTCCACTGCGAAGGCATCGCATGTGCGGAATATTGAACCGATGTTATTCAGGCTTCTTACGTTGTCCAGGACCACCGTGAGCGTCATCTTGGGCTGACGGCGAAAATGTTCGAGGTCTACTCGGTTGAGGTCGCGGATGCTTTTCTTTTCCATTTGTGCTGGTTTGGTGGGGTGGTTATATGCGCGGAATTGTCTACGCATTTGAAGCAAAGTTAAATAAATTTCTGAAATTTTACGCTATGAGCATCCTTAAAATCGAGATGTGAGGCAAAGGAGGCGCCGCTCTGTTGTTGGTTTATTTGTCGAACCGACTTCAAAATAGAGCCGGGCTGCAGATTCCAATCTGCAGCCCGGCTGTCTTTTCAGTGTTTAATCAGTCCTTGACTGAGGCTATTATGCTTCAGCCGGCTGGACGTTGATGAATTTGCGGCCTTCCTTGCCTTCAGTGAAGACAACTACACCGTCGATCAGAGCGAAAAGAGTGTGGTCCTTGCCCATACCTACGTTGAGGCCGGGGTGGTGAACTGTGCCACGCTGACGCTTGATGATGTTGCCGGCTTTGCAATGCTGACCACCGAAAATCTTTACTCCGAGTCGTTTGCTTTCTGACTCACGGCCGTTCTTAGAACTACCAACACCTTTTTTATGTGCCATTTCTTTTAGAGATTTTAGTGGGTTAAGCTACAACTTCTTTAATTAACACTTTGGTGAAGCACTGACGGTGACCGTTTTTGCGGCGATAGCCTTTGCGGCGTTTCTTCTTGAAAACGATGACCTTTTCACCTTTTACGAGCGGGGTGAGAACCTCGCATACAACCTTTGCGCCGTCCACTATGGGAGCGCCAACTTTAACTGAGTCTTCGGACTGAGCGAGGAGAACACGGTCGAATTCAACCTTGTCGCCTTCTTTGACTGCTTCGCCGAGATAATGAACATACAGGAACTTTTCAGGCTCTGCCTTGAACTGCTGTCCCTGGATTTCTACGATAGCGTACATCTGTTATTAATTGGTTTACAGGTTATTCCGGCGGGCGAGGATGCTGGAGTTGTCTTTTGCATCGCTGCTTAATCGAGCCCGCTACGGCTAAATCGGCCACAAAGTTACGAAAAATAATCTGAAAATGATAATTTTGTTGAAAATATTTTTTAGGATTTATGTTAAAAAGCTTCAAAAAACTTCATATATAGTTTGGCCCAATAAGCAAATGTGATTCGGAGCCCTATGTGGGTGAAATCGGAATGTGTGGCGATGAAAATACAAGAAAGTGAAAGGCGCAGCAGGGAGTCCGATGGTTCCGATACTGCGCCTTTGACAATTGCTGTCAGAGTAGAGAGGAGATCAGCGAATAATTATCTTTTCGGTTTTCCCATTGTGTTTGCGGATGTAAAATCCGGGAGCAAGAGGGGCGTGAACTTGGAGCCCCTGCATGTTGAAATATTCCGGCTTCTTTTGAGTGTTGTCAGCTTCAGTAAGAGTAATGGATGTGGGGATACCTGGAATATTGACAGTTGCTACTGAACTTGGCGAGTGACCGGCTTTCACTGCTATGTAGCGTATTGAAAGCGGGGAGCCTTTGTAGATCAACGGACGTATGTCGAGATCGTAGGTTTTGCCTTTGTGCTCTTCTTCTTCACTGTTGTTGTCTGTGAGTGCCGAAATTTCGCTTTTGGGAATAATCGGATTCTGCCCATCAAGAGTATAGTATATTTTTACATCGGCGTCTTTAGGCTCAAAATCAATATATGTGCCGACGGAATATCCTTCTGCTGCCGGAGGGGTGAAGTGGTTGTATTCTGCTGAAGTGGGGGGTATCTGGGTTTCTTTGACTTCTACTTTTATGGCGTCGGTAAAGCGTTCGTTGGCGCCATGATCGCGTATGAGCCAGAGGTATTTCTTGTTGCCGGTATAATTTATTTCAAGATCGCCGGAATTGTAGTTTTTGAGGATGACTGTCTCCGGGTCATAATATATATCGTCATTGAATAGTGTTTCTTCATCGCTGAAAACATACATCAGATGGCCTTTGCTGTAATCGTTGCTCTCGTCAAAAGTTTTTACGTGTATTTTAATGTTGTAGGTGCTATCGGTCTTTTTGATTTCCATTACCTTGAGGTCGTAGATCTCTTTGCGGTACAGCTGCATTCGGTGCAGACCGTCTGTTTCCGGTGCATATGTGTTGAGTATATACTCTCCGCTTTCTTCTTTGAACCATAGGCCGTAACAATTGGCTTTGGCTCCTTCTAAATAGAAGGACGTCGCGCATGTGTGAGATTCCGGGTCAATATCGACAGTGGTATAGTAATGGTAACGGCGTGGCTTTATGGCAAGCGGGCCGGTTTTTATGCCATCAGTGTAATAATATGTCAGATAATCGTTTGAAAATAATGGTCTGAATGTCCATGGGTAATCAACATGTAGTTCCGGAGAACCGCAGTCGCATGTTTTCTGAAGTTCGGTATAAAAAATAGAGTATTCTCCAACAGAATGTTTGTCCGGCAGGCTGATGATTCCGTTGCCGCTGCGTGTGATTGCGGTGGTTTTTATACCGCTTGGACTATTCATTTCGTTTGCGGCTGCAATGTTAAGATCTTCGGCTACCAAGAGATAGACACATCGGTCAATAATCATGTCGTTGTTCGTTACAAGTCGATAAGTGCTCTCAGCCTGCATGGGCTGAAAAGTAAGAAAGGAGACGCCGAAAGTAGCAGCGATAGCCTTGATTAAGGAGAAATGTTTCATGATTAATTTATGAAAGGTCTGCGTAGATTAGAGTGAAAAATTGATGATCAACTATTCTACTGACGCATAATAAGGTGGATTGCTCAAAACTACATATATTTTGAGAAATGGCCAAGCCGTGAGTTTATATTTAATTAAAATTAACATAAATATTGCGTATTTGTGGCTAAAGTATAATTTGCAAGAAGATTACCGGTTGCTTTCATAGTCGCTTATGGCATTTAATTTGTGAGGGGTGTTAAATGAAAGGATCAGATTATTGATTTTTTTTAACCTGGTTCTTGAAGATTATTAGTAATTTTGTCAACCGCATCAATTCTTCAGATAGGGCTATCGGTAACTTCTGCAATAAATTTTGCAGTGTGTTTGGTAGCAAAAAAGAAAAGATAAATGGAATTTCGAACAGTCATACGTCCGCTCTGCCGTCAAGGCCTTGTGGAACATGGTAGCCCCATGCTCTTGCTTGGCTCTTGTTTCACGGATAATATAGGCAAATGCCTCAGAGATGACCTTTTTGATGTCGAGGTTAATCCTTTCGGTCCGGTATATAATCCGATGTCTGTCTTGAGATCATTGGAAATTCTGAGAGACTGTCAGCCAATCAGAGAAGAGGAACTTATTGAAGTGGAGGGGCTATACCGCAGCTTTTTGTTTCACTCCCGATATTCAGCTGTTGACAGCGCGCAGGCTGCAGATATGATGGCAGCTTCGGTGCTGTCCGGCCATGAAACTTTGAAATGCGCTTCGGTTGTATTTCTGACTTTGGGTACTACCAGGGTATTCAGGCATCTCGCATCAGATCGGATTGTGGCCAATTGTCACAAACAGCCTGCAAAGGAATTCGAATCTAGGTGTCTCGGATTTGATGAAACGGTTGCGGTTCTTGCTGAGTGCATTGAGCTGATCCGCGGATTTAACCCCTCGGCAAGAATCGTTTTTACAATTAGTCCTCTGCGCTATCTCGAATCAGGCGCTCATGGAAATCAACTGATCAAGTCGACTTTGCTTCTGGCCGTGGATGAAGTGGTGAAAGTTTTTGGCGAAGATGTGGCAAGTTATTTCCCTGCCTATGAGATAATGATGGACGATTTGCGTGATTACAGGTTCTATGCGGAGGATATGAAGCATCCATCGTCACAGGCAGTCGAATATATATATGAAATTTTTCGCGCATCATACTTCTCTCCTGAAACTGAAAAGGTCGCGGCTGAAGCCCGCGCTCTGACCCGTCGGCTTTCCCATCGCATTGTGGCTTCCTCTACTGAGGCTGGAGCTAATGAGATCGCGGCAAGACAGAGGGCCATTCGTGCAATTACTGAACGTTATCCAAAACTCACCGACGCTATCAGGCGTTATAATGACAAGAATACATTATTTAAATAATGGACTATTCAATCTCTGAAATAGCAAAAATAATAGGGTCAGATTCATTATTGCCTGCCCCTGATTCCAAGATATCACGACTGTTGACAGACAGCCGTTCGCTGACATATCCGTCAGACACATTGTTTTTTGCCCTTGAAACATCTTCTGGTGACGGACACCGCTATGTCAAGTCGCTCTATGACCGCGGAGTGCGTAGTTTTGTGGTTTCAGGCTCATTTTCATGCTCGGATGATCTTCAGGATGCTAATATCCTTTATGTTGAGTCTCCGTTAGCTGCGTTGCAGACTCTGGCCGCGAATCATCGCCGGCGTTACAATGTGCCTCTGATTGCCATTACAGGCAGTCGAGGAAAAACCACTGTGAAAGAATGGCTCAACCAATTGCTTCAGGCCGATATTGAAATCGTAAGAAGCCCACGCAGCTACAACTCGCAGATAGGTGTGCCTTTGTCGGTCTGGCAGCTTGACAAAGACTCCGCTATGGGGATATTTGAAGCCGGAATCTCGCAACCGGGTGAAATGGCGAAGCTTAAGGAGATACTTAAACCTGAAATCGGCATCTTCACCAATATCGGTCCGGCTCACAGTGCCGGTTTTGAGTCGATAGAGCAGAAGTGTCGGGAGAAGGCTCTGCTTCTTGACGGATGCAGGTGTGTCATCTATAATGCGGATGATCCTTTGATTTCAGGCTGTGTGAAAGCTGTACCTGAAATGATAGGGTGGTCACGGACTGATCCTGAGGCTCCGCTGTATATCTGCGATGTTGTCAGAGGAAATGGCCGGACCGAATTTCGCTATATATATAAAGGTGGTCAGAGCGCCGTGCTGGAAATTCCGTTTGAGGGAGAGCATGAACTTGAGAATGCGATTCATTGTCTTGCTGTGATGCTTCTGCTTGGCATAAATCAGGAAACTATACGCCGGCGGATGGAATCACTTACGCTCGTTGGCACACGCCTTGAAGTCATCGAGGGTGTCAATGGCTGTCTGCTTGTCCATGACAACTACACCAGCGATTTCAATTCTCTTGCTCCGGCGCTTGATTTCATGAAACGGAGAATTACTCCAGATTGTAAGGCTATGGTGATTGTCAGTGATCTGATGCACGACGCCGATACCGATCTGGAGGACCTTTACCGCCGTATGGCCGAGTTGCTGGCTATTGCAGGTGTGAGCCGGGTGATCGGGATCGGCCCTGAGCTGATGGCCCACAAGGGTTGCTTCGGCCCGGAGTCTGAATTTTTTGCCTCTACAGAAGAGTTTCTACATAAAAAATCTACGTCTGATTTCCGAGGGGAGTTGATTTTGATAAAGGGAGCCCCTGAATTTGGATTCGGACGCATCTGCGAACTTCTTGAAGCCCGGCAGCATGAAACGGTGCTGGAAATCAATCTTGATGCCGTGGTATCGAATTTCAATGCCTTCCGCTCGCGTATCAAGCCTACCACAGCTATCGCCTGCATGATCAAGGCGTCGGGATACGGCGCTGGCCCACATGAACTTGCGCGCACCTTGCAGGCTCAGGGGGCATCATATCTTGCCGTGGCCGTCCATGACGAAGGTGCAGACCTGCGTCGTGCAGGAATCACAATGCCTATTCTGGTATTGAATCCGACGGTTGAGAATTTCCATGCCTTGTTTGCCGATCGTCTGGAGCCTGAGATATACAGCTTTGACTTCCTGCGTGCATTGATCCGCGAAGCCGGCCGCTATGGCATTACGGACTATCCGGTCCATATCAAGATTGATTCCGGCATGCACCGTCTCGGATTCCTTAAAGAGGATCTCTCTGAACTGATCGAGCTGCTCAGGAGCCAGGATAGAGTAGTTCCACGCTCGATATTCTCGCATCTCTGTGCCGCGGATGATCCGATGGAGGATGACTATACGCAGCAGCAGTTCGATTATTTTGATGAATGTTGCCGGATGCTCCTTTCGGCATTCCCTGAACGGAAAATACTGCGGCATATTCTGAACTCTACAGGCATCACACGTTTCCCTGATCATCAGCTTGATATGGTGCGTCTCGGAATCGGGCTCTATGGAGTCAAGACTATGCATGACGGTTCGCAGGATGATCTGCGTCCGGTCTCTTCACTCAACACTGTGATTATCTCACTGAAAAACTGGCCTGAAGGAACCACAATCGGCTACAACCGCCGTGGAACGTTAAAGCGGCAGTCGGTGATTGCCACCATTCCGGTAGGTTATGCCGATGGCATTAACCGTCACCTCGGCTATGGCAATACATCGGTGATGGTCAATGGAGTCAAATGTCCCACAATCGGGAGCATCTGCATGGACGCCTGTATGATTGATGTCACGGATGTGGCTGATGTCAAAGTCGGAGACCGTGTGGAGATATTCGGCGAAAATATTCCGGTCGACGATCTTGCCGAAGTCCTCGGCACAATACCCTATGAAGTCCTGACCTCCGTGTCGCAGCGTGTCAAGCGCGTCTACTACAGAGAGTGAAAAAGCACCTCGGCAAACGGAAGTCATCTATATATAAAACACACGAATCACACCCTCTTAAACCAAAACAACTAATTATGAAATCGCCAAGTTTGTACATCATCGCCGGTTGCAATGGGGCTGGGAAGACCACAGCTTCATTCACCCTTTTGCCTGACGTCCTTGACTGTCAACAATTTGTAAATGCCGATGAGATTGCCAAAGGCCTTTCTCCTTTCCATCCGGAAAGTGTGAGCATGGAGGCCGGACGTATCATGCTCGGCCGAATAGAAGAGTTGTTGCATAAAGGAATCACCTTTGCGATAGAGACCACGCTGGCCACACGCAGTTACCATGCCCTGGTCTCCAAAGCCCATAAACTGGGCTACTTTGTCCATCTGCTTTACATCTGGCTGTCATCACCGCAGCTGGCAATCAAACGTGTTGCCCAGCGAGTCAGTGAAGGAGGCCATAATATACCCACCGATGTTATCGTGCGCCGCTATCATCATGGCATAGACAATCTGTTCAACCTGTTTATGCCTATCGTCGACAGTTGGACCATTATAGATAACACTCGCTGTCGCCCGCGTGTAGTGGCGAATGACACACTGACTTTAGCCCCGGAAATATATGAACGAATCAAAAACGATGGAAAGACGCAGGAAGACTGACAATAACATATCCGAAAAATTAGCCCGCGGAATGGAAGTTGCGGTCGAAAAGTGTCTTTTAGACAAGGTGGTCAAAGGGCAGACCGTTGTCTACGCTCACGATGACGGCACGGTCTACACAATGTCGGCCAAAGATGCGCTTGACCATTTCCTTGCAGAAGCCGTAAAAGAAATTTCGAGAAATTAGATGGCCATTCAGGCTATCGCCCTATCGCCAGAACAAACAGAGCCTCTGCCGGATTATTTTTTGATCCGGCAGAGGCTGTTGTTGTGATTGCAGAACCCTGCATCTTTAAAATGAATGCAAGTCGGAAAATGAAACATAGGTTGAGGCCGTAAGCTGACGGTTCTGGCCGGATGTATATCATCAATTAATGGAGTGGTCTGCTTTGATCCACTTTTCGATGGCCTTGATTCTTGCTTCGGCATGGAGATTGCCATTAATCATTTTGGCAACTTCGCTCAAAAGGTTCAGCGCGTCATCGGCCGACTTACACACATAGTCGTTCCGGGGCGGACACTTGCGGTAGACCTCCAGCTCCTTCCTGGCGTATTCAAGCGAATAACCCTTGTCGCGGAGCAAATGTTTTATGAGTTTGCACACCTCGACATTCTCCGGTGAGTATCGGCGCTGACCCGACGGAGTCCTGTGCGGCTCCAGCTGATCGAACGTATCTTCCCAGAAGCGCAAAGTGCTTGCCGGAATGTTCAGCATCGCAACAACCTCGCGGATGCGGTAGTAGGTTTTTGTTGCCGATATCTCGGCCGATTTTGTTATCATGAAATAAAACAGATAAAATTTCGATGTGCAGTCTTAAAGTCGCAACAGACCGTCATCGAGGATGCAAAATATCTTCATGTGTTCACTCCGTTGCGACGAGAAATGGTTTCACGACTCAAGGATAGGGAATTCAATCTAATTATCCAAATTTTCTTGCAATAAAACTTTAGTTTTTATGTCTTTGCACTCTAACAGAGCCGAGAGCCACTTAACCCACACGGGATAGGTGGCTCTTGATTTTTATTACTAAGTATATAGAGAAGATCTTTTATTCATACCACATAAAAGGCGCGACACGAAAACCCTTGGCGCTGTTAAGGACATCGATTACGACTATGAGGGCCCTCTTTTGTAAAGAGTTCGGCGCGGCATACTTCGATAGCGTTGGGATAACTCATAGTACAAAGTTAAGGCGCTCATAATTAGTTGGAAAAGACGTGGAATTTGACTAACTTTGCAACATAAAATTATAGAAATAGAATATGAAACATCTCCTTACTGTCATAGCATTGCTTGTTATAATGGGAAGCTGCAAAAAAACAAACTCCAATCAAGATGTTTGCAATATGGGGTATTATTGCGCAAACGATACTGATATGGTTGAAGTAGTTGAAGTAGAGCCTGAACTAATACCTGTTCCTCTTGATACGGCAGTATTAAAAGGCTCTTGGAAACTTGTGCAGTATCACTCTCCATATTTCAATATGCAACCAACAGATAGATTTGATTATGTAATCAATTTTTCAGGCAATTCTATCGAAATGCAGTTTGTTGCCAATGAATTGTTATCTGAATATAGATTACAGGGCGATTCTCTCCGTCTTGGAAATGGGTTGATGACGCAATCCCGTGGAGGTGATGCACCTTTGGAGAAGGCAATCTACGAATTATTGATGAATAGAAATCTTACTATCCAATGTACCAAGTCCCCAGAATTATATATATGTTTAATGGCGAAGGACGAAATAAATGGCAATACCTTCGCTGATTTTCGGGAAATTAAATAGTCGCTATTCGTCGTCCTCCATGTCGAGCAGATTGCGGTGGGCGTTCTCGATAGCGTGAGTCTTTTTAGGCGTTCCATTCATTTGTTTTCACCGCCTCTAATAAATATCACTCCCGGCTCTTTGAAAGTGATTGGAAGATAATAGGTGAAGCTTTTCTTTAAGTGGAGAATATAGTATTTTACGCGGAAATTGGGCAACGCATTCACAAGTCTTAACGCCTCTTGATTGACGGCCTCGTTCTTGCTCGGTTGGCGAAAAATCGACGGATTGCTGATTGAGCCGTCAGGATGAACGGTAAATTTCACCAATACTCGTTCGCTACCCTTGAATCCTTCAGGAATACGGATGTTTTCGTCAAGCCATTCTTTGAGTTTTCCGTTGCCTCCGGGAAACTCGCAGCGAGTGTCAAGGTTTACCAAGACTTTTTGCGCTTCCGTTTTTATTTGTGAAAGAGTTTCGGGCGATACGGTCAGAAACATAGCGCGATTTCCATACTCGTCGTTTTTTACCTCCACCTTTTGAATGGCGTCAGCTTCTACCAGACCGGGGTGTGCCCCCGGAATCCATTCATCATTGAAATAGAAAAATTCGGTTTTGTCGTTCCGAGTAAGAGGGAATTGAATTTCGCGTACAACGGTATCGTTCACACAGTAATTCTGTGCTAACGCAATGCACGTCTGAACGAGAATCAAGGAAATTACAAATAATTTCTTCATATAACACAATGTTTTTATTAAAATGCAGTGGATGGTGTGAACGCTATCCGACCGCAAAGTTAATAAGGGCAAATGGATTTGGTCTTAACAAATGTATAGACCGCCTTATTTTTTGATGTTCGTGCTTGAAGTTTTTGCCAATTCTCGTCTGATACGGCTTAAATGGTTGGGAGTAATCAACAGGAAAGAAGATAAATCTTTCAATGTAACAGTCTCGACAATTTGGGGATATTGTTCACACAATTCCACATAACGCTGACGTGGCGACTTGCGGTAGAGATTGAGCAACCGCATGAATACCACATTGAACAGTGCCTTATATTCATCAAGCAGAGAAGGGGAAAGATAATCCTTAAAATTTTTTAACGGCACACGCATTATATCGCAATCAGCGCCGGCGATAATTGAGAATTGAGAGGATTCTCCGCGTAAAGACGAATGAAAATCTGTAATGAGTTGACCAGGGAAAGCGAAATTAACTACTGCCTCATCTCCCGAATCTTTGAGGGTTGTAATTTTGAAATAGCCCGAAACTACAAGGGCGGCATAGCGTGCGGTTGAACCTTGCTGTACAAAACATTCTCCTTTCTGATAATGGCATAGCGTTCCATTCTCACGGCAAAAATCAATGGCTACCGTAAGATCTAATAAATCAATATATGAATTTATTGCTGTCCGGTAAAACTTTGACATGATAGGAAATGGACTATTTTTATCTCATACAGCATGAAACAGACTCGTATAGATGTCTTTTAAGGGCTTTTTGATGCTTAATGCTACCAATTTCACATCGCCTCAAATGACAAGCCCTTTTTCGTAAAACAGGTGTAACTTATTATATTTGTAGAGAATATATGATTTTGTCTTTTTTTACCGGACAGCAATAATATGAATTAAACTGTGCCATAAGGAATTACAAAGTTAGGTAAAAATTTTAATTTCCTTGGGATCTTGTGTCGCATTCATATCTTTCAGCAGGTCTAATTTAATAGACTCAATTTTGCCTTGCCATATGAAAACAAGGGATGCTAATTGCCGATTCTTTTGGCCCGGAGACCCAGAAAGGATGTCTGTAAGTTCTTCTTCGCTTATGCGGAAGCCCAGAGCAAGTTCCGCCTTCTTGCGATTGTTGGTGATTCGGAACATGAGTGTGTTGTTCTTAGACATTTTGACGTAAAATTTATAGGTAAACATGTGGTTAAAATAACAGTAATAATGTTGAATAATGTTGCTAAATTTGTTTCGTCTCATATGTTCTTGGGTGAAACATAGCTGAAACATTTTGCTCCAAAATTACCCTGAATGTCCCCCGATTTAGCAAGGATGACAACAATTGGCTTGCCGATAAACGCAAAAATAAACCCTGAAAAATCAGCAAATACGCTATTGATTTTCAGGGTTTTATTGGCGGAGTGAGCGAGATTCGAACTCGCGATACGCTTTTGACGTATACACGCTTTCCAGGCGTGCCTCTTCAGCCACTCGAGCATCACTCCTCTGAGTTAGTTCTATTTCTTTTGCGGCCTCTGCGATATGCAGTGGCGTGGGCTTTGACGGGTGCAAAGATAGACAGAATTTTCGTATTTTGCAAATTTTTTTGAATCTCCTTTAAATACCGGATTTTGAATACAGGCACTCGCATACGTATAGTTTGATCCAAATGTGGAAGGTAAGGATATTGGCAAAAAATAAACCGCCTGACTATAGAGATTTGCAGGCGGTTTGTTGTACCTCGGAGGGGAATCGAACCCCTATCTGAAAATTAGGAAACTTCCATCCTAACCTTGATTTTCAACCAGATATGAGGTGTTTTCAAAATTCTGTAGAATTATTGTAGAATAATTGCATTTTTGCCTCCCTTTTGGGAGAGATCCCAACCACTATAGAGAGGCTGGGATCCCTAAATGCAACACCGATCAAAAGCAGATCGGTTCCGCAAAATTAGTAAATAAAATCCAAATACCAAAATTCACCATGTAAAATCTATCTTACCAACGAAAAAGCCGTGCGACACCTCACGGCAAACACGGCTCCAATTATTCTAAGAAAGCATTTATTATGAGAATTACTTTTTCTTTTTCAGCTCTATGTATTCGGTACAGATGATCTTTGTGTGTGGGTTGCTGGAGGAGATCTCCTGGCGGATAGCTTTAGTTCCCCATTTGATAAACCAGAATTTGTGAGGTACACGGTGGATAAACTGGTATAAGGTATCAACGGAGGAAACATTGAGATCCAGGCTGTCTTTATGTAACGTGCCCTCAACTTGTACCCAGGGATCCCTCCACTCTATCCTTTTGAGAGAATCCAGGATGCCATCTTTATACACAATGCTATCCCTTACTATGGTCTGGATCTCTACCTTTGTCTGGGTTTCGGTCTTGCTGGCTGCTTGCAGTCGTTTGACTTGCAACCCCAGATCCTTTGCTCTCTGGCAAATATCCTGGTAGTTTTTCTCCAGCTCACACTTTTTCAGCTCCAGCATTTGAACGGAGGCAGCGGAGCGATCCGCTATATCCATATATGTAACTACCTCCTCCATTAGAGCATCATTGTTACCCTGGAGGCGATCGTTTTCTTTTGAGAGATTCCGATTCGTGCCCCATAAGGATAGGACTATAAGGCATAGCCCTCCGATTATCGTATATACCCATCCTTTCATTTCGCTCCAGGTTTAAGATAGTTTATTATGCCCTCAACATGGAGCTGGGTGATCGCCCCCTTGCCCTCATCAGAGAGGAGAAACGCCACATCAGCTTTGTTGTCTTGAAAGAGCGATTCTGTAAGAACCGCTGGGCACTTGGTTTTCATCAGAATGTAGAAACGAGCCTCAAAGTCGGGATCTCCATCAGAGTAATCCGTTCTGATCGGCTTTTGGTTGGCACCATACGCACCTTTGGTTTTGAGCACTGGGAAAATCTCCTTATAATCTGTTAGAGCAACCTCCGCAGCATCATAGAGAGCAGTTGCCAGCAGATCCGCTTTTGTCTGCCCAGGGCTGGTGTAGGCACACCATCCGCCAGCAGCCATCCAGGAGCCATTGCCAGCAGCGTTGCAGTGTATCGAAACCACGATAACATTGTTTGCTCCCAGCTTGCCACACCATTCATTTACTCTCCTGGCACGTTCAGCCAGGCTCACATCTGTAAGTTCGGGCACCAGCTTTTCAGCATCATACCCCTTTGCTTTGAGGGCATCCACAACCCTACCAGCTATCTCACGAGCATAGGCATACTCACGGAGCGACTGATCGGGGGAGCACTTGCCTGGGGTGTTGTTTCCGTGCCCATTGTCAATTAAAATTTTCATCACTGATTCATTTTATGGTAAAAATCCAGTTTTATTCTCTCATATACAGCAGCCACATTGGTATATGCTCTGCTGTTGTTAATGTTTTCGGCATAGACCTCCAGCTCTACAACCTCTGCAACCCACGTTACCCACTCTGGAGAGGTGTAGCTGGTTAAGCGTTTGCCTCTGTAGGTGTAGTAGTCGAAACGGCTGTTACGATCCTCATGTAGGTTAAGGATCAGAGTGTGGATCTTATTGCGTGTGGCATCACGATCGACTATGTGGTTTTCCTCCCTAACTTTCTTAATGATCCTACAGACCTTTTCCACAGCGTAATCAAAGTACACCCCAGAGGTGTTTTTGATCCGCAACTGTGTTTCTGGTCGCAACCCCTCCGATATGTCGGTTAGTTGCTCATTCTGTTTCCTGGTTTCATCCAGGAGGTTTGTCATTATAGTTTTGTTGTCGGAGATCATTCCGTTGATCGTGGCTTTGAACCATTTGAAACACGCAACCATTAGCCCAGCCGATAAGATCAGAAAGAATGCAGCCGTTATAGCCATCATTCCAAACTCGCTGATACCTCTGGCGATAGTGGTTACATCCTCTGTCATCGTGATTTGCGGTTTTTGGTGCGTTTGTAGAATCCGAAATTCGCCTCATCCTCCTCTGTGATTGTTGTTTTCGGAGAGAAAAGACGGAATCCATACATATTTCCATAGCTCACAACCTTGATAACCGCTCTCATCGGATATTTGCGGTTGGGAACCAGGAAAGCATCACGGAGTTTCTTACTGTCGGTATAGAAAGCAGATCGGTTGATCCCCTCTCCGTATGCCACCAGTAAACGAGTGCCATTCTCTGTTTGTCGCTCAATACACCCAGTGAACACCGTAACCTGGTTGATCACGGCATCTATTGAGGTGTATTCGCAATCAAAGAGATCGCTGGAGGAGATATTATCCTCCTCCATGAAATCCTCTACATCCTCCATCATAACTCCATCGGGATATTAAGGGTGGAACAATCGGCATCAACCATGTTGCGGATAGCCACACGATCACGGAGGAAATTTTCATATCCTACCTTTGCATCGGGAGCCAGGATCCCCAGCTCTGCACTCTGGTATTCGTTCACCAGCTTGCTTTCACGATCCGAGGGGTATTTTGCCTGGAGCAGTGTGCCGAAAATGTGATCGGCAGTCCTGGGGTATTCCACACGCACGGAATCATACTGATACATAGTGCCAGTAGCCTTTTCTTTGTCAGTTGTGATCTCCACGCCCCCCATCTCGCTTTCCACCACCAGAACCTCCTGGATATTGTGGTTGTAGAGAAAGGTTTGCTGACCGTTGTTGAGATCTTCGATTACCGCTGGCTTTTCCTTAGCCAGCAGCTTGGTAGTCAATACATCGTTTGCCATTTTTTATGCAGTTGTTAAAAATGAATTTACTATGTTCCTCCGAGCATCTGATTATCCAGCCATATTCAGATGGAAAGAGGTGTTTGAACGCTGTTTCATCTTTGATCTCATATTGACGGCTCACCTTGTGGAACTTTGTGTAGAACCTTTTGAGAATACCTTTGCGGAGCAGTATTCCATAATGGTTGGTTTTGAAACCCACATAGTCAATACTCCGATCATCGACTGGGAATATCTGCCAGTTGGCTTTGATCTCTACTTTCAATTCAGCACCCAAATATAGCCCTATCATGTCAAGCACATAATGGAGTGCATCCTTATCAGAGCAGAGAAACACCATATCATCCATGTATCTGAAAAAGTAGTATTTGCATCCAAACTTTTTCTCAACAATTTTAACCAGCGTTTCCTTAACCCAGTGATCGAAATATGCCAGGTATAGGTTAGCCAGATATTGACTGGTGAAATTGCCGATAGGCAGACCTTTTTCTTTACCGTTACTATCAATGATCTTATCCAACAGTCGCAATAGCTGTTCATCTGCAATCCTCAATCTGATTATAGCTTTTAGAGCAGCATGATCTATGTTGTCATAGAATTTGCGTATGTCAATTTTCAAGCAATACCGAGTGCCAGATCTATCCAGAATCAGAGCTTCGTGCATATCCTCCAAACACTTGTGAACGCCACGCCCTTTGATACAAGCATAGGTGTTACCAATGAATTGAGATTGCCAGAAACGTCCCAGCACGTTTATAATGCAGTGGTGTATTATTCTGTCTGGAAAGAATGGAGCAATCATAAGCTCCCTCTCTTTGGGATCATAGATCTTTCGGATCTTATACTTCCCAGGTATGTACGTTTCATCAGCCAGCATTTCATAGAGAGATTGCAGATTTTCCACAATGCTCTCATTGAAATTATTGATCTCCGATCTATCACCTTTGCCTTTCTGGGCGGTGTATTGAGAATGCACCAGATTTGCGCTGGAGTAGATAAGGTGATACACATTTTTGAGTTTCTTTGAGGGGCAATCAAAGATCTTTCCAGTATCCCCGATATAGATCCCACAATCCTCAAAATCGTTGTATGAGGCGTAATAGGTAGTTGCTATTGCCATGTGCCGTTGGTCTAAAACAGAGCTTTCAATTTCTTACTTGCACTGATCTAACTTATATTATTTTACCAACTACCAGCAATGCTGATAGCCTCTGTGAGGTAGGGTTGTGGCGGTTAACAGTATCTTTATAAAATTGAAACCACGGTAAAAGCGGAACCCAATGTTCGCATTCGCATTCGAGGAGCGATTATTCGTATTCAGATAACCGAAACCCGCATTCGCACCATTATTCGCACCAGCAGCGAGCAGGGCACCCCTAACCGCCACAACCTTTTTATAGATTTTTCAAAGAACTATTTTCGTTGCTCCGTGCTCCGAGTTTTGCAGTCCGTCAAAAACGGCACAAGCGGAACCCAAAGTGCGCATTCGCAAGCGAGGAGCGATTATTCGTACTCAGATAACCGAAACCCGCATTCGCACCAGTATTCGCACCAGCAGCGAGGAGGACACCAAACCAGCCTCTGCCTAGGGTTGCATTATTATAGGTAGTCCAGAAATAATCACAGAAACCAGTAGTTAAACCAGCTCCAGTGGTATCATCTGGGAATGAGTAACCCTTTGAGGAGAATGAGTTGGTGTTGATATAGCCAGATCTCATCGGGAGGTTTGCGATCGGGCTATAGCCATCGGGAGCGGTTGCTGCTGAATCGGAGTGGGAGGTGAACTTTGTGGGATCCTCACAGAGGTAAGCCACAATGGTATCCTCCTTATTCCACACCAGAATATCATCAGCCAGGAGCCAGAGATATTCAAAAGGAGCCTCCAGACCACGATAGGATGTAACTTGCACAACCTTATCGCCACCAGTCCAGCCCTTGATAGTGTATGAAACCTTGCCTGTGTTGTTACCGAGAATTGCAGTGACGCCGTTAGGCACAAACGGCTTGTAACCGCCCCAGGTATTCCACTCCGTTCCATTCACAGCACAACCAGATCCCAAACCGCCCTGGTGGAAACCATCAGCAGTGAGAGTGGCATTGAATGTAGCCTGGCTGTGTAGCGAGGCATATTCTATTCTCTGTAGCCATGCGATCTGGTTGTAAGGGCGATATGCTCCGATATGAGTGCCATTCTTACAGAGGGGGTGTACATTTGCTTTGTTGATAGATGTACGAGCCATGCCCAGCATTGAGCTGGCAGTGCCATCCCTACCAGAATCACCATTGCCAGATCCGCCACGGTAACGAGCAGCGTTTGGGGATAGTTTCACAAAACCGTTTTCATCCCTGGCGATCTCATCACCATTCCAGAGGAGGAAACATCCAGAGATAGCGGTGTTGGTGTCAAGATCCACAGTACCATACCAGGGGGAGATTGCTTTGCGCTCCATCTTTACGAAACCTGGCAGCGGATATTCAGAAATGGCATAGATCCACTTGGTGCCCTGGATCTCAACCTTAACATAGTAGCTGGGGATTTCCAGCATCACGTTTCCATCGGTGCTATCAATGATAGCGTTTGCACCAGAATCTTTCCTTCGGGAATCGTTCTGATGGAGATAGTATTTCACAGAGCCATCCGCATTTTCAACGAATCGCTTTAACTTTGACTGGATCGGCAAAGTCCTATGCATATCCATGTTGCCAACCCTTTTGAGGTTGCTATCTTTACTGGTAAAATCGCCCTCCACGCCATACCACATATCATAGGGGTATTGGGGTTTGGTGTTTCCAGATCCGAGTATTAAACTCATATTTGTATCGGTTTATTTGGTTGTTTCTCCAGCTCCCCAATAGATCTCATAATCATCCAGAGAAATAGCATTTGGGGAGATACTTGCTATCGCTCCAGGAGTTCAATCCCCTAACGGCACTGGGAACGCTCCACTCTGCTGATCGCAAATGAGTTTACAATCCAGCAGAATGTTGGTTTCCATGATTGCCTTTTTGGGTCGGACAAACACGGAAAACGGAACTCCTCCCAAGTTGAAACCCTTTGAGAGGTCGGTAATTTGCCCCTTTGAGAGGATCCGTAGGCTATACATTGTTTTATCCATTTATTTACTTGGTTAATTCCGACTGCAAAGATAACAAAAATATGTGTTTCTTGAACACATATTATGGCAAAAACTTGCCTATGTGAAATAGTTTATTATACAGCACCTCCTTTCCATATAAGAAACAGTATAAATGCCTGGATAATCTGACCCACCAGACCGCCCAACAGCGTTGCCAGGAGATCCAGCCAATCCCAGGCTCCACCATGAGCACGATCCTTAAACTCCATGCCAGCTGCCAGCCCAGCGACAAAGAGAATTGTGAACACCAGGGCACACGGAATCGCATACCCAAAATGTTTCATACGATTGCTTTCAGTTATCCAGCTCATATATTCATCATGTTTTCCTGGATCGTTTCCAGGGCGTTGATCTTATCTCTTATCTCTTGTCTGGAGGTGTGCAATTCCACCACATCATAGGGCATAGGAGCACCGATCAACAGAGCCTCATGGCACTTGATCACCTTGTAATCGGAATCTGTGAGCTGGGCTTTCAGATCCGCAATCTTTACTCTCATAGCCTGGAAATCGGGCATAACCTCATAATGATATGAAATCCGATCTCCAGCATCATAAGGAATGGCACTTACCATGTAACCATCCTCCGCCTGGCGGATCTTTTCATCATCAATCCGATCCAGGGGTTTCCACCCTGGAGGCAGATCCTTGATCTGATCCTCCACGGTGATAACCTTTGTTTCCAGCTCCCCAGTTTCGGGGTTCTTATTCTGGAATGTGATAGGCTCCAGGGCTTTCACTCTTAGATAGCCATTCTCAATAAATCCGTATTCAATCATATTGTTAGAATTTCCAGCGACTTACCAGCCACGTTTCTGTTTTGGTTGTGGTGTTTCCAGAGGTGATATAGCCGATCGTGAAAACAAACATTCCTCCTTGACCACAGCCAAAATCGTAATACTCATTTTCAGAATCATCATCATAGATATGATGCCCAGTCCTGGGGCGTACCCTCATAGTGCCTTTACACCACTGTTTAACGAATACCACTTGCCCCTCTTTAGGGCTGGCTGGCAGATAGACAATAGAGGTATCAGAGGTATAGCCTATGATCATTGTATCAGAGGCATTGAGATACACAGTCTGCTTTGTTCCAGAGATAGCCTTTCTGCCCAGTGTCAGACCTCCAGCATAGAGATCATAAAAGAATCCTCCGTATGCTGGTGCAGTCCCAGAGTTGGAGGCTCTACCATAGACACCAGCGATAATGGTATCATCAGAATTGACCGCCCAAGTGTTTTTGGCTACGTTGGCAAAGCCCAGACCGACAATAGCCCCTCGGTGCGTATATCCAGTGGATGCTGGCATAGCATTGGTTCCAGCCAGGTTTGCAAAGATGCCATTGGGGGTTAGGTATGCCACACCAGTTGAATATGAGGGAGCGTTTTTGGCTTTCACCTCCAGCAAGCCCTCATTTGCATTCAGCTTTATGATCGTGCCAAAGTTATTCATTGAATAGCCACCGCCATCATTGGCACTCTCTATGAGGATTTGAGCCATTGACGCATCCAGGGTGATCTTATTTGAGCCAGAGAGGGTTGATACAATCTTACCTCCAGACATAAACCAATCACCGATATTTGCGCCCTCTGCCAAGAGTAGGTTTGTGGCGATCGTTTCAAACTGTGCCCCAAACGTATTCCATTTGGAGGTGCTTGTGGGAGCGACATTAGAAAACTCTCCAGCATCAACCCTGGCTATGTAGTATATATTGTTATACTTTACAGCATCCAGGCGTTGTGAATTGCCATAGTAGGTTTTATTGCTGCTGTAGGCTCCACGGAAAACAAGCACTGGGCTATCTCCCTTTGATCCTTTATCTCCCTTATCGCCTTTATCTCCCTTATCACCCTTATCGCCAGAAACACAGATTGCAGCCGTTGTGGTGGATGTGCCGTTGGTATAGGTGATAACCGATCGTGTCCAGATGTATCTGCCACTCTGCCAGGTGGGGCGTACCGTGCTCCAGGATCCATTAAGCAGAGAGGTTGCAGAGGTGGATAGGTAGTATTCCTCAACGATTGATTTAACGCCTATACCAGTGCCACCAGTTCCTCCAGTGATACAAGCAGCTTTGGTGTAGGTGGATGTATCATCCGAATACATAATCTTAGTTCTGCTCCAGATATACCACCCATCTTTCCAGGCTGGTGCGTCAGTCTGCCAGCCAGTAGTGGGAGCCACGCTATTTGATTGGCTCTGGGCATACTCAACATCAGCACTCACAACACTGTTTCCTGGTTTGCCATCCTTGCCATCGTAGGGGTTTACTCGGATCGGCACACTCCAATTCTGTATGAGCTTATCCACGTTGCCATTCATCACAGCAACAATATCCGACACTGGGAGAGCACCCATGAGCAAACGGATCTCATCAAAATAGAGCTTGGACCCAAACATATTATCATCATAGATACACCATCCCACAACTTGCTCATTCACACTGCCAGCATGGAGGAAAACGCCATTCTTATAGATGGTAACAGATCTGTCATTGAAACGGAATGCCAGGTGGATCCAGGTGTTAGGCTCCATAGGGATCTGATTCTCGGTATAATCTCGCCCATTGAAACCATTGAGCAACCAGGTTAATTCCTTGCGATCTGTCTTGATCCAGAAACATAGAGTGAATGTTTGACCGAAAGGCAGATCATAGGGGATCCTTGCATCAGCTCCCTCTGAAAGATCCATTGCATACCTGGATCCATCTTTGATAACATCAGCATCACCATTCAGCCTGGCATTATAGCCATTGCCAGAGGTATCAGCACACAATCCGAAAGCATCACCCTCATTCACTGGAATATGAAACTTTGTCCGATCCACCAGACCAGATTTTTTAGCCATAGTACACCAGACATATTCCATAGCCTCAACAGAGGGCATGGTTTTACTCCAGCCAGTAGGGTTTAGCTCGGTGGGATCCAGAGTAGGAGGCTCCAGGGTTGATCCGTTCTTTGCATAGCGATACTCATAGTATTCTCCAGCAGCAGCATCAGCTCCACCGATACCAGCACCGCCCCTTATGAGGCTCCAGGTGTAATCCTGGGGATTGCTACTATCAAACTCCTCAAAGTCGGTGTATTGTCCGATATAACTGCCAGGATCCTCTCCGTTGTTTGCAGTGAACGACAATCCGCTATCGTTTGAATACTTGATATGCAGATAGGTTGTGCGCCCGTCCTCTCCAGGTTCACCAGGTGTACCACGCTCTCCCTTTGTGTCGCTCCACTTGTAATCCGTTGGGTTGTCGTTATCGGTGGGGTTCTGATCCACCAGTGTACCCATCCACCGCCCAGGTGTTTCACCATTGCCAGCCGTGAATGTTTTACCCCCATCATCGGAGTATTTCAAATGGAGATAGCTACTCTTGCCATCTTCACCCTTGATCTGTCCGACATTCTGCCAGTTGATACCATCCCAGATATAGAGATTATCGCCTATGATATAGGCATCTCCCTGGGTGTTCCCTGTCATAGGCAGTTTGGAAACGCTGTCAGTTGATCCCTTGATCGTAATACTGGTACCATCAGCACCTCTCACTCGAATAGGCTCTCCCCAGGTGCCAGATTCAATGTTCTTGGCAGACTTGATCGACATCCAGATAACAGCATCGGTGGATGTTGTGTGCCATCCGTCAGATATGCCATTTCCAGTTGGTTTCTTTGGCTTTGTCTGGCTGTCATGGTAGGTGTAGTAGATAGAGTTTCCTTGCTCTCCTGGAGCACCCTTAGCCACAACACTCCAGAAAGCGGAATTTGTGGGAGCGTTACCCCTGGAGGGTTCGTTATTGATATAGCGATAGGTACAAGTTTCTCCGTTCACAGTGTAAAGCACCTCATCACCTTTGTAGTAGATATAGTCGGGGTTGTAGGTGCCACGGAAAACGCCCAGCTCGGAGGTATCGCCACTGCCAGATACAACACTCACATTTCGGAGTGTGATTCTGTTTCTTGCAGTCACATTCCAGTCAATACTGCTGGCTGCATCACCGATCCTAAAGCGGTTGCCATCCAGATCCAGATAGCACTCTCCATCACTGGTAACGATCCTACCAGTGGTAATGGTATTGCCGTTGATTCTGGTAAAGCCGTATGTGGTTACGAAATCACGGAAATTATCTCCTTCTCGGAGCGGAGATAGAATACCTACCTGGAAATAGTAGTTGTTGGGATCATCCTCTGGCTCAAAGCGGAGCTGTTTCTGTGTTAGATACCAGACACCCTCGGAGCTTTTCTTTGAGCACTTGGCAAACAGATAATATCCGCCAGGGCTACCCAGAGTAAACTCACTGGCTCCCATATTCCAGTGCATGATCTCATCATCATTGATCGTAAGGTGCGAAAGCAGACCAGCGGAGGCATCAAAGCGGTTAGGCAGACCGCCCACATTAGCCTGGAGGATCACATCTGTAAGCACAAACTGCTGGCTCTTGGATCCTACAGTGAGCATATTGGTATCAATGGAGTTGGGGCGTATGTTATCCACATCAAAGAAACCATCGGTATCATATACCATGTTTCTTAGATCCTCGGTTGTACGCCATCCCCTCCTGGCTTTGTTGAGATCTCGGAGGCGGTTGTTTACAATAACTTGCTCATGGTTCGCCACATCTACCACCGTCTGGGCGATAATGGATATGGCTGTTGTATCGGAGAGCGTTAGGGAGTAATCTTGCTCCAGGAGTAGGTTTCTAACTACTTTCTGGATCCTTATGCTCTTTTCAATACCAAAACGCTCATCCTTAATAGGCACATAATCACCCACATTGAAAACGGAGGTATCTGCATCATCTGGAGTGTTATCGATGAGATACTGCCTATCCAGGGTTAGCTTATATTGCGCCCTGGCTTGTTTCATATTATCAAAATCCTCCTTGCCAGCATACCATAGATCCTCCTCTGCATCATCTTCATAGGATTTAGGCAGATTGATCTCTGTGATCGTGTACTTATCGCCAGCACGAAAGCGGTAAGCCTCTGTATCAACGGTGGGGATCGTTAGCCCTCGGTTGTCTGTGTAGGGTTTGAGCGTGAATGTTTTGCTGGAGTGATCGTAAGCTGAAAGCTCAAACTGTTGCCCAGCCAGCAATCCAGAGATGAAATTGATCTTTGCAGCCACATCATTGATCAGCCACTTGGTGCCATTGGCATCTTTCTCCGTAAGGTCAAAATCCATCGTATCATCTACGAATGAATTTATATCGCCCTCCACCAGAGCTGTGATCTCTCCAGTTCGCCTGGGATAGATGTTATCATACTGGGCTGTATCTTCATCACTCCCCAGGGCATCACGGAGATCTCCATCCTCTATGAAACGATCGTTATCATTGTGAATGCCGATCATTTCACTCTCTGGCTCAATAACGGTACCATCCGCCAGGGTATGTTTGTTTTTGTTCAAACGCCTGGGGAAAGGGAGTTGTAATCTTTCAGAGTAGTTGCGATAATCAGCACGGATATTGGTAGTGCCACCTTCTACCCAGAGCCTTGTTTTGATTGATTTATCATCAACCTTTTCCTCTTTGAGGTTGTATAGACCGTTACCCTTACCCCACTCAAAGAAAGCGTTTCCACCAGGAGGCACGATCTTAGCCCCAAACTTTCCTATATGGATAGTTCGGACACCCTCCGCCTGGGAGATCTTAAACTCCAGCTTGAAATTGCTATCGCCACAGAGCGACTGGAGCACCTGGAGGCAGTTCTGTTTTGAAAACTGAATGGTAATCGGATCCGTATCTGGGCAATTATCCTCATCGAATTTCCATAAGCCAGGATAATCTCTGTTAAGATTATAGATAATCACCTTAACAAAATCCTTGATAGAGTATGTGAGATCAAAGGTTGATCGTGTTGATTTGCCATTGGCATCACAATCA
Organism: Duncaniella muris; assembly: GCF_003024805.1. Classification (GTDB taxonomy): domain Bacteria; phylum Bacteroidota; class Bacteroidia; order Bacteroidales; family Muribaculaceae; genus Duncaniella; species Duncaniella muris. The sequence goes on from NZ_PUEC01000009.1 coordinate 94,853, forward strand.
CGATACTGGGTTTTCATAAGCTCATACATAACGCCATAGAAAACAGCATCATGCTTATAGTAATCCTCTGAGATCTCATCTCGGTTTACAGTGGTGCGAATGGTGTATTCATTTCCACCGATCACGATCTTATCACCCTTTCCAAAGGTGATACACTTGGAGGACACGATTGAGAGTTGCACATTATCATCGCCCATAAGAGCGGATGTTAATGTGGCACTCTTAACCGTACAAAAAGGCTCCCTGGAGAAAAGAGGGATCCTTTCTCCAGTTCGCTTGATTATTTCAAAATCTCCCATACTACAATAGCGTTAGTCGAAAATTCCTCAATATCCTCAATCACGCCAGAGATAATAATATCATACTCCCCTGGCTCCTCATAGGTGTGCTCAACCGTTTTCTGGTTGCCAGCCACATTGTAGGTGTGGGATCCATCACCCCAGTAGATGTTGAGATACTTGGTAGATGTTACCGTGATTGAGGCTACTGTGTTTGCAGTTGTTCCAATGTGCCTCAACACACGTTTCACTGGCTCATCCTCAACCAGCGTGATCTGGAACGTGCCCACCATCAGTTCATCATTGTAATGCCCCCAGGTTTTCTCCACGCTTACACCATCATGCAACTCCACCTCATAAACCAGGGGTTTAGTTTTGAGGTGTGGCACACACTTGAAACGGTGGTTTCCTGGAGCATCAAACAGCGAGAAGAAACGCTGTACCCACTCCACAAAGGCGGTTCTGCTGGAGGCATAGATAAAGCAATCCAGCACGATTGTACGCTCTTTGAATCTGGGGCGTTTCTTATCCCTTACTATGCCGTGGTAGTTATCCCATTCGGCTGTGAGGGTTTCTTTACGAGCCAGGCGATCCACCAGCCCCTTAGATGCTGACACCTCCACGCCATACTCCTTGAAATTGAATCCGTCAAGAAAATACTCAACATCATCATTTGCGCCCTGGATCATCAGCACCTCTTTCTCTTTGAGGGCACGGTTATAGAGTTGCACATCATCTATGATCACATTAGTTTCAATGAGATCATCATCGCACAATGCAAAGCCGTTGGGTGTGCCAGAGATCGTTCCGACAAACACAACCTCCTTGTTGCGATACACAGTGAAACTATTGCCAGACTTAACGAAAGCCAGAAACTCTCTGCGATTGGGAGCCACGGAGATCCACCGCTCAATAAACTTTTCTACACCAGGTGAATTTAACACCCAGCCGATCCTATTGTGAGGAGTTTTGATATTGATTGTGAGGGTGAAATCTGTGTTGAAAGGGATTGCCTTAGCCGTGATCGCCTCTCCCACTCCTTTTATGGAGAGAGCCTTGCCAGCATCGGCATCCTTAATGAGTTTGGCATCTCCAGAGAGATCAGCATCGGCTCTGCTCTGGGAATAGTCGTATGCCTTTGATCCGTCTGGATCATGGAAAGGCAAATGCAGAATGAGAGATTTATCTATCATATCAATAGGTGGTTTTATTATGTTTTTTAATCTCGATCCCAGAGCCGATAACCTCAACTCTGGCATTCCCATATATATTCACTATTACCTGGGCATCACTACCAGCCACGGCAATTACCAGGTTAGAATTATCAAAGGCATCCACTGTTACAATGGCATTATCGGACACATTCACGGCTCCCTGGGTATTGTGTCTTGCATAGATCCTGGAAACGGTGTAGCCATCATACTCCAGGATCGCTTTGCAGTAACCATTGAGCACCACATCTGGGGTGTTGTGTTCCGACACCTCATCATCCACGAACACACCATAAGGCTCACATGATCCCTTGAAATGATCTCGCAAAAAATCCAGTGTGGGATAGTCCTCGGAGATACAGAAATCAATCCCATCAATGTAGAGTTTTGCCAGTTCCTCCACGGAGAGATCTGGCTGGAGTTTCATCCTCCACATTCGGCATAGCCCTTTGGCTGTGCCATCCTCTTTGAGTTGGTTTATCAGATTCATAGCTTTATGATATGCCCTGCGAAAGCAGAGGGTTATTGTTCTCTAATTGCTTTAATGTGGTGTGGATCTCATCCAGCTTTTCAGCCGTTGCCCTGGTGTTGGCAGCGATCTGGGATTGATACTCCAGAGCGGAGCGACCGATCATTATCATCTCGCTCTGGTTGATCACTATGGCATTTGCTCTACCAGCCAGCACATCTGCTGCTTGTTCACTCATGCCCTTGATCGCTCCAGTGAGAGGATCATCCTCTTTTTCGGCTACAGCATCCATATCCTTGATCCAATCGCCAATGCCCTCCAGGGCTGCGTTGAATGTATCGCCAGCAGCATTCACCATAGCCTCAAACTTTGACTTTTCCCAGGGATCCAGAGTGCCATCCTCCATAGCTCCACCCAGGAATTGTATAGCCTCATCTATGGCTTTTGCCAGGAATTGCCTTTTCAGAGCCTCCACAACGGCATTTTTAAGCACCTCCTTAGTCTTTTGCCCCAGAGCCTCTGCTGCATCCTCTCCCTGGCAGTAAGCCTCAACCAGGGCATCAGCAAACTCATCTATGGCAGATTTTGTGTCGGTGCCAGCCAGAGTTTCCATCATGCTCCTTTCCATATCCTCCAACTGGGTATCAATATCCTTGATAGCCTCCTCCCATTCAGCAATCTTATCCTTGTCGGTTTTCTTTTTATTCTTTTCCGCCTGGATCTGCTGCTGAATGAGCACTTGTTGCTCTTTGAGGTTCTGTTTCTGGAGTTCATAGAGCTGGAACATATCTCCTTTGGCATTCTCTTTCTCCAGGGCATATTTCAACTCCTTGATCTGTTTAGTCAGTCTGGCATACTCAACGAAATTCCAGCTCTGCCTTGCAACAACGGCTTGCTGCTCCAGGGCTGCAATCTGATCACGGATAGCATTGAGCCTCTTTTCGTGAGCATCTTTCTCCTCTGCTGAAAACACCCAGTAGGTCTGATCCGCTGCGTGTTGTAGGCGATCAAAGGAGTTGGAAAGGGCATCAATGTTTCTCTGGATATTCTGGATCCTTTTCTCCAGCTTATCATCATTGTTGAATAGCCCAGCAATCCAACTGATAGCCTGGAGTGCGATTGAGATAGCCGTAAGGATAATGGATCCTTTCTCTGCTGATTTGATAGCAGCAGACATAGCAATACCAGCCTGGGTAACACCCATGACCATATCCATTGTAGCCTTGCCAGAATCACCCAGGAGATCATCCAGCACACTACAATTAGCTATCGCATCTTTGATAAAGTCGAAACACGCTTCTGTTGCTTTTGAGAGGTTTTTCCAGTCGGTTTTGATCTGCTTTGAGGTCTTTTTGGATCCATCTTTCTGTTTCTTGAATACATCTGTGAGGGAGTTGCCCAAAGCCTTAAAAGGGTTTACATCCAGGATCTTGCTCTTTGCCTCTTCCAGCTTATCCAAAACGGCTTTCAGATCGGCTGGATTGAGTTTCAGATCAGCAGTATTGAGCTTATCCTGGATCTCCCTTACCAACTTATCAATCTGATCCACGGTAAGAGCATCCAGATCCGTAAACAGATTTTTCCAACTCTCACTCTGCATAAGGAAAGCCGAATTGAGAGCTGATAAAGCCTCACTCTCTGCGAGGTTGATCTGTTTAATCCGTTCCTCATCATTGAGGCGTTGAGCCTCCGCCCTCAATAAAGCATACTCATTTTGGATAGAGGCTTTCTGTTCCTCAAAGGTTCGGAATTGAGTGAGCACACGATCCTCAATCTCTTGCTGGTTTTTCTCATCCTCTTGGGAGAGGAAAAGATTGGCAGCAGCAATATCATCCTCCGATACCAAGCCAGAGGATCCGTTTGCCAGTCGTTCTTTTGCATTGGCAATAGCTTCCAGTTTTTCAGCCAGGGTTTGTGCCTGGTTGATAGTCCTGGTTACACTATCCTTAAATAGATCCATAGCTGATTTTGCTCCAGAGATCTCTTTAACTTGGAGATCCAGGGTAAAGAGTTGCTGTTGCTCACCATCAGTTAGAGTTTGCCCAGAGGCTTGTTTATCTTTGAGTGCCTTGATCTGTTTATCTAGATACTCCTTATAAGATGCACCACTGGTAAGCAGTGTGGCAAATTGTTTATCCGCCACATCCTTGCCCATATTTTCAACCCATCTCCAGTAGAGTTGGTATTGTTTTTTCTTTTCAGCGATCTCTGCAATTAGGAGGGCTTGCTGATCCTTTTGATAGCTCTGGTTTTCCAAGTTTCGCATTTCAGTAAAGCCATCTTTCTCATCCTGGGATAAACCACCTTTCCCAGCTTTCTTTCTGGCAGCTACCAGTTCTTTCTCCTCCTTGTCAATACGCTGGAGCTGATCTTTGTGCTGGAGATCCAGAGCAGCTTTCCTTTTCTCATATCCCTCCTCCATGATAGAGATCCTTGCCTCCTCCAGGCGTTTTGCAGCCTCCAGTTGTTTCTGGAGGAGTGTTTCAGCGTTCTTGGCTGCCTCATTAGCAGATCGACCGCCAGATCCTTTACTCCCTTTACCAGTGGCTGTAGAAAGTTTCTTTTCCAGAGTTGTTATTTGCTTATCATAATCTTTCCAGGTTTTACTCCCAATTTCAACCTCTGCCCTAAGAGCTTTAAGGCTTTTTATTTCAGAAGCAATCCCAGTTTCGGTGTTAAGATTATTCTGCTTTGTCTGAATCTCTGAATTTACAGCATTGAGTAATGCCAAAGCGGTATCAAACGAACTATATTAAAAACCAAATAAAATGAGGCAAAAATTACATCCACCTTAGATTATTTGAGAATGGTCTTGCCGCAGTCCGCTCTTGGGGGCGGTTTAGGCCGCCCCCGCCGCTCGGGCATCCC